>JAGAKX010000060.1 GCA_017625435.1 Clostridia bacterium
GGATATAGGTTGAATATTTTATTTTGTATTCTTTTTGAACAAGGAAAGCTTCAGTTAACTCATTAAATCTTCTTCCGCTTATAAGCTGCTGGTTTTCACTCAGCAGTTTTTGTCTCTTCTCCTTTGCCTCGGTATAGGTTTTTCCGTAAACATATCCGAGTATTGCTTTTCCGTCAGCAGTTCGGCTTTTTATATATCTCGCTTCCCATCTGCCGTCTGTACGTTTTCGAATGTTTTCACCTTTTCTTGCCATAAAAATCCACCTCCACTCATAAAAGAAAGTTGACCACTTTTTTGACTGAAAATAGCGTTATTCTTTCCTCCTTTCTGTTATATCGGAAAAGCAGATTATTATGATATTTGACAATTTCAATATTTTTTTGAAAAGCTATTGATTTTTTTTGGTACATAATGCTATAATATCAACTGTCATTATGATGAAATAACCTACTTGTACGAATAATTACTCATCATAAAGATAGAAACTATCTGTTGAATTATCAGTCAATAAATTATGTAAAATTTAAGCCCCGAAGCCTCGGCTTCGGGGCTTTTTTATTGCCTCATAAAGATAGAAACTATATGATTACTTTTCCGATGATAGTCTTTCCACTTGTATTATAACCGACATCGGGAGAATAATCAATAGAATTTTAGATAAAAGAGGGGTGATTTGTAAAATATTTTATGTTTACTGAAGAAATTGTACAAAATTACCCGACCTGCAAGGTCACAAATTTTAAGAAAGGAAAAAATACTATGAAAAAATCGATTTCTATTATTTTAGCAGTTTTAATGCTTGTATCTTGTATACCGATGTTTGCAAGTGCGGCAACAATTACGCTTGACCGTAAAAATGTTGTCATCATTCCTCCGACGGTATCTCATACTGAAGTTCCATGGGGTCCAGGATGTGTTGCAGATGTAACCGTTACAGGCGGTCAGCTTTGGTATGTTGATGCAGACGGTAACCGTACGGAGGTTGCGGGACATTTCGATATAAGAAACAAGGCAACTCTTAATCCTCAAAGCACAGGCGAATATGAACCTCCTCTGGTTTTCTATCCCGATGACACTGAAACCTACGGAACATCAACATCAGGAAGCCTCAGTTATATTGCAATGAAAAACAATATAGTTTCGGGTGAATGGCCCGTAATCTATCTCAGAGGAAAATATACCGAGGTTGCAACACCTCCCGCATTTACCTGTGATGCCGGTGACAATCTCTCTACATATACCAACTATACCAAGACAGGCGGTAAAGTAGTAGATGAAAACGGTACAAATGTAACCTCTTACGGTCAGTTCTATATTGACGAGGCAAAGTCAGGCGGAAAGAATCAGTATCTCTATGAAGACACATATGTTACTGCAAGATGGGATGATATAAAGCGCGGCGGTCATGAAAGTGCGTATTATGAAAATGTTCTTGTTAAGGTAACAAGAAAAACTGCTACTCTTGCAACAGCACCCAGTATCCCTGCTGTTTTTGTGGGAACAACCTACGGTGAAGCTCTTGCTCTTCTTACGGCAAAAGTGACACTTGTCGGAAATAAAACAACAAATGATACAACAAACAAATTCTGGGTGCCCGTTTATCCCGAGGGAATTACGGCAGAGACTCCCATAAATGAAGATACAACAATTACCGTTAAGTATGAAAACCCTGCAACGGACGATACCTTTACTGCAGAAGTGGCTATTGATACATATACAAAGCCCATTGCAATTATTTCTGAAAATCCTGTCATTGACGCATCAGCAGCAAAACCTAATATGAAGGCTTCTTCGCTTGTTCTGACAGGCGGTGTAGCAGTTAAGGAAGGAACAGAAACTCAGGTTGCAGGTTCTTTTTCAATAAAAGACCCTGATGATGTTCTTTCGTCAGGCTATAATGTCATTACAGTTGTCTTTACTCCTGATGATACAACAAGCTATGACGGTTCTGAAACAGATATCCTGGTGAATATTAAGAGCCTTATTACAACAGCACCTGTTCTTGATGCAACAGGTATCAATGTCGGTGCGAAAGTAGCTGAACTTACTGTCACAGGCGGAGAGACCACGGAAGAGGGCACATTCTCATTTGTTGATCCCGAGCAGAAACTTGTTGCGGGAAGAAACAATGTTAAATTAAAATTTACACCTGCCGCTGCAGATGCTGAATATTTTGATACGGTTACTGTTTCTGTTAATGTTATCGGTAATATAAATTTCTATGATGAAGCAGGTAATGAAATCATTCCCGAAATTATTGTGCCTTATCAGTCAGCAAGATTGAGCAGTATTACAAGTACTCTTAAAACTGAACTGCAAAAGCAGTCCAATTGTCCCGCTTCTATATTCCAGATATCATTTTATGATCTTGAAATGAATAAAATGAAGCATTCCGATGATTATCTTCAGTGTCATACAACAAAAGAATACACTGTTAAGGTTTATGACAGCAACGGATATTATGTTCCTGAAATAATTACATTTAAGCTTACGGTTGTGCCTGCAAAAATGAACGCAACTGTAACTTACAGCGGTACAAATATCGTTGTTAATACTTCTATCGGAACAACACAGCGCCTTTATGGTGAGTTTGAATACTATGTAAACGGAGAAAAAGTCGGCACATCTGTAATGGAAGAGCATAAATACAGAACATGGCTTGGTTGGCGTCCTGAAAACAGCGGTATTTATGATATTTCAGTAAAGTACATCGAAGCTGAAAATGATATTTTTGTAATAGATGATATTACTGTTGAGGATATTGCTGTAAATCTGATGTGGAATGTCAGTACGGTTAACGGTTCAATTAAACAGTCAAACAGCTATAAGGATACTTATAATTATCAATATGGTGAAAGTGTGACAGTTATTGCAAAGAACAAAGCTGCATTTTCCCATTGGTCCATTGCGGATAAAAACGGTAACCCCGTAACAATTGAAGGCTTTGATGTAAATAGCTCGTCTAATACTTTCAATATGCCTGATTGCGACATAGTTATTACCGGTGTGGATATTCAGGAAAGAAAGGTTACTGCAATTAATGCAAAGATAGTTTCGCAGATCGGTGCAGAAACCGATCCGAGCTTCTATCCGGGCGAAAAGGTAAATATTGAGTTGGATACAGATGTTATATCCACCGGTATGTTTAACGGATTTGTAATTCTTGATGCTGACGGAAAGGAAATAATCCCTGAAGGTCTTTCACAGGATGATCTTCAGAAAACATCTTTCAGCTTTATTATGCCTGATATGGATATCACGGTTAAAGCAAAAAGCACAGCTGATGATTGTGAACATCTTTGCCACAGTGAAAACAGCTTCTTGCAGATGCTTTGGAAAATAATCTGTTTCATTTACCGTCTTTTTGATATTCACCAGTATTGCGACTGCGGAATAGCACATTATGACGCTCCTTTATTCTGATTTTCCGATAAGCTTCAGATAGAAAATTCCGGCTTTATACGGACAAAACCGACCGATTGCTCGGTCGGTTTTGTATTTATTATGCGTTATTTTTTACATTCATATGTGGCATAGGCTAAAATCCTGCCGTCGACAAAGTCAACACCGTAAAGAACGATTTTGTCTTCATAAACCTCAACGAGATAGCCCTCGCTCATTGTGGGGTCGGTGCCCTCCCAGAGAACCTGATAGTCACCGGTAACACGGGGAGAGGAAACGGAAGAAACGTGAACGAAGGTTGCACCGTCTTCACCGTTTTTGGAAATGTTAAGGTCGGGATTGAGTGTCTGCATATGATATGCCCAATGGGAATGGCCGTTGAAGAAGAATACGTTGTCATAGACTCTCAGAAGCTCTCTGAGTCTTACTTCATCCGATGCGCCCTGTGTGTAGAACAGAGGATAGAACCAGCCGAGCTCATTCTGAAGATTGCCTGTGCTCATAAGGGGATTTCCTTTTGCAGAGTTAAGGAAGGTGTGGAAGAAAAGATAAACCGTATCATCCTTGTGCTCCTTAAGCTGAGCTTCAAGCCAGTCAAGCTGAGAGTCTGCAAGAAGAGCGTTCCATAAAAGTCCGTAATTGTTTGTGGCCTGATTAAGGAAAATGAAAATGTTTCCGGATTCCTTTTCTTCATATACAAAGTCCATACCGTTTTCGGCAACATTCAGGATTCCTTCAGCCTTTTCTTCACCGTAAGCACCTGTGTTCATAAGCTCAAGCCAGTTTTCCTTTTCGTACTCTGCGTAAAGGTCGTGGTTGCCCGTTGTTGTATATACAGGGAAATCGTACTGTGAGGAAATGCGGTTGAATGCTTCAAAGGCCTCTTTTTCGCCGTTTGTTGAAATGTCACCGGGCATTGCAACAAGGGAAACGTCAGCCTTGTCGAAGAAGGTGAGTGCACGTGCAAATGTGGATTCTGCAACATCTTCGCCGCCTTCAAGCTCATAGCGGTTGAAGTGAAGGTCGCTGATTGAACCGAAGGAGTAAATTGCTTCTCCTCTGTCAGCTCTCTTTTCCTCGGGAATGTCGAAAATCTCAAGAGTTTCGCCGTCAAGGGTTACAAGGATATTTGCCGCACCGTCGGGAATTGCCGTGTAATCGGGAAGGTCATAGCTGCCCGTACCGAAATAGGTGTTTATTGCCGCAAACTCTGAATATTCAATTTCCGTGTCACCGACAGTTACGGTGAGCTTTTCGAAGTTTTCGTCTGCCCAGTAAAGCTTATATTCTCCGTCGGTTGTGGTTTTAATTGTAATAAGCGCATCTGCAGAGCCTTTATCCCCGTTCAGATATACAATCTCTGTTTCTGAAACTGCATCATCGGAAAAACCGGGAATGTCTGCAGAAATTCCGAGTATTGAGAAAAGCGCTGCAAGTATTGTAGCAAGAAGTTTTACAAAAAGTGAATACATATCTTTTCCTCCCGTGTTTATTTAATTAATTTTATTATAAAGGAAGGTAAAATGTCAAGAATTTACTGCTTCTTTTTGCAGCTTTTTCATTTCTCCTCCGAAAACGAGAATGAAAATCACCGAAGCCGTGATAATTGAGATTGTATCGGAAACGGGCTCTGCAAGGAACACCGCAAAAACCTTGTTGCCGAAGAAATTCGGCAGAATGTAAATAAGGGGAACAAGAAGGATAAGCTTGCGAAGGCAGGCAATAAACAGAGATGCCTTTGCCTTTCCCACAGATACAAGCCCCTGCTGAGCCGTAGTCTGGAAGAAGAAAAATCCGGTAGCACCAACATAAATACGGATAAGATTATAGTTTTCCAGAAGCAGAGCATCATCTGTAAAAATACCCATAAGTGCTTTCGGGAAAAGCTGAACTATCAACCACAGGGATATAAAATATATTCCCGTCAGAAGGAGCATTGTCTTTATTGCCTTTATGCATCTGTCGGGATTTTTAGCACCGTAATTAAAGCTTATAATGGGCTGTGCTCCCATACCTATACCCTGAGCCGGCATCCACATAACCTGCATTAATGTAGCGGCAACTGTCATAGTTCCCACGGCAATATCACCGCCGTATTTCTGCAGGGAGGAATTGAATGCAATATTTATAACAGCCTCGGTGCTTTGCATAACAAAGGGAGCAAGGCCAAGTCCCAGACAGGGGAGAAGAAGCTTTAAGTCAGGCTTTATATCGGCAAAACTAAGCTTCAGCTTTGTTTTTTTGCCTGTGAGAAAAAGAATTGTCCATACTGCCGAAACACCCTGTGAGATAACCGTTGCAATTGCAGCACCCTTAACACCCATATCGAAAGCAAAGATAAACAACGGGTCAAGGACAATATTAAGCCCTGCACCGATAAGGACCGTTGCCATACTGAAAAGAGTAAAGCCCTGAGTAGAGATAAAGAGATTAAGTCCCATGGAAATCATCACAAATATGCTGCCCAGGGTGTATATGTTTATATACCCAAATGCATAGCCTATAGTGTCATCGGATGCGCCGAACATCCACAGAAGCTTTTCGGAGAATATAAGAAAAACAGATGTCAGCACAACAGACATAACTATTAGTGCCGAAAAACAGCTTCCAAGAATTTTCTGTGCGGATTTATTGTCTCCCTTTCCCATAAAAATTGCGGCTCTCGGTGCTCCGCCCTGAGCTATAAGCATTGTAAATGCACCGATAAGGCATATTATGGGAAAGCAGAGTCCCACACCCGTAAGGGCAGTAGAATCGGCAGAATCCATATGACCTATATAGATTCTGTCTACAATGTTATAAAGCAGGTTTACTATCTGAGCAATTACCGAGGGAATTGCCAGGGAAATAAGAAGCTTCGGAACGGAAGCTGTTGCCAATCTTTGTGTAATATCATTTTTTGAAGCCATTTTTTTTCTCCGTGCGAATTTAATAGTGTAATTATATAACATTAAATTCCTTAACACAATCTTTTTTTTGTCATTTTGCATTTGTTGACAAGCGGTGCGGATATATAATATAATGAAGGTATAATTTTATGGAGAGTGACGTATGAAAAAGAATATTGAGCTTGATACGGGCAAAAAAATATTCCCCATAGCCGTGATGGCTGCGGGAATCGGTCTTATGCTTGCACTTCTTATAGGACGGCTTAACATTATAGCTGTTGTGTCCGTTGCCTTTATGTGTATTGTTTCGGCACTTATTGTGCTGGGGCTTGTTTTTAAGAATAAGGTTTATGCTCCCTTTGTGTTTGCTTATGCTGCGGCAGGTATCGGTATTGCATCATACTATACCCTCTTCGGCGCGGATGCCGGTTTCGGCGCATTTACTTCAGGACTTGCGGGCTTTTCTTCCGCAGAGCATCCTCTTTTGACGGGTGAGGGCAATTTCTTTACAAGAATCCTCGGAAATATTCTTCTTATTTCTCCCACGGCCGTGGCTTTATGGGGACTTTTCTTTATTGCAAGGAAGAGCTTTAAGAAGATGGGAACAAAGAAGCTTCTTTCGGCAGTTTTCGGAATTCTTCTTTTAGGAACAAGCGTTCTTTATGTGCTTACAATGAATATGCGTTCAAAGCCTAATACGGAAAGACTGTGGGACGGTCAGAAGGATTATCTTGACGGTGTTGACAAGACTGCCGACAAGGATTCTCCCAATGTGCTTTTTATACTTATGGATGACCTTGGCTGGGGTGACGTTTCCCTTAACGGTGCAATATATGAAACCCCCAATATTGACTCCATAGGCGAAAACGGACTTAATCTTACAAATTTCTATTCCGCTTATTCCGTATGCTCTCCCGCACGCTTTGCCGCCCTTACGGGAAGATATCCCTACAGAGGCTATGCCGATAACGTAATTTATCCCACGGTTGACACTCTTTCACCCTTTGCTCAGACAAGAATTTTCAATTCAATTGAAATGGGCAACAATGCCGACGGTATGCTCGGTGACGAAATTACTGTAGCCGAAACCTTCAAGGCGGCAGGCTATTCAACGGGAGCCTTCGGCAAGTGGCATCTGGGTGATTACGGCGAATATCTCCCCACAAATCAGGGCTTTGATTATTTCTACGGAAGCCACCACGTAAACGATATGACTCCCTTCTATCACGTTACGGAGGAAAACGGGGAATGGGAAATTGTTCACGGCACAGATGAGCTTAAAGACCAGAGTGAGGCTACAAAATGGATTCACGACGAGATTACGGACTGGATTTCCGAAAAAGCCGAAAATGATGAGCCCTTCTTTGCTTACTATGCTTCTCCCTGGCCTCATGCCCCCGTTTATGCAGGTGACGATTTTGACGGCACAACGGGTATGGGTACTTACGTTGACTGCGTGACGGAATTTGACCATTATCTGGGACTTCTCTTTGCAGAAATGGAAAAGCTCGGTGTCCTCGAAAATACAATTATCGTATTTACAAGTGACAACGGTCCCGCTTTGGAAGGCTCTGTTTCAGATCTTCGAGGCGGAAAGTATCTTGCTTATGAGGGCGGTCAGAAGGTTCCCTTTATGATACGTTGGGATAATGCTGACGGAAAGCTCGGTGAGACGGGTACCGAAAGAAAGTCCTCGGCAGTCCTTACCGACCTTTATCCCACTCTTGTTGAGCTTTGCGGAATTACGGGCGGCGGTAAAGAAAATTATCTGCCCTCTGACCGTGAAATTGACGGTGTTTCAATAGCTCCTCTTCTTCGTAATGATACGGTTATACATACTGTTGACAGCCCCATTCTTCATATGAAGCGTGAGGTCGTAAAGGCAATTCAGTACACCGTTCCCGTAAGTGAGGTCAAAGAAAAGTATCCCGATTATAAATTCGGTGTGCTTGAAAACAACGATTACATTACCTTCAAGTATTTTGAAAAAATACAGAACGATAACTCCGCATTCTGGGACAAAAACCGCAAAAACTGGCTTCATATCTTAACCGATGACTACGGTGAAAACTATAACAGAACCTCGGTTTACCCTGAAATTTCCGCTCAGTTTAAGGAAAAGCTCCACGAAATTACAAAGAATTTCAAGGATAACCGCAGAGGTATAATAACAGAAAATACACAGTAAAAAATCAAGAGAGCACTTCTTACGAGGTGCTCTCTTTTTTGTCTTATTTTTCGTTTATGAATACTCTGAAAAGGGGGAGGCAGGCGGTAAAGAATTTTTTGTAGGCTTCACAGTAGTCTTCGCTGAGCTGTGTTCTTTTGCAGCCGCCTTTCCGGCACATAAAGGCCACCTCACAGCCCTTACAGCGTTCGGGGATAATAAGACTTTCCTTTATGAAATTTTCAGCAGTTTCTGATTTTTCCATTGTAAGAAAATCCGTTTCTTTTATGTTCCCGAGGAAATATTCATCGGTGCAGTAGAAATCGCAGGGATAGATACTGCCATCAGACTCTGCCACAAACTGATGAGTGCAATGTCCCGCAATTCCGCATTGCTCCGGATGTTGACGAAGGAAAAGACGCACCCAGTTATCAAACTGTCTCACACTTACATAATTATCTCTGACATAATCTTTTACGTAAAGATTGAATACTCTTATCAGAAAATCTCCGTACTGCTCGGGTGTCATATACAGCTCGCTTTTTTCCTGTGAGCCGAAGGGACGAAGACAGGGGATAAACTGCAGATATTTAAAACCCTTATCACGGAAATATCTGTAGATTCTTTCACCGTTTTCGGCACAGTAGCCCGTAAGAACAGTCAGTATGTTAAAGTCAACGCCGTGCTTTTTAAGAAGCTCAGCCGCAGTGAGTATCTTATAGAAGGAATTCTGTCCCGAAGGCTTTTTGCGGAATTTGTTTCCCTCCATATCACCGTCAAGAGAAAGACCCACAAGAAAATGATTTTCTGCGAGAAATTCTGCCCATTCGTTGGTAATGACCGTTCCGTTTGTCTGCATACCGTAGAAAACGGGACTGTTTTTTGTGTTGTATTTTTTTACGGTATCAACAAAGAAGCGGAAAAAATCAAGCCCTGCAAGGGTTGGCTCACCGCCCTGAAAGGCAAAGGCTATTTGATTTCCGTCTGCATACATAAATGCCTTCTGTATTAAAACTTCTGCAGTTTCCTTTGTCATTATTCCGAACCCTAAGTGCTCACGGTGCTCGGAAACGTCTCTGTAAAAGCAGTATTCACAGGAAAGATTGCAAAGGGAAGAGGCAGGCTTAATCATCAATGATAATGGCGGCATAATGACCTCCGTGTTTTATGAAGCATCGATTTTCGATATAAAAAATAAGAGTGAGACTGTAATACCTAATGAAATATTTTTCTTTTGAAAAATATGAAATAATCCTGCGGATTATGAAATTTTCTGCTGTCGCAGAAAGTGAAAGGAAATTCGCATTAAACATTTGCGTAGCAAATATTTCATAGCAAAGCTATTTCATATTACGAAGTAATATTTCATTCGCCGAAAGCGAATTTCATTGAAAAAGACCACTTCGGACGAAGTGGTCTTTTTCTGGTGCCGGTGACCGGACTTGAACCGGTACGCTGTTGCCAGCGAGGGATTTTAAGTCCCTTGCGTCTGCCTATTCCGCCACACCGGCAGGTGCTTGTGCTCTAATATTATATATGTCGCATCTGCATTTGTCAAGGTGTTTTGTGTATCAGGTAAAGAAATATTTTCTACGTCCGTGGTCTTTTTTAACAAAAGTAAAATAAACATTTGTGTAAAGAATCAATTGAAGAAAGCCGTCAAAAATGGTATATATATTTAAGATAAGACAGAAGGAGGATATTTTATGTCCGAAAACACAAAGAAAAAGTATATGAAAAAATCCGAAATCATTACCTTCGGTATAGGTCTTTTCGGTATTGCGCTTCTTACGGGCTGGATGCCCGATTATACTGCAACATTTTTTGCTGACTTTGCTTTCAAGGGCAAGGGCTTTGACCCTGATGTGATGTCAAATATGATATCCGTTGTTTTTCTTGTTGCAGGTATCGTCGGTGCGGTGTGTGAGCTTGTTATCGGCTATCTTGTAGATAATACCCGTACAAAATTCGGTAAGGTAAAGCCCTGGGTAGGCTTTGGTGTTATACCGCTCGCCCTTATTTCAATGTTTGTTTTCGTGTCTCCCGATACTGACAATCAGACCGTTGCGATTATATGGATGTTTGTGATTTATTCCGCTTATACAATGATATGCTGTGCCGTTGAAAGTCCTGCAAACTGCTTCGGTGCACTTTGTTCACCTGACCCCTCGGAGCGTTCAAGTGCGATTTCGATCGCATCCTTCTTAAGGAGTGTGGGCCAGTCGGGCGGTATGGTTGTTATTCTTGTTGTAGGTCTCGTAATGAAAGCCGTTATGGGTCAGCAGCAGTTCAAAAATGCAGAGGGACAGGGACTTGACCTTGTGATTTCAACGGGTATATGCTGTCTCGGTATAATCCTCTTTACAATGATTTTCTTTGTGAACAACAAGGAGAGAGTGCCCTTTACTCAGGAAAAGGTAAGCCTTAAGGATGCCGTAAAGGTCGTGTTCACAAACAAAAACCTTCTTATGGTTTCTCTTACAAAGCTTACAGGCTTCGGCAGAGGCGTTTACGGTACGGTTTCTCTTTACATAGCAATTTATCTTTTAGGCTCAAAAGACCTGAAATTAGGTCTTCTGCTTCCTATGGGCATCGGAACGGCTGTGGGTACGCTTCTTGTAAACTTCGTGCTTAAGAAGTTCTCCACTAAGCAGACCTTTATTCTTTTCAGCCTTTACGGTGCTTCCTCTCTTGCAATTCTTTTCCTTGTTTCCCGCGGAATCGGCTTTAATGACGGACTTATAATTCCCTTCCTTATTCTCAATTTCTTCTGCGGTCTTCAGCACGGTAACACAAATGTTACTCCCAATATTATGATTGCCGACTGTGTTGATGAAATCGAGTACAAAACAGGTAAGCGTCAGGAGGGTCTTGCTTATGCCGGCTACGGTCTGTTTTCAAAGATTGCTTCCGCTTTCACAAAGGCTCTCGGTCCCTGGCTTCTTTACACGTGGTCCGGGTATCTTGTATCAACGGATGTAAACGTAGCGTATGCCGCACAGACGGACGGAACCCTTAATAAGCTTCTTATGATTTATACAATTATTCCCGCAGTTTTTGTTGTGCTTCAGGCTGTGCCCATTTTCTTCTATGATATGGTAGGAGAGAAGAAGGACAATATTGTAAAGGCTCTTATGGAAAGAAGAGCCGCCGAAACAGAATAAGAGGGGAGGAGAGAAAAAATGTCAAACAAAGAAAAAGGCTTCAATTTCAAGCTTTACGGAATAATTACTTTTATTTCGGTGGCTGCAATTCTTGCCGTTGTGTGTGTTACTACCTTCGGCGCAAAATATATGGCATTTCATCCCGAGCGTCTTGCCGAGTTTTATGTTGACACAATTGTGCAGACGGGTGACGGGTATAATGCATATAAAAACACTCTTGTCAGCAAAAATATGAAGTACGGTGATTTTATCCGTAAAAACTATATTGACCCTGCAGTAAACCGTGACGGAAACGACTGTTCCGACCATTCCTTCAAGGGTGAAAAAACTCTTTCCGATGACGGCACTCTTTCGGGTAAGCTCATAGCTCAGATGTATCCCGTGTATGGAGAGCTTCTGAACACATACGGTTGGGATGATTACGACAGTATTTTTACAAAGTATATTGAAAAGCTTCTTACTGTCCGTGAGGAAATTTTCGGTGATAAGTTCTTTAATGACGAGGTTTTCTTTACCGCCTTTGAAGCAAATGTTTCCGCTTACGGAAAATCCCTTACGGGTACAGACGAAGTATATGATGAAAACTCCGGTGTAAAATTAAGCGATAAGACAACCGGCATTTATGCGGAAAAATTCGGTGAAGATTATAAAATCACCTGTGAAACCGTAAGCTTTAAGGAAGGCTATGCGGACGGATATCTTATGAATGCCGATACCGATGTTCTTACATTCTACGGAGTTGATGCAGGTACTGTTGAAAGTGTTGCAACGGCTGTTGTGAATGTAAATGTAAACGGCACGAAGCTTGCAGAATGTGAGGTTTCCCTCGTAAAAATCGGTATGTCCTGGTATGTGGATAACCTTAATACCGATACCGAAATGCTGTATAGCTTTTATAAATAAGTTTTTTCAGAAGCGGGGATTTATTCCCCGTTTTTTTGTTAAGAAAAAAATCTCGCGACTTGTAGGAAATCGGTGTATGCTCAGGTAACATACATCAGGACAGGGTAGGTTTTGAAGATTTTAGCGGTGTTTTGTTGACTTTATATTCCCTCTGTAGTAATATAATAATATTATAATACAACTATTGTGCCCTTTTGGGTGCGAAATAAGAGTAATACTTTTCATTTTACGGGTGAAGGTTAAATAAAAAGGTGCCGGGTATGTCAGAAAAAAAGTATGATTTTCTCATTGTCGGAAGCGGACTTTTCGGTTCTGTTTTCGCCTGTGAAGCAACAAAAAGAGGCAAAAAATGCCTTGTCATAGAAAAGAGAAATCACACGGGCGGAAATGTTTACTGTGAGAATATCGAGGGGGTTACCGTACATAAATACGGAGCACACATTTTCCATACAAGCAATAAAAAAGTATGGGACTATGTGAATTCTCTTTGCGAATTCAACCGTTATACGAATTCACCCATAGCAAACTACAAGGGCGAAATATATAATATGCCCTTCAATATGAATACCTTTTCGAAGCTCTGGGGAATTGCCACTCCCGAGGAAGCAAAGGCTATAATTTATGAGCAGAGCAGTAAAATAAAGGGAGAGCCCCGAAACCTTGAGGAGCAGGCTATAAGCCTTGTGGGGGACGATATTTACAGAAAGCTTGTAAAGGGATACACCGAAAAGCAATGGGGAAGAGACTGTACGGAGCTGCCCGCCTTCATTATAAAAAGACTTCCCGTAAGATATACATACGACAACAACTATTTTAACGACCGTTATCAGGGGATTCCCGAGGGCGGATACAATGTCATAACCGATAAGCTTCTTGACGGCATTGAGGTTATTACGGGAGTTGACTATAACGCGGACCGTGAAAAATACAACGCTCTTGCAGACAGAATTGTTTACACGGGCACTATTGATTCCTTCTATGACTACAGTCTCGGAAGACTCGAGTACAGAAGCCTTAAATTTGAGACAGAGCTTCTTGATACTGATAATTTTCAGGGTGTTGCGGTTGTGAACTACACCGACAGAGAAACTCCCTTTACAAGAATTATTGAGTATAAGCATTTCGAGTTCGGTACTCAGGAAAAAACCGTTATCACACGGGAATATCCGGCTGCCTGGGAAAAAGGAATGGAAGCTTACTATCCTGTGAACGATGAGAAAAATCAGGAGCTTTTCCTGAAATACAAGGCTCTTTCCGAAAAGGAAGAGAATGTCATTTTCGGCGGAAGACTTGCCGAGTATATGTATTATGATATGGATAAGGTAATCGAATCTGCTCTTCTGAAGGTTGAGGAAGTATTCGGTTAAAATGATGAGAGAGATGGCAGATATAAAGGTTTCAATTATAATGCCCGTTTACGGTGTTGAAAATTTTGTGAGAAAAGCAATTGAAAGTATTCAGGCGCAGACTCTCACAGAATGGGAAATGCTTGCAGTTGATGACGGCTCACCGGACTCAAGCGGTGAAATATGCGATGAATATGCCCGGAAAGACCCGAGAATAAAGGTTATTCACAAGGAAAACGGCGGGGCTCCCTCTGCACGCAATGCCGCAATTCCTCTTGCCAAGGGGAAATATATGTACTTTATGGATGCCGACGACTGGGCTGAACCCACAATGCTTGAGGATATGTATAGCCTTGCAGAAAAGCACAGCGCACAGTACGTTGTGACAGGTTACTATATTGATACATATTACAACGCCTCTGAATATACCACACAGGAGCTTTCTCAGCCCGATGCCGTGTATGATAAAGAAACATTCAGAAAAAATGCATACCGTCTTTTTGATAAAAACCTTCTTTATACACCGTGGAACAAGCTTTTTCTGTCTTCGTATATTCACGAAAACGGTCTTCTTTTCCCGGATACCTTCTGGGATGATTTTCCTTTTAATTTAAGTGTTATAAAAGATGTTTCAAGTGTTGTTGTGTCCTCAGAAAAATACTATCATTTTCTGCGTGCCAGAACAGACAGCGAAACGGCAAAATACCGTGCCGGAATGTACAATAAGCGTGAGGAAGAGCATACCTGGATGATACAGCTTTATAAAAGCTGGGGCATAGACGACGAAAACTCCCGAGAGTTTCTTGCAAGAAGATATATTGAAAGGTTTATAGGCTGTGTTGAAAATATCACAAGCCCGGGTTGTACGCTTTCTTCCCGTGAAAAGATATGTGAAATAAAGAAAATGCTCAAAAATCCCAATGTGGCTTGGGCACTCAGAAATGTGAAGGCACATTCCTTATATATGAAAATTATGCTCATTCCCTACAGAATGAAGTCAACACTTTTAGTTTATCTTGAAAGTATGACAATCACATTTGTAAAGAGAAGATTCCCGAAGGTTTTTTCTGAGCTTAAAGCAGGAAGATAAACTTAAGGAAAGATATTATCAGAAATCTGTTTTCGGAGAGAAATTTTATGAAAGTACCTTTTTTTATTGAAAAGTATATAAAACAGTTCAGGGCAATGAACCCCAAGTATGATATTATTTACACGCTTTCTCAGGATGACCCTGTTGCTTTTAGGGACAGCGAAAACGTAAAGCTTTCCTTTGCTGCAATTGCGGATACGCACCTTCCCAACCGTGAGAGTGCGGAAAAGAATCTTGAAAATGCTTTTCTTGATGTGATAAACGGAAAAGACAGAACGGATGCCCTTCTTCTTGCAGGAGATATTGCAGATTACGGTCTTAAAAACGAATATGAGAGATTTTTCCGAGTTTTTAATAAGTACAAAAATGACCTGAAGCTGTTTGTTACCATGGGTAACCACGATGCAAGATTTTTCTATAAATCTGCTTCAAGGATTGTGAATTCTGAAATTGAAGGTCTTCTCGGAATAAAGCTTCACGGCAAGCCTTATTATTCCTGTGATGTAAACGGATATACCTTTATAGTCCTTTGCACAGAAAAGGCTGTTCTTGAAAAAGCATATATCTCAAAGGAGCAGATTGAGTTTCTTGATAAGGAGCTTTCCCGGGCAACAACGGACGGAAAGCCCTGCTTTGTTATGTGCCATCAGCCCTTTGCTTTTACACACGGTCTTCCCGAGGTATGGAAAACGGGCGATATGGGTGAGCAGAATGACGAGGTCAGAGCCGTAATGGAGAAATACAGAAACGTATTTTTCATTAACGGACATCTGCACGGCGGTGTCTGTCACTATGTTGAAGAGATTCTCAATAAAGAAAACAACGTCGTTTCATTAAGTATTCCCGGTTACCGAAAGGAAAATAACTTCGGACAGGTTGATGCCGGTGTTGGCTATATCTGCGAGGTGTATGATAATAAGGTCATTTTCAGAGCGCGTAATTTCCTTACGGGCAGATATATGACGGGTGAATACACGGAATTCTGCTACGAAATTCTGAAATAAGGGGAAAACCGATGAATATACTTGTTATAGACGGTCAGGGCGGACAGCTCGGCTGCAGTATAATAAAGGCTGTTTATGCAAAATACCCCGATGCGGATATTACCGCTGTGGGAACAAATGCAAATGCCACAGCCTCAATGGTAAAGGCAGGGGCAAAAAGGGCAGCTACCGGTGAGAATCCCGTAATTGTAGCAACAAAAAAGGCAGATGTTATAATAGGTCCTGTGGGAATTGTTGTAGCAGATGCCATGCTCGGTGAAATCACCCCCGAAACAGCACGCTCAGTCGGCTCATCAGATGCCGTAAAAATACTCATCCCCGTAAATAAGTGCGAAACACTTGTGGCAGGAGTACCCTCCGTGCCCGTTTCCGCCCTTATTGAGGATGCGGTAAAAAAGCTTTGCAATATAATTGAAAACAAATAAATTTCAGAACAAAAAATACCGCAGAAGGAAAACCTCTGCGGTAATTTTTTTACTGTATTCCGTTTTCGTCAAAATCAAATACTGCTTCGAGGGTGATGTTAAGCACCTTTTCGATGCATTCCGGGACGATTATTTCGGGAGTATCAAGACGGGTGTGATAATACTTGGCAGGTGCGGGGTCCATAGCAACAATTGCGGCTGCGGGAATGCCTGCCTGAGAAGCAGAGGCAGCATCGGTTGAACCAAGAGGAATTGCCGTTACGGGAATTGTCATACCGTGCTTTTCGCCGGCTTTCTTCAGGAGATTGCACACGCGCTCGTCGTTTTTAACCATTCCGGTCATATCCTTATTATAGATTGCCATATATTCCTCGTCGCGGATGGTATCAATGCTTATAAATACGGTTTCAACGCCGTCGTTCTGATATTCGGGGTGAGCTTCAAAGAAAGCCTTTGAGCCTCTGATTCCTGCCTCCTCACCGCCTGCCATCATAGCAATAACCTCGGTGTTTTTGAAGGAGATATTGTTTTCCGTAAGGTATTTGAGTACGGCTGATGCGATATAACAGCCCGAAAGATTGTCAATTGCACCTTCAACATATCTTTTGTTGTTTGTGAATTTATATAATGCCCCGTAGGCAGGGAAGAATGCAAGCTGACCGAGAGCCATTTTCTTTGCAGTCTTCTTATTCTTTGAAAGAAGAGTTACTGCTGAGGTTGCAGCCGTATAAGCAAGACCTGCGAGAGCGGGACCTGCTACAATGAAGGAGCCGTGGGAACCAAGCTTATAAGTATAGGTCCACTCGGGAGCAGAGTCTGTGTGACCTGCAAGAATAATTCTTCTTTTTGTTTCGCCCGTTGCCTTCTTTACGGCAATAACATTGCCCGATTCCTTTTCCTTGAAGAAGGGATCATAAACCTTTTTATATAAAAGGAATTCACTGACCATACCTGCAACACCGGCACCGATAAGTGCAAGAGAGCCGAGAGCCGCTTTTTTATTCTTATGCGAAGCTATCACGTTAAGACCTGCAGCAGCGGCACAGCAGGTACCTGCAATGGGAACAAAGGACATAAAGGCATCGGGATTTACCTTAAAGGTTTCGCGTCTTACCTCATCAGAGAATGCCTTTAATTCCCTGAGCATAGTCTCCTGAGCCTTCTTTTCGCTTTCCTCTCCGCAGGGACGGGGACCGTAGAGCTTACATATATTCGTAATACCGTTTACCGTGAAATCGGTACAATCCTTTACTGTTGTTTTTGCATTTATGAGAGTATCCTGAAATTTCATTGCAACGCACCCTTTTGTTAAAAGTATGTTAATATTCTACAACAAAAAAAGACATCAATCAATTGACAATATGTGAATTTTCAGGCTTTTTATTGTATTTTTTTGTGCGGTGTGATAAAATGTCCGTCAGGAGGCTGATAATATGTTTGATGCAGTAAAGGTAAAGGACGCTTGCGTCTTATGGATAAGAGATTTTTTTGAGAAAAACGGTAAGGGCTGTAACGCGGTACTGGGTATTTCGGGCGGAAAGGACAGCTCCGTAGCCGCCGCTTTGTGCGTTGAGGCTCTCGGCAAGGACAGAGTTATAGGTGTGCTTATGCCCTCGGGAGTGCAGCACGATATTGATATGGCTTATCTTCTCGTAAACCATCTCGGAATAAAGCACTATGAAATAAATATCAAGGGTGCGGTTGATGCTATAAAGGAAAGCATCGGAAAGGAACTGGAGCTTTCCGTACAGAGCAATACAAATCTTCCGCCCCGTATCAGAATGTCAACTCTTTATGCGGTGAGCCAGAGTGTAAACGGCAGGGTAGTGAATACCTGCAATCTTTCCGAGGATTGGGTTGGATATTCCACCCGTTACGGCGATGCGGCAGGTGATTTTTCACCTATGAGCCTTTTAACCGTTCAGGAGGTAAAGGAAATCGGAAGAGTATTAGGGCTTCCCGATGTGCTTGTGGACAAGGTGCCCATAGACGGACTTCAGGGAAAGACCGATGAAGATAATCTCGGCTTTACCTATGCCGTGCTTGACAGGTATATCCGCACAGGGGAGATTGACGACCCTGCCACAAAGGAAAGAATCGACTACCTTCACAGAATAAATCAATTCAAGCTTCAGCTTATGCCGGTTTTTGACCCCGGAATCTGAACAGAGTAAAGCTTAAAAGCACCCGTACAGACCGAAAAGGCTTGTGCGAGTGCTTTTTTGTGTTATTCGTTTTTTCGTCTGACAGCTGTTACTGTTGCGGCGATGACGTATACAAAGGCTACGGCTAACACCACGAATGCCAATATCATTGAAAGGTCAGTCGCTATAAAATGAAGAAGCATTGTAAGAATAATGAGTGCACTTGCCGTAATCATAATATACGGTAAACGTAGTCTGTGCCAATTGATATAAGTAAGAATGAAGGCAAAAACAGCGGTTATTGCAAGAGAAATATAGCAGAAAACCATATTGCCGTGATATGCGAAAAACGGAATATAAAAAGGATTCGGTAATGTACTGTAGCAGTAATAACCGATCAATGTGAATACACCGGATACAGTAAAAAAACATAAAAGTATGAGATTAGTAAATTTATTTTTTTGCATTATATTTTTACCTCACAAATTAATTAGTTAATGTCAATCCGGCGTCTAAGGAGAAACGATAAAGCACCGCGGCGGTTTGATCAACTGCATATTCCATTAATGTTTCTGCTATAACGTCCCAATGGCCTTGAAATAAAGAATTGTCTACATCGTCATAATATGTGTTTGAATATGCAGCAATATCAGGTACAATTGTTTGCTTATGTTTTGTCCTCATATCTGAATAATATAGACTGTTAGTTGTTTCTTTGCCATCGAGAAGTGTATCTATATTTGTAGAGCAGAAATTTTCATAAGCAGCATGTGCTATTGTCAGTATAGAAATTGTATGATGAGGTACTGTAACATCTTGTAAATAGTGCAAAGCCCGTCCAAGGTGTTCAGCTGCAAGTAAAGGATCATTATTTCTCTGTGCATTTAAAGCTTTATCGTAATATTCTACAAATCTTTCGCTTGCAGATTTACCGCTATATAGTCCTTTGCCTGTGCGAGGTATGTAAAAGTGATCGGTATTCGATGCAGTATATGCTTCATCATCGATTAAATCTGGCGCAGCAGCGTAAGTGGATGCAATAAAAATTATTTCAAGTGCATCAGTATTTGTTGCCCAAAAACCTTTATTGTTGGTTAGGCAAAGAAATGCTACCATTGTAACTGATGTATGTGTTAGGTTTTCGTCACTTGATTTGTATCTCATATTAGAATTTTCTGTAGAAGGAAAAATAGATTCTTTGTATTCATCAACAAGTTCTTTTTGTGCAGAAAAGGGTAATTCTAAAAATTCAGCAAGTGTTAAATTAATATCATTACTTGCAGAACTCAGTTTTGTTGAAGCTTCAGAAAAAATAGTTGATGTTGCAGGTAATATTAATAAAAATGCCAAAAATATGGAAAGTACTTTTTGCATAACATATTCCTCCAATTTTAGTCTGCGTATTGTGCACATAAACAAATGCGTTTTTGCTTATGTGCGTGAAGAAATGATTTTAAGCAAGTACCTCATTTTAGAAAAAATAATTGTCATTGTTATTTCTCCTCCTTCCTCAATGTTATTATAAGTAAGAAATATTGTACGTATATTGGTAAACTGTTAAAAAATATTCTAAGTATTACAAACAACGCAAAGTAAATTTGTATATTTTTGCCGTTGTTTTAGTTGTCTTTGTTTTGTTATAATTAATTTATAATCTGTTACGGAGGTTTTGTTATGAAAACATTTTCCAAAAGTAAAAAAGCATTATCGGTAATTCTTTCTGCAGTTATCGTTATGCTTACAATGGTTCCT
The DNA here is from genome assembly GCA_017625435.1 of Clostridia bacterium. Taxonomy (GTDB): domain Bacteria; phylum Bacillota; class Clostridia; order Oscillospirales; family Acutalibacteraceae; genus RUG806. Next base: position 20,286 of record JAGAKX010000060.1, read on the forward strand.
ATGTTCGCAACGGCTAATGAAAAGAATTATATTATCACTAATCCTTACGAGGAAATTGACTGGGATACCTGGGGAGACTATAAAACTCAGCTTCACTGTCATACAAACGCATCTGACGGCTTCCTTACAATTGATGAATTTGTGCGTATTCACTATGCTGCAAACTTTGATATTGTAGCTCTTACAGACCACGGTACAATAAACCAGGGCTGGAACAATGAGCCTGAGCTTGTACCTCTTATGCGTCTCATTAAGAAGGAAAGAACCAATATGGCTGATGTTATTCCCATTCCTCAGGATGAGTACGAAGCATATCTTGACGGTACAAATGATAATATCACTTATACAACCAAGGACGGCTATACACTTACAAGAACACACGAAAACGGTATGCTTGATGTTCCCAAGGGAATAGAGCTTAATATGGCAACTCCCATTGCGGACTGCCATCTTACAGGCTACTTCTCTGACTACGGTCAGGGACTTGCAGGTGTTTTCGGTGACTATGAGACTCCTTCAAAGGGTGTTATGGATGCAGGCGGTATTTCATATCTCTCCCACGTAGGTGAATACGTTTATACCGATAAGGATTCCGAGAAGTATGTAGGTCTGCCTGTTGACGATTACTATGCAACCAAGTTTGCAAGACTGTTTCTTGATTATCAAGGCTCATCTCTCGGTATGGGTATAAATTCCGCAACCGACGCACATACCCGCTGTGACAGAATTCTTTACGACCAGATTCTTCAGAAGACAATTCCCAACGGTGTAGTGCCCTGGGGCAATACCTTCGCTGATTCACACAATGAAAATGCCGTTAATGATGCTTATACAATGTGCTGGATGCCCGAGCTTACTCTCGAAGCCTTCAGAGAGTGTCAGGAAAAGGGTCAGTATTTCTCAATTTCCCATTACTCAAACGGTGTAGAGCTTAACGGTATGGAAGAAATGCCCGGCTTCGTTGAGCAGGATGTTTACGATACAAAGGCTTATTGGCTTGACAATACTCCCGCAGTTACAAGAATCACAGTAAATCAGGATTCGGATACAATCACCGTTGAGGCTGAAAATGCAAATATTATCACTTGGGTTTCCGACGGTAATGTTATAAAGAGAGAGGAGCTCAAGGACGGCAAGGCAACTCTTGACCTTCACAATGACGAGCTGCTTCAGGATCCTTACCTTTACGTAAGATTCTATATTTCCGGTGACAACGGAATCTGCTATGCTCAGCCTATGGTTCTGAATGTAGAGGGTGAGGAGTTTGCTCCCGTAACAGTACCCGAAACACACGATATTTCAACATTCTTAAGAAGCTTTGTAACTGTTGTTGATGCATTATTCTTCAAGTTCAATCCCATTATCTGGATGTTCAAGTATTTTGCCCTCGGCTACGACCCCATTGAAAGGCTTTAATTTATTAATCAGGTACATTAAGGAGCTGTGAAAACGGCTCCTTTTTTCTGTATTCTATTGACATAAAATCTAAACAGATTTATAATTAATAAGCAGTTAGTGTTTGCTAACCGATGCTGTGAAAGGAGTGTTTATATGAAACAGTTTGATGTTACGGGGATGACCTGCGCCGCCTGTTCCGCAAGAGTCGAAAAGGCTGTAAGCGGGGTTGACGGAGTTTCTGCATGTACGGTAAGTCTTCTTACCAATTCTATGACTGTTGAAGGAAATGCTCCCGATGATGCTGTTATAAAAGCCGTTGAAAAGGCAGGCTATAACGCGAAAATAAAAGGTGAAAATGTTTCCGGCAATCAGGAAAATGAGGGCAGAAAAGAAGAAAAAAAGCTGAAAATACGGCTTGTTGCCTCTGTTTTTCTTCTTATTGTGCTTATGTATTTTTCTATGGGATACACAATGTGGAGCTTTCCCGTGCCGGGCTTTTTAGAGGGAAATTTTGTCGGTATAGCAATTATTCAGACAGTTCTTTCTCTCAGCATTCTGATAATTAATAACCGTTTTTTTGTAAACGGTATAAAGGGAGTGCTTCATAAGGCGCCCAATATGGATACACTTGTTGCTATGGGCTCGGGAGTATCGTTTCTTTATTCGCTTTATGTGCTTATTGAAACGGCTTGCTTTGTATCCCCCGATTCTTCATTAGCGGCAAAGGAGCTGCTTCATAACCTCTATTTTGAATCAGCGGCAATGATAGTGACCCTTATTACCGTGGGAAAAATGCTGGAAGCCCGTTCAAAGGGAAAGACTACCGATGCGCTCAAAAAGCTTATTAAGCTTGCTCCCGACAAAGCAGTAATAGAAAAAGACGGTGAGGAAATTACCGTAAAGGCATCGGAGCTTTCTGTGGGTGATATATTTATTGTCCGTTCAGGTGACAGAATTCCTGCGGACGGTGTTGTTACAGATGGCACGGGTGCCGTTGATGAATCCGCTCTTACGGGGGAGAGTATTCCCGTGGACAAAGCTCCCGGCGATACACTTCGTGCAGGTACCGTGAATTTCTCAGGCTTATTGAAGTGCCGTGTTACAAAAACCGGTAACGATACAATGCTTTCGGGAATTATAAAAATGGTGTCGGATGCCGCTGCAACGAAGGCTCCCGTTGCAAAAACCGCAGATAAGGTTGCAGGTATTTTTGTGCCGGCTGTAATTCTTATTGCTTTGGTTACTTCGGTGATATGGCTTCTTCTCGGCGAAGGGGCAGGCTACGCTCTTCAAAGAGGAATTGCCGTGCTTGTAATCAGCTGTCCCTGTGCATTGGGACTTGCAACTCCCGTTGCGATAATGGCAGGAAGCGGTAAGGGAGCGTCCTCCGGTATACTCTTCAAGAATGCCGCAAGTCTCGAAAATGCAGGAAAAATAAAAATTGTCGCTCTCGATAAAACGGGTACCATAACGGAAGGAAAGCCTACCGTTACGGACATTATCCCGGCTGACGGTATTAACGAAAAAGACCTTCTTGAGCTTGCAGGGTCTCTCGAATATGCAAGTGAGCATCCTTTGGGTAAAGCTGTTTTTGAAAAATCACAGGAAAAGGGAAGTGAGAGAAAAACAGCCGAAAGGGTAAATGTCTTCCCCGGAAACGGCATTGAAGGTGTAATTGAAGGCAAAAAAATCACGGGCGGCAGCTTTAAGTTTATTGAAAAGCGTGTTTCTCTGTCCGAGAATGTCAGAACTGTGTCGGAGAGCCTTGCAATAAACGGAAAAACTCCTCTGGTGTTCACAAGGGATAATGAATATCTCGGAATTATTGCCGTGGCAGACGTAATAAGAGATGATTCCCGTAAAGCAATAGAAAAAATGAAAAATATGGGGATTTACACGGTTATGCTGACAGGTGACAATAAGCTGACAGCTGAGGCTATAGGTAAACAGGCAGGTGTCGATAAGGTAATAGCGGGTGTGCTTCCCCATAAAAAACAGGCTGTGGTTTCGGCTTTACAGAAAAACGGGATTACCGCTATGATAGGCGACGGCATAAACGATGCGCCGGCGCTTATGAAGGCAGATGTCGGTATTGCTATAGGAAACGGCACGGATATTGCTATTGATTCTGCCGATATAGTGCTGATTAACAGCAATCTGACGGATGCTGTTAGAACAATAAATCTCGGACGGGAAGTTCTTAAAACCATATATGAAAATCTTTTCTGGGCTTTCGGGTATAATATTATCGGAATTCCTCTTGCCGCAGGTGCTTTTACGGCTCTTCTCGGATGGAGTATGAATCCGATGTTCGGTGCAGCGGCTATGAGTATTTCAAGCTTTCTTGTGGTAACAAATGCCATAAGGCTCAATTACAGGAATCTCGATAGAATTCACAGATACAAAAAGCTTAAAAGAGTAGAAATAACGGAGGAAAAAACAATGACAAAGACTATGAAAATTGAAGGTATGATGTGTATGCATTGTGAGGCAAGGGTTAAGAAAACTCTTGAAGCAATTGAGGGTGTCGAAGAGGCCTTGGTCAGTCACGAAAAAGGAACTGCAGTTCTTACTCTTTCCGAAAATGTGTCGGATGAAATTCTGACAAGCGCTGTTACTGAACAGGATTATACGGTGCTCGGAATTGAATAATAATGCTTTAAGGAGATACCGTTTGTTGACGGTATCTCCGCAATTTTTTTAATTATTCCGCAATCTTTAATAAGACTTTAACATTTGTATGATATAAAGTAAACAATGTGTTGAGAAAATAACAGAGTTTGCATCGGTTTGTCCTGAAAGTGTAGTTTTTTGTACAAAATACAGACTTTTGTCTCTTGAAACAAAAATACACTTGTGATAAAATTAAAATGTTAAAATATTTTCAAAAAGAGGTAATTGTTATGGGTAAATTCTATGATCTTATCCCCTCACAGGACACAATGTACCTGATGCAGAAATATACCTTCCACAAGCAGATAGTGCAGATTCCCACATCCTTTACGGTTGATATGGATGTAGATTTCAATACACTTACAAAGGCTCTTAATATTGAAATTGAGCGTAATGACTCAATGCGTCTCCGTTTCAGAAAGGAAGGCAAGAAGGTTTCTCAGTATTTTCTTGACAGCTACAGAATTGACTCCGTCAAGGTGCTTTCCTTCAAAACTGAAGAAGAGCAGGAAAAGTTCTTTACCAAGGATGCACAGACTCCCGTAAGATTCCTCAAGGACGAGTGCTACAGAATCTATTTCTTCAATGCCTTCAACGGCTATAAGGGAATTTATATCAACACAAGCCACATGGTAATGGATGCTGTGGGTATTCTTGTATTTTTCCTTGATCTTCTGGGAGTTTATAGGGCTCTCAAAAACGGAGAAGCTCTTCCTGAGCCGCTTCTCAAATATGAGGATTACATCATAAAAGAGCACGAAAGATGCAGTAATGAAAAGCGCTTCGAAAAGGACAAGAAGTTCTATGACGAATATTTCAGAAGCTGCGGTGAGCCTACCTACAGCGGTGTGCACGGTCCTGCATTCCTCGAAAAGGAACGTAAAAAGAAAAAGGACCCCGATCTTAAAATTCCCTCAGCCTACAGTCCCCTTCTTGATAAGGCCGCTGTTATAGGCAAGAAGGTTGATACTGCGCTTTCAAAGAAGATATTAGAATTCTGTAAGGAGCGTTCCGTTGCTCCCGAAAGCCTTATGCTTCTTGCTATGAGAACACATCTTTCCGCTCTTCACGAAAGAGATCCCTTCGGAATGCAGCTTCTTATGTGCAGCAAGAGAATTACATACAAGGATATGAAAACGGGCGGCTGTATGGCACAGCCCTTACAGGTTCTTACAAGAATCGAAGAGAATATGACATTCTCCGAGGCACTTGACGAGTTTCTCCGTACAAGAACCTCCCTTTACAGACATCTTACCTACCCTTATACAACGGCACGCGACCAGTTCAGAGAAATGTATAATTATTCTCTCATTCAGGGTCCTGCTTCTCTTATGTTCTCTTGGATTCCCGTTCCCGTTAACGAATTCACAGACTTTAAGTTTGATTTCAAGACCTATAACCTGGGCAGATATTTCAGCCCCCTTTACGCTATCTGTTATCCTGACCCGCAGACGGGTGCGCTTGCTCTTCACTATATGTACCGTGAAAAGCTCATAACTCCCGCTGATCTTGAGGCATTGCATAAAAATACTGTCAAGATAATCGAAAAGGGAATAGAAAATCCCGATATTACAATAGGAGAGCTTCTTGACAGTCTCAAATAAAAATAATTTCTGAGGTGTATTATGGATCCCAAGGATAAGAAGTATTTAGACGATTTGCGCCACGAAGTGCATATGATGGGTGAGCTTCTCACTCTCAAAATGCTTTTTGACCGTATGGAAGCTTACGGCGAAAGAGTTTGTATGGTTGAAAAGAAAAAGGATGTAGTGACGGAATATACCGTTAAGCGTTTCAGAGAGGATGTGTGCGCTCTCGGTACTGCTCTCAAGTCTATGGGACTTATGGGTAAGCACATCGGTATTCTCAGTGAAAACTCTTATCAGTGGGTTGCTACCTTCTTCGCAACAGTATGCGGCGGCGGTGTTGCTGTGCCTGTTGATAAGGAGCTTACAGATGCCGATATCAGCGGTCTTTTCACAAAGGCTGATGTTGATGCAATATTTTTCTCCCGTGCCTATAAGGAAACTGCTAAATACCATCTTGAACACGATGAAAGATGTGTTGCAGCCGTTTGTACAAACAGAAATATTGACGGCTTCCTTTTCTTTGATGAGCTCATAGAAAAGGGCAAAAAACTTATAGCTGACGGTGACGACAGCTATATAAAGACAGAAATTGACAAGGATGACCTTGCTGCAATCGTGTTCACCTCGGGAACAACGGGTGCAAACAAGGGGGTAATGCTTACTCACGGCAATTTCGCTCAGAATGCAGACGGCGTTCTTGAAACAATTGAAACACAGTACAGCTCAATTTCACTTCTTCCCATGAATCACGTGTATGAGCTCAGCTGCAATATTCTTACGGCTCTTTATATGAACTGCCCCGTATTCATAAACGATTCACTTAAGAACTTTATGGATAATGTAAGATTCTATAAGCCCGATGCAATGGCAATTGTTCCCCTTGTTATTGATACTATTTATAACACAATCTGGAGAACTGCAGAGCAGACCGGCAGAGCAAAGATTCTTAAAAAGCTTCTTAAATTCTCAAATGCTATGAGAAAAATCGGAATTGACCTCCGCCCCGTTCTTTTCAAGACAATTTCGGATAAATTCGGCGGAAAATTCCCCACAATGTCCTGTGGCGGTGCTCCCACAAGAGTTGAGTATATTACCTGTCTTTCAGATTTCGGCTTTACGATTTATAACGGCTACGGGCTTACGGAATCTTCTCCTACGGTAACCCTTAATCTTGAAGCCGGTAAGTATCCCGACTGCGCAGGCTATGCCTTCCCCAAGGCAAAATTTATGATTCACGACCCTGATGAAAAGGGTGTCGGTGAAGTATGGATAAAGGGCGAAAACGTTACAAAGGGCTATTATAAGGACGAAGCGGCTACTGCTGCATCATTTGAGGACGGCTGGTTCAAGACCGGTGACTACGGCAGAACGGACGAGCTCGGACGTCTTTATATCGTCGGCAGAAAGAAAAATCTCATTATCCTTGATAACGGTAAGAACGTATTCCCCGAAGAGGTTGAAAGCTACTATATGGAAGCTGTCAGCTACCTTCACGATGTTGTTGTATTTGAAACCGAGCAGGAGGTAGGCGGAAGAATGCAGAAGATTATTGCAGGTGCATTCTACGTAAGCCCCGAGGATGTTGGCAACAAGTCTGAGGAAGAAATCAAGAAAATGGTCGAAAAGGATATTCTTGAAGCAAATAAGGAGCTTACCTTCTATAAGCGTGTTCAGGATACCTACATCACCACACAGGAGTTTGAAATCAATTCCACAAGAAAAGTAATAAGAAGCAAGGTAATTGAGCGTTACAATGCTTCAAAAAATAAATAAGTTTTATCGGAGGAAGATAAAATGCTTGACAAAATAAGAGAAATAATATGTGAATTTGTTGATATGGACCCCAAGGAAATCACACTTGATACAAATATCCGTAAGGATCTCGGTCTTAACTCTCTTGAGCTTGTTAACCTTGCTGTTGATATTGAAGAGGCATTCGATGTTGAGATTCCCGACAAGGAAGCAATGGGGCTTGAAACAGTTGCAGATGCTATCAGAATCATTGAAAAGTATATGGACTGATATGTCTGCTGAAACTGAATTTTTTACTTCGGATATAAAGAGAATAAGCCGCACCGATATTGATGCGGCTTATTTTTCTATGTCTCCGGAGCGAAGAAAAAAATGTGACGGACTGAGATTTCAGTCGGATAAGGATTTGTGTATTGCTTCCGATATGCTGTTAAGAAGAGTGCTTTCCGAAAGACTTGGTATATCACCTGATGAGATAGCTTTTGAAGTGTCGGAAAACGGAAAGCCCTGCCTTAAAAACGGCGGTTATCATTTCAGCATCAGCCATTCGGGTGAAATTGCAGCTGTTGCGGTGAATAATGCTTGCCCCGTGGGAATAGATGTTGAAAAAATGAAACCCGTGCCGGCACGTATCGTAAGGCGTTTTTTTTCTGAAAGTGACATCCGTTTTGTTTTTGAGGGTTCTGTTATACCCGACGGAAAAATTGAAGACCGCGAAACACTTACCCGTTTCTTTAAGGTGTGGACATATAAGGAAGCCTTTGTGAAAATGACGGGGGAGGGAATAAGCGATAACCTGCAAAGCTGTCCCTATGACGAAAATAACTGCATAACAAAGACCTTTGATGATTATGTTCTGACTGTTATAACAGCAAAATGAATAAGATAAGCCACTCGCCGGGAAGCGGGTGGCTTAAATGTTTTTATTCAACCGATTTAAGGGAGAGCACCATATCTACCTTTTTGAGCTTCTTGTGAAGCAGAAGGTTTACTGATACGATAATGATACATGTGATCAGTATTGCGGCAACAAAGCTGTACCAGGCAATACTCTGTCCGTACATAACTGTGTCAATTGCCGTAAATGATATGAGAAGCAGGTGCAGAAGTATTCCGAGCACCACACCGAGGACTATACCGAATACGGATATAAAGATGTTTTCTCTGTAAATATAGCTGCTGACCTCGTTGTCGTAGAAGCCGAGCACCTTAAGTGTTGCAATTTCTCTTGTTCTTTCAATAATGTTGATGTTGGACAGATTGTAAAGAACAATAAATGCAAGAATAAGTGCAGATACAAAGAATACAAGAATTACCACCGAAAGTGCATCTGTTATCTGAGAAATGCTCTCTGTTGTGTCGCTTGTAAAGGCTACAGCGGTAATTCCCGATGTCTTCATAAGGTCAGTACTTATAAGTCCCATCGTATTTGTAAGGGTTTCTTTGTCAACGCTGTCAAAGGTAGAAGACAGCTCACCGATTGCGTAGTAGTATTCGGGTGCCTTGCCTGTCACGGCTTTGTAGGTTTTTGCTGTCATATAAATGTAGTGGAAGGTGTAGTTTTCAACAATTGCGCTGACTGTTACCGAATAAGTCTTTCCGTCGCCATCTGTAAACAGAATCTTTTCGCCGATATCGGTTTTTGTGTCACGTGCCAGCTTTTCGGTGATTATTGCACCGCTGTCATCAAGGATATAGCTTTCACCGTTTGTTCTGTTTCTCAGCTCAATGTAAGCGCCCAGTTTTGCAGGGTCTTCGGGAACAAGAGTGTAAACCTCAAGCTCCTTATTGCTTCTTTCGCTTCCTGCTGTCATGGCCTTCATTGATGTGAGCATCAGCGATTCAATTCTTGCATCGGAAAGAGCCTTATTGTATGCCGCTGAGTGTGTTTTTGTTGACTGTGCTTCTGAAAAAACAATCTGGAAGTCGTACTTTGAAATTGCATTCTCGCCGTACTGCTTTGTAAGAATTGCACTTATGGAATTATACATTCCGAGACTTGCGATAAGAAGCGCCGTGCAGCCTGCAATTCCCATAAGTGTCATTGTGAATCTCTGCTTGTTTCTGAAAAGATTTCTTGCGGTAACCTTGGCAGTAAAGCTTAATCTCTGCCATAAGAAGGTAACCTTTTCAAGAAGAATCCTCTTGCCTGCCTTGGGTGCTTTCGGACGCATAAGCACCGCAGGATTTGTCTGAAGCTCCTTATAAAGGGCAATTGCCGTAACAACAGCCGTGCAGATAAGTGAAATAAGAAGGCTCAGTGCCGAATATCCCCAGGGGAATTTGTATATAAGGTCAGGCAATGCGTACATTACGGAATATGCGGAGTTTATAGCATAGGGGAACAGGAAAACCGCAACCGCAATGCCTATGACCGTGCCGAATATGCAGGCGCTGAGTGAATAGATAACATACTTTGCAACTATTGAAAGCTTCGTATAACCGAGAGCCTTGTACGTACCTATAAGAATTCTGTCCTCGTCAATAAGTCTCGTGAGTGTGGTAAGACAAATCATTGAGGAAATCAGGAAGAAGAATATGGGGAAAATGTTTGAAAGAACCTGAATATTCTTTACGGACTGTCCGTAGCTGCTGTAACCGGGAGTTCCGTTTCTGTCGTAAACGCTCCAGGAGAGTGTGTCAAGCTTTGCAAGAAGAGCCTTAGCATCGTCAACCTTCTTCTGTGCCGTAAGAAGACCCGAGTCCAGCTGTAATGCTGCTTCCTTGCGTGTTTCTTTTGCAATTTCAAGGTTCTGAGGTGCGGAATTTACCTGAGCTTTAAGCTCGTTAAGCTTTGCTTCTGCCTGGATTTTTTCTATCTGAAGCTGAAGATTTTCGCTTGAAATATTGTAACCGAATGCGGTAAGCCGGGCGTTTGCTGCCTGCAGCTCTTTTGCTGCGGTATCAAGCTGTGTCTTTGCCGTTGCAAGGGCAAGGGTAGCATCTGTCAGCTCTTTTTTCTTTGATTCAAGGAAAACTCCGAGGTCTTTTATCTGCTGTTCTTTTTCATTAAGCGTTTTTTCCTGAACTGCAAGGTTTGATTTCTGTGTGTCAAGATATGGCTGAAGATTTGCGGCAATTTCCGTTGCAAGTCCCTGTGTCGTAAGTGATTTTACCGCATTGTAAAGCTCAGGATAGGTAATCTGCATCATATTGATTATAGACTGAATCTGCTCCTGAGAATATGCGTCGGACTGAATGTCGCCTATTTTGTTTATTGTAGCCTCTGCCGCGGAAATAAGCCCCTTTGTGGTTTCAATTGTCTGCTTTGCGGATTCAATTGCATTCTGACCGTTCAAGTACTGATTATATGCGGTGTCATAAAGCTCCTTCGCCTGAGTGTGCTTTAACTGCTGAGAATTGTAAAGGTCAACATTATTCTGATAAAGCTGTTCCTTTGCGGAATACTCCTGAAGTGCCGCATAATACTCTGTTGTGTTGTTGCTGAGTGACCCTTCTGCCGCCGCAAATTTTTCGTCAAATTCCTTCTGTGCATCGGCAAGGTACTGCTGACCGTTTGCCACAAGGTCCTCGAGCTTTGCTATGGTTTCGTCAAGCTCTGTCAGCTGACCGGAAACATTCGATTCGCTGTTTTGTATTTCTGCTTCCCCTGTTATGATTTTGTTCTGTAATTCGGGACGAAGCTGTGAAACTCTTATTCTTACCTGGTTCTTTGAAATTGCCTTTATGTTTTCAACTACGGGAGCAAGGTACTCGAAATATTCGTCGGAGTAAGGCTCAAGGTATTCTGCCCCCTGAACATTTACGTAAGCCTCGGAATAGTAATCGGCCGTGAATGCCTCTTCGGGTATGATTATAAATGTGCCAACCTTACCGCTGCCGATTGTTGTGTTTCCTCTTTCAAAGGAAAGGTAGAAGGGTGAGCGGATGATGCCTACGATTGTATAAGTGGACTCTTTAAGCTCCGAGGGAGCAGTTCCGTTTTCTGTTTCAAGGGTTATGGTATTGCCTATTCTGAAGCTGTCGGGTGTTGAAAGAGTGCTGGCATCCACAAGACATTCATTTACGGCGGAAGGATATTTTCCTTCAATAAGCTGAGGTCTGTTCATAAATGAACCGTCGTTTACTCCGTTAAGGAAATCAGCAATATGCGAAGGGGAGATAGAATAAGCTCGGGTGCTTATCTGAGTGCCGTCGATATCGGCTTCAATCTCGCCGTTTACGCGCACGAGCGCATCGACAAATTTCTGTCCTTCGGCATACTGAACGCCCTCAAGCTTTTTGATTTCCGCAATGTCGCTGTCCGTAAGACCTGCAACGGACTGTATGCGGATGTCCATTAAGTTGTAATCTGTAAAATACTTTTCTGCAGTAGAGAACATATCGGGAGCGGTAGCTTTTATTCCTACGAAAAAAGCAGTACCCAACGCGATTATAAGCATAATTGAAATATATCTGCTTAAATTAGTCTTTACGGTACGCAGAGTATCTTTTATAAGTGCTTTTGACAACGGGTAATCCTCCTTACCACTCTATTCTGTCAACGGAAAGGGGATTGTCGTTGACTGCAATTCTGTTTACTCTGCCGTTTTTCATAGTAATAACTCTGTCCGCCATAGGGGTGAGAGCCGTATTATGAGTAATGATGATAACGGTCATACCCGTTTCTCTGCTTGTTTCCTGAAGAAGACCGAGAATCTGTTTGCCCGTATTGTAGTCGAGTGCACCCGTGGGTTCATCGCAGAGAAGAATCTTGGGGTTTTTCGCAAGAGCACGTGCAATGGAAACTCTCTGCTGCTCACCGCCCGAAAGCTGTGAAGGGAAGTTGTCCATTCTTTCGCCGAGTCCCACTCTTTCAAGAACTCTTGCAGGATTCAGAGCCTTATTGCTTATCTGTGAAGCCAGCTCCACATTTTCAAGTGCCGTAAGGTTCGGCACAAGATTGTAAAACTGGAAAACAAAGCCTACATCGTGTCTGCGGTAGGTTGCAAGTCTTTTTTCGTTGAATTGATTGATAAGGTCGCCGCCGACTCTTACTTTGCCGTCGTCGCAGGCATCAATTCCGCCGAGAATGTTGAGTACGGTTGTCTTACCGGCACCGCTGGGACCTACAACCATGCAAAGCTCACCCTCCTCGACAGAGAAGGAAACTCCGTCAAGCGCGTTGATGGTGACTTCACCCATCTGATATTTTTTGTAAACTGATTCAAGTTCAATAAAGCTCATAACTGTCCACCTTAAAAATTATACGTAATAAGTATATCCCATATATATTATATAGTCAAGCAGAAAAATTTTCCCGTATGCGGTCATCTGAAGTTTTTTTGCGTGTGTTAAAAAAATATTCAGATATAATTGCATAAATATTCACAAATTTTCATAATCGCATCTTTTTGAAAATACTTTCCTTGACATTTGGTTTTTGCTATATTAAAATAAATATTTGGAATTAATCTTAAATTTGAAGGAGTTTTTTATAATGTCAGTTGAGCGCGTGCTTTTCGGTAATATGCCTGACGGCAGAGAAGTTTACGAATATATCATCACAAATTCATCTGAAACATCGGCCCGTGTTATTACTCTGGGTGCCACACTCCGTTCCTTTGAAATGCAGGATAAGGACGGTACGGTAAGAGATGTTCTTCTTTGCTTTGATAACGTAAAGGACTGCCTTGAGCTTTCTGATTATCAGGGTGTTGTAGTAGGTCCTGTTTGCAACCGTATAGGCGGAGCTTCAATCGAAATCAACGGTGAAGCTTATCCTCTTACAGCAAACGAAAAGGGTATAACCTGCCTTCATTCGGGCGGAGAGCTGGGACTTTCTGTCTGGAATGCCATAGTTACCGATTCAGACAGCGTTGAATTCTCTTATGTTCAGGCGGACGGAGCGCACGGCTTCCCCGGTGAAAAGGAAGTTAAGGTTATTTACAGACTCGGGGATGATAATAAGCTTCACATAAAGTATGAGGCAGTTTCCACAAAGGATACATATCTCAATTTTACAAATCACGCATATTTCAATCTTAACGGCTACGATAACGGCAATATCCTCGGACATACCCTTTCAATCGATGCCGACCTTATAACGGAGGTTGATGAAAACAGTATCCCCACCGGAAGAAATATCCCTGTTGAAGGTACCGCCTTTGACTTCAGAAACGAAAGAGTTATCGGAAAGGATATTGATGACAGCCATATTCAGCTTCAGTATACCGGCGGATATGACCATAATTTCTGCATAAACGGATATGACGGAACTCTTCGTAAGATAGCAACGGCAACGGGAGAGCTCAGCGGTATAAAAATGAATGTTTATACAACTTTGCCCGGTGTTCAGTTCTATGCAGGTAATTTCCTTAAAGGAATTCCCGGCAAAAACGGTGTTCCCATGGAAAAAAGAAGTGGTTTTTGTCTTGAAACTCAGTTTTATCCCGATACTCCCCACCATGCTGATTTCCCCTCCTGTCTTTATAAAGCAGGAGAGAAATACATATCGGAAACCGTATATGAATTTTCTCTGTAAAAAACAGATTTTGCCGTATAAAATCTCGTTAAATTGCTTGACAAAGATATTTATTTTGTTATAATATTTATGTGTTTTAAATTTTAAGAATCGGAGGTGCGGTTGTGTCAAAGAAAAAGCTTCTTTTTAAGGTCATCTGTGTTGCTTTGTGTGTTGCTCTTTTGTCGGCTGAGCTTTTTGCTTCTGCGGCAATTCTTCCCTTTGAAACTCAGTATGATTATGATGAGGCAGATATCGCATGGCTTACCGATCTTGTAATCAAAGAGGATATGACTACGGTTGAGGGGATGGCTCAGAGAGTAACCCTTGTACCCGAGCCCGACTATCCTTATACAGAAACTCCCGAAAGCTTCAAAAAGGATGTTGACTATTTTGTTTCTCTCTACAATTTGGATTTAGGGTCACAGAGAGCAGCATATATCTATTTCTTTGAAATTCTCAATGCGAATTCAGGTCTTCTCGCTGCTGATGTCAGCGATGCCGATATAAAGGAATATCTTGAGGGAATGGGAATTGATTATCCCGAAAATCCCGGTTCGGATGAGCTTATTATGGCAAGGGCTCTTTTCTCAGCAATGGTTACAGGCTCTTTCGGTTCATCATTTGCAGTAGGCTCGGACCTTGAAAGTGCTGTTGTTTCTTACCTTGCAGCACTTACGGGAATGAATATCGAGTCACTTAAGGAATGGATGCCTTCAGGCTCAATCCTTTCATTGGATGAATATATTCTTGCAGCCTCAAAGCTTTCCCTTTGGTCAAACGGTTATGATGTAAACCGTGACACCTCAGAGGATGAGGTTTACAGACTTATGGCAGTTATGACCGTTAAGGCTCAGGGTATTTCCATTGACACCGGTTCTTCCTTTGACTCACTCAAAGCAAAGTATGTTGCAGCCCTTCTCGGTAAAAAGTATTCGGTTGTTATTGATAGCTCAAAGCTTGCAGCTCATCTTGAAAACGGAACAACAGCATTCTATATGCTTCAGCTTCTCGGTAAGAAGGGCGGACTTTCCGTAAGAGAAGAAAATGCCTCCTATGAAGAAGCCTTCAGACTTGTTGCGGAAAACACTCACGCATTTGACGTTTCAAATGATGATTTTTATGCTGATATATATAAGTACAGCGCGAAACTCAGCTCAAGACGCTCAAGCCTCTGGATATATCCCACAGCTTATGCTACAGATACAGCATATTCCTGTATCGTCAGCGTCAACGGTACTCCCGTTAAAAATAATTACTATAATGAGATTGCAATAGATCCCGAGCTTCCCGAACAGGATATTGTTATCATGGTTACTGCAACAGGCAGCAGTCGTTCTTCAAAATGCACTTATACCGTTCATATCACTCAGGGGACCTATGCCGGTATTGAGGGTGACGAGCCGGTTTCAAAGCCCGGAGCTGAAAGCGAAACATTCGTTTCCGCCGATTCTCTTGTTGCCGGTATTCTTTCCTCGATCGGTGTAAACTCTGTGATATCCGATATTCTTGATAAGGCTTATACTTCTCTTCCTGCAGGTCTTTCGGGTGTTGTTTCTTTTATCGCTCCCACCTTTGACGGCGGTGAGGAGGCTCCTTCAGAGGATAACGGTATTATGCACGACGATCAGTTCTTTATTTCCGTGCTTGATGAAATAGGCTCTGTTGCAGATGCCGATATTGAAGGTATTCCCGGACTCAGCCTTATTGAAAATATTCAGTACGGAGATGACAGCGTAGTTACATTCGGTTAAATATCAGCCGTTTCCGGCACTTGATGAACGGCTTCACCAAGTGCCTTTTTTAATTCTTTTATAATTCCGTAAATACGGAAAATGATTTTCCCCGGGGGAGGAAAAATAAATGAATGAAAAGATACTTATTGTCGACGATGATGCTAATATCTGTGAGCTTTTGAGGCTGTATCTTTCAAAAGAGGGGTTTGCACCAATAATTGTCAATGACGGTGTATCTGCCGTTGAAAGTATTGACACCGTAAAGCCTTCACTTGTTCTTCTTGATATTATGCTTCCGAAGCTCGACGGCTGGCAGGTCTGCAGAAAAATCAGACAGTCAAGTGACGTGCCGATTATTATGATGTCGGCAAAGGGTGAGACCTTTGACAAGATTCTCGGTCTTGAGCTTGGTGCAGATGACTACATAGTCAAGCCCTTTGACTCAAAAGAGGTTGTTGCACGTATAAAGGCTGTTCTCAGAAGAACTCTTGCACCTGCTGCAGAAACACCTAAGGAAGTGAGCTTTGACAATCTTTTTGTCAGCATCACGAACTACGAAATGAAAGTTAAGGGCGTTCATGTTGATGCACCGCCCAAGGAACTTGAGCTCCTTTTCCACCTCGCAAGCAATCCCAACCGTGTTTTTACGCGCGACCAGCTTCTTGACGAGGTATGGGGCTTTGATTATTACGGTGACTCCAGAACCGTTGACGTACATATCAAGAGACTCCGTGAAAAGCTCGAAGGTGTTTCAGATAAATGGGAGCTTCGCACGGTTTGGAGCGTAGGCTATAAATTTGAAACAAAGTAAAGTTTAATTTATTATTATATCAAGTGAGCTAAAGTGTTATGACACCTTTAAGAAAACGCCGTTCAGGCAGTATGTTCAAATGGTATTTTATACGGACTTCAATTTCTGTAATTCTGTGCCTTACCATTTCAAGCTTTGCCATATTGTTTTTCTTTCTGAATTTCTGGAAGACAGATAAGCTCACAGCTCTTAAAGAAGACGCTCTGAGTGTATCTCAGAGCGTTGAATTATTTTCCGAAAATTCAGGTGAGTATTTCAATGATGATTCGGAAAGCTTTTTACAGTATGCAAAGAATATAGTCCTCACGGTTGCCCATGCATCAGATTCATCGCTGTTTATAACGGATTCGGACGGCAGGGTGATAATCTGTAGCGATTCGGCAATCGACACGGAGAATGAGAGTTCAAGCAATGTCTGTGAGAGGCATAAAAATATCAGCTTTTCTCACGATATGCTGGCGGAAATTGCCTTTTCAGGCAAGAACGGTTATATGTATGACGGGCTTCTCAGCGGTTTTGCTGATGAAAATCATCTTCTCGGAGCAGTAACTCTTGAAACGCCGGGAAAAAGACTGTATCTTATTGCCGTACAGCCTGAAAGTACAGCCTTTTTGCCGTATACGACGGAATTTCTCAGAATTCAGATTTTTTCCAGCTTAGTTGCACTTCTTCTCAGCTTTATCCTTTCCGTGATTTTTTCTTACAGAATGGTGCGTCCTCTCAAAAAAATAACTGCGGCTACAAAGCAATATGCGGCCGGTGATTTTTCCGCAAGAATCAATACTGCAGACGTTTATAATGAGCTGACACAGCTTGTGGATTCCGTAAACAAAATGGCAGACGGTCTTTCCGTGCTTGAGGAATCCCGAAGCAGCTTTGTCGCAAATGTTTCCCATGAACTGAAAACTCCTATGACGGTTATCAGCGGATTTGTTGACGGTATGCTTGACGGCACAATATCTCCCGAGGAATCGCAGAAATATCTTGTTATTGTATCCGATGAAGTAAAACGGCTTTCACGTCTTGTTGTAGCAATGCTGAATATGTCAAAGATTGAGGCCGGTAAGCTTTCTCTCAATACATCTGTGTTTTCGCTGAGAGAAATTTTTATAAAAACAATTATAGGGTTTGAAAAACTTATAAATGACAAGAATATTGATGTAGCAGGGCTTTCCTCTCTGGAGAATGTTGTAATTACGGCAGACGAAACCCTGATAACGCAGATTATTTATAATCTTATAGACAATGCTGTGAAATTCACAGAAAACGGAGGTGTGATTACAGTTTCCGTTTATGAAGAAAAAAAAGAAGCCGTGTTCTCCGTCCGAAATACCGGCAGAGGTATTACGGATAATGAAAAGGAGCTTGTTTTTGACAGATTCTATAAGGTAGATAAATCAAGAGGTCTTGATGCAAAAAGCTTCGGAATGGGACTTTATATAGTTAAAAGTATTATAGAGCTCCATAAAGGTACAATAACTCTTGAAACAGATGAAAATAAATTTACCGAGTTTATTGTAAGGCTTCCGTTGCAGTAATTAATTGTAAATTTTTTTAATATTTATTTAAAGTTTGTACATTATTATACCTCCAGATTGATGAAAGGAAAGATAATCCATGAATGAAAATATCTGGGGTGAACCCGTAAACACCCCTCCCGAAGAAACAGAAAATGGTGCAGTCAACGAAACAGCGTCAGTAAAAGAAGTTGAATTTGAGTCTGTTGAGACGGCAATTCCCGAAAACGAAAAAACGCCCGAAGCAGAAGCTCCCGTTTATCAGACTTCTGCACAGAATATGAATAATAACCGGAATGTTAATTCCTATTCCTACGGAAATCAGCCCTCTTCAGGTAACGGAAATGCTTATCCGTACGGACAGCAGCCGGCTCCGGGAGGATATAATACTCATGGAAACGGCGGCGGTCAGTACCCTTACGGCAGCAACGGTGCATATCCTTACGGCGGTAATAATTATAACGGTAATGTCAGCAAGGGTTATCCTTACGGAAGCACTCAGAACGGTGGCTATGCATATCCCGCAGGCGGCGGTAATAACAACAAAAAGGCAAAGGGTGCAAAAATATTCGGTATTGTCGCAGGTGTGCTTGCACTTTTTCTTGTAATTTCGCTTATAGGCATTGCTTTGGGGGATAATGATACTCACGTGAATACGCCCGAAGAAACAACAGGCGGAGTGTCCGATTTTGAGGAAATTGCAACTAATGCTTCACCGGTAACCGGGGAAACATCAGATACAGAGGGAGAGCTTACCCCCAAGAGTATTTTCAAAAAGGTTCTTCCTTCCTCCGCAGGTATCCTTGTATATGACAAGTCGAAGACACTTGCATCTGAAGGCTCTGGTGTTCTTTTCAGAGAATCAGCAGACGGAAAATATACCTATATTGTGACCTGTGCACACGTTATCAGGGAATCCTCAGGTTTTATACGTGTTCAGCTTCACGACGGAAAGGAATATGATGCCGAGGTTGTGGGCTTTGATGCAAGAACCGATATCGGTGTTATCCGTATAAATGAAACAGGCTTTACTCTTGCAGAAATCGGCGATTCCTCAAAAATTGAAGTGGGTGACCCTGTTTATGCTATCGGTAATCCCGGCGGTGTTGAATTTGCAAACTCCTTTACGAACGGTATGGTTTCTGCTCTTGACAGACCTGTAAGCTCCTCTTCAACCGGCTATACGACAGAATGTATCCAGCATACATCAGCAATCAATCCCGGAAATTCCGGCGGTGCTCTCGTGAATGCCTTCGGTCAGGTTATCGGAATCAATTCAATGAAAATTGTTGATGATGAATATGAGGGAATGGGCTTTGCGGTACCCTCATCCGTTTTTGTTGAAATCGTAAACGAAATTATGAAAAACGGATATGTTTCAAACAGACCCAAGCTCGGTATAACTTACGTGCCTGCCAGCGAATACAGTACCTACGGTATGTTTGTGGCAATCAAAGGACTTCCTTCGGGCTCTATAGTTATTTATGAAATTGCGGCTGACAGCGCACTTGCAAACACTAAGGCTGAGGCCGGTGATATGATTGTTGCGGTAAACGGTAAGCCTCTCGATACTCCTTCCTTCCTTTCCGAATACATTGAAAACTCTGATGTTGGCGATAAGCTTACTCTTTCAATCGTGCGAATCAATAAGGATTATTCCTCTGAAGAGTTTGATATTACGGTAACTCTTGTTGAAGACAGAGGCGATTCCTTTGCAACAGAAGAGGAAACCACCGCTTCACAGCAGATGCCCGGCGGTAATTACCCCGGAAGCTATGAGGATTACTTCAATCAGTATTTTGAAGATTTCTTCAACAGTATGAGATAAATTTCAGATGATAAAGCATATCAGCCGAGTGTTCTTATGAACACCCGGCTGATGATATTTTTTTTGTTCTTCAGATTTCTGTGTGAGGCGCAAAGCGTCCTGCGACCTTTACCGTATCACAGACCTTTTTTAATTCACCGAGCATTTTTCTGCCGTTGTCACTGTCTGCGTTGCCGTCAATTTCTATATAGAAATAATACTGCCAGGAGTGCTTTTTCATAGGTCTGCTTCTCAGAGCCGTCATATTGAAGCCGTACTGTCCGATAATGTTTACGGCATTTGCGAGAGAACCTGCCTCGTGCTTTACCGTCAGCATCAGGACGGTGCTCGGAAGAGAGCTTGAATCTGAGCGTACCTTTGAAAGAACGGCAAAACGGGTTGTGTTTTCTCCGCTTTTATTTATGTTGTGCTCAATAATTTTAAGACCGTACAGCTCAGCTGTTTCTTTGCTGGCTATTGCTGCATAGGATTTGTCTTTTGCATCTGCTACCGATTTCGCTGCAAGCGCGGTATTGTTTGCGTCCTCGGTTTCAAAACCGTGCAGCTCAATATAATCGTGGCATTGGCTTAATGCCTGCGGATGGCTTGTGACCCTTCTGATGTCATCTATTGTTGCATCCTCAATGCCGAGAAGGTTCTGGTGAATTTCAAGCTCATATATGCCGTTGATATAAAGAGGCCCCGAAAATATAAGATCCAAGGTCTGACCCACTTCGCCGGCATAGCTGTTTTCTATGGGAAGAACGGCAACATCGCTTTCACCGTTAATTACGGAGTTGTAAGCAGCCTTGAAATCGCTGTATGAAACACGCTTACCCTGAGGGAATATTCTGCCGGCTGCAATATGGGCAAAGGCTCCTTCGACGCCGCTGTAAGCAATTTTAAGACCGTTTTGCATACGGTATTGATATGCGCGGGATAATGACATAAGATGCTTCAGATAATCAATATAATAGCCTCTGAGATTTTCATCTTCAATGAGGGCGGAATTTGCTTCAATTACCTCGTCTTCACGCTTTTTGTCGAGAATCGGCAGACCGAACTCTTTTTTGTATTCATAAACCTCTTCAACTGCTTTCATACGCTTTATAAAGAGCTCTGACATCTGTGAATCTGCTTCATTTATAATTTTTCTTGCTTCGTTCAGTTTGTCTGACATTTTATCACCTTATTCTGTTTTTTTACAGCTTGTCTGCAATGTCAAGAATCAGTTTTTCTGTTTTTTCCCAACCGAGGCACGGGTCTGTAATGGATTTTCCGAAAACATGCTCGCCCACGCCCTGAGCACCGTCCTCAATATAGCTTTCAATCATAAGTCCTTTGACAAGCTTTTTTATGTCATTATTCTGATTGCGGCTGTAGACAATATCTTTTGCTATTCTTATCTGTTCAAGATATTTCTTTCCGGAGTTATTGTGATTAGTATCAACAATTACCGAAGGATTCTGAAGAGCGGACTTTTCATAGAGCTCTCTTACCCATAAAAGGTCCTCGTAATGGTAGTTTGAAATGCTTCTTCCTGCATAATCAACATAACCGCGGAGAATTGCGTGTGCATAAGGGTTGCCGGAGCTTGTAACCTCCCAGCCTCGGTAAAGGAAGGTATGGCTGCTTTGTGCAGCAACAATGGAGTTCATCATAACCCCCAGATCTCCGCCTGTGGGATTCTTCATTCCGACAGGAGCGCTGATTCCGCTTGCTGTGAGTCTGTGCTGCTGATTTTCAACAGAACGTGCGCCTACAGCAACGTAAGAAAGGAGGTCGGATAGGTAGCGGTAGTTTTCGGGGTAGAGCATTTCATCGGCACAGGCAAAATCGTAATCGCGAAGAGCCGCCAGGTGAAGCTCACGGATTGAAACAATACCCTTATACATATCAGGCTTTGCTTCGGGGTCAGGCTGATGAAGCATTCCCTTGTAGCCCTGACCTGTGGTTCTCGGCTTGTTTGTGTATATACGGGGAATAATAATAATCTTATCGGATACCTGTTCTTCAATTTTGCGAAGCCTTGAAATATATTCTAAAACCGGTTCGCTGTGGTCGGCAGAGCAGGGACCTATTACAAGGATAAATTTATCGCTGCTGCCGTCAAAAACAGCACGGATATCCTCATCGCGCTTTGCTTTTACCTGTTCCATTTTTTCGGTTAACGGGAATTCTCTTTTTACATCCTGAGGTATGGGTAGTTTTCTGTGGAAATTCATCTGCATTGTTATGTGCCTCGTTTCAAAATAAAATAGTCTGAAAAATAAAAGTCCGCCCTTCGGTGCTTAAAAACACAACGAATGCGGACTGTCCGTTTTATGGAGTCTGAATCATTCTTCAGAAATCACAGAAGTCGGGCAGTCCTTATTAAAAAAGTAAAAGAAAAACGAACTATTCATTATTTTAACTGCCTCCTTTGTGATTCGTTGTTAAAAAGTGTATCACGTTAAAGTGATAAAGTCAATAACTTTTTTTGATTTTTTTTGTAATATTAACGGGGCGGAAAAACCGCCCCTTGCTTGATTATGTTATTTTGCAACAGGAACGTTAATTACCAGGTCGGTAAGAGGGAAGGAACAGCAGGGATGAATACAGCCGAACTTGAAATCTGCAAGTCTTCTGTATTCCAGAGCTTTCGGTACATATACCTTACCTTCAAGAAGATGTGAATGGCAGAATCCGCATTCACCGCTTCTGCAGCGTGCAGGAGCTGCAATGCCGTTCTTTTCGAGTATCTGAAGCACGGTGTCGTTTGTGCTGCCTGTTACGGTTGTCGTTTCGTCCTGAATTGTAACCGTAATTGATACGGTTTCAGGTACATCTGAAGGATAGTCTGCCTGAGAAGCGGGATTTCTGAATTCACCGAACATTTCGTGGCGGACATATTTCTTCGGGAGACCGAGCTTTGCAATTTCTTTGTCAAGGAATTCGTACATAGCCTGAGGTCCGCAGATGAATATTGAATAGGGCTCATTATCGGGTGCATATTTCTTTATAAGCTCTGCCGTGATAAAGCCCTTTTCGAAGCCTTCTGCATCGTCGTCGCTTAAAACGTGAACAACATTTACCTTGCCGTTTTTATTTATTTCTTCAAGCTCATCATAGAAAAGGATGTTTTCACGGTTTCTGCTGCCGTAAATAAGAGTCATATTGAAATCTTCATCACCGTCAATAACTGCGCCTGCCATTGAAATAAAGGGCGTGATACCGCTGCCGCCTGCAAGACAGATAACATTCTTTGCATCGCGCAGAGGCTGATACTCAAAATGTCCCTCAGGAGCGGAAACCGTAACGGAACGGCCTACTTCCCAGGTGTCAAGAATATAATTTGACATTAAGCCGCCGTCAACACGCTTGATTGTAAGCATATATCTGCCTTCAAGTGAGTCCTTGGGCTTTGATGAAATTGAGTATGCACGGGTGATTTTCATTCCCTCAACTTCTTCAAAAACGGTAAGATATTTACCTGCTCCGAAATATGCGAGTGACTTTGTGCCCTTTTCTTCGTCGGGAACAAGCACGAAGCTCTTGCAGTCTTCTGCTCTTTCAATTACCTCTGCAACCTTTAAGAACTGCTTCTTGGGGTGAAGAGCCTTTGCTAAAACGAAAGCCTGGTCAGGCATTTCGGGAAGTCTTGCCATTTCGCCCTCAAATTTTTTCTGACGGCCGGACAGAAGAGGGATAAATTTATTTGTTTTTACAGATTTGATTTTGCTAGCCATAATTATTTGCCCTCCTTTATAGCCTTGATGGTAAGAGTTGCTGCCTTTTCACCGCTGTAGTAAGCACAGCCGTAGCCGTCGCCTCTTTCCTGAGAAGCACCGCAGAAAAGGAAGTTATCAAAGGGCTGATCCTGGATATACTGTATTGTTCTGGGAATTATGCTGTCCCATTTTTCGAGCATATAACCGTATGGTGTTCCGTAGGGAGTATTGAGATATCTGCAGAAGGTTGCGGGAACAGCTATTTCAATTTCTTCAATATAAGGCTTGATTGAAATATTAAGAGCCTTTTCGCATACATTTATCATATGCTCGGCAATCTTATTCTTGAATTTTTTGTAATCCTGAGGTCTTACATCCTTCATTACATCGCCGAAGCTCATGGTTGTAAGGAACAGCTGGCTTGTACCTTCGGGAGAAGCATTTGAATTGATTTCATTAAGACAGTTTATGATGCAGAAGCCGTTGAAAAGATTCTGGCAATCCTCAAACTGCTTATCTGAATCGGAATCGGGAGCAATGAATACGGAATAGTCCTTGAAGCCGAGCTCTTCCTTTGTTTTGTTCATACCGAGGTAAACGGTAGTAAGAGTGCAGGCAACCTTTCTGGCGTTAAGCATCTTTAACTGCTTCTTGGGAACCTCTTTTTCTTCGAAAAGCTCACTCCAGGTGATGTTGGGGTGAGAGTTACAGATGAAGTGAGATGCATATACCTCTTTTTCACCGTTAACAACAACGCCTGCAGGCTTGCCGTTCTTCATAATTACCTTGGTAACCTCTGAATTGTACCAGATATCTCCGCCGTAATCACGTATTTTTTTATCTACGGCAAGGCTCATTTCATGGCTTCTGAGGGTGGGAATGCCGGTACCTGCCTTTACATAGCTGTGAAGAACAAGTGAATAGTAGAGATAATCAAAAATTGAACCGGGAACACCCATATAGCACCAATATGTATTGAAAATATCCTGTGCCTTTTTAGGCATACCGAGAGCATCGAGAACTTCGTTTATTGTATGTCCCGTAATTCTCATAAAATCGGGAACATCCTTTAAGATTGAGGGGATTTCAAGAGGCTTTTCAAGCTTATCAAGAGCACTGTACATTCTTGTGGCAAGATCAAATGCAGCCATACAGCTGTCATAAGAGCCGGGAACAAGCTCCTCCAGCTTTTTTGCAAAGGGCTCGAAGCCTGCGGGCATTCTTGCATCAACAGTAACCTCAACACCGTCTTCGCTTATAAATGTATCCTTGTCACCCTCCTTTGCGGGAACAACAAGTCTGAAGGTCGAGGCATGTCTTATCCAGTCAACATCCGCACCGAAGCGGCGGAACATCTGGTCAATTGCACCGGGATCCTCGGGGTTGCCGACACCTGCAAGCTCATGAAGAGAGGGCTCAAATTCAAATCTTCCTCTGACGAATGAAGAAGCGGAGCCGCCGGGAAGATTGTGTTTTTCAAGAAGAAGAGTTTTAAGACCTGCCTTTGCACAGGTTACGGCTGCACCGAGACCGCCGTTACCTGCACCGATAACTATAACATCATATTTTTTACTCATAGTATCTGTTGGTTACCTCCAAACATAAAAATACACTTTATTCTACCACCTTACACCTGCAAAAACAACAAGAAAAAACAACAATAAGTAAACTTTGGGGAAAGTATCAAAATGAAAGCCTTTTGCTTAGTCAAAATAACGATAGAAAAATAAATATTTTTATGATACACTATTAAAAAATACAAGGTGAATTATGATATACAGTATTTTTGATTATCCTGTAAGGGTATACGGTATTCCGTTATTAGAAAAGATGTAAAAGGAGAAGCGCTATGTCAATCTTACTTAAACTCAGAAATCTTATTGTTCTTCCCATTCTTATTCTGACTATTATTACAAGTCCTGCGGCAGTCAGCTCCGATTCGGCAGAGCTTATCTCAAAGGACACCTTTGTGCTTGAGCAGGCTCTTATGATGGGGCAGGGTATTACCACAGACGGAGAATACTACTATACAAGCGGTGCCATAGCAGGTATCGGTCTTACCTTCCTGGCAAAGTTTACCGTAGAAGAAATGGAGCTTGTAACTGTCGCGATGAACCCTCTTCCCGATAAGTGCAAGGACAGAAGAAATGACCATATCGGCGGAATAAGCTGGTATGACGGCAAAATCTATGCTTCTGTTGAAGGTCCCGATGAGGGATATCCCTGTATTGTCGTATTCGATGCTGAAACCCTCGAATGTACGGATGAGGTTTATGACCTTCCCTATGAAATTTTTGATGACGGTGTGCCCTGGTGTGCAGTAGATAATGAAACAGGATATCTTTATACTTCAAAATGGAGTGATGCCGAAACGGTTTACTGCTATGATGTAAACAATGAAATGGCACTCGTAAAAGAAATTCCCCTTACGGGTCTCGGTATCCTTGACCGTATTCAGGGCGGTGAATTCTATGACGGCAGTCTTTATCTTTCCGCCGATATACAGGATAACGGCAATTTCAAGAATATATTAAAGCTTGATGTTGAAACGGGAGAGGTCAGCCTCTTTGCCGAGAGAAATGTGGGCGGAAATAACATTGAGGCAGAAGGACTTACCTTCCTTGAAACTGCAGACGGTGCAGTAATGCACGTTCTTGATTATAATAAACTTGTAGGAGTATTTGTGCACCATTATGATGTTGAATTCTGATATGGAAAAAATAAGCTTTGAACAGTTTAACAGGCTCAGCTTCAGTTTTTACGGGAATAATCCCGTGCTGAAATATTCTCTGCCGAGTCTTGTTGTCGCTGACCCGTCAATTCTTACACCCGACAGTTCTCCCGATAATAAATGGCACCTTTTTGCACATACCTTTTTCGGTGTTTATCACTATGTTTCCTCTGACGGAATCAGCTTTTTAAAGGTAAAGCGTATTGCCGAGCGTGCAATGCGCCCCGATGTAAATGTGATTGACGGGGAATATTTCCTTTATTTTGAAAGAACAAGATCCCCGATTCTTAATGCCCTTAATACCGTAGGCGTAAAATGGAAATCGGAAATATATATGTGCAAATCCCGTGACCTTATAAGCTGGACCGAGCCCGAAAGAGTAATAGCTCACACGAGAGATTACGAGGCTTGTGATACGGGAATTGCAATTTCCAATCCCTTTTTAATAAAAAAGGACGGAAAATACCGTATGTATTATTCCTGCGGTCAGACCTTTATAAAGGACTGCGGCTTCTCTGAGCCGACGCACATAAGCTTTGCGGAAAGCGATTATCCCCATAAGGGCTTTGTTTCAAGGGAAAAGCCCATTATCAGCCCCGATAAAAGCAGTAAATATCTGAATCTTTGCTCGGGCTGTATAAAGGTATATAAGCTGAAGGACTGTTATATCGGTCTTCAGAACGGACTTTTCAGTGAAAACGGCAGAAGCCATTCTGCAATAATGCTCTTAAAGTCCGATGACGGAGAAAGCTTTGAGTTCATAAAGCCCCTTATTGTGCCCGAAGAGAAGTACCCTTGGATGGCACAGTTTGTCTATGCCTGCTGTATGACATATTACGGCGGAAAACTGAGAATCTACTTCAACGCACGAAACGTGGCAAATATGGTCAGGGGCAGAGAAAGCATCGGCTTTATTGAAGCGGAAACATAAAAATTAAAAGCAGACGAGAATTTTCTCATCTGCTTAAGTTTTTTTATTCTCTGAAAAGGGGAGTGGAGAAGTATCTTTCTGCCGTGTCGGGGAGAATTGTGACAACTGTTTTGCCCTCTCCTAATTTTTCGGCAAGCTTTATTGCTGCCGCAACATTTGTACCTGAGGAAATACCGCACATAAGTCCCTCTTTTGATGCCAGATCCCTTGCTGTCTGCAGGGCTTCTTCATCGGAAACTATGTATATATCCTCGTAAATCTCAGTATTAAGGATTTCGGGAATAAGTCCGTCACCAATGCCCATCTGAATATGCTGACTGACGGTTCCGCCTGCAAGAATTGCAGCGTTTTCGGGTTCTACCGCCCATATTGTCATATCGGGGTTAAGGGCTTTAAGGGTCTCTCCGATTCCGGTAATTGTACCTCCCGTGCCGATGCCCGAACAGAAGCCGTCAATGGGACCGCCTACCTGCTCGAGAATTTCAAGCCCCGTCTGATGGCGGTGAATCATAGGATTCGCAGGGTTTTCGAACTGCTGAGGAACAAAAACCTTCGGGTCGTCCTTTTCCATCTGTAAAGCTGTCTCGAGGCACCTTGCAATAGCATCACCGATGTTTCCTTCATCGTGAATAAGAACAACCTCAGCACCGTAGTGCTGCATTATCTTCTTTCTTTCGATGCTGACAGAGTCGGGCATAATTATTCTTACCTTATAGCCCAGTACCGCACCCACAAGAGCAAGACCGATTCCCTGATTGCCGGACGTGGGCTCAACGATTATGCTGTCTTTAGAAAGAACACCTCTTTTTTCGGCATCTTTTATCATATTGTAGGCTACTCTTGTCTTAACCGAGCCGCCCACATTGAGACCTTCATATTTTACAAGCACCCGTGCAGCACCTGCGGATACCATGTGATTTAACTGCACCATAGGGGTATGTCCCATAGCATCAAGAATGTTACTGTATATCATAAAAAACCTCCGGGAAAAGCTGAATTGTATTTTACCTTATATTCACGGTAACTGCAATAGAAAAATTATGAAATATTTCCATACATTATATGAAAGAAAAAAATTGTTGCAACACAAACGGCTGCAACAAATCTTTTCTCTTTATCTGAAGCTTTTTGCCCAGTTAACAAGGGAATTATGCCAGATGTTATCCGTAACATCCTTTTTCATTTGCTCCGTTACAGGGCCGTTTTTAGCCATTTTTGCGAGAATTACCGCCTGTAATTCCTCTACTGTCATTTCCTCGTAAGGCTTGTCGGGAATTTTTACTGCTTCAGGGGCAATATCAAACCTTTCTTCTGTTTTTATTTCCTTTCGGGGCTCTGTCTTTGTTTCAGGCTTGATTTCCGTTTTCTCGGGGATTTTAATTTCAATTTCAACAGGTGTAAAGTCTTTTGCCGTGCCGTTTTCCGGGACAAGAATTTCACCTGAATTGCTGCTTACTGTAAGAGTGATTCTGCCGTTTTCGGCTTTTATATTACCGCCCGACAGGGCTTTTTTGTATGTGCCGTCGGCAGGGAATGAGACAGAAGCGTCCTTGTCGTCGTTATTTACCGCAACAATAACCTTACTGCCGCCAAGTATTCTTGCAAAAGCAAACTGTCTGTTTGTAAGCAATAATTCCTTATATTCACCGTATGACAGCTCCTTGAATTCCTTCTTTATTTTTACAAGAGCCGAGGTGAGCCTTGTTACGGGATTTTCCTTGATTTTGTCCTTTAATTTACCGTAATCAAGATACGGACGAAGGGATGCATCGGAGTGTCTTTCCTTTTTGCCCTCGGTGCAGAATTCCGAGCCGTAGTAAACGGAGGGAATTCCGGGAAGGGTGAAAAGGAGAATGTTTACGGGTACAATATGCCTTTTATCCGTAAGCTTTGTGTAAATTCTCTCAACGTCGTGATTGTCGGAGAAATTATAAAGCTGAAGATTTTTGCACATTTCAAAGTTTCTTTTTATTGTGTGTGCGATTTCAAAATAATTTCTGTCATTATGTCCCGAGAAAAGTGCCTTGTGAAGGGTGTAGTTTGTAACGGAATGAAGGGTATCTGCATTTGCCCAACGGCTGTAATCCCCGTGTATTACCTCGCCCATAAGCCAGAAATCAGGCTTTACCTCATTTGCCGTTCTGCGAAGTGCCTTCATAAAATCAAAGTCAAGGACATCTGCCGCATCAAGACGGATTCCGTCAATATCGAATTCCTTTACCCAGAAGCGTATAACGTCACAGATGTAAGAAATAACCTCGGGATTTTTCTGATTGAGCTTTACCAGTAAATCGTATCCGCCCCAGTTTTCGTAGGAAAAGCCGTCATTATAGGAGTTATTTCCCCCGAAATTAACATTGTACCAATTTTTGTAGGGAGAGCCTTCACGCTTTTCCTTTATATCCTTAAAGGCAAAGAAATCTCTTCCCGTATGGTTGAAAACGCCGTCAAAAATCACTCTTATTCCGTTTTCGTGACAGTAAGTAATAAGCTTTTTCAGGTCGTCGTTTGTACCAAGACGGGAGTCGAGCTTTTTATAGTCCGTGGTTTCGTAGCCGTGTCCCACAGATTCAAAAAGCGGTCCGATATAAAGGGCGTTGAAGCCCGTTTCTTTCATGTGATTTATCCAGTCATAAAGTATATTTATACGGGAAACGGGGGCAGAATATTCATTTTCTGAGGGTGCTCCCGTAAGCCCTAAGGGGTAAATATGATAAAATACAGCTTCATCGTACCAAGCCATAAAGTGCCTCCGCTTTAAGTAAATTTTCTGCTGAAACAGCGGGGATTCTTCCGAGTCCGTCGGGGCCCACGTTCAGAAGGTAGTTTATACCCATAGAATTGAGCCTTTTTCTTCTGTCTGCTATTTCCTCGGGACTTATCCAATTGTTGTCGTAATACTTAAAGCCCCAGGATGAATTCATCGTACCTGCGGTTTCGTAAAGACCCTTGGGGGAGAATTTGAGCCCGTCAAGGCTGTTGGGGTCGCTATTCTCTTCTACCTTGAATTCAGAAGGATATTCGTTATCTCCGAGGGAAACATAGTCATAGGCACCGTTGCCGATTCTTGAATTAATAAGACAGTCGGGCTGATATTCCTTAACAAGGTTGTTAAGTCTCAGGCTCTGCTCCTTTGTTATTGTATGCGGAACATCAAACCACATTAAAAGAAGGTCGCCGTAATTTTTTACAAGCTCAGTCACCTGAGGGAGAATCTTTTCTTCAAAGCAGATGCTGAAATCCTTCTTTTCTCTTTCGGGAAAATCCCAGCTGTTATCCCAGCTGACCCCCGAGCAGCCTGAGAATTTGTCATATCCGCCTCCGTGGAAATGGTGCCAGTCAAGCTCCTGAGAATAATAAAGCCCGAATTTGAGCCCGTGCTTATAGCAGGCCTCTCCCAGCTCTGCCACTACGTCACGTCCGAAGGGGGACGCGTCAACTATATTGAATTTATCCGCCGCCGAGTGCCACATAGCAAAGCCGTCGTGATGCTTGGAAGTAAAAACAAAATATTTCATACCTGCATCCTTTGCAAGTCTTATCCATTGGTCAGCATCGAAATATACGGGGTTAAACACCTTTGCAAGACGTGAATACTCTTCATTGGGTATTGCCATAAAGCTCTGTATCCACTCTGCATAGTCATTCACGTGTCTGCCCTTATATTCGCCTGCAAGAAGGGAATAAAGCCCCCAATGGGCCATCATTCCGTAGCCTGCATTCTTAAACCATTTTACGTTATCCATAAAAATGCCTCCGTCTCTTTTCATAATTATGTCACAAAACATTGCTTCAGTCAACACGGATGTGTATTTTATGCTGCATTATACCGTCCTTTTTTTAGTGTATTATTATATAACAAAAAGGCTCCGATTTTAGAAATCAAAGCCTTTCTCTTTTAATCTTCAATAAATTCCGCAATATCTTCAAGTTTGCATTTAAGAACAGTACATAATTTATCCAATGTTTTTGTCTCAATATTTTCGTTTGCTCTGAGCCGTCTAATTGTTTTGCTGTCAATATCACATTTTTCTCTTAAATAATATGTTGACACATTTTTTGTTTTCATTGTGTCCCAAAGTTTATCAAATACAATCATCAGAATCATCCCCTTGACACAATATATTATGGGGATTATAATCTTTATTATTAAGGGGATATAATCCCCATACAACAGGAGTGATTGTATGATTTGTACTTTTTTCGGGCATAAAGATGCACCAAAACAAATAGAAAAAACGCTCAGAGAAAAGATAGAAGAATTAATATTAACTGAAAATGTTAATTATTTTTATGTAGGAAATAACGGAAATTTTGACAGTATGGTATCGCATATTCTTAGGGATTTATCTGAAAAATATGATATAACATATCGAATTGTTTTAGCTTATATGCCTGATGAAAAAAATCGGTTTGATGATTCATCAAATACAATACTTCCTGAAGGAATAGAAAGCGTACCGAAACGATTTGCAATTTCATGGAGAAATAAATGGATGATAAAACAGTCGGATTTTGTTGTAACTTATGTTACGAGAACAGTAGGCGGAGCTGCGCAATTCAAACAACTGGCAGAAAAGAAAAACAAAACAGTTATATCTGTATAGTGATATAAAATATCCCACTTCGATAAAGGAAGTGGGATATTTTTTATGCTTTATTTTTAATATTCAGCTTTTTCTTTATTACAAGAAGAATTGCGATGCCGACAACGGGGAAGAGAGCCGCTACAAGCATTGCGGCCTTCATTCCTATCTGCTCGGGGCTCAGGGAAAGACTTGTGCCGAGATTCACCGCAAATTCACTTACCGCTACCTTGTCCATAACAATTCCCAGTAACTGCGGAGCAATTGAAGCACCGAAATCACCGCCTGCCGCCATTAGGGCATAGGCAGCAACTCCCACGTGAGGAAGCTTTTCTTCCATAAGAATAAGTGAACCTGGCCACAGCATAGCGGTGCATACGCCCGTCAGTATGCAGGCAATAAGAGAAAGCACGGGAACGGGGGAAATACCTGCTGCGATGTAGCAGACTGCCGCACCCGTCATTCCGAAAAACAGCACCTTCCAGATGTTTTTTCCTCTTTTTCCGTACCAGGTACGTGTAAGGCCGAGAGCAATTCCGAACATTGCCATACCGAGAATATCACCTACAAGCTTCGGCAGATGCAACGCACTTTCAATATAGCTTGAAATCCAGTTAGTCATTGAGTTTTCGGCGGCGCTGCCGAAGAATATGCAAAGAACGCAAAGGGTCATAATGAGGGTCTTTTTGCCCGCCTTTTTGCCGTTTTCTTCTCCTCCCATATTTACATCGGGCATAGGAGATGTGCTGAACATAATAAACGCACCGAGAGGCACTATTGCCCAGAAAAGGGTAAGATACATCCAGTTTTCCGTACCGAAAATGCGAAGGAAAAGGGTGCTTATCACTACAACGCTTACAACACCGTATGCATAAAGGGAATGAAGAAGGCTCATATCTCTGTCGGGATTTTCAGAGGGGATAGCCGCAACAACGGGGGACAACAGCACCTCTGAAAGACCTGCGGAAATTGAGAAAATAAAGGTGCCGATTACAAGTCCTAAATATGCGTATTGTGGGAAAAACCACGGCACAAGTGCGTAAATCAGCATTCCCACAGAGGTTATTACGGGCATTATTGTGACCGTTTTTTTGATGTTGAAATACTTTGTAAAGAAGGTGAAAATAAGGTCAATTGTCAGCTGTGTGCAGAAGTTTACCGCAACGAGAGTGCCGAGGAGCGTGTAGGAAACTCCGTACATCTCGTGAAAGGTGTTGAAAAGCAGCGGCGGCAGGCTGAAAATTGAAGCCATACCAAGATACGAATAATAGCAGGAAAGTTTTGTTCTTTTGTAATTCATAGTTCTCTTTTACCTTAAATGATTTCAAATGAATTTCCGTCCTTGGAAATTTTCATTCTTATGGTCTTATCCCCGTAGGTGAACTTCATTTCACCCTTATTTCCGAGGAATTTTTTTACACTCTTTTTCGTTTTTCCGGACAGCACATTTCCCGTTACTATCCATTTTCCCTTGCCGTCGGAAATCTCCGTAAAGCTGCCCTTTGTCTGTTTTCTTATATATTCGGGGCAGAAGCGTTTCGGTGTCACAACGGTAAGTCCGTTATTTTTTACAAGGTCTATTACGGCACCGAGAGTCTCATCGCTTATGTAGTAGCCGCAAAGGAAGCAGAGCTTAAGTGTCATAAGCTTTTCCTTTGTTACTCTGTCATCAAACACGGCAACGCCGTTCATTGAACAGAAGGATTTATGGGGACGAAGGGACCAGGGAGATACTCTGTCCCAGGCAAGACCGTTTCTGCAGGTCTCCCCGTGGGTTACAACGTGAAAAGCCCGTGTGAATTCCCTTGCCGTCTTAGTGACCTTTATATCCTTATTGCCGAAAAGAATGGGGCGCCACATAAAGGGGTCGCACTGTCCCCAGTATGTATCGTCATATCTTATAATACCGATTTCGGGCTTGTAGTCCTGCACGGTGTAGTCTCTGTGCTTTCTTCTTTCGTCTGACGCGAATTTTCTGTAAGCTTCGCCGTATTTGTTGGGCTTGCCGTCCGTAAAGAACTGACTTGCGCCCTCAACATAAACCCTTGAGGTGCCTGCAATGTAAGAAAACCACAGATTGTAATACATTTCGTCGGGAGAGTGCCCCGGGAAGGTGTTGTAATTCCAAAGGTCAACACAGTTCCACAGCTCCGTGCCGTACTGTAAAGCCGCACCTGCAGCATTTACGTACTGTAAAACGGAGTAGCTTTCCTTCTGAGATTTGAAATTGGGTATTATTCCCGATGCCGCAAAGGAATGGAAAAGCACGGGGAAAACGTGCTCACCGATAAAGCGTTTTGCACCGTTATTTTTGTGATAATCGGCAAACTCTTTAAGCTGTAATCTTAAAAGCTCTCCCTGAATCACAACATCCTTGGAAAGGGCTAAGGGGAACACGGGCAGATGCTTGCCCTTTTTGTTTATTGTAAGGGTAAGGTTGCGGTTGATGATGGAGTGCTCCATTTCATCGTACATAATGCCGAGGCAGTTTTCATCTTTTGTAAGAGCCTTTACGAAATCGGGATGCAGATTTACTCTGTGACAGCCGTCGTCGGAATTGCACCAGTCCCAGCCGTCCTCAGTCACCTGTGAGCCGTGCCAGTTTGCAAATTCCGTATTAAGCACGTACTGAAGTCCGAATTTTTTGAATTTCTCGGGCCAGGTGGAGATAAATTCGCACTCACCCTCTACGCTTCTTTCGGGAGTATAATTACAGACAACAAAATCCGTTTCGCTGTCCTTGTAAAACTGAGCCTTTTCGTTGCCCTCATATATATCTTCCCAACCGGCGTCATTACCAACAAAAAAATTCTGTACCTTGTTATCAGCCATATTTTTCCCTCACTTGTGTGATATCAGTTTAAGTATATCAAACCGCAGAAAAAAGTCAATTTATTTATAAAATATTATATTTTCGATTGATAAATTCTCAAAGGAATGTTAAAATTGTCACGGTGACAGATATGGAAATTATTAATCAGTATTCAATACATTTTGACGACCCTCCAAAAAAGATACGACCTGCCGCACGCGGTCTCGCTATACGTGACGGTAAGGTGCTTCTGACCTACGAGCAGAACAAGGACGTATATATGTCTCCCGGCGGAGGAAGAGAAGGGGAAGAATCCTTCGAGGACTGCTGTATAAGAGAATTAAAGGAAGAATCGGGCTATGACGTAAAGCCCTTTGAGCCTTTTCTCGTAATATACGAATATTGCTTTGATACCTGTTA
>JAGAKX010000061.1 GCA_017625435.1 Clostridia bacterium
CTATCTCGGTGTAAAAAGATATTTGAACGGAGACGAAGAAAGTGCCATCAGATGCTTTGAGGAAAAAGTGAGACTTGCCAAAGCTTTTGACAGTTTACCTGATATTTCCGTAAGCACATCGCCTGTTGTAAATGGTGCAATTTTTGAAAAGACAAAAACAAATCTCGGAACAAGTAAAATGCAAAACAGAGTAAAGCATCTTTTGACAAACAGATATCCGCTTTCGGAAGAATTCAGGGAAAAACCTGAGTTCAAAAAATTAATAACCAGTATTGAATGCTAAATAAACAATCCGCATCACAGCAATTGCTATGAGGCGGATTACTGTTTATAAGGAACTCTTGAAATATTGAAATACATTTCAATATTATTTTAAAAATCAAAGGATATTCAGATTAATAAACAGTGGATAGTTTCAATGGAATCTATTAGATGAGAATACTGCGAACAGGTAAGCTCATATATTTCATAACAAACAAGAAAAAGCTCCGTTAGAAAGCAGTAAACCTGCAATCTCAACGGGGCAATATTGTTAATTGTTTAACTGATGCGTTTAAGTAATTGTTAATTACTGTAAAGCTTAAAATATACTGTAGATACATATATTTCGTCGATTTGATTTGTTGAAAGAAGGATGTTTGTACAGAATTCTGTATAGGGAGATATATGTATATACAATTCTTCTTGACACAATTTGGAATATTTTATAGAATCATAAAGGTATAAAACTTGAAAAGAGGAATTGCGTTGAATAAGCTTGAAAGTGATAATGCGCTTATCGACAAGCTTTGGAATGAATGTGGGCAAAGCATTAAAAAGCTATGCGAAATAAAATTACAATCTGACCCTGAAGCTGCTAAAGATGTGTATTCCGATGTGTTTCTTGCTTTAACGAAGGCAGTGAAAGAGGGCAGGGCCATTTCAAATCATAAGGCTTGGTTATACAAAACTGCCAACAATTTGATAATAAAAAAGTATGAAGATATTAAAAAGAACAAAGAAGTTTTAACTGATTTTTCTGACGAAGCTACCGTTAATCTTGCAATTACAACGGATGTTTTGGATGCAACTATAAGCGATGATGATATTGAAAGAATGGCGGATGTAATAATTGGAGAACTGAATAGGGAAGAGCAGTGTCTTCTTGAAAATTATTATTACAATAATAAGACTCTAAAGGAAATTGCGGTACTTACAGGTAAATCTGAATGTGCAATAAAACAGCGTCACTACCGACTATGTAAGAGAATCAGACACCGCATAAATGAAGAAATTGAAAAATTTTAAAAATTTTTCAAATTTTTGTGTTACCTTTTTTGATTTTTCACACTAATAGAGTGAAGGAGGTAAAAAATGAATAAAGAGATTTTAAGGAATGTGTTGAGAACTTCCTCTGTTGAATTTTCTTATGCAGAGATTGAAAAGATGCTCAATGATGAACTTGAAAAATCCACTGAAGAAATGGATACGGAGCTTGTTGAGCTTTGTATTGATGTTCTCAGTAATTATGTTAATGAAGGCAACAAAATATTTGACGAAGAGGCGTTGCCGAAAAAAGCAAAAACCTGCAAAAAGCCCATAGTTAAAAAGATATTTTTAATTGCCGCGATAGTGTCTGTTATTCTTACGCTGTCAATAACTGTCAGCGCAAACATATTTGATATTGACCTCCCTGCGGAAATTGTAAAAATTTTCGGTGACAGAATAATTCTTAACTTGTCGGGAGGATCAAAGGAGAATAACGCTTTGGATGACAACGGACTTTTAAGTGCTTTTTCCGGAGAAAAATGTGTAATTGAATCAGAAACTTTTAATGAAAGCAGAAAGGAAACAATAATTCAATTTTACGTGAAGGATTCAAAAATACACGGTACAATTGTTGTTTTCCCTTATTCTGTAACAGATAAAGGTTTGATTGATAATAATGTTTTTAAGAATGTTGAACAGATAAAGCAGCTTGTTATTGACGGAATTGAAGTTACTGTTACGTCGTTTACTGACAGCAGTGTTTTTGCTTCATACAATACAGATAAATTTAATATTTCCATTTTGTTTAATGATACAAATATAGAGAGTGTTGTTGAGTTTTTGGAAAACAGAACAGGAGAATGATATATGAAAAAAAAGATTAAATCTGTATTTATTATAGTTTTATGCTTTATAAGCATTTTTTCGTTTCAGACCTTTGCTTTAGAAAAAAATGATATTGAGGTAAGCAATATCGTGCTTTCTCAAGAAAAAATAAATGAAATACTTGCATTGGGTAATACATATACTCCCGATGAACGTGCAACAGGACTTATTGTTTCTGCAACTGCTGCCATAAATGACGACCATAAGCTTCTGCAGTTCGTCGGAACCATATTGTGTATGACTAATGTTGTAAAATGCGGTTTTGAGAACATTGTTGTTCAGAGAAGAACATCATCATCTTCTTCTTGGACCCATTACTACACCTTTGATGATTCTTATGGTGATACAAATGCCCATTCTGTAGTCAAAGCGGTAACCACAAATACAGGCTATGAATACAGAGTTATATGTAATTTATATGCCAAGAAAAACATTTTCTCTGTTGAGAGAATTGATATGGTATCAAATATCATGGCTTGGTAACAGTAATTTTTTACCGCCTTCAGCACCCCGTAAGGGGTGCGTTTTTAAGTGTATTTGGAGAGTGCTTGACTGGCAGTCAAGAAGTCATGGGTTCGATCCCCACCGTCTCCACCAAAAAAAGACAGTCGCAGGACTGTCTTTTTTTTATTGTAAAAAATGGGGATAGATTTATTTTGTTTGCTATGGTAATATAAAACAGAAGGAGGTGGCGCTATGGAAATGAAGTCGAAGAAAAATATCAGGAATATCAGCATAATTGCCGTAATTATGCTGTCTGCTTTTGTATGCAGAGTGGTTGCATTCAATATCGACGACTTTTTTATAGCTACGCTTCTTGTTATGATAAGAAATGCAATGCACATTTCTCTTGTGGCAGTGTGGACTGTTTCAATTTATATGAGAGTTGTCAGTAAGCAGATAAGAAATATGCTCATTTCCGTCGGTCTTCTTATGATAGGGTGGATGGTCATAAGAACCTGTAAGATTGAGTTTCTTTATACGACCGATACGCTTACCCGTTACTTCTGGTATGCCTTTTATATACCTATGATTCTGATTCCGCTTATCGGTGTTTTTATAACTATGCATATCGGAAAATCCGATGATTATAAGCTGCCGTCTCTTTTCAGATTGTTTTATATACCTGCGGCGTTGGTGATTCTGCTTGTTTTTACCAACGATTTTCACCGTCTTGTTTTTGATTTTCCCAATGGGATATTGTATTTTAATTCCGATTATACTTACGGTCCGCTCTTTTTTATTCCGTCGGGCTGGTTTACCCTTCTCGGTTTTTATTTTGTTGTAAAGCTTCTTCTTAAGGGTAAGGGACCCGGTAATCGTATGTTTCAGAGGGGGCATATTGCTATTATGGCAATTGCTGTGGTTTTCTGGTGTCTTTATGCTTTTACAGGTATTGATGCGGACCTTACAGCGGTTGACTGCGCACTTATTACACTTCTTCTTGAAAGTGCAATTCAGAGCGGTCTTATAAGAACAAGCACAAACTACAGAAAACTGTTTGAGATATCAAGTGTAACGGCACAGATTGCTGACAGTAATTTCAATGTCTGTGTCCGTTCCTCAGAATCAGAGGTTTTTTCAAGCGATATTCTGAAAAGTGCCGTTTTGTCACCGCAGAATCTCGGAGATTATATTCTGAATGCAGAGAAAATATCGGGCGGATATGTTTACTGGCAGGATGACATAAAAAATATAACGGAGCTTATAGAAACCTTGCAGGAAACACAGAAGCAGCTCAGTGAAAATAACTTTCTTTTGCAGGCAGAGTACGAGCTCAAGGAGAACAAGGCCAAAACAGAAGAAAAAAACCGTCTGTTCAATAAGCTGATTTATGAAATTTCGCCGAAGCTTCTGAAGGCAGAAGAATTGTTAGCATTGGCTTCTTCGGATGAAAAAAACAAAAGAATGCATCTTGCGAAGCTTGCCGTAATAGGTGCATATATAAAAAGACGGGGAAACCTGTTTATAATTTCGGAGGACAGAAAAAAAATAAGATCCCGTGAAATAGAATTCTGCATAAATGAGTCCCTTGCTAATTTGCGATTGCTTGATATTGTACCTTCATTTGTTTTCAGCCTTGATGAAGATATATCGTCAGAAGCAGCCGTAAAGGTATATGATATATTTGAATTTTTCATCGAAGAGCTTCTTGATACTGTTAATGCTGTTTTTGTGAAAATGGCAGAAAAAGAGGGCTCCGTTTCAATGAGAATGATGTTCGGTGTTAAAAGTGCGAGGGATGAAATTCTTGCTGACAGCGAAATATTAAGCGGTGCTGATATAATTATTGAAAACTCCGATGATGATATAATTATAGATGTGCTCATCCCGAAGGAGGTAATGTGATATGATACCTTTTATCGGACTCGGCACTTATGTAAGAGCATTATTTCTTACAATACTCTTTGTTGAGGTGTGTGGTTCTTTTTGTCTTACTATATGGAGCTTTATGCAGAAAAACCTGTTGCCGAAGATTATTTCACCTGTCTCAGCAATTTTAGCACTTCTGTTTATCTTGCCGTATTCCGCTTACATTTTGGCGGAAAAAAACGGCGTTTCAGTAAACGCTTACAGCTTTGTTGAAAAGCTTCTCAGTCTTCCTGCAATTGCAGTCATTTTGTTTACAGCTATTGATGCAATTGTAATTTCTGCGCTTCTTATATTTTTCTTTATGGGAATCCGTAACGGTATATCTGCTTTTTCTGTTAAGGAAAGTGTTGATAAGCTTAAAACAGGAATATGCTTTTCGTATGAAAACGGAATGATAAAGCTTATTAATCACAGAATGGATGAGCTCAGCAGAATCATAACGGGAAAAGAAATGACAAATGCTCTTGATTTTATAAATTCTCTCAGAAGCAGAGAATGTCAGCCCGGAACAGAGGTCTTAAATAACGATGATGATATAATGCTCCGTCTTCCCGATTATACCGTGTGGCGTTTTTCTGTTAAAAGAATAGGAAAAATGTACGAGATAACTGCTGCGGACACAACTGATTTATACAGAGTATCGGAGGATTTGAGGCTTTCAAACAGCGAGCTTAAGGAAATGAATGAGCGTCTTCTTAAATACGGGGAAAATGTTGATGAACTTACAAAGTCCCGTGAGCGTCTTGAAACAAAGTACCGTATTCATGCGGAGCTGGGTAACGCTCTTCTTGCAACAAGACTGTATCTTCAGAACAATGACGGAAATTCCGATGAAATCATAAATATCTGGAAACGCAATATTACGGTGCTTGGTGTTAAAAATACCGAGGATACGGAATATAATGTCATAAACGGGCTTATTGAGGCGGCAAAGGCAGTAGGAATAAAAGTAATGATTTCAGGTGAAATGCCTGAAAAGGAACAGGTGAAGAAGCTTTTTACAGAGGCTACTGCCGAAGCTCTTACCAATGCCGTAAAGCACGCGGATGCCAAGCTTTTCAGTATTTCCTTTACCTCTGATCTTTTCAGCTTTACTGCTTCATTTTCCAATGACGGAAAAAAAGCAGATAAGTCTTTCTGTGAAGGAGGAGGGCTTTCTGCACTCAGAAAAAAAGCAGAGAATCTCGGCGGAAGAATGACAGTAAAAGCCGAAAATGACTTTACTCTTATAATAACAGTTCCGAAATAAGGAGAACAGCTTATGAAAAATGTACTGATAGTTGAAGATGACAGAATGGCAAGTAAGCTTCTTGAAGTCTTTTTACAGGACAGCGAGACTTATAAGGTGGTCGCAACAGTAGAAAGTGCTTCAATGGCAGAGCTTTTTTGCAGTAAAAAAATGTGCGATCTTATTCTTATGGATGTTTGCACATCAATGAATGCAAGCGGTCTTGATGCTGCCGAAAAAATTAAAGCCGTATATCCCGAAATAAAAATTATAATTATCACAAGCCAGCCTGAAATAAGCTTTCTTGAGAGAGCAAAAAACATCGGCGTTGACAGCTTCTGGTATAAATCTCCCGTTGCAAGCGAGCTTATTGCTGTAATGGACAGTACGGTAAAAGGGGAGAATATTTATCCCGATATGACTCCGACACTTCAGATGGGATACGCTCTCAGTATTGAGTTTACTGAAAGAGAGCTTGATGTTTTAAGAGAGCTGATTACCGGAGATACAAATAAAGAAATCGGCGATAGACTCAATATGTCACAGTATACTGTCCGTGACTATATTCAGAGTATGCTGGAAAAAACGGGCTTTCGCAGCCGAACGGAGCTTGCTGTGAAGGCAAGAGAAAGCGGACTTGTTATCAATCAGTAAAAGCGCAGACTCCCTATATTTGTAGGATGTTTTTTCTTTTGTAATCAACTATAATTATTCTGAATAATACTAAGGAGAATGAAAAATGAAAAAATTTGTAATTATACTCACCGTACTTATGCTTATATTTGCATTTGCTTCCTGCGGAGGAAATGAAGAGGCAACAACTGTTGCAACAGAGGAAACAACAGCCGAGGAAACAACCGCTGCTGCAGAAGAGACGACTGCAGCCGATGAAACAACGGAAATTCCGGAAGAAGTAACTGCTGAAACAAAGAATGCCTCGGTAACGGTCGAGCAGGTTGAGGATATCGCAGGTGAATACGGTACAGTTTTCAATGCTTCAGCGGATGAATATGCATTTTACGCAGTTTTCAGAACCGATGTAAAAATCACCGATGTAAAGGTGCTTGGACTTACTTTTGTTGATGCAGACGAAAGCGGTGTTATTACCTTTGATAAGGAAGTGCTTCATACCGTTGATGAAATAGGACCTGATTTCAATCTTGCCGTTCATCTTACGGCAGACGGTTCAATTCCCGCTTACGGTATTTCTTATGCTGATACCGACGGTACAATAAAAAGCTTCTTCGTTAATATGAGCGGTGAGGACGGCAGTCTTTATCTTGCAGAAATTAAGTAAATCTTATTTATATAGCGGAAGGCACTCTGATTCTGTCAGGGTGCCTTTTTTTGTTGTGTAAATGTAAACAAAATATTAATGGCTTTTTCTATGGATGCCCCCTACAAATGTAGGTGGCTATAAAAATGCTGTTGATATAAAATTCATTATGTATAGATATGTTTTTATACTAAAAATATAAAAGGAGACAAACAATCATGAAAAAGAAAATTTTAAGCTTTATTCTGGCTTTTGCGATGATTTTCTCTGCATTCTTACCTGCAGCCTCATTGCTGCCGGCTGTTGATTCTGCCGCACTTATTTCTGCACAGAATGCAAATATCGCACCTGTTCAGGTCGGAACTTTAGGAGAGTTGGTTTTTGCAATGGAAAACTCTGTTGCCGGTCAGACTATAACTCTTACAAATGATATTAAATCATCGAATGCTTATGATTGGCAGATGGATATTTCCGCAGATGGTATTCTTGTGCTCGATCTTAATGGCTATGATATTGAACTTAATTCTCAGAATACTGCGGTTCTTTTTAATATTACCAAGGCAACTAATTTTCATATCATTGACACAAAAGCAAAAGTGTCAAATCTT
Source organism: Clostridia bacterium (assembly GCA_017625435.1). Classification (GTDB taxonomy): domain Bacteria; phylum Bacillota; class Clostridia; order Oscillospirales; family Acutalibacteraceae; genus RUG806. Next base: position 7,619 of record JAGAKX010000061.1, read on the forward strand.
GGTTCCATAACATTTTCTTCCAAGGTAAAGGATAAAGAAATATCTGTTATTGCTGTTGACAATAAGGATGCACATCTGAGCCTTCATAATCTTGTGACTATTTTTCTTAAGCCTTATCCCGGAGATGCTACTCTTCCCCAAAAGTCGAGTATTCTTCGTTTCGGAGCTTTTGAGCAGTTTAATAATTACGGCACAAACCTTAATTCGACTATAGACAAAACTCTTGGTGTTTCTTTCCAGCCTGCAAGAGATTATAATTATGATGATTCAGATTTCGGTTGGTATAAAGGAATAATTTCTACTGCGGGTGCCTGCTTTAATTTTGATCTCGTAAATAAGTCTGCCCAGAAGGATTTTATCCGTTTTGGCAATATTACGATGATGCCCGGCGGTGATGATGTATTTAATGATTATGCTTTGAAGTGTTATCACAATGATAGTTCACCTGTTGCTCAGTTCTTTATGTTGGAAGCAAGTAAAATGACCGTCAAGGTTGACGGAAATGAAGTATCAGACACTAAAGCATTGAATACAATTTCATCAAGGAAAAAAGTGGAATATGTAAGCTCTTGTACGCACGGAAGCTATAATGATGTTCTTTCCTATACAGCAGGTCATATAAAGGTATGCTCTTACTGCGGAAACAACTATACATTTGAATCTCATTCAATCGGTATACCTTCTGCTCATAAGGAGCCGGATGCAAATACTGCAGGTAAAACATCAGGTGTTAAGTGCAATACTGCGGGATGTACATATGATCTTGGTGTATATCTTCCCAAGGTTTCGGAACCCGTTGTTGACGGCACAACAATTTATGTTGAGGATTATGATGAGCTGCAGTCGGCATTCCTTAAAGCACGAGCAAATGATATAATCAAGCTGAGTAATGATATATCATTTAATGATTTGTACAGCACTTACTCTGTAAATACAGCTGTTTTAAGACCTCAGGCAAGAGGCAGACTTGTTCTTGATCTTAACGGATATGATATTATTGCAAGATCTGCAAACACAAAGTATCTCTTTGATCTTTCTATGTTCGATTCTTTAAGAGGGGCAGTATCTCTTTATATTGTCAACTCCTCTTCCGATAAGGAAGCAAAAATTTCTTTTGAAGAGGCAAGTTATGACGGAAGTGCACTTGTGAATCTTGATAATAAGGCAGCAGGTCTTTTTATCGCTGATGATGTAAAGCTTGCCATTACCTCATCACAGAATGTTAAAGATACAAGCGTAATTTATGCACGCCGCTTCAGAGAATTAAGAATTTATAGGGGACAGCTGCAGAATGCACTCAGCACCGGTGTCGGTATTATGTTCCGTCCCGGTAGTGCTGTTGAATACAATAATGCAAAATTCTCAATCGATGGTACTAGGATCACAGCACCTGATGCTTGTCTTGATGCAACCACATATGCGTATAAAGAATTCAGAATCGGTTCTGCTGATCTTATTGCAAACAGCGGCAAGAGAGCAATAAAGGCAATAGATACAGAAACTGCAACGCTGAGCAATATCATTCGAAGCGGTTATTATGCAGCCGGTGTTGATAATTCTACGCTTCTTAAGAATATTTCTAAGAATGCTATTTATTTCAGAACTTCTAACACCTGTTCACATGCAAATACCGCCAATGCTCTTATCTATGATTTAAGCCACAGAGTCTATTGCATAAAATGCTATTGCTACAATGATAATGGTGCACATAACCTTGTTCCTGAGTCGGGAGTAGCAGCAGATTGTTCAAATCCCGGACACATCAATTACACTTGTGTATGCGGTCATACCGAAAAAGAAATCATTGATCCTACAGGTGATCATTCCGGTACAGTCATCAATGCGAGACCTGCAACCTGCAGTCAGCCCGGTGTAAAAGAAGCTTATTTCAAATGTGAGATGTGTAAAAAGTATTTTCTTGAATCTACAAAGGCCGAGATTGAACCTGAAAAAGTTATAATTCCTCCTCATGGTTCTACTTTAGTTACGGACAAAAGCGGACGGAACCGTCTTACCTTGAAAAAAGATGCTACATGTACTCTTGATGGCATAAAAGAATCATACTACACATGCAAAATATGTAATGCTTGGATTTCAACAAAGGGTGTTGAGCTTGATAAGACGGCTAATATTATTCCCAAGCTTTCACATAAGCTTACAGCAGTAGGCGCTAATCCCGCTACCTGTACAACGGACGGTAATATTGCCCATTATAAGTGTACCCGTGAAAACTGCGGAATGCTCTTCAGTGATTCGGAAGGCAAGAATGAAATTACAACAGCAAAGGTTCCGGCAACAGGACATAACCTTCAGAAGGTAGCAGCTGTTAAGCCCACCTGTACAGAGAATGGTACTGTAGAGCATTACAAGTGTACTGTCTGCGGTAAGCTCTTCAGCGATGCTGCAGGTAAGAATGTAATTACAGATGTTACTGCAAAAGCAACAGGACATAACCTTCAGAAGGTAGCAGCTGTTAAACCCACCTGCACAGAGAAGGGTTCTGTAGAGCATTACAAGTGTACTGTCTGCGGTAAGCTCTTCAGTGATGCTGCAGGTAAAACTGCAATTACTGATACAACAGTAAAAGCAACCGGTCACAGTTATGAATGGGTTGTAACAAAGCCCGCTCAGGTTGGTGTTGCCGGCGAACAGGCATTAACCTGTAAGGTATGTAAGGATGTTAAGGAAAAGAAGACCATCCCTGCACTTGAAGCAGAATATATGCTTGGTGACGTTGACTTTAATAAGAAGGTTGATGCAACAGATGCGAGACTTGCTCTTCGTGCGGCAGTAGGTCTTGATAAGCTTTCAGAAAAAGCTAAGAAAGCAGCAGACGTTGATAAGAATACCTCTGTTGATGCAACAGATGCACGTCTTATTCTTCGTGCTGCAGTAGGTCTTGATAAACTCAAATAAACTGCAAATAAAGGCAATGACCGTCGGTTTTTCCGGCGGTTGTTGTTTTTGTTATGGCTTTTTGTGGAAATGCACAAATACAACTATTTTTTTTGTCTCTGTACCCCCTACAGTTGTAGGTATTTGCTGTAATTTATTTAGATTATAATTAATATAGCGAAATTGTATTTACGGAGATTAAAAATGGAGAACTTAAAAAAGCTTACAATTCTGCATTCAAACGATATGCACGGCGACTTTCTCGCAGAAGAGATTGATGAGAATCTTGTCGGCGGGGTCTCAATGCTTTCAGGTTATGTGGGTAAAGTCAGGGAAGAGGAAAAGAATGTTCTTTATTGTATCGCAGGAGATATGTTCAGAGGCTCTGTAATAGACTCTGAATTTCAGGGAACATCGACCATTGAAATAATGAATCTGCTTTCACCCGATGTTGTGACAGTAGGCAATCATGAAACCGATTACGGAATTGCCCATCTTCTTTTTATTGAAAAATGTGCCACTTTTCCCATAATCAATGCCAATCTTCATGTTACAACAAATCACGCAAGGCTTTTCAAGCCCTATCATATTGCAAAGGTTGACGGAATGAAGATTCTGTTTATCGGAATTCTGACAGAAGAGGTTCTGTCCCAGACAAAAAATGACGGACTTATAGGCACTTTTGTTGATATTGATGAGGCTGCAAGCGAGGTCGGTAAAATCTGTAATACATATAATGCAGTTGATATTGACCTTACGGTGCTTCTTACTCATATAGGCTTTGAAGAGGATAAGAAGCTTGCCGCAAAGCTTGACCCTGCCTGGGGTGTTGACATTATTATCGGCGGTCACTCCCATACATTTATCGAAGAGCCTGCAGTTGTGAATGATATTGTTATAGTTCAGGCGGGAACGGGTACTGATCAGATAGGAAGATTTGATATAACCGTTGATACTGATAATAACTGTATTGATGAATATACATGGAAAACCGTTCCGATAAATCAATCACACTGTCCGCGAGATAATGAGCTCGAAATGCTCATACGCTCTTATAAAACAAAGACCGATAATAAATATAACCGAGTTGTTACAAGACTCAAGAAAAAGCTTACTCATCCGACACGCATAGCTGAAACGGAGCTCGGTGGTTTATTCTCTGATATTATGAAGGAAAGCATCGGACTTGATGTTATGCTGTTAGGCTCGGGAGCTGTAAGAAATCCCGAAATCGGTCCGATCGTACTGTATTCTGATCTGTGTGAATGCTTCCCTTATGACGATCCCTTATATATGCTTCGTGTTACGGGTGCACAGCTTAAAAGAATGATAAGACATATGCTCCGTGATGAGGTCTGGGAGGGGGCACATTGTGAATTCTATCAGTTTTCGACCGGTGTAAGAGTTACATACAGTAAAGCCCTTCACGATTTTGTTCAGTTCAATCTTAACGGTGAACCCATTGATGATAATAAGCTGTATAAAATAGGACTTCAGCATTTTCATTTTTTGAACGTTGAAAACTTTTTTAACATACCCTTAAGTGAAATAGAGAAAAACGGCAAACCAAGAATGGTTTCAACTTCCTGCAGAGAAATTCTTGATGAGTATCTGTCAGTTCATCCCGGACTTGAGAGAAGTGTTTCGGGGCGTCTTATTGTTGAAGACTGAATTGAGGTGAAATAAATGAAGTGGGTTAAAAAGGACAGCGGTTTTCTGCTTTCGTTTTTTATAAATCTTCTTTTTAATCTTGAATGGGCAATACCTGCAGTTATATGCTTTGTTCTTCATTTTATATTCGGAATTTCACTTTGGTGGACAGCAGGCTTTATTGCATTATGGGTAATAATTGTTCTTGCAAGGACCTCACTTCTTTTTGCGCTCAACAGAGTAGGGAATATGCCTGAAAAGCAAAGAGAAAACAAAAATCCTTATTCAAGCGGTGCATATAAGCCTGCAGATAAGGAATAAATCAGTTAAATTGCATTTTTGTGCGATTAATAAATAACAGTTAATTAACCGAAAGGAGAAATAATTTATGGGACTTATTAAAGCCGGAATCGGGGCTCTCGGAGGCGTTTTAGCCGATCAATGGAAAGAATTTTTCACCTGCGATTCCATAAGCGACGATGTACTTATAGTAAAAGGCCAGAAGAATGTATCGGGCAGAAGCTCAAACACAAAGGGCAGTGATAATGTTATCACATCGGGCTCGGGAATTGTTGTTGCCGACGGTCAGTGTATGATTATCGTCGAGCAGGGCAAGGTTGTGGAGGTCTGTGCAGAGCCCGGACAGTTTACCTATGATGCTTCAACAGAGCCTTCAATTTTTTCAGGCTCCTTCGGAGAAAGCCTCAAGGAGACCTTTAAGACAGTAGGAAAGAGATTTACCTTCGGCGGTGAGCCCGCAAAGGATCAGAGAGTTTATTATTTCAACACAAAAGAGATAATGAACAATATGTTCGGAACAAAGGCTCCCATTCCCTTCAGAGTAATCATTGACCCCAAGCGTGATATCGACTACGAAATCACCCTTCGCTGCAACGGTATGTTCACATTCCGTATCGTAGACCCCCTTCTTTTCTATACTCACATTGCAGGTAATGTAGCTGACGAGTACAGAAAAGAAACCATAATGGAAACTCTGAAGGCAGACTTCCTTCACGCACTTAATCCTGCATTCGCAAAGATGAGCGAAATGGGTGTGCGCTACAGCTCAATTCCTGCACATACAGAGGAATTAAGCGAAGCCATTGACACGGCAATGGGACCCAAGTGGAAGCTTCAGAGAGGCATCAAGATTGAAAGCGTAAGCTTTAATGCTCTCAACGCTCCGAAAGAGGACGAGGACGAGATTCAGAGAATCAAGAAATCAATTATTATGTCCGATCCTATGCTTGCAGGCGGATATCAGACAACAGGTATGACAGATGCCGCTATGAATGCCGCTAATAATCCTAATGGTGCAGTAAATGCATTTATGGGAATGGGAATGGCAGGAAATATGATGGGTAACACAGCAGCTCTTTTCCAGCAGGGAATGGCTCAGCAGCAGTATCAGCAGGCTCAACAGCCCGCTCCCGCACCTGCACCCGTTGACGGATGGAAGTGCTCCTGCGGAAATACAGTTTCAGGCAATTTCTGCCCCAACTGCGGCGGTAAGAAGCCGGCTCCTCAGGGCTCCTGGAAGTGCTCCTGCGGAAATGATGTGACAGGTAATTTCTGTCCCAATTGCGGCAGTAAGAAGCCTCAGGAAGCTCAGGGCTGGACCTGCTCCTGCGGAAGTGTAAATCAGGGCAAGTTCTGTATGAACTGCGGTGCTAAGAAGCCCGAGGGTGCACCCTTATATAAGTGCGACAAGTGCGGCTGGCAGCCTGAGGATCCCCACAATCCCCCCAAGTTCTGTATGAACTGCGGCGACATATTTGACGAATCAGACAAATCATAATTATTTATAAAAGGAGAATATAAAAATGGGACTTTTTGATAAGAAATATTGCGATATCTGCGGTGATAAAATAGGACTGCTCGGAAACCGAAAGCTTGAAAACGGAAATATGTGTAAGGACTGTGCAAAGCTTCTTTCCCCCTTCTTCAGCGAAAGAAGAAGCTCAACCGTTGACGAAATCAAACAGCAGCTTGCATACAGAGAGCAGAACAAGCAGGTTCTTGCCGGATTTACACCGATGTTTACTTTCGGTGAGGACGATAAAATCTACATTGACCCTATGAAGCAGAGCTTTGTTGTTTCACGCCGTAACCCCGGAAGCTGGAGCGAAGAAAACCCCGATGTTATTCCGCTTTCAAGCGTTACCGGATGTAATCTCAGGGTTGAGGAAGACCGCGACGAAATCTATACACAGGGTAAAGCCGGAGAGCAGGTAAGCTATAATCCTCCGAGATACAAGTTTACTTATGATTTTTATATTGACATCAAGGTAAACAATCCTTACTTCGATGAAATAACCGCAAAGCTCAATGACAGCGATGTTGAGGGTATGGGTACAATGGAATACAACCGTTATCAGCAGACTGCCCAGCAGATTATAAACAACCTTACACAAAACGGTAATACAGGTATGCCTGTGAATCAGGGCTATGCTCCTGCAGGTGCTTACGGTCAGCCGAATCCCTATGCACAGCAGAATGCGTACAACGGACAGATGTATAACGGCTACGCTCCCGCTAACGGATACAATCAGCCTGTGAACAACGGCTACGGTCAGCCTGTGAATAACGGTTACAATCAGCCTGTGAATCAGGTTTACAATCAACAGCCTGTTTACGGTCAGCCTCCCGTACAGCAGTCCGCAGCACAGACTTGGGTATGTCCTTCCTGTAACGCACAGAATGAGGGCGGCAGATTCTGTATGGCTTGCGGTACACCGCGCGGATAAAAATGAAAAATAAAATTATTCTGGCAGTAATTGTCATCCTTGCAATTGTTTTAATCGGGATAATTTATTACGTAAAAAATGTAATGATTATCCCCGACAAAAACGGAATGGTATATGAAGAACAAAATGATATTGCTTTGAATGATGAAGAATTTAATAAAGGAGATGATTGACAATGCCGGCAATTACTGAACAAAAATGTCCTTGCTGCGGCGGCGGAGTACAGTTTGACTCAGGTATACAAAAGCTTAAATGTCCCTATTGTGATACCGAGTTTGAAATTAATCAGTCAGGTAATGATGCTGCCACGGAGGCTGATTCAATAAGCTGGTCCAACGCGGATAATCAATGGTCTGCAGACGAAACAGACGGAATGAGTGTTTATGTCTGTAATTCCTGCAGCGGTGAAATTGTAGCCGATTCAACAACAGGTGCCGCAAAATGTCCGTATTGTGACAACCCCGTGGTTATGAAGGGTAAGTTTTCAGGGGCACTAAGGCCCGATCTTGTTATCCCATTTAAGCTTGATAAGAATACGGCAAAGGAAGCACTCAAAAAGCATATTTCAACAAAAAAATTTGTCCCGAAGGCATTTCTTTCCGGTAATAGGCTTGAAGAAATCAAGGGTGTTTACGTGCCTCATTGGCTCTTTACCTGTGATGCAGTCGGTAACGCAAATTACAAAGCAAAAAAGATAAAGAAGTGGTCGGATGCAAATTACGACTACACCGAAACCTCATATTTTGATATTTACAGAAGCGGCAGCATCAGCTTTGACAATATTCCCGTTGACGGCTCAACAAAAATGCCCGATGATCTTATGGAATCCGTAGAACCCTTTGATTTGTCGCAGGCTGTTGATTTCAACACCGCATATCTGGCAGGCTATCTTGCCGATAAGTACGATGTTACCGCGGAAGAAAGTATGCCCAGAGCAAACGAAAGAATCAGACAGAGTATTATAGACTCTTTTAAAGAGACCGTAAAGGGCTATGATGATGTTGAAAATCACGGTGCCAGTATGAATGTTGCAAACGGCTTATATAAGTACGCACTTTATCCCGTCTGGATTCTTAATACAAAGTGGAACGGTGAGAATTTCACCTTTGCAATGAACGGACAGACAGGAAAATTTGTCGGAAATATTCCCACGGATAAAAAGGCGGTTACGAAGGCATCGCTTTTGCTCGGTGCGGGTATTGGCGCTCTTATTTACGGTCTTTTATGGCTGATAGAGCTGCTTTAAGGAGGTGCGGAAATATGACAAAAAGATTTGTTGCAATTCTTATTGCGGTGATAATGAGCCTTACTCTTATGATTTCTGCATCGGCTTATACATATCAGTATATTTCTGATTCTGCAGGAAAGCTGACTTATGACGAAATTGACGAGCTTGAGGCTTATGCTGAGGATATTGAAAGCTCTTACGGAATCTGTGTTATGCTTTGTATAACAGAGGATACAGACGGAATGTCAGATATCGGATATGCTGAGAAAATATATGCCGAAAACACCGATAATGAAAACGGAATTATCCTTCTTCATAATGACAGCGATAATACCTATGCGGTGTTCACATCAGGCAATGCTGACGAAGTCATTGACAGCGAAGCTGTCAATGAAATGCGCACAGCCTACGACTCAAATAACAGTTATTACGGCGGTATTTCCGACTACTACAAGGCAGCTGAAAGCCTGTTGGCAAACGGAGAAGCTGTGTCAGATAATCAAGAAACCGTTACAACAGAAAATGACACCTCCGATGAAAAGGACGGTGTGGGCATTATATGGATTCCCGTTTCTCTCGGAATCGGTCTGCTTATAGGCTTTCTTATTATCAATTCAATAGCATCAAAGAACAAGTCGGTTCATATGCAGAAAAATGCAACAGTCTACACGCGTCCCGGCAGTATGATTATTACGGGAAGTGCAGATAATTTCCTTTATAAAAATGTTGAACGTAAGGAAAAGCCGAAGCAGGAAAATAAAAAATAAACCGTAAGGAGGGATTTCCTATGGGACTTTTTGATTCACTGAAAAGACAGGCAGAGGCTGCAATCAAAAGAGAGGTTTCGCAAGGAATAAACAAAGCGGTGAACAATGCAGTTCAGCCTGTGGGTAAGGGTAAAAATCATACCGAAACCTTTACCTTTACAGCACTTCCCAGAAGTGTTGCAGAGCTTCAGGTGCTCCCCGAAGCGAGCCTTGATTCTGCATTTAAAACAACGGCACTTACTCTTGCTGCTTTGTGCAATTATGAGCACAATCCCGAAGCAACAATTGAGATGCTTGATTATCTCAAAGGACCCGGTGAGGTCAGCGGCTTTGAAAAGCAGTTTATCAAAGAGCATCTCGGTTCAGAGGGCTATAAGGCACGCTCATTTTTTGAGGGTGCAACTCCCCGCAACGGCTATCAGCCCGATACCCCCTACAGAATAACGGTTATTGAAAATCCTTATTCTTTTGATAACGAGAATTGGGCAACGCTTTATGTTCAGAGCGGCGGTGCAGATAATCCAAGACCGATGAAGCTTCGCAAAAAACCTTCGACAGGTCAGTGGTTCCTTGTAGAAATCCAATGCCTTGCCGATATCCGTGTGCCCGCAGAGGAAGACCCCTGGGCATAACAAATTCAAAAAAGGAGAATTTTATATGAAAAAAATATTTGCATTACTTATTGCACTCTTAATGGTAATTTCACTTGCAGCCTGCGGTGATAAAGCTCCCGATCCTACCGACGGAACAACACAGCCTTCAGGCATTTCCGGCGGTGACATTGAAACTGCATTTTTTACAATTAAGCTCAGCGACGGCTGGATAAACATTGAAGAGGATTTCAAGAACGAAGAAGAATATGCAAAGGCAGTTCTTCAGGTGCTTGACCCCGATGATTCTGATTATTATCTTATTGAGGCAGAAATCAAGGTTGAAATTGACGAGCCTTACGATTTCCGTGAGGACCTTGTTTACTACGGCTTCAATCAGTATGAATATGAAGTTGATAAGGCTTATGAAACCGTTAAAATCGGCGGTGTTGACCTTCTCAGATATGATGACGGTGAAGAAACTCTCGTTTATTTTAACCGTATTGAAGGTGCAAATGCATCTGTTTACGTGGAGTTCGATGCAACAGACATCAATGATGCTCACATCGGTGCTTTGATTGAGGGAATCACCTTTAACATCAAGGACATCGGAAACGTTGACGGTCCCTGGGAATGGGAAGGTGAGCGCTTCTCAGCAGAACCTGCAAGTGTACAGGCAGGCTCATTTACAATCAGCTCAGCATTTGTTCCCTTTGAAACGCCTGTTACAACATTTGAAGTATTTGAACACTCTGTTGCAGCAATCGGTGATAAGATGTATATGCTTGTTGACGGCGAACTCAGCGAATGCCATTATAACGGCTCAGAGCTTGCTTTTGTCAAGGCTGTTGAGCTCCCCGAGGAAGACTATGAAAGAGTTGAAGCAACATCAGACGGTGCTCTCTGGGTCAGCGGTTCCATGAATGATGTTCTCTGTATCAAGGACGGCAGCGTTGCTGCAACCTATGAAGATATAGATAAGCTCGCAATTCATCCTTCAGGTGAATGGGGTGTTAATTATTTTACCTCAAACGAGTGTGCAATTGTCAGCTTCAGCGGTGATACGTATTCAGCAACTCCCGTAATATTTAAAGAAGCCGATACAATAATGCATCTGTGTGTTGATGAAAACAACATTTACGTTTGTGCAAATGCTGCAGATGACAGCGGTCACAAGGTATTTGTTTACAATAAAGACGGTGTGCTTCAGAAAACTCTTTGCGATGCAGAGGGTGAGGGCCTCGGAAGTGTAACATTTGTTACACAGACCGCAAACGGTTATATCGGCTTTGACGGCAATATGAGAGATGTTCTTGTCTGGGACAAGGACGGTGCATTTGTTGCTGAAATTTCCGACAGCGAGCTGTTCGGCACAGGCTATCCCTGGTTCTGTGATTCAGCAGTTCTTGCCGACGGAAGTATTATCACGGTTATGACAGATGAACGTGAAGACCGCTCAGCAACAGAGCTTGTTGCATTTATTGTGAAAGGCTTTTAATAAGCTCAGCTGATACGTTATATTTTCTTAATTACAAAACCTCCTGCGAAGATAATTCTCCGCAGGAGGTTTTTTCTGTAAACGATAATATGTGTTTGAAAGTGTAAATCCCCCTTTTTCTTTGTAAGAAAAGCTTTTTCAGTTGTTTCGGAACAGAAATAAAAGGAACTGAGTTGATTTGTTCAATAACAGTATGTTATAATCAGATTATCAGAGTGCTTTCCGTATCAGGCGGTGCTGTGTGTATGGCAAACTATAGTTTTTTTGCGGTTTTCTTTCTTTTGTAAATTCAATCAGACGGAATAAAAACTCAGTAAAAAGATTTTGCAGAGGTGTAAAATGAAAGCAGATATAAATAATTTCAGGTGCTGCGTGCAGCGGAATTATAATTTTACATAAAGAGATTTTAGGAGACAAACAATGAAGTTGTTGTTGGATTTATTTCTGACATTTGCCAAAATCGGAATGTTTACCTTTGGCGGCGGATATGCAATGATATCCGTAATTGAAAATAACTGTGTTGAGAGAAAAAAGTGGATTACACACGATGAGATGATGGATATGACAGTTGTTGCGGAGTCAACTCCGGGGCCGATTGCCATTAACTGCTCCACGTTCACGGGCTATAGAATTGCAGGCTTCCCGGGAGCCTTGGCTTCAACTGTCGGTATGGTTATTCCGTCATTCATTATTATTTTTGTAATTTCAATGTTTCTTGACAACTTTCTGGAGCTGACGGTTGTTGCCAATGCTTTCAGGGGTATTAAAATTGCCGTGGGAATTCTTATTCTTGATGCGGCAATCAATATGATTATAAAAATGAAAAAGAAGCTTCTGCCGATGCTCATTATGATATTGTCAGGCATTGCGATGCTTTTAATAAATATTTTTTCGTGGAATTTTTCATCAGTAAGCCTTATGCTTATTGCCGCCGCCGTAAGCCTGGTTATTTTCTTGCTCAGCGGTGGAGCAAAGAAGAAGGGCGGTGCCGAAGAATGATTTATCTGGAATTGTTTCTCGGCTTTCTTAAAGTCGGATGCTTTACCTTCGGCGGAGGCTACGGTGCAATACCGCTTATCCGCGATGTAGTTCTGTCCTACGGATGGCTCAGTGAAGAAATGCTGACATATATGATTGCGGTGGGGGAGAGCACTCCCGGTCCTATTATGGTAAACCTTGCAACCTATATAGGAAGCAGTCAGGCAGGTATTTTAGGTGCCGTAATTGCCACCCTTGCTGTGGTATTTCCGTCATTCGTTATAATCCTTCTTATAACGGCACTTCTTAAAACCGCAATAAAAAACAAGTACGTGCAGGCTGTATTGAGAGGCCTCAAGCCCTGTGTGACGGGCATTGTGCTGGCAACAGGTCTTTATATGGTTTTTACCAATTTATTCGGCTCGGTTTCCGTCTTTAATACGGATATAAAGGCTCTGCTCATTGGCGCGGTATTAGTGCTTTCTATGATACTGTTTAAGCTTATAGCAAAAAAGAAATTGTCCCCCATAATGCTGATTGTATTATCGGCAGCTGCAGGCATTATTGTTTACGGATGCTGAATATAAAATAATGAATATGGGCAATCCTGCCGAATCGGGCAACGTGTCTTTTGTTATTGCAAAATCAATGAAATGGCGGATTACCGAATAATTATCTTTTAATAGCGTGGAGTGTATTATGCAATTTTTACAAACTATAATTTCTTATCTTGCTATTGCCGGTGCATTTATTTCTTCATTGTTTTCGTGGGGGGATTCAGTTATGGTGCCTTTTTCAAATGACTACAGTATTCCGGAAAGCATCCCTGAATACTCCGTAATTGATACGGAAGAAAAAGCCGATTGGCAGGCAAAATGGATATGGGACGAGGAAAGCTTAGCAAAGAAAAACGTGTGGATGTGCTTTTATAAAAACGTAATCCTTGATTCAGTTCCGAAGGTGCTCACAGCACACATCTCTGCCGATTCGAAATACCGCCTTTACATAAACGGAGAAACGGTTGTTTTTGAAGGCGGCGTGAAGTGGGGACCTGCAAAAAACAGCGGATATTATGACAGCATTGATATTGCCCCTTATCTGAAAAAAGGAGAAAACTCTGTCTGTGCACTTGTGTGGTATTGGGATAATGAAACAAGCTATTCTTACAGCGGCAGCGGTCAGGGCGGTTTTCTTTTTGAAGCGGTAAATGATGATATTGCTATAATTTCAGACAGCAGCTGGAAGGTAAAAAGAAACGATGCCTTTGTTGACAGTCCTCTTTATGCTCCGAATTACCGCCTTCCCGAATACAGTATTTATTACGATGCAAGAAATGATATAGGAGATTGGACAACTGCGGGCTTTGATACTTCAGACTGGGAAAATGCAACGGAATATGCTCTCGGCGGTGAGGGTGTTTACGGTAGGCTTTACCCCAGAGGAATTCCGTTTCTCAAGGACTTCGGTCTTAAAGATTATGAGAATTCCGAAAAATATGAAGACCATACCGTAAAAAAGCTTTTCGGTGAAAAAATCACCGTTGATATTCCTTATAATGCACAGGTGACACCCTATCTCAGAGTTACGGCACCTGCAGGGAAAAAGATAAGAATAACCACGGAAAATACCCTCATCGGTGCAGTTTCAACTACCTATATAACCAAAGACGGTGAGCAGGAATTTGAGGCACCCGGATGGTTTAACGGCGAACATATTACTTATAAAATCCCCAAGGGGGTTACGGTTTTATCCTTGCAGTACCGTGAAACGGGATACAATACCGAATTCAGCGGTAATTTCCGTTGTGACGATGAATTTATGAATTCACTCTGGCAGAAATCCCTTCGTACTCTTTACGTTACAATGCGTGACAATTTTATGGATTGTCCCGACAGAGAAAGAGCACAGTGGTGGGGTGATGTTACAAGTGAAATGATAATGACAATGTACTCTCTTGACAGTAATTCCTATCTTCTGTATCAGAAGGGCGTAGAGGCAATGCTGTCCCACGTTGACAGCACTAAGGTGCTTCAGACGGTAGTTCCCATAAACAATGAATTATTTGAGCTTCCCGTTCAGCAGCTGGCAGGAATTGTCGGATTTTTCACTTACTACGAATACACGGGTGACGAGGCATTTTTAGAAAAGGTTTACGGTGCATCCCTTGATTACCTGAAGCTCTGGGAAATGGGTGATAACAATCTTGTGATTCACCGCGGCGGCTCCTGGGACTGGCCTGATTGGGGAAACAAGGCGGATATGACCGCTATTGAAAATGCCTGGGTTTATTATGCGCTTTCCTCTGTGGAAAAAATGGCTGATATTCTGGGAAAAGCTGATGATATAAAGTTTATTTCCGAAAGAAAAGCTGCAGTCGAAAAAGGCTTTGCTTCTCTTTGGACAGAAAAAGGCTTTAAGAGTGATGATGTAAGAAAGCCCGACGACAGAGCAAATGCACTTGCAGTATTATCGGGACTTGCAACAGAAGAACAGTACGAAGCAATTAAAAATGTGCTGACAACTGTCAAGAATTCAAGTCCGTATATGGAGTATTATGTTCTTGAGGCACTTTGTAAAATGGGTGAATATGAAGCGGCGTATGACAGAATAAAGGACAGATATTCCGATATGGTAAACGAGGATTATTCCACCCTATGGGAATTCTGGGATGCCTGGAGAGGCACTAAAAACCACGCCTGGAGCGGAGGACCTCTCGTTATTATGAGTAAGCATTTCGCAGGCATTTCGCCTCTTACTGCAGGCTATGAAAAGGTAAAAATTGATCCGCAGTATGCTCTTTGCGACAATATGAGCTGTACCGTACCCGGTGTTAAGGGTCTTATAACTCTCGACTATAAAAAGACAGACGGGGGATATATAGTAAACCTTACGCTTCCTGAGGAAATGACGGCAGATTTATATGTGCCGGAAGGTGCCGAGGTAAATATAAACTCCGTGCTTTACTATAAAGACGGAGGATATATTAATGACTCAGACAATACTAAAATTGTAATAACAGAAAAAATTATGCCCGCTGAGTAAATTTATATTTGAAAATGTGTATCGGTGTGATATAATATAAGAAATGTAAACCTTAAGGAGGTTTTTCTATGCAGGAAATTATAAAATTTTTCTTTACAGTTTTAACAACACTTTCACTTTTCTGCACAAATCTTTTTTGTCCCGCAACGCTTTCTCCCGAGAGTGAAGATTTTGATTTTTCATATCTTTCTTATCCCGATGAAGCAATAATCACACTTGAAGAAGCAGGTCTTACAGAAGCAGAGCTTGTCGGCCGTGCCTCTGCCGAGCTTCCCGAATATGTGCAGTCAGGCGGTTATGACGACATAAACGGCATTACAATTTCTCCCTATTATACCGCAAAGATAAGCGGTATGGAAATTCCCGTTTATGCATCGGTTGTGTTTATCCGTGTTGACGATACCGGAACGCTTCATTCCTTCTCCGAAATATATGTTGATGCGGATGAGGAGTTTTCCTTCAATATTGAAATAACGGGTGCAGACGTAACACTTAAAAATGCTGTAGTGCTTCCGCAGTCCCACGGCGTGAAGGCAAAGTGCGAGAATAACACCGTTTCTGCTTCAATCAATAAAACGGGAATTTATACCTTCCTTTTCAATGATGCAAATCAGTATTACGGCTATACTCTTATGGTCCGTGAAAAAATTGATGAGGACAAGGAAATTGCCGAATATGTAGCTGAATACGGCGAGGATAACGTAATTGTTCTTGATAAGGGTGTTTACGAATATGATTACGTAAATTTCGTTGCACAGAACAATCAGGTAATTTATCTCAGAGAAGGTGCTTATGTTATAGCAAATCACCTTTTCGATATTAACAGCGCCGAGGATGAAAACAAATATTTTGAAGACAGCGCCTGGTATCACAATTCAATAGGGCTTACAAGATACCCCTTCCTTAATTTCTTCAACTGCAACAATCTGACACTTACAGGCAGAGGTGTAATAGACCTTACCCGTCTTGACAGAAGAGAAAGACGCGGTGTTGTGTTTACCGACTGCAATAATATTACCGTTAGCAATATCAAAATCATTAATTCTCCCGAGTGGTCATTTATTGCTTATTGCTGTAATGGTGTAAAGATTGATAATGTTGATATTATCGGTAACCGCGGAAACTGCGACGGCTTTGCAATCTGCAACAGCCATAATGTAACTGTTGACAACTGCTTTGCAAGAGTTGCGGACGATACCTTTGAAGTAAAGGCTCTCGGCGGCAGAATGGGCAGTGATAATATCACCTTCACAAACTGTATAGCCTGGGGCGGTTATGCAAGATGCTTCGGTATCACGGGCGAGGTCAACAAGAGTATTACCGACGTAACCTTCCGCGACTGTGCCGTAATTTACCGTGACGGTATATGGAATAATGACAGAATCGGCTCCCTTGTTGTTGTGGCAGAGCAGACCGAAGGCAGTATTGACGGTGTGCTTTTTGAAAACATTGAAATTTTCCGTGACGAGGGCAGACCTATGCTTGTAAAGATTTATGACGAGGAAGCAGAGAATTTTGAAATCAAAAACATTGTTTTCAGAAATATTTCCTACACCTCATATATGGCTCCCAAAATCGCAGGAACGAAGAGCGACACAAATACGGTTCAGGTAGAGCTTGAAAATATCACCGCCTTCGGAAAAACTCTCAGATACCCTAAAACAATGTTTGAAATCGGAAGATACTGCGATGTAGCTTCAAAGTAATATTTGCGGTAAAAAATAAAACCGAGGCTGAGGCTTCTGAATAAAAAAAGAGACCTGAAAAACGTGCGATACGTCTTTCAGGTCTTTCTGTATTATTATGTCAAAAGCTTTATTATTCCTATAGCGGCAGCAATGAGACCTACGGGAATAAGAAGGAAGAAGCCGCCCAAAAGGATAAGGCATACGATGAATATCGGGACAGCCAAAACCAGAAGTATGGTGGCAACTATTTTTGCCAGTCCCCATGTGATTCTGAAGGTAAGGCTTACCGCCTTAATAAGTAAAACGATTGCCAGGATTGAGATAATTATTTCAAGCATTGTGATTTCTCCTTTTTCTGTGTTTTTTGTATTTCGATGCCTACACGTTTTGCATAGGACGGATTTTTTGATATTTTTTCTGAAAGCCTGATTGCTGATATTTTATGCTTCGGTGACATTTTTGATACTCCTTTTTTTCTCTGTGATTCAATAATAACCTTTTATCGGCAAAAAATGAATGACAAAAAGTGCAAAAACGGGACATATAAATTTACAATCAGTGCAGATTTATGCAAAAGCGGCTGCAAGCAAGAAGCCTGCACCGCTTTATTTATTCACTTATGATTTTATTGTATTTTTCAATGTTGATTTTATCGCTTGCAAGCATCTGCTCGACCCAGAGCTGCAGCGTTTCAACTGTGATTGAAATCTTTTCCAGTTCTTTCTGTATGTAAACAAAATCCCTTATTTCGTCGTCTTCTATAACTCCGTCGGCAGTAATTTCAATCAGCCGTTCCTGATTCTTCTTCATTGAATTAAGTGAAGAGAGCATTTCAAGAACAATCTGGGTTAAATCCTTCACCTTGATTTCGGGGACGTATTTTTCGCCTATGGGACATTCCTTTGAGCAGTAATGGTTACAAAGGGTCGGCTCCTTGTAAATCTCGGAAAGAAGCATAACCTCCTGGGGTGTCACGGGGAATTTTCCGTTTTCAATTCTTTCAAGCCTTTCGGGCTGCACAGGTGTTCCCGATGCCAATGCTTTATCACAGACCTCGTCTCTTGTAAGATTATGGTCTTTTCTTATTTTTTTGTAAATTGTTTCAGCCATAAAGTCCTCCTGTGAAGTATGGTAAACGGATATCTTAATCAATCCGATAGATTTATAGTAATTATAGCACAACAAAAAATTTAATACAACCGATAAAGCGCAAATCTGAATATCCGAGCTTTTATAAGGTAAAAGTTACGGGATACGGAGGAATAAAGACAGGAACTGTAGGAAGCCTTATACTTTGCGGTAACTATATGTATCAGTAGTTTAATCCTATAACGGTCGAATATTATGAGGAATATGAATTCATAGTCGCAAAACATTACACATAATGTCTCGGCTTCTGTCTCGATGATACCGATATGGCAGTTG
Source organism: Clostridia bacterium (assembly GCA_017625435.1). Lineage (GTDB taxonomy): Bacteria > Bacillota > Clostridia > Oscillospirales > Acutalibacteraceae > RUG806. The sequence goes on from JAGAKX010000061.1 coordinate 26,127, forward strand.
CTATCATAGCAAAACAAAAATCGAAAAGCGGAAGAAGGATAATTTCGCTCTTCCGTTTTTATATTGAAAAACAGATAAATTAGTGGTAGAATTGTGATAAAAGAATCTTTATAGAGGTAATTTATGTTCACAGAATGTTATTCTAAAGAAAATTTTATAAAAATGCATTCTATGCATGATTCACTTGTGTCTCAAATCCTGAAAGAGGACAACAGGCTGATTATTATTTATGATAATCTTGATATAAATTCATTGGGTGCTGACGGCTTTTTGTATTATAAGGGCAAAAAACTGACGGTAAAATATGAATTTGAGTCCGTTTGTAATGCAATTCTTTATAAAGATAACAGAATTAAGTATATGGATTTGTCAGCAGAATGGGAAAAGTTCAATAAGCTTAAAAATAAAATTACACTTATCTCATATAAGTTTTCCGTTGATAGCTTTGGTGAGATAACTTTAAACTTTAGTGTATGCAGTAAGAGTAAATACCGTTCCCTTGATATAATAACGGATGCTGTAAATATTACTTATATTTGGGAATAAGACTTTATTTAATTTAAAACCGCTGAGATTATTCTCAGCGGTTTTCTTATGTACTTTTTATTTTTCAAGAGCCCATTTCTGCTGCATTATAACCGCAGGGACAAAGTCATTTTCTCTTGTGTAGAATGCGGTTATCATACTGCCGTCGGGAAGCTCAATTGTGGAAGGGTAGCCGAGGTCATCGGTATCCTTCCCCTCAAATATAACGTATTCGTCGCTCCAGGTTTTTCCGTTGTCGCGGCTTAAAAATGCCCATATTCCGTATGGACGGTCTCTGTGGGATACAGTGGTGATCAGTGTTCCCGAGGAGTGCATAAAAATATGGCCCGGGGCACCGCTTTTATCACCGATAATCTGACGGGGCTTAGTCCACGTTACACCGCCGTCGGAGGATTCGCTCTGATAAAGCGTAAATAAGGTTTCGTCCTTATTTTCAACTCTGAGGTGGCATATTATTCTGCCGTCGGGAAGCTCGATTGCGTGAGGCTCATAGAAATAGGTATCCTTAAATTCCTCATACTTATAAATTCCCATATCGCCTACAAATGTCATTTCACCCGTTTCGGTGTCAATTCTGTGTGCTTCAATATGATTGTGAATTCCCTGAATCCTTCCCACCCACAAAACGGTACCGTCCCGAAGCACCGTAGGACCGTGAGGGGAGGATATGGGGGATTTGTATATTTTGCTCCAGGTTTCACCGCAGTCGTGGCTGATTCTGAAGCTTACACCGAGGTCCCTTTTTTCATCCTCGGCAGAAACGGAATTTATGTAATTGAAGCATTCCTCGGTCTGTGGCATATTTTCTCTCTGAAATTGAAGGGTATTATTAAAAGAAGTTGCAATAAGACCGCTTTTACCGAAAACACAAAGCCCCACATCTCTGTCGTCAAGGACAGTATCAAAAATGGGGACGGGCTTCGAGTAGGTTTCTCCGTTATCATCGCTGAATGCCAGAACACCCTTACCGAAGGGGCAGATGTGTTCGACTCTGTAGCCCGAAGCACCGACACAGATTCTGCCGTTCTGAAGTTTTGCAATTGTAGGCCAGGCAAAATATGCGTGATGGCTTTCTGTATTTGTCATAACGATTTTCGGGTCACCGATTAGTTTTATATTCAATGTAATTCACCTCAGAAAAGTTATTTTTAACGTCAGTATCAATTGAACTGTGAATGATAAAGCGAGTAATAGAAGCCTCGTTTTTCAATAAGCTCATTGTGATTACCCTGCTCAATAATCGTACCGTCCTTTACAACTAAAATGGTATCTGCATTCTGAATTGTGGAAAGTCTGTGTGCGATAATGAAGCAGGTTTTGTTTTCCATAAGTGCCGTCATTGCATTCTGTATCTGTATTTCGGTACGTGAGTCAACGTTTGAGGTTGCTTCATCAAGAATAAGAATGGGGGCCTTTGAAAGGAATGCACGGGCAATGGTGATGAGCTGCTTCTGCCCCTTAGAAATATTAACACCGTCATCGGAAAGGACGGTATTGTATCCGTCGGGTAGGCTTTTTATGTAGGAGTCAATTTTTGCGGATTTTGCAGCTTCATAAACCTCTTCGGGTGAAGCATCCTCTCTGCCGTAAACAATATTATCGTAGATTGTACCGCAGAAAAGCCAGGTGTCCTGAAGGACCATATTGAATGCAAGACGAAGGTCCGCCCTCTTTATATTAATTGAGGGGATTCCGTCAATAAGGATTTCACCTTTCTGATGGTCATAAAAACGCATAAGAAGATTTATGATTGTGGTTTTGCCGGCACCTGTCGGTCCTACAATTGCCACGGTCTGTCCTTTTTTTGCGGTGACACATACGTTTTTAAGTACTGTCCTTTCCGCTGTATAGCCGAAGGTAACATCCTGAATGCTAACATCACCCTTTACCTCCGTCAATTCCTTTGCATCGGCAGCATCCTCTTTTTCCGGCTCTTCGTCAAGGATTCTGAAAACACGCTCTGCCGCAGAAAAAGCCGACTGAATCTCGTGAAGTATATTTGAAAATTCGTTTATGGGTCCTGCAAATTTTCTTGAATACTGAACAAACTGTGCAACACCGCCAAGCGTTATAAAGAATGCTGATGTTGCAAGGATTGCGCCGTTTTGTGAATACATATAAAGTATTCCGCCCATAACGGCAACAAGGGTAAGGGAGATATTGTTGATTAAATTGATTGTGGGGAACAGAAGTGCGGCATTGTATTCTGCCTTATAGAAGGCATCCATAGCCTCACCGTTGATTTTATTGAAGCGTGAGGATATTACGTCCTGTCTTCCGTAGGCGGAAATTGTACGTGAGCCCGTCAGCATTTCTTCTGCGAAGCCGTTGAGTTCACCGTATTTTTTTGCTCTTTTGCTGAAAAGAGGGCGTACCTTTTTTGAACGGTATTTCGTGAACAGTAAGGATACGGGAACAGTCAGTACAAAAATAAGTATCATAGGCTTTGATATCTGCCACATAAAAATGAGTGAGCCCACAACGGTATAGATACTTGTAAGAATCTGCACAAGGTCGTGGGACAGTGTGCTGTTTATTGTGTCAATATCATAAGACAAGTGGCTTATGATATCACCAGTTGCGTGTGTATCAAAGAAGCTTACGGGAAGGGTAGTAAGCTTTTCGAAAACCTGCTTTCTCATTTTGTAAATTATTCTCTGGCTTAAATGCATCATAACCAACGAGAGAATATAGGATAAAACCGCCGAAAGCACATAGCAGCCGAGCATAAGGACAATGTTTTCCCATACTGCAGGAAAGTCCACTCCCGTTTCGAATTCTATTGCATCAATAGCCGCACCCGAATACCGCGGCCCCATAAGGGACAGCTGATTTGAACCGAGGGTCAGGCATACTGCTAAAATAAACAAGGGCCATTGCTGAAGGACGTATCTGCCGAGTCTTATAAAAATACCTTTTTTGTTTTTAGGCTTTGTTTTTTTGTCAGTCAAGGAAGGCACCTCCCATCTGAGAATCGCTGATTTCCCTGTATTCGGGGCAATTGACCATCAGTTCCCCGTGCTTGCCCTTGCCTATAATTCTGCCGTTTTCAACAACAAGGATAAGGTCGCAGTTTTTAACTGAGCTTACTCTTTGTGCTACCGTTATAACTGTAGAATCGGGAAGCGCGTCAGAAAGTGCACTTCTGAGGCTTGCATCCGTCTTATAGTCAAGTGCCGAGGAGGAGTCGTCAAGAATGAGAATTTCAGGCTTTCCTGCAATTCCGCGGGAAATAAGCACTCTCTGTCTCTGACCGCCGGAGAGATTTGTTCCTCCCGTCGAAACATTGTGTGAAAATCCGTCCGGAAATGAAGTGATAAAACCGTGTGCCTGAGCGGTTTTTGCTGCACTTACTATATCTTCAAAGGAAATATCACGTCCGAAGCGTATGTTTTCCTCTATTGTATCGGCATACAGGAAGTCATTCTGAAAAACCACGCCGAACATAGCGGTCAGCTCTTCTCTTGTGTATGAACGCACATCCCTGCCGTTTATTCTGATAACACCCTTATCTGCATCGTAAAAGCGCATAAGAAGACGGAGAATAGTGGATTTTCCGCTTCCCGTAGCACCGATTATACCGAGCGTTTCCCCTCTTTTAAGAGAAAAAGATATATCCGTTAAATTGTCGGTTTTTCCGAGGTATGAAAAGGATACGTTTTCAAAGGAAATGTGGTTTTTACTGTTGCCCTTTCCGTCATCGGCTGTAATTTTAAGCTCGTTTTCTTCCTCTAATACCGTAGAAATTCTTTTTGCGGATGCGGCACACTTTGTATACATAACGAACATTCTTGAAAGAGACATCATTGCCATTGAAATCAGGGTGAAATACTGCATAAATGCAATAACCGTTGTGGCTGATGACTTCCCTGAGGAAACAAAATAAGCACTTACTGCAATAACTGCCACAATGCCGATGTTCATTAAAAGTGTCATAACGGGATTTACAATGCCCATTATTGCTCCTGCTTTTGTTTCTCTTGCTTTGAGCGTTTTATTCGCCTTGTCGTAACGACAGTTTTCATAATCAACCTTTGAAAGTGCCTTGATAACACGGATACCCTGTGCATCCTCACGGACAACTCTTACCATAGAGTCAACAGCCTTCTGAACTCCTGTATAAAGGGGCACGCCCATACGGGAAATGCCGTATACGACGGCAAAAATAAAGGGAAGGGTTGCTATCATAACAAGGGCCAGTTTTCTGTCCATAAGAAGGGTGATGACACTTCCTCCCAGAAGAAGAATGGGGGCTCGTATGCCCATTCTTTGCATCATACCGATAAAATTCTGAACATTATATGTATCTGTTGTTATTCTTGATTCAAGTGAGGGGATTGTGAAGCTGTCGGTGCTTCTTGCGGAAAGATAAAGGGTTTTTGAAAAGAGGTTTTTTCGCATCGCAGTCGCAAAAAGCATAGTGGTTTTTGCCGCCATACGGTTTGCTGTAATATTGCCGAGACTTGCAACAATTGCACAGAGAGCCATTAATATACCGTAATAAACTATTCTACCGGCGTTATTTGATTCAATTACGTTTTCGAGAATATAGCTCAGCAAAAACGGGATAATCAGCTCCGCTGCGGTACCTATGATTTTAATGGTGACTCCCAGGGTAATTCGTCCCGCAAGGGGTTTTAAGTATGCAAATACCCACTTCACTTTGTGCCTTCCCCCTTTTCAATAATTTCTCTTGCCTTTTCCTGCATACGGCAAAGCACGGAGTCGAAAATTTCAAGCTCCTCTTCGGGAATTCCTTCTGATAAAAGTGTCATCCACTCATTTGATGCACTTCTGATTTCGGGGAGGACAGACAGCATTTTATCTGTGGGGCAGACGGAAAACTGTCTTTTATCGTTAGGGAGAGGCTGTCTTATAACATAGCCCCTTTCCTCAAGATAATTAATATTTCTTGCCGCCGTGCTTTTGTTGACGCAAAGCTCTCTTGCAATGTCTTCCTGAGAGCGTCCCGGCTCACGGCTTACTGCAAGCACGTAAGCGTAATGGCAGCTCTGCAGGTCATCGGCAGATATTTTACTGCTTCTGTAAATTGCTTGTGACCTGCTGATATTATTGAGCATTTTCATAAATTTTGACATAGTGTACCTCTGAAAAAAAATAGTTGCACACGCAACGGTTTCGTATGCAACTATTATAAAATAATCTTTTTTTTATGTCAACAAAAACTCCCTGCACGGGTGTGTGCAGGGATATTCTGTATTTATTTAAGAACATATTCGTTGAAATATTTTACCATAAGCTCTTCGGCGTATCTTGCCTGTTCTTCATCGCTTTCAAGCCCGTGACCGGAATTGGGATAAGAAATAAAGTCGTGTGTAACCCCGTATTCGGTAAGCTTTTCGTCAAGTGCAACGGCATTGGAATAGGGAACTGTAGTATCCTTCATTCCGTGGCATATAATTGTAGGAACGGTGCTTTCATTTACATAATAAAGAGGAGATGCGCTGTCTAAATCAGCTTTGCTGTCCTCAAAATTATCAAGCGTTATCTTTTTGCCCGTTGCAAACGAAACAAGCATAAGCACATTTTCCGTTCCGAGGTCATTGTTTACAAAATAGTTTTTGTCATTCAAATCCGTAGGACCGCTGAAATTTGCAACCGCCGCAGGTGTGACAGCCGCCGTGTCAGCTTTGCTGTAGGCATAAAGCATTGAAAGGTGACCGCCTGCGGAATGTCCCGTAAGAAGCATTTTGTTGATGTCGGTACCGTTTTCCTTGCCGATTTCTTTGATTTTTGCAACTGCCGCATCAATGTCATCAATTATATCGGACATGGTGACATTTTCGGATAAATAACGGTAATTAACAGTTGCCGTAGCGATATTCATATTTTTACACAGGTCCTTTGCCGAATCCGTGTAAGCGCTCTTATCGCCGCCTATCCACGCACCGCCGTGAATGCAGAGCACAAGGCCTGTTACATCCGATAAATCCTCGGGGAGATAAAGGTCAAGCACCTGTCTTTCGTGTGTGCCGTATGAAATGTTTTCCATTTTTTTTATTCCTCCGTCAACCAAATGCTCAAGTCCGAATAATGACAGTATTCCCATAATTATGGACATAAAAAATGCCACAATTTTTTCCCACATAACATTTCCTCCTTGTAAGAATTATTTTACAATTCCATTATACATTAATACGTGAGTTTATAAATATGTAATTGTAGACAAATTTTGAGAGCATTTTTTATTATCGGTTCCCGACAGATGCTTTTTTCTCTTTTTTATGTGTTGCTATTGTTACATAAGTATGGTAAATTTATACGGTATGTGTAACTTTGGTTTTACTTTAAGGGAAAAAGTCTTTTATATATTTGCTTTGCGGATTGATTCAATTAAAAACGATGTAATTTCGCAGAATTCCGGGAAGGAGATTTTTTTGATATGAACAGAGTAATCAGAACAGTTTTATCGACCGTTATATGTTGCCTTGTGATGATTTTATCGTTTTCTGTGATGTTGATTACAGTTTCAGCTGATACAGGCGGTAATTTTTATAGAACTACTGCTTCGGCAAACTGCATATATGGGTATTCATTAACTGATAACGGTGTCTGGCAGACTGTTTTGCCTCCCACCTGCACGGAAAACGGGTTGAAAATTTATACGGGCACGCAAAATGCAGATGTTTTAATAGAGAAAACACAGAGTTATCCGGAAAGCCCGCACCCTTATACCGATAATATGAACGAGACTTATGGGTATACCGTTCCGGGTGCTGTAGCTCTTAGGGTTGTTTTCAGTCCGTCAACAGCATTTGAGGACGGGTATGATAATTTGATAATTTACGATAAAAACAATAATGAAACAGGAGTGTACAGCGGTACAGCTCTTGCAGGTGCCGCCGTTACGGTGCCCGGTGATACGCTGAAAATGCTTCTGAAAACGGACGGATCATCAACAGAATACGGCTTTACTGTTGAGTCGATCACTCCTGTTTTTGCCGAAACATCACATCCGTATAATAACAATGCTGATGAAACGTACAGTATTTCAGTTGAAGGCGCCCACAAGCTTGTGCTTTACTTCAGCGAAAGCACAGAAACCGAAGAAAATTTTGATATTATCGGTATATATGATAATGAAGATAATTTGCTGGGAGAATATTCGGGAACTCAGCTGTCAGGTCAGACGGTTACTGTTTTCGGAGACAGCTGCAGAATAACATTTGCTTCCGATTACAGTAATACAGCCTACGGATTCAGGATTGATAACGTAGAGGCATACAAAACTGTAATGCAATACCCCGAGGGAACCGAGCAGGAAATTCCTGCTCTGGGGCACGATATAACTGTTTATTCAGCGAAGGAGCCCGATTGTACCGATTCCGGGTGGTACGAGTATGAAGCCTGTTCACGCTGCGACTACACGACCTACAAGGAGATTCCTGCGCTCGGACATAATGAAATTCCCCACGAAGCAAAGCCTGCTGATTGTACTGAAGACGGATGGCTTGAATATGTAACCTGCTCGCGTTGTTCCTACACAACATATGAAGCTGTTTCTGCCTACGGTCATAATATAATAAACCATATTCCGCAGGATGCTACCTGTATATCTGTCGGTTGGGAAGCATACGAAACCTGCTCACGCTGTGATTATACAACTTATGAAGAAATTCCTGTTGATGCAGATAACCACCTGAGCACAAGAACTGTGAAGACAACAGAACCTACCTGTTCTGCGGTCGGTTATACTGCAGGTGTATACTGCGATGACTGTGAAAAATATGTTTCGGGACACCGCGAAATCGGAATTGATACAGAGGCCCATAAGTGGGATAAGGGCATAATCACAACCATAGCAACCTGTAAGGTAAACGGTGTTAAAACCTATACCTGTGAGCATAATTCCGGGCATACTTACACGGAAAATCTCGGACTTAATATGAGCAATCATAAGAACGTAAAGCTGAAAGATGCAACAGAACCCACCTGCTCTGCGATCGGTTATACTGCAGGTGTGTACTGTGCTGACTGTGAAAAGTATATTTCGGGACACCGTGAAATCGGAATTGATACAGAGGCCCATAAGTGGGATAAGGGTACAATCACGACTGTAGCGACCTGTACGGTGAACGGTGTTAAAACCTATACCTGTGAGCATAATTCCGGGCATACTTACACGGAAAATCTCGGACTTAATATGAACAATCATAAAAACGTAAAGCTGAAAGATGCAACAGAACCTACCTGTTCGGAAGTCGGTTATACTGCAGGTGTATACTGTGCTGACTGTGAAAAGTATGTTTCGGGGCACCGTGAAATCGGAATTGATACAGAAGCTCATAAATGGGATAACGGTGAAATTACAACCGTTGCAACCTGTAAGCACAGAGGTACAAAGACATACATATGTCTTAATAATCCGGATCATACTTATACCGAAAACCTTGGTTTCAATTTAAGCAATCACGTTAACACAAAGGATGCAGAAGCAGTTTTACCCACTTGCTCGGATGTCGGTTATACTGCCGGTGTGTATTGCAACGACTGTGAAAGGTATATTTCAGGGCATAATGAAATCGGAATCAATGCGGATAATCACAAGTGGAATCAGGGGGAAATAACTGTTTCTGCAAGCTGCAGGGAAGCGGGCATCAGAACCTATACCTGCGAATATGATGAAAACCACATATACACAGAAGAGCTCGGACTGAACAAAAACAACCATAAAAATATCTCGTTAAAAGAAGCAACAGCTCCCACATGCTCTGCGGTGGGTTTTACCGCCGGTGTTTACTGTAACGATTGCCGTGAATATATTTCGGGGCACAAGGAAATTGCAACAGATACATCTGCCCATCATTGGGATGCAGGAAAGCTTACAATTGCCGCCACCTGCAAGGTAAGCGGAATCAAAACATACACCTGTCAGCATAATTCAGCGCATACCTATACGGAAAGTCTTGGTACGGATGCATCAAATCATATAAATACAAGTTGCATAGCGGAAATAAATGCAACTTGCTCATCTGTAGGATATACTGCCGGCGTTTACTGTAATGACTGTGAAAAATATGTTTCAGGTCACAAGGAAATCGGAATGAATACAGATAACCATAAGTGGAACAGCGGTGAGATAACTGCGGCCGCCTCCTGTAATGTCAGAGGCAAAAAGACCTACACCTGCGAGAATAACAAAGAGCATACTTATACCGAAAGCCTCGGTTTTGATGTAAGCAATCACGTTAATATAAAGGCTTCAGAGCAAACGGCACCGACCTGTTCTTCACCCGGCTATACTGAAGGGCTTTATTGCTGCGACTGTCAGAAGTATATTTCAGGTCACAATGAAATTGCAAAGGACCTGTCAGCCCATATAAATACAAAGATTGTCGCTGAAATTCCTGCAACCTCAGAAAACGTGGGCTATACGTCAGGTATTTATTGTGAGGATTGTCAGAGGTTTATTTCGGGACATATTGAAATCCCGAAAATTGAAGCAGGTTTTACCGATTCCGAAAACGCAAAAGAAGCAGGCGGATATATTTTTGTCAATTGTTCATTTGCAGCTGAAGAGCTTCTCTTGCAGGCAGGCACGGGTGCTGTTATTACGGACAGAGAAGGAAATGCTCTTTCTTCCGATAATCTTCCCGGAACGGGTATGACATTAACACTTTCAAACGGAAAGCAATATACCGTTATTGTTTCAGGTGATGTTGACGGTGACGGTGCTGTATCTTCTTCCGACGCAAGGCTTGTGCTTCGTGCGGCTGTCGGACTTGAGCAGTATAAGGAAAATTCCAATGAGTATTTGGCTGCAGATGTTGAAAATAACAGCAATCTTTCTGCATCGGATGCAAGAAGGATACTGCGTGCAGCTGTAGGCCTTGAAAAGCTTTATATAGTGAAAAAGGATTTGCTATGATTTCAGAGAGAAGCTGAGTTAAGGCTTCTCTCTTGCTTTTTGAAAACGTGATGATATAATAATCATAAAGGCAAGTGCCTTGTGTAAAAAAGAAAACACGGACGGCGGCGGAATATGAAAAATAAGGTTTTGTGCGGTGCTGATGTTATCAAACGTGACGGATACAGTTTTGAAGGGAAATGCGGACTTATAACCAATCACACGGGAGTACTGCGGGAACTTACCTTAACTGCAGATTTATTAAGTGAAATGTGTAATCTTGTCGCCCTTTTTGCCCCCGAGCACGGTGTAAGAGGCGACCGTCAGGCAGGGGATGACATCGGCTTTTACACCGATGAAAAAACGGGACTTCCCGTTTACAGCTTATTCACAGAAGATGTTACGGAAGCCGAAAAAATCCTATCCTCTCTTGATACCGTGATTTATGATATTCAGGATGTTGGTGCACGGTTTTATACCTATCAGTATACAATGACCGATGCTATGAAGCTTTGCGCGCAAAACGGAGTAAGGTTTGTGGTTCTCGACCGTCCCAATCCCTTAGGCGGAATTAAGGCAGAGGGTACTGTTCTTGAGAGAGACTATGCTTCCTTTACGGGAAGATTCCCCACTCCCACAAGAGCTGCTCTTACAGTAGGTGAATTCGCCCTTATGATGAATGAAACAGAGGACATCGGATGTAATCTTACTGTTATTCCGATGGAGAGCTGGAAAAGGAAAATGTATTATGATGATACGGATCTTGTGTTTATTCAGCCGTCACCAAATATCCCTACTGTTGATGCTGCTTTCTGCTATATCGGTAACTGCATTTTTGAGGATACCAATATCAGCGAGGGCAGAGGAACGACCAAGCCCTTTGAAATGATAGGTGCACCGTGGCTTGACAGCGAAAAAATAATTGAACGTATAGGAAAAGCTGACGGTGTGATTCTGAGACCCTGTTCATTTATTCCGACCTTTTCAGATTATAAGGATTCCTTCTGTCACGGAATTCAGTTTCATATAACGGACAGGAATACCTTCAGACCTTTTGAAACAGGTATAAGAATTCTCGATGCCGTAAAACGGACCCATAAGGAATTTGAAATATATCACGATATCGTATATCTCTTAGGAAATGCTGATGTTTTTGCCGATGATTTCAACGTGAATTCATTTTTGGAAAAGCACAGACAAAGAGTAAAAGAATGGCAGGAATACTCTGAAAAGTGGTATCTTTATTGATTTTTTACATTCAGCTATAGCTTTTTCTAAAGATTAACGGATGTTAATATTCATTGCTTGATGCAACGAAGGAATGTAAATACAATTATCAATGAAATTATATTTACAAGGAGGTCACCGCTTATGTTAAGTGACAATATTAAAAATCTTCGGAAATCAAAGGGCTTATCCCAGGATGAGCTTGCAGCAAAGCTGAATGTAGTAAGACAGACTGTGTCAAAGTGGGAAAACGGCTTGTCCGTTCCCGACTCGGAAATGCTGATTATTATTGCAGAGGAGCTTGACACCTCTGTCAGTATTCTTCTGGATGAAACAGTAAAGCCGGATGAGGACTCCGAGCTTAAAATTCTGTCTTCAAAGCTTGAAATTATCAATAAGCAGATAGCACAGCAGAATGAAGCCCGCAGAAAAACACGAAGAACGGTTTTTATTGCTTCCTTTGCCGTTTCATTGTGTGTTTTGATAAGCGGTCTTATACGGTATATCTATTACATCTGTTCGATGTATGACATCAATTCAAGCATCGCAATAATAGGTGGTGCCGACGGACCTACCGCTATTTTTGTTTCTGATAGAATCTTTAATCTTCCGCTTCTTTTTGTAATGCTTATACTTGCCGGTATTTCCGCATTCGGTATATACAAAAACCGCAAAAAAGATATTTGAAAATAACAGTTTTTTTGCCCTCACTTCCCGTGAGGGCAATTGTTAAATATACGCAAATCCGATTACCGAAAATATTGATTTATTGCCGATTGTGTTGTATTATAATATCATCGGAGCCGATAAACTAATATTACGGAGGTTTTTCTTATGTTTATGGAAGAACGACATCAGGAAATATCAGATATAATCAAGCTGAACGGTAAAATTACAATTTCCGAAATAACTGAAAAATACGGAATATCAGATGAATCTGCAAGACGAGACTTGCGATTGCTTGAGCAGAAAGGCATCTGCAAAAGAACTCACGGCGGAGCAATTGTTTTAGGTCAGGTAAGCGTCAGACCACCTTTAAACCGTCAGTATGACAATATGCCGATATTCCCTAATTATAAAGCAATTGCAGAAATTGCAGTTAAAGAAATCAAAGAAAATGACATTGTTTATCTTACAAGCGGTTCATTCGGACACATTGTTATATCTATTCTGCCAAAGAATATTCATTTCACAGTAGTTGTAAACTGTGTTGACTTTGCAAAGGAACTGAGAGAGTTTGAAAATATTGATGTTTATATCGCAGGCGGAAAAATGCGTAAAAGCGGCTCTGTTGTTGACACTTTTGCAATAGATTTTGTAAGCAAGCTGCACTTTGATGTTTGTTTTATCACGGGCTCGGGATTAACAGCCGATTTCGGACTTTCCAACGGTTCTGATGAAACTGCAACTTTCCAGCGAACGGTTCTAAAAAACAGCAGAAAGAAATGTCTTCTGATGCCTAGTACAAAAGTCGGTGTAAATTCTTTTGTAAAGGTCTGCGGTGTCAACGAATTCAATATGGTTATTACCGACCGGGACTGTGCCGAAGAACAGATTACTGCTCTTGAAGATACGGGTATCAGAGTTGTTGTTGCAGAGGAACCGAAATGAGCAGAGAAACAAAGCTTCGGAACCTGATTTTAGACAGATATACGAGTTTGCGCCAATTTGCCATTGAAGCAGATATTCCATACAGCACTCTTATGACCTTACTGTCCCGTGATGTGGGCGGTGCATCCTTTGATGTGATAATAAAAATCTGCAAACAGTTAGAAGTTGACCCGATGGAGTTTTGCGGCGGCTGAAAAAATATGTTTATTTATCACCGGGATAATGCTATAATGAATTCATAAACCTGAAAGGAGAATGTTATGAACAATCTTACAATCAAGGATAATGAACTGTTATATATGCGCTATACGGAGCTTATCAGAATTACCGCCTGCGCTAATAATGCCATTCGTTTTCAGGCATTTCCCGATTGTCAGGTTATAGAGGAAAACTATACTCTTACGCCCCGTGAAATGATAGCTGAAATTGAAGAGTCTGATAATTTTGTAACCTTTAGAAACGGTACGTTAAAGGTAAGACTTGATCCCGACGGAAAGCTTACCTTTTATAAGGATGATAAGAAAATTCTTGAAGAAAAGCCTGAGCTTACATTTCACAGCAACTACCGTCATTTCGACAACAAGGGAAGCGGTCTGTGGTCTGCAAGAGTTATGTTTGAGCCTCAGAAAAACGAGCATTTTTACGGTCTCGGTCACAGCTGGGACAATGAATTTGACCTTAAAGGCTCTTCTGTTGATATAAGAAACGTCAATGCAAAGTGTACGATTCCCTATGTGTATTCTTCCCTTGGATACGGCTTTTTGTGGAATAACCCTTCAACAGGACTTTGCGAGTTATCTAATAACCGTACCCGTTGGAGCTGTGACTGCTGCAGATTTATGGATTTTGTGGTAATTGCAGGCAATCCCAAAGAGGTGTGCACAACGCTTTCGGATTTAACGGGATATGCTCCGGAAATGCCCGAATGGGCAACGGGCTTCTGGCAGTGCAGACTCCGCTACGAAACTCAGGAAGAGCTGCTCTCGGTTGCGAGAAGATACAAGGAGCTCGGTATTCCTCTTTCCGTAATTATTGCCGACTATTTCCATTGGACCGAGCAGGGTGATTACAAATTTGATCCGAAATACTGGCCCGACGTAAAGGCAATGACCGATGAACTTCACGCTATGGGCACGAAGCTTATGGTGTCAACGTGGCCTACAATCAATAACAACAGTGAAAACTATTGGTTTATGCGCAATAACAATATGCTTATGCGTACCACAAGAGGTCCGGACAGAGTTTTCGACTTTTACGGATGGCAGAATGAAATTGACGTTACAAATCCTGCAACAAGGGAGTTTGTATGGAAAAAGCTTAAAGAAAACTACATAGATAACGGTGTTGATGCACTGTGGTTTGACGAAGCAGAGCCTGAAATTCACCCTGAAAATTTTGATAACCTTATATGGTATAAGGGCAGGGGAGATATGGTTGCACTCTTATATCCCTATTACTATTCAAAAATGGCTTATGACGGCTTAAAGTCCATAGGACGGGACGATATAATTACCCTTACGAGGTGCGCATATCTCGGCAGTCAGAAATTCGGTTCTCTTGTGTGGTCGGGTGATATTGAATCCACTTTTGAAAGCCTCGCCTGTCAGGTAAAGGCAGGACTTAATATGTCAATGTGCGGCATACCCTGGTGGAACACGGACATCGGTGGTTTTTACGGTGCGGATATTACAAGCGACTACTTTAAGGAGCTTATAGTGCGTTGGTTCCAGTTCGGGCTTTTCAGCCCCGTAATGCGTCTTCACGGCTCACGAATCCGCCATTTTGAGCCTACCCCGGGGCTTCTTGAACCAAGCGGTGACCCTAATGAAATATGGAGCTTCGGTGAAGAAAACTTTGAAATTCTCAAAAATCTCATTTTCATCCGTGAAAAATTAAGACCCTACATAAAATCACTGATGGATATTGCAAGCGAGAGGGGATATCCTGTAATGCGGCCTATGTTCTTCGATTTCCCCGATGATGATAGCTGTTATTCTCTTGACAGTCAGTATATGTTCGGAAGCGATATTCTTTTTGCGCCCATAGTTGAAAGAGGGCAGACCGTTAAAACAGTATATATCCCCGACGGAGAATGGATTCTTACAAAGGACAAAAAGGCTTACACTAAGGGCACCTACGAAATTACCGCAGAAATTGACGAATTCGTAGCCTTTGTAAAATCAGGCTCTGATGTAATAAAATGCTTCCGATAAGAAAGGTTTTTCGGTACTGATATGAAATATATTTTAAGACATTGGCTGAATTCAATTTTAAGAAATTTTACTTTGGCATATTTTAAGAAATCAACGGAAACGGCAGATGTAAAAGAAGGCAAGGTGTTTCTGTCACCGGCTATTCTGATTTTCGGAATAATAATGACGGTTATTATTTTAATCCCTGCCGTAATTTGTTTGTTTATAGACGGATATCGGATGCTTTCTGTCTTTTTGGTGATTTTTTCTCTTCTCAGCTTTTCTATGGTTCTCGGCTACATCAATTGCAGGATTTATTATGATGATGACGGGTTTGTTGCTAAGAATATACTCGGAATAAAAAGAAAATTTACTTATGATGAGGTCACGGGAATAAAAGTTAATACTCACGAAAAATATATTATTGCGGGAAAGCGTAAGGTAATGATTGATGAGTATGCCATAGGCGGAAATGAATTTATTAATTTTGTCCGCCGCAAATACGGAATTCTTCACAATGGACGGCATCTTCCTTTAGTGTATAAAACAAAATTTGATTTGTTTAACGGACACGTTCAGGATGCAGAGATTCTTTTATTCGGCTACATTCTCGGCTTTGTTGCCTGTATCGGTTTTTTGGTTTTTACGGTTTGTGCCGTTTTTGTGCCGATGACCGAAAACAATACGACAGAACAGACGCTGTGCTTTCAATATTGCGAGGTGCAGCGAAAGGAGGTTATTTTAACTACCGTTGATAATCAGGTACTAAAAATCCGTTTTATTGATGAACAGTTTTCCCCTGAAGCCGTAAAGGCTGTCTGTGACGGCGAAACGGAATTAACCGTTTACTGTGATCACGTAAATCCGAAATATGAAAAAAGCTTTTATCAGATAAAGGCAATCAAAGAAAATGAAAACTACATCCTGAGCTTTGACGAAACTCACAGATTGCATAAACAGGAATATTTACCGTTGCTTGTTTTTCCTGTTTTTTTCCTGCTTTTGTGGACAGGATTTGTTGTAACATCTGTTGTAGTCGGAAGAAATCCGAAAAAATACAGTAAAAAGCTTGTAAAAAAGCTGTTTGCAGACAGAAAGGTTAGATATTTTTAATCTTATTCAAGGTGCCGTTTTTTTTGCGGCATCTTTTTTTGTTGAAATTGTCGGAAATATGTGTTATAATTTCCCCGACAAAAGAATAGACGCAGATCATCGGATGTATTTTATATCCGTTGTCGGGTGCAAATCTGTGCTCGGGGATAAGGAAATTGCGGTGCAAGTCCGCAGCAACAGCCATTACCGTAACTCCGTTTTTTTCGGTCAAGTCGGAATGCTTATCGGTCTGTGACACGTAAAGGTCTCTTGGGCAAAGAAGGGGAGGCGGTGTGAAATTCAGTCGGACTTCGGTCTGACCGTTCCGGTATGGCAGGATACCGCAGTTTAATCACAAAGTACCCTTTCTGAAGGGTACTTTTATTTTATCCTTTTGTGCTATTTTTTTGAAAAATGAAAGGATTGAAAAAAATGAAAAATGTAAAATCTCTTGTTGTATTGATTCTTGCGGCTTTCTGTGTTTTAAGTCTTGTCTCCTGCGGCAATTCCACAGAAACAACCACGGAAGCTCCTGCTGTTGAAACCACCGCCTTGTCTGAAAACGACACAACCGAAGAGGCAGGTCTCTGGGCAGATGCCGTTTATACCGAGGATAAAGAATTCGGTGAGGGTGCAAAAACTCTTGTCTGTGAAGTAAAGGCAGAGGATAAGACAGTTACCTTTACGGTAAAGACTGACAAGAAAACTGTAGGCGAAGCTCTTATAGAGCACGGTCTTGTTGAAGGAGACGAGGGCCCTTACGGACTTTATATCAAAAAAGTAAACGGTATTCTTGCTGATTATGACGTAAATCAGTGCTATTGGGCGTTTTATATTGACGGTGAAATGGCAAATTCCGGTGTTGACGGCACCGATATTGCGGAAGGTGTAACATATCAGCTTGTTTATTCAAAATAAAGACAATACGGACAGAAAGAGAAAAGCCCTGAGCGTTCAGGAGATTGTCATATTTTCAATGATGGCAACTCTTATGTTCTGTTCAAAAATATTAATGGAAGCTCTGCCGAACATACATCTTCTGGGAATGCTTACAATGACCTACACAATTGTTCTCAGAAAAAAGGCTTTGATTCCCATCTACGTATATGTGCTGTTAAACGGTCTTTACGGCGGTTTTTCAATGTGGTGGGTGCCGTACCTTTATATATGGACAATTCTTTGGGCGGTCACTATGATACTTCCGAAAAATATGCCGAAAAAGGCTGCCTGTGTTGTTTATCCTGCCGTTTGCGGACTTCACGGCTTGCTTTTCGGAATACTTTATGCACCTGCTCAGGCGGTTATGTTCGGACTGGATTTCAGGCAGATGCTTTCCTGGATTGTAGCAGGTCTGCCCTTTGATGCATTGCACGGTGTCGGAAATCTGATCGCAGGACTCCTTATTTTCCCCGTGTCGGAATTCCTCAAAAAGCTTTTTTCTCGGACGCGTATGTATTTGTAATTTTTTGAAACTGCTCTTTTCGAAGGGCAGTTTTTTTGTTAAGTTTATTTAAAGTTTACCTGCTAAAATATGTAAAAACAAGACCGAAGGGTGAATATTATGAAAATTCTGAAATCTGCGTTTGTCTTTATTTTTATAGCTGTTATGCTTGTATCCTGCACTTCTGTTCCGACGAAGACTTCGGATGAAACAACGGAAGCACAGGAGTTTTCCGATGCTGTAAGTATTTCATTAAGCGATGATGAAATTTTGGTTGACGGAAAAAATGTGACTGCTGATACACAGCAGGCGGTTTATTCTGCAAAGGATATAGTGTACTATGAGGAAGGCAAAGACTTTACTTACGGTGAAGGCAGCGAAAGTGATGCTCACAGTAAGGCTGAGGCAGATGCTCATACTGTTGTCCATATTACCGCACCCGGAAAATACTTTCTCAGCGGAAAGCTGTCTTCGGGACAAATTGCAGTAGATTTGGGTGAGGACGCCGAGAAAAATCCCGATGCAGTTGTAACGCTTATTCTGGGCGGTGTTGATATAACCTGCACCGTTGCCCCTGCTGTTATTTTTTATAATGTTTACGAATGCTCAGACACCGGCGAAGAAAATGCAACGAAGGACGTAAATACCGAAAATGCAGGTGCAAATGTCATAATTGCCGACGGAACCGTGAATAATATTAACGGTGCCTATGTCGCAAAAATCTATAAATCCGTTGAACTTAATGAGGACGGAACTGAGGTTATTGACAGCAAAAAGCTTCATAAGTATGATGCGGCATTTTATTCCAGGAAAACAATGAATATTACGGGTGGAGATATCGGTGACGGTATTCTTAATATCAACGCTGAAAATGAAGGTCTTGACAGCGAGCTTCATCTTACAATCAACGGCGGAAATATCAATATAATTTCCGGTAATGACGGAATCAATACCAATGAAGATAATGTTTCCGTAACAACAATAAACGGAGGAGCTCTCAGCATTATCTGTGACGGCTCAACGGGTGAGGGCGACGGAATTGATTCAAACGGATGGCTTGTTATCAACGGCGGTACCGTGACGGCAGAGGCTTGCTCCGTAAGCGGAGATGCAGGCATTGATTCTGATATGGGCATTTATATAAACGGCGGCAATGTCATTGCTACGGGTAATATGCTTGACCGTATATCAGGGGGAGACGGTACCTTTGCCGTGTTCAGCTTTAATTCCCGTCAGAACGGCGGCGTCAGCTATTCAATTAAAAGTTCAGAGGGTGAAACCGTAAGTGAATACACCCCATCAAATGCATTTACTTATCTGATAATTGCAGGGGAGAAGCTTATTCCCGGTGAATATACCTTATGGCAGGGCAGTAAGCAGTTAGCTGTAAGCGCAGAGAACGGAATGGCAGGCGGATTTTCTCCGGATGCAAGACCCGAAATGCCCGAGGGTGAGAGCTTCCCGCAGATGCCTGAGGGTGAGAGCTTTCCTCAGAAGCCTGAAGGTATGATACCTCCTGAAATGCCTGAGGGAGAAGAACCTTCATCAATGCCTCAAAACGGAGACAAACCTCAGCGACCGGATGACTTTTCCGGTCCCGGCTTCAGAGGTCCTGAAAATCAGGTAGGCGGTGAAAAGTCAACGGTTTTTTCTGTCAATAAAGGCGCCAATTATTTTTCAGGTGTCGGTCTTTATGAAAATGCTGAATAATTGTTCAGTTTTCTCTTGCTTCAGGAGTTTTTCTGTGATACAATAACTATGTTGTTCAGAAGAACAGCGTCGGGACAGAAGTTCCTTTTTTCATTCTTTTTTTGTAAAAGATACTACGAAGGTATCATTATCTCAGAAGGGATAGTGATACCTTTTTCTGTATGTTGAAAGGAGCTTATAATGAAAAACAACTCAAGGCTTATTAAAATGGTGCTTGCCGCATTCTTTCTTGCCCTTTCCTATGTGATGCCCTTTCTTACGGGGCAGATTCCCGAAATCGGCTCAATGCTTTGCCCTATGCACATTCCCGTGCTTCTCTGCGGATTCCTGTGCGGATGGCATTGGGGGATGGCTGTCGGCTTTACAGCTCCGCTTTTCCGATCTCTGACACTCGGTATGCCTCCGCTTTTTCCTGTGGCAGTCTGTATGGCATTTGAGCTTGCGACTTACGGACTTGTATCGGGACTTATGCACAAATATCTTCCGGGAAAGAAGCCTTATATTTACCTTTCTCTTCTTACCGCTATGATTGCGGGAAGACTTGTCTGGGGAGCTGCTATGTTTACGGCTTTAAGCATAAACGGCGGTGCTTTTACCTTTTCCGCATTCCTTGCAGGTGCAATTACAAATGCCGTGCCCGGTATCGCATTACAGCTAGTTGCTGTCCCCGTTGCGGTAATGATACTTGATAATCCCAAAATTCTTAATCTGAGAGGCTGATATGAATAAAAACACACGTGAGCTTCTGTTGAAGCATTATAAAAACTTCCCGAATCTGCAGGCGGAAGATCTTCTTAAATTTCTGTTTCAGAGTGTCTTCGGATGCGAGCATCTTGTGTCCGATGAAAACACCGCGTTGCAGTATATAAAACAAGAGCATTCCGAAATATCAGCGACGGCTTTACCTTTTACGGAGCCCCTTGACGGCAATTACTGCCGAGTTTATCTTTCGTGGCTGAATAAGGGGCTTTCTCCCGAAACACTTACAAGGCTGTTCTGTCTTTCAGCAAAAGAAGAGCCTGACGGCAAAGCGTTACTTCTTCAGAAAACCGAGATTGCACATGAGCTTATTGAAAGCGGTGAAATCCCTCTTGAAAAGCACGATTTCGATAAGAAGCTTTCCGAGTGGAAGGGGAGAGACTGTCCCGCCATTCACCATTCCGATGCTTTCAGAAGCACGTACAAGCCTGCCTACAGGGTTATTGATAATAAGTATGCTGATTTTCTCGGGCTTTTCTCGGCAATTGACAAATTGCTTTCCGTCGGTAATGTAATTCTTACTTTAGAGGGCGGAAGTGCAAGCGGAAAATCCACGCTTTCGGAAGTTTTAGCGTCGGTGTATGACTGCAATATTTTCCATGCGGACGATTTCTTTTTACGTCCTGAACAGCGTACTCCCGAGCGTTTTTGTGAAATCGGCGGAAATTTTGACAGAGAGCGTTTTTATGATGAAATTATTTGCTCTTTGGTTAAAAATGAAACAGTAAATTACAGACCCTTTGATTGTTCTTTACAGGCTCTCGGCGATACGGTAAGTGTCCCGCCGAAAAAACTGACGGTTGTTGAGGGTGTTTATTCGATGCATCCCGATTTCGGCAAGTACTATAATTTATCCGCTTTTCTTGATA
This sequence comes from Clostridia bacterium, assembly GCA_017625435.1. GTDB lineage: Bacteria > Bacillota > Clostridia > Oscillospirales > Acutalibacteraceae > RUG806. The sequence goes on from JAGAKX010000061.1 coordinate 47,442, forward strand.
TTTCCCCTGATTTTCAGAAAAAACGCATAGAAACAAGAAATTCTCCTGCATTGGCAAAGCGTTTCTTTTCAGAATGGATTCCTCTTGAAAATATCTATTTTGAAAAAACGGAAATAAAAAAACGTGCAGATATCATAATAAAAATAATCGAAGAAACCGATGAATAGTATTTCGTCGGTTTTTTCTGTATATGAAACTTTTTATTACGAAGGTACGTTGCATATACTCCTGACATTGACAAAATAGTAACGAACTTATTCCTTGACTTTGCCTTTTTCTTGACTTATTATTAATATGTATATCTATGCGGATGCATACTATAATAACAAATTATGAAGAAAGGTTTATTTTTTATGGGTTCTTATCTTCTCGGAATACACACGCCCCACAGAAAAGGCACAAAAGACAGTCCCGTTGAGCGTCTTTCTGACGTGAAGACTGTAATGATTCCGATGTCAATGCATATCGGCAAGCCTGCAACTCCTGTTGTAAAGGTTGGAGATATGGTTAAAATCGGAACAAAAATAGGTGAAGCTGACGGTAAAGTTTCATCTGATATCTATGCGAGCATATCAGGTAAGGTTACAAAGCTTACGGACTATCTTCTTGCCACAGGCAAAACCACGACTGCTGTCATAATTGAGGCAGACGGCGAAAATGCCGTTGATGAAGCTGTGGCTCCTCCCGTTATTAGCGACAGAGACAGCTTCATTGAGGCCGTTAAGAAAAGCGGTATAGTGGGCCTTGGCGGTGCAGGCTTCCCCACACACGTAAAGCTTGATGTTCCTACGGAAAAAATAGAATATCTTATAGTAAACGGAGCTGAATGTGAGCCTTACGTTACAAGTGACTCAGTAAATATGCTGACACGTGCCGATGATATGGCAGCGGCTCTTAAGGCTCTCAATAAGTACCTTGGTGTAAAAAAGGTCATTATCGGTGTTGAAAAGGGCAACAAAAAAGTTGTATCGGCAATGCAGTCACTTGCTTCATCACTTACTGAGCTTGAAGTAAAGGTAAGCGTTCTTCCCGATAAGTACCCTCAGGGCGGAGAAAAGGTTATGGTTTACCATACCACGGGCAGAAAGATTGCCGCAAACAAGCTGCCTATTGATGTAGGATGTATTGTTCTTAACAGCACAACGGTTGCACAGATAGGCTCTTTCCTTAAAACGGGTATGCCCCTTACGGAAAAGCTTGTAACTGTGGACGGTGCAGCTGTTACGAAGCCTCAGAACGTGATAGCTCCCATAGGTACTCCCGTTAATGTACTGTTTGATTTCTGCGGCGGTCTTAAAGAGGATCCTGCAAAAATCATTTACGGCGGTCCTATGATGGGTATTACCGTTCCCAATGCCGATGTTCCCGTGCTTAAGAACACAAATGCAGTTCTTGCTCTTTCAGAAAAGGAAGCAAAGCTTCCAAAGACTACAGCCTGCATCCGTTGCGGTGCCTGTGTAAACACATGCCCCTTCAGCCTTGCACCCGTAAATATAGCAGAGGCTTATTCAAAGGAGGACACGGACGAATTAAAGGCTCTTTCCGTTCAGTCCTGTATGGAATGCGGCTGCTGCAGCTTTGTATGTCCTGCAAACCGTCCTCTTGTGCAGATTAACAAGCTCTCTAAAAAATTATTAGCGGATAACGCAGCAAAGGAGGGAAGCAAATAATGAGTGCTCTTACAAAATTAATGATTTCTCCCCATATTCACAGCGGAAAATCCACTTCCGGTATTATGGGCGACGTTCTGATTGCATTACTTCCCGCAACTATTGCAGGTACGGTAATATTCGGCTGGCGTGCACTTCTTGTAATTGCAGTATGCATTATCTGTTCTGTGGGATTTGAAGCAATTTTCAATCTTATAGTAAAAAAGGAACAGACGGTAGGGGATTTATCTGCCGCGGTTACGGGTCTTCTTCTGGCTCTGAATCTTCCCGTTGATGTGCCGTTATGGCAGTGTGCGGTAGGCTCACTGTTTGCGATAATTGTTGTAAAATGCCTCTTCGGCGGAATCGGTGCAAACCTCGTAAACCCTGCAATTACGGCACGTGTGTTTATGCTTGTTGCCTTCGGCTCAATGGCTGTGCCTTCATTCCCCGTAGATTCCGTTTCCTCTGCTACTCCTCTTTCAGCAGAAGAAATGCCCGGGCTTCTTGATTTGTTCCTTGGCAGACACGGCGGTGCTATAGGTGAAACCTGCGTTGCAGCTTTACTTATCGGTGGTATTTATCTTCTCGTAAGACGTGTTATTTCCTGGCAGATTCCCGTCGTTTTCCTCGGAACGGTATTCCTCTTCTCATTGTTTATGGAAGGCTTTGATGCCGTAAGCGCTCTTTCCCTTCTTATGTCGGGCGGTGTATTTATCGGTGCTATCTTTATGGCAACAGATTACACAACATCTCCCTATACCCCCTGGGGCAAGGTTATCTTCGGTCTCGGCGCAGGTCTTCTTACCTGCCTTATCAGATATTTCGGAACTTATCCCGAAGGTGTTTCCTTTGCGATTCTGTTTATGAACATACTTAATCCTTACATCTGCAAGTGGACAAAGCGTAAGGTATTTACGGCAGGAGGAGATAAAGAATGAAAACTTATATTAAGAATCTTGCTGTTTTTGTCTGTATCTGTTCGGTTATAACTTTACTTCTTGCAGCTACAAACTTTATTACTGCTCCCGTTATTGAAGAGAATCAGAATGCGGCTGCCAATGCTGCACTTCTCCAGGTAATGCCCGAGGGCAAGGGCTTTGAAACAGCTGATATCAGCACTTTTTCATTGCCTGCAACAGTAACTGAAGTACACAAAGAAACATCGGGTCTCGGTTACGTTGTAAAGCTCACTACCGCAGGCTACGGTTCAGATTTTGTTATTATGTGCGGTGTAAACTCAGACGGTGTTGTAACAGGTGCCGTGTGTCTTTCTTCTAATGAAACCCTTAGTAAAGAAAAAACTTACGGTGAAAACTTTACCGATAAGGATGCCGCAGGTGTTGAAGCTGTTGATACTATTTCGGGTGCTACAAAGACAACCGAGGCATACAAGAATGCGGTAAAGGATGCTCTTAATGCAGCAATTATCCTCGGCGGCGGCTCTGTTGATATCCGTACAGAGGAAGAAATTCTTGCAGATAACCTGGATGCTGCATTCCCTGCAGGCGAAAAGGCATTCGAAAAGCTCTTTATGGTTGATCTTATTGAAGGTGTTGACGCAGTTTACGAAGCAACAAACAAGGCAGGCTATGTTTTTGTTTCCGGTGAACAGTTTATCGGCGTAAATGCCGACGGTACCGTTGTAACTGAAGGTGTTACAGATACGGCTCTTTATAGCGATGCTGTTGCTGCAATCAAGGCAAGCACACTCGAGGATATTGACATTTCTGCTTATGAAGGCCTTGAAAAGACTGTAGTTTCTGCTAAGAAGACCGCTTCAGGAAACTTTGTACTTGAAACAAAGGGTGCAGGCTACGGTATCAAGGGCGGCGATGAATACCATCCCGCTTCGGGCGAATATATTATTGTACGTGTTTCCGTAACACCCGATTTCAGAATTATTGACTGTCTTACTGTTTCCGAGGCTGAAACCGACGGACTGGGTGACGCCTGTGCAGACGAAAGCTTCTACAGTCAGTTTGTAGGAAAGACAGACGAAAACTACAAGGAAATTGATGCTATAAGCGGTGCAACCTTAACAACAAACGGTTACACCCAGGCTATTGAACGTGCATTCAGCGCTATTACGACAATGAACGGAGGTGCCCGATAATGAAAGAAAAATCTTCAGTTTCAGTACTCCTTAACGGTATTCTGAAGGAGAATCCGGTTCTGGTGCTCATTCTCGGCACCTGTCCCACACTTGCTACTACCACCACAGTCAAGGGTGCTGTCGGAATGGGACTTGCAGCTATGTGTGTTCTCATCTGTTCAAACGTATTTATTTCTCTTCTTCGTAAGAGAATTCCCGAATCAATGCGAATTCCCTGCTATATCGTTATTATCGCAGGCTTTGTTACAATTGTAAAAATGATTGTTCAGGCATATCTTCCCGAATTATATGAAACTCTCGGTGTTTATCTTGATCTTATTACCGTTAACTGCATAATTCTCGGACGTGCCGAAATGTTTGCTAACAAGAATCCCGTTGTTGCCTCTGCTCTTGACGGTATCGGAATGGGTCTCGGTTTTACACTTGCACTTACTATGATGTCAACTATCCGTGAAGTATTCGGTGCAGGCTCCTTCTTCGGAATTGAAATTCCTTTTATGGCAAACTACAAAATAGAATTCTTCACAAAGGCTCCCGGCGGACTTCTTGTTTACGGACTTCTTATTGCATTTATTTATGCAGTTACCCACGGAAAGGCACCTCTTAAAAAGTCATTTTCCTGTGAGGGCTGTCCCAATGCCGCAAACTGTCAGGGCGGCAGCTGTTCAGAGAAAGGAGATGAGAACTGATGGAAAGCTTCAAGCTTTTAATTATAATACTTCTTTCATCCGTGCTTGTTGATAACTATGTTCTCAGCAGATTCCTAGGTATCTGTCCCTTCCTCGGTGTTTCCAAGAAAATTGACCAGGCAGTAGGTATGGGTGTTGCCGTAACGGTTGTTATGCTTCTTGCTACTGCTGCAACCTGGCCTATTCAGAAATTCGTTCTTGATACACTCGGGCTCGGATATCTTCAGAATATTGCGTTCATTCTTATTATTGCAACTCTTGTTCAGATTCTTGAGCTTGTTCTCAAAAAGTTTTCACCTTCACTCTATAAGGGACTCGGTGTTTACCTTCCTCTTATCACAACGAACTGTGCCGTTCTCGGCGTTACAATCAATAACATAATTGACGGCTACAGCTTTATTGAATCAATGGTGAGCTCTCTCGGCTGCGGTCTCGGCTTCCTGCTTGCAATGGTTCTCTTCTCGGGAATCCGTTCAAGAATCGACGATACCAAGGTGCCTGCTCCCTTCCGCGGTCTTGCCGTTACTCTCATTGCCGCTTCGTTTATCTCCCTTGCATTTATGGGCTTCAGCGGCATTGTTGAAAGTATTTTTGCTTGATAAGGGGGACATACAATGGATATATTAATTGCATTTCTTGTAATGTTAGGCGTTGCCCTTGTTGCAGGTGTTCTGATTACCGTATTTTCTCATTTCTTTGCGGTTCCCGAAAATCCCCTGAAGGGTGAAATACGCGCCTGTCTTCCCGGTATCAATTGCGGTGCCTGCGGATATAAGGGCTGTGACGATTACGCTGCCGCACTTGCCGAAGGCGGAGTTGCCCCCAATCTCTGTATTCCCGGTGCTCAGAGTGTTGCCGACGAAATCGGCGGTATTCTCGGAGTTGAGGCAGAGCCCTTCAAGGATGTTGTTGCCTTTGTTTCCTGTAACGGCAACTGTGATGCTACCTTCAAGACTGCAGAATATGAGGGCGTAAAGACCTGTTATGCCGCTTCAATGATTTACGGAGGTACAAATTCCTGCCGTTTCGGTTGTCTCGGTTTCGGCGATTGTGCGGCTGCTTGTCCTGCAAAGGCTATCTGCATTAAGGACGGTATAGCACATGTCAATACTGCCCGCTGTCTCGGCTGCGGTCTCTGCACAAGGACCTGTCCCAAGGGAATTATAAATATGATTCCTCAGGAAACCGCTACTGTTGTGATGTGCAGCAATAAACAGAAGGGCGCCGATGCAAAAAAGGCTTGTAAAAATGCTTGTATCGGCTGTAAAAAGTGTGAAAAGACCTGTCCTCACGGCGCAATAAAGGTTGTTGACAATCTTGCAGTTATTGATTATGAAAAATGTGTTCACTGTGAGGCTTGTGTAAAGGAATGTCCCACAGGCTGTCTCAAAACGGCATTTTTCCCTGATATTCCTGCAGATGTCAGCAGTGAAGATTTGCTCAGCTGATATGAACAATAAGAAAAGCGCAAAAAAACACAGTCTCAGGAATGATATAATTCTGATTACCGCCGTAATTCTTGCGGCGGTTATCGGTCTTATTTATCTTAATTTTTTTCGCAGCCCCGGAGACTCTGTTACGGTAACGGTTGACGGGGAAGTGTACGGAGTTTATCCGCTTTCCCGGGATATATGCGAAGATATTTATTCCGGGAGCAACAATGAGAATCACAACCGTTTCGTAATTAAGGACGGTAAGGCATTTATGGAAACTGCTACCTGTCCCGACGGAATATGCGTCGGTCATAAGAGTATTTTCCGTAACGGCGAAAGCATTGTCTGTCTTCCAAACCGTGTTGTGATTACCGTTACTCTCGGGGAAAAAACGGACAGCCCCGATGTGATTATATAGGAGGTCCGGACGTGAAAAAGAAATCAAAAACCGTTGCATTCGGCGGTATATGTGTGGCTCTGGCGCTGATATTTGCTTATATAGAAGTGCTGATACCTCCTTTGTTTACATCTCTTCCCGGCATTAAAATGGGACTTCCCAATATCATAATAGTATTTCTTCTCTACAGAAAAGGTCCGGTATTTGCGGGAATTGTTTCTCTTGTAAGAATTCTGCTTGTGAGTATGCTTTTCGGCAATATGATGGCACTTATGTACAGTCTTGCGGGCGGTGTGCTGAGTCTTCTTGTTATGATTATTCTCAGAAAGCTTAGTTTTTTTTCTCCTGTGGGAGTAAGTGTGGCAGGCGGAGTTGCTCATAACATCGGACAGATTATAATGGCTGCACTTCTTCTGGAAACATCTGAGCTTGGTTATTATCTTGCGGTTCTCGCTGTTACGGGAACTGTTGCAGGTGTATTTATAGGGCTTTGCGGAGCCTTGCTTATTAAACGTATTCCGGACAAATTGATATAAATATTCTGTAATTTGCAACTATTTTAGAATAAATTATGAATTTTTTTAATAATGCTTGACAATTTTATTAATATATAGTAATATCTGCAAGGTTAAAAAATAAACGGAGGAATTTACAAATGAAAAAGGCTTTAGTTATTGCATTATGTCTCATTATGGCTGTTTCCGTAATGTTCGTAGGTTGCGGAGACACAACAAACACAGAAGAAACAACTGTTCCCAATGAAACAACCCTTAAGTTCGGTTCAGGCTTATATGTTACTGCTCCTTCTGTAACAGATGCTACAGAAGATAAGGACGGTTCCGGTAAGCTTGATGTAACCGTTGCTGCCGTTACCGTTGACGCAGAAGGCAAGATCGTTTCATGTGCTCTTGACACATCAAGCAACACAGTAAACTTTACCGCTGACGGTAAGGCTGTTGCCAAGGATGAATTCAAGACAAAGTACGAACAGGGTAATGACTACAATATGGTAGCTTACGGCGGTGCAACAAAGGAATGGTTTGAGCAGGCTGACGCTTTCGAAGCACTTGTTGCAGGCAAGACTCTTGATGAAGTCAAGGCTTTAGTTGCTGAAGAAAACAAGGGTACTGACGAAGTTATCAATGCAGGCTGCACAATTATGATCAACGAATTCGTTGGTGCTATCGAAAAGGCTTACAACGCTGCTGCAGAATCCGCTGTTACAGCCGCTGATACACTTAAGGTTACTGCTGCTACAGAACAGACCTGTACTGACGCTACAGAAGACAAGGATGGCTCCAACAAGGTTGCTGTTAATGTTTTCGCAGCTGCTGTAAATGCAGAAGGCAAGGTAGTTGTATGTGCTTCCGACTGTGTAGAGGTTTCTTTCACATTCACAACAGAAGGTGTTGCTACTCTTGATACAACAAAGGAAGTTGTTTCCAAGAAGGCTCAGGGCGCTGACTACGGTATGGTTGCTTACGGCGGTGCTACAAAGGAATGGCACGAGCAGGCTGCTGCTTTTGATGCTGCTTGCGTTGGCAAGACTGCTTCTGAAATTGCAACTCTTGTTGCTGAAGACGGCAAGGGTGCTCCTGACCTTCAGACTGCAGGCTGCACAATCATTGTTTCCGGCTTTGTTAAGGCAGCTTCCAAGATCTGAGTAAGAACTATTGATTAAAAGAAGAGAGAGAAATTGCTCTCTCTCTTTTTTGCTTTAAGGGTTATGAAAAAAAGAATTATAAGTATTACTGTGATTCTCTGTGTTCTTTTGTGCTCCTTTAGTGCCTGCACGAAGAACAAAGAAAAATTTTCAACATACACGATGGATTATTTTGATACCATTACTACAATAACAGGGTATGAAAAAACACAGAAGGCTTTTGATGCTGTTGCAGAGGGGATTATTTCTGAATTAGGTGAATATCACCGCCTTTATTCCATCTATCACAGATTTGACGGTACAGAGAATCTTTGCACAATTAACGAGCTTGTTGACGGTGAGCACCGTACCGTTACTGTTGACAGACGTATTATTGATATGCTTCTTTATGCAAAGGAAATGTATTATAAGACCGACGGTATTATGAACATTGCAATGGGAAGTGTTCTGTCTCTGTGGCACGATTACCGCACTATCGGTAAGGATAGCCCTTCCGAAGCTTCTCTTCCGCCTATGGAAAAGCTTCAGGAAGCCTCCCTTCACTGTGATATCGAAAAAATGGTTATTGATGAAGAGAATAATACCGTTACCCTGACAGACCCCGCTATGACCCTTGATGTCGGTGCCATAGCAAAGGGATATGCTGTGGAATGCATTGCAAAAGGCCTTGAAGAAAAGGGCATTACGGGATACGTGCTGAATGTGGGCGGCAATGTGCGTGCAATAGGCACAAAGGGTGACGGCACACCCTGGACGGTAGGAATAGAAAATCCCGACGGCGGCGAATATCTCTCTTATCTCGGGCTTGCAGATCAGTCTCTTGTTACAAGCGGCTCATATCAGCGTTTTTATTACGTTGACGGAAAACCTTATCATCATATAATTCATCCCGACACGCTTATGCCCTCTGAAGGCTTTTTGTCGGTTTCTGTTGTATGCAAGGACTCCGGACTTGCGGACGCTCTTTCAACAGCTCTGTTTTGTTTGTCCCTTGAGGAGGGTATGGAGCTTATTAAAGAGTTCTCCGAGGCTGAGGCTATGTGGGTAAGTGACGACGGCACAAAAACATATACAGACGGCTGGAAAAACTTTGAAAACTGAGGAAGGTGCAGAATATGCTCGAAAATTTTGTGGTGAATTTCAAGGAATTTCTTTTCCCTGTTGCGGAGATTACTGCAAGCACACTTGAACTTATAGGTATTGTTATTATTTTCATAGGTTCCTTCCGCGCTTTGTTCCGTGTTATCGGATGTCTTGTGAAAAAACAGCCTCTCAACATAGTAGTTGAGCTCGGCAAGGCACTTGCCCTTGCTCTGGAATTCAAGATGGGTGCAGAGATTATCAAAACTGTTATAATACACGACCTTGAAGAGCTTGCAATTCTTGGTGTTGTAATTGTAATCCGTGCTCTTCTTGCCGTTATTATCCATTGGGAAATCCGTCTTGAGGAAAAAGAAAACAGTACGCAAAAATAAAAAAACAGAAAAACAGAAAAACAGACACTCCGTATTATTATAATCGGAGTGTTTTTTTCTGTTGACCTGTATACGTTTGTTATTGTAGAATATATTCAATAAAAGAATTTATGGCGACCGGCGAAACCGTAATATGTCCGACTCCTGTCAGCCTGACTAAAGAACAGATATATAACAAAGCAATGCAGAGGTGATTTCATATGTACTTTCACGCATCAAACACAGGCGGTATTGAAATTCTTGAGCCTCGTGTATCCAACCACAATAAGCCGCTTATATATTTTTCTGAAAAACGGGAAAATGTGCTTGTATATTTAAGCAATGCAGTTGAAAAATTCTGCCGTGAAACTGAATTTAATCATAAAGGAAAATGGCATAAATGGGCAAGCTACGGCTTTGAGCCTGACGGGATTCTGAGATATGATGAATATTATCCCAATGCATTATGGGACACTTATAAGGGTGTTTCAGGTTACATTTATTCCGCTGAAAATGTCATTATAAATGAGGATAGTATAAATATTTCCAATGCAGTTACATCCTCGTTGCCCGTTAAGGTTACAGGTGTTGAATTTGTTGAAGATGCTTATGAGGAAATTCTGAAAGCTGAAGAAGCGGGGCTTATAAAAATCCGCAGATTCGAAGATATGAGTGAAAATGTGCTTTTATGGATTGAAAAGACAATAAAAGCAGAATATGAAAACGCAGAAAATGAACCCGATTACAGACATTTTCTTAAGGGTAAATTCGGTTTTTTAGAAAAAATGGCTTGATTGTGCTTATTTTACGGCATATAAACATAATTAATTCAGGCGGTGATAGTTTTGGCAAAGCACGAATTCGGTATTATGGAAAAGCCTCCCGAAAAGGGAAGACGTTATGATGAATATGAGCCGCAGAAATACAACTGTATTTCCGTAAATGACGATTATTTAGAGGATATTATAGCGGAATTCGATCACATAGATTTTTATTGGCACACAACGGACATAAAGGGAAAGGGGATCTGTTACGTCGGAATAACGCTGATTCCTCCTGAAGCTCTTGCTTCCTTTGCTGATGTTATAAAAGAAAAAAACGGATTAGCGGAGCTTTATAACCTCATACTTAAAGCAAAAAACGAAAACAATTGGATAATTCATTTCGGCTTATGAAAAGACCTGACAGAAAATGTCTCTGTCAGGTTGTTTTATTTTTTGTTATATGATAGAATTGCTTTAAGGGTGGTGTTTTTATGAAAGAAACAAAAAACAAACAGATAATTGAGCTTATTGTCAGCTTCATACTTTTCGGGCTGACGATTTATGCAGTATACTCCTTATGGTACATATTCTACGGTACGGACAGCGGTGCCGATGTGCACCTTTATACGGGACTTGCGGGGCTTTGTCTCGGTTGGTTTATGGCACTTTTTGTCGGTGAAGTATTACCAAAAACAGGTATCATCGGAAAGCTTATTGCTTTTTTTGCAGGAAACGGTCTTCTGCACGGATTTATATGGGGGCTTAATGCAAAAGTCAATACGACCTGTACCGACAATGAGCCGGTTGTCATAAAGACCTTTACTTTTGTTTTTGTACTTACTGCAGTACTCGGACTCGTGACCTTTATTTTAAGGGCAAGAAAAAAGTACAGGATTGTGAATATACTTTTTGCCGTTATTTATTTTGTTGTTTCGGCAGGAGGACTCATTGTGCTTAATAAAGAGAATATAAAGGCTCTTGAGTACAAAAAGAATCTGCAGTTCGGTACTCTTACCGCAGAAGAAATGAGCATTACGGAAAAGGAAAAAGAGAATAGCTGTAAATGGGCTGAAGAGAATCTTCTTTCGGCTGAAAGCCTTCCCTTTACTTTTTCTGTTGACGGAGTGAAGTTTAATCCCGCCGGATGGGAAAAAAACGTAGCTGAGGCTGAAAAAGAAATTTACAGAGGCGGAAAAACAACCTATATCACATTTACAAAAGACAATCTGCAAGTAACTGCAGAGGTTACTGTTTTTGAAAATAACGCATCCTGTCAGTGGACGGTTTACGTAAAGAATACGGGTGCGGAGAATACCGGTGTTATCAGCGATTTTTATGCTCTTGATTCATCCTTTAATACGGGTAAGGCAGATATTTATTATTCAATAGGTAGTGATACGCAGGCAGGAGATTTCTCCCTTATAAAGAAAACTCTTTCCTCTTCCGTAAAAACCTTCTCAGGTAATGAGGGTAAGCCTACCGAGAAATATCTGTCCTACTTTAATGTAAACGGTGAAAATGCGGGAATCGTATTCGGTATCGGCTGGACGGGACAATGGGAAGCAGAATACTCCTGTGATGACGGTAACACAGCAGTTAAAGTCAGACAGCAGAATTTCAATGCCTGGCTTCTTCCCGGGGAAGAGGTCCGTTCACCCCTTGTTTCTCTTACGTTCTATGATAATGACAATGCACTCAAGGGCTTCAATCAGTTCAGAAGCTGGATTAATGACTGCGTATATCCCGAAGAGGTCACCAAGGGACACTACACCGTTATGGAGATTGCAGGTCCTATGTCAACAAGAACCTCAGATGAAATTATAGAGATTCTTGACGGCTTGAGAGATGAAGTTTTTGCCCAGACGGATGCATTCTGGATGGATGCAGGCTGGTACAGCTACAATGAAGGCTGGTATGACGGTGTAGGCAACTGGACTGTAGATACCGAGAGATATGATAACGGCATTATTGAGCTTTCAGACTACGCAAAAAATAAAGGTCTCGGTCACGTGCTGTGGTATGAGCCCGAAAGAGTGTACCGTAATACTGTTTTTTATAACAAGGGTATCGAAAACGAACAGTGGCTTATTGATACGGGCGATGAACACGTTATGTGGAATCTTGCAAATGAAGATGCATTTCAGTATTACTGCGAGTATCTTACTGCTTCAATGAAGGAAAACGGAGTTACCGTTTACCGTCAGGACTTTAATTTCTCACCTTATGAATACTGGCAGAAGGCAGACAATGAATATTACGGCGGCAGAACGGGTATCTGTGAAAACCATTATGTGACAAACCTTTACAGATACCTTGATTATCTTACGGAGAATATTCCCGGTCTTATTATAGATAACTGTGCATCGGGCGGTAAGCGTCTTGACCTTGAAATGACCTACCGCAGTATTCCTTTCTGGAGAAGCGACTATAACTGTTCAATTCATTTCGATCTTTTTGAGGCTACACAGTCACAGACCTACGGCATTTCCTTCTGGCTTCCCATATCCGGTACTGCACAGAATGCTGTAAGTGAGTATTCCTTAAGGTCTGCAATTACACCTCTTGTTCTTATGGATTTCTATGCTAATTATGCCGAGTTCTTTGACCTTTTCCACACTCAGCGTGAGCTTATGACGGGCAATTACTATCCCCTTGATTTCGGTTCCTTTGACAAGAATAAGATGCATTCTATGCAGTATATGTCAGAAGACGGTCTTACGGGTGTTGTAATGGTTTACAAGAGAGCGGATGTGAATAAGTCTGAGTATAATGTTACTCTTAACGGTCTTATACCCGACACGGTTTATGAAATCTCTGACGTTGACGGTATTATTGAAAAGACGGAATACAAGGGAAGTGAGCTTATGTCCGGCGGTATTACAATACCTCTTCCCGACGGAGAAAAGGCTATAGTGCTGAATATCAGCGCAAAATAAGGAGATATAATGATTATTCTGATTACAGGAGCCTCTCATACGGGCAAGACTGCTCTTGCACAAAGGCTTCTCGAAAAATATAACTATCCCTATCTTTCAATTGATCACCTGAAAATGGGGCTTATAAGAAGCGGTAACACGTCACTTACTCCTTTGAGTGATGACGGAGAGCTTACTGCATATCTATGGCCGATAGTCCGGGAAATAATAAAAACCGCTATAGAAAACAAGCAGAATCTCATAGTTGAGGGCTGTTATATTCCTTTTGATTGGGATGTTGATTTTGAGGCGGAGTATCTTAAATCTATCCGTTTCGTCTGCCTGATAATGAGTGAAAATTACATAAGAAATCATTTTGACGATATAAAAGAGTATGCAAATATCATTGAAAACCGACTTGACGACAGAGACTGCACAATTGAGGGTGTTATAAAAGACAATGCGCAGATGCTGAAAGCGGCAGAAAGGCATAAGGTAAACTACGTTCTTATTGATGAAAGCTACGATTTTGATATTGATTTGGGAGAGTGATAATAATGGCAAAGAACAACAGATTTGAAAAAGTTTATTCACAAGGTCTTGGTTCTACGGAAATATTGGTTGATAAGGAAACAGGTGTAAACTATCTTTTCCATGCCAGCGGCTATGCAGGCGGTCTGACACCTCTTCTTGACAGAGAAGGAAAACCTATTGTTACACCTGTAATCAGCGAATAACTGAGGTACGGTTATGTACAGAGAATTGATTGAAAACTACATAAAGGACCACAAATGGGCAAAGCTGCAAAGACCTTGCCCCGAAGAGGAAATTTCGGAAACGGAAAAATATGTAGGCTTCGCTTTTCCCTCAGACCTTAAGAATCTGCTTCGTGAAACAGACGGCGATCATTGGCTTTTACTGTCGGCTAAGGAAATCAGAGAAAACGTTAAACGTAACCGCGAGATTTTTCCCGAATATCTCGAGTCCGAAGAATTCGAAGAAAAGATAAACCGCTTTATTTTCTTCGGTACAAACGGCTGCGGAGACTATTACTGCTATAAGGTTCTCCCTGACGGCAGAACGGATGAAAGCGCCGTTTATATCTGGGAGCACGAACTTTTTGAAGCCGAAAAGGCTGCCGCCGATATAAAGGAACTGATAATAAAGTATTATAACGACGAAATATGAAATTTCTGCTGAAAACGGGGAAACAAAATGAGCAAAAAAGAGGTAAAATACCTTCTCGGTATTGACGGAGGCGGAACAAAAACAGAATTTCTGCTGACGGATATATCGGGGCAGGAAATAAGAAGAATTATTCCGGGTGGCTCTAATCCCGTTAATATGGGAATTGAGAATTCCTGCAGCGTGCTTTCAGATGGAATAAAGAGAATTTGCGAAGGTATTAATTATTCTGAACTATCCGTGTTTGCCGGCATTGCAGGGGCTAAAACGGGAGATAATGAAAATCTGAAGATTAATCTTAAGCTTGCAAACAAGAAGCTGAGAGAAAGAATTATCGGAATTGTAACGGAAGTTCTCGGTTGCACCCCCGAAAAGGCGGTTGAACTTTTAGATGAAAACGGCTGGAACATACGTCTTGCTGTTAAAGGAAAGTAATAATCTAAAAATATGCCCGGATTAAACATCAGGGCAGCATCAGTTTTATTATTGAAAACAAGATGCTTTTACAGAAAAGAATATAAATAAAGGTCAATCATTAAATCCACTTTCCGTAGGTTGTATAAGCAGAAGCTATGTAATAAAATATCCGTGTAAGGAGAGATTGTTATGGATAATTATATTACAGGTGCTGCGATAAAACGTTTAAGAGAAAAAAAGGGAATCACACAAGTACAGTTGGCTGATATAGTAGGTGTCAGCTGTAAGGCTGTATCAAAATGGGAGACGGCAAAGGGGCTTCCGGATATAAGTCTTATTGAACCGCTTGCAAAAGCTCTCGGTGCTTCTGTTATGGAGCTGATGTCGGGAGATACGGTGATAAATAAAAATACTTCTTCAAATATGCTTCGTTCAAGCTTCTATGTCTGCCCTGTCTGCGGAAATGTTATAAGTGCAACGGGAGAAGCTTTTGTGAGCTGCTGCGGAATAACTCTTCCGCCCCTTGAAGCAGAGGAAACGGACGAAGAGCATAAAATAGCAATTGAAAAGGTTGAAGATGAGTATTTTGTTACCGTAAGCCATGATATGACAAAAACACACTTTATTTCGTTTATCGCGCACATTACATCAGACGGAATTCATCTCCGGAAATTCTATCCTGAGGGAAATGCCGAAACCCGTTTTTCGCTGAGAGGCAGAGGATATCTGTATATTTACTGCAACAGACACGGTCTTATGAAAAAGAAAATATAATTAAATCCCGCTCTCGGAAAGACATCCGACAGCGGGAAAATTTTATGCAAAGTATTTAATGAGATAGAGTATGAGCATATGTACGGGATAAAATGCATAAAAGCCGTATTGCAATGCTTTATGGGAGCGTCCTTTTCTGCCTCCGTAAAGCCATATCGGAATAAGTGAGAACACCGCAAAGCCTAAAAGTCTTAAAGAGTATTTTTTGAAGCTTGAAGTATGGATAAAGCCCTCTGCAATAAGAAAGGCAAAGATGGGGAATGCCATTCTGCCTATATAAGTCATCCAGTCACCGAAGCTCATTACCGTTGCCCATATATGATCGCTGAGCATCAGAATAACGGCAATTAATTTTAGAATATTGGATGTGATACCTCCAAAGGGTATTTTCCCGAGGGGACTGTTCCGGGGTAAGCGTTTAATAAATTCTTTCATTTTAAGTACTCCTTTAATTATCCGTCATATTCTAGCATAAAATGAGCTGTGTAACAACTGTTACAAATGTAAAACTTTTTTGAATAAAACTGCTTGTTGCGGCTTTTTATCTGTGATATACTGAAAATGTATAAAAATGTCACGGAGGGACGATTATGAAGAATTATGACATAGCTGCATTTATATGGCCTTCGTACACAGGTGATGAGCCGCGTTCACGTATTTTCTGGCCTGAGGGCTACGGAGAATGGCAGACCGTAAAGGCTATGACCGATAAGGGCTATAAGGGGTGCCGTTGGCCGAGAATTCCCGTTTGGGGATATGTAAATGAGGCAGACAGCCGTGTTATGGAAATGCAGATCGACTGTGCTGTTTCTTACGGTGTAAATGTATTTATTTATGACTGGTATTGGTACGATAACCGTCCCTTCCTTGAAAACTGTCTGAATGACGGTTTTCTTAAAGCGCGTAACAACAAGGATATGAAGTTTTATCTTATGTGGGCAAATCACGATGCCACGTATCTGTGGGATAAGAGAAATTCCGATAAGCTTCTTGATACAGTTGTTTGGAGAGGTGCCGTAACTCCGGAAATATTCAGTAATATATGCGACAGAACAATTGATAAATACTTCAAGCAAGAGAATTATTATAAAATTGGCGGCTGTCCCGTATATATGATATTTGACTTTGATAATTTTATCCGTACCTTCGGTTCAACGGAAAAAGCCCGTGAGGGTATCAGCTTGTTCAGAAAAAAGACTGTGGATGCAGGCTTCCCGGGACTTCATTTTCAGGTTGTTTACTGGGGAGAGCATTACTGTAACGGTCTTCCTGACGGGGATATTAACAAGGGGAAGCATATATATGATGTTTACAGCTATCTCGGTATTGATTCCGTAACAAATTACAACTGGGGCGGCTCGGTTTATTTTGACGGTGATTATAAAGAGCTTACAAAGAACTACATTGAAGCTACCGAAAAAGCCTCTGAAAAGCTTACGGTACCTTTTTATCCGAATATATCGGTCGGCTGGGATAATAATGTAAGATTTTATGGCTTCCGTGAGGGGGTTGTTGAAAACAATACTCCCGAAAATTTTAAGTCTGCTTGTGAAGCGGTAAAGGACTTTGCCGATAAGTCTATGAAAAAAGGCATTATGAAGGCACCGCTGATTACCGTCAACAGCTGGAATGAGTGGACTGAAACCAGTTATCTTCAGCCTGATGATCTTTACGGATACGGCTATCTTGAAGCAATAAAAGATATTTTTACAGATTAAAGGAAAAACGGGGCGGATGATATGAAAAAGATTGTAAAAACTACAGTAAAAGTTATCTGCGGTATTTTCGGCGGTGTTTTAGGTCTTGTTGCTTTTCTTTGTGCAATAACCCTCGGTTGGTCGTTTGTGCAGATGTCAAGAGGTGAGGTTACTGAGACGCTTCCCGTAACTCCCGTTGATTTTGTGCCCGAGGTCAGAATTGTTGCCTTTACCGATACTCACAATGAAAACGAAAATGTGAAGCAGGCAATAAATGCCGCTTATGCACTTTTTGAAGATGACGGACAGTATTACGGAGTAGATGCCTTCTTCGGACTTGGTGATTTTACATCAGTCGGCGGAGAAAATGACTTTATCGAATACAAAAAAGCCCTTGACGAATGTGTCAGGGAAGATACAATTATGATAAATGTGCTGGGTAACCACGAAATGAAGACCGCAGAGGCTCCCGAGTATTTTGTAAAGCACTTTGGTCACGAGGTCAATACAGTAACTGAAATCAACGGCTTTACCTGCATTGCCTTTTCCGGCGAAAGATGGCTTACCGAGTGGACAGTTTCTCCTGACAGCATTAAATGGCTCAGCGGTGAAGTTGAAAAAGCAGAGAAAACAGCCGGCGACAAGCCGATATTTGTTTTCCAGCATCCCCATCCCTTCGGCACCGTTTACGGCAGTACAGTATGGTGCAATCCTCAGATTAATACCGCTTTTGCAGGTCACAGCAAGGTGATTAATTTCTCGGGACACTCCCATTTTCCTATGAATGACCCCAGAAGCATAAATCAGTCAACATATACATCTGTCGGGGTCGGCGCTATGGCAAGATTTGAGCTTGACAAAAACTATGTGGTAGGTCAGCATCCCGAGGGATATGAGGATGCAATACAGTTTGCTGTTATTGAAGCAGACAATACGGGACGTGTAAGAATCAGAGGCTACGATGTGCTTTCCGGGACCTTCTTCTGTGACTATTTCATTGAAAACGTAAACGACAGGGATACCTTCGCATATACCTATAAGAATCTTAAGGCGCATGACACGGCTCCCTCTTTCCCCGAAGAAATAAAAGTTACCTCTGCAGTTAACGAGAACGGAGGCTACAGAGTGGAATTTACCGAGGCTGATGCCGCTGAGGGCTCTGTTGTGCAGAATTATACCGTAAAAATATCTGATTCAAAGGGAAAAGAGCTTTATAAGGAGCAGTTTGTAGCAGACTATTACATAATTGACGAGGATAACACCTCCGTTTTTAATGTACCTGCAGGAATTCTTGAGACAGGCAAGGATTACACTCTTGAAATAACAGCAGAAAGTGCCTACCATAAGACGCAGAAATCAGGTGAAATTGTATTCACGGTACCTGCAGAATAATATCAATATATACTTTAAGAAAAAGGGAGAAGAGATTATGAAAAAAGGAAAAAAAATACTTATTGCTGTTGCGGCAGTCTTACTTGTTGTTGTAATTGCGGCACTTGCAGTTTTTCAGGGTGAGGCAAGAACCCTGCTTTCCGTGAAGGAAAACGGAGATACAGGCATTTATGAAATCAATTATGCGGCAGATTACAAGCTTCAGGAGCTTCTTGATGCAGGCGGTGCTTCAACGGAGGATCAGCTTGTGCAGTATATAATCAAAACTATGCTTAAAGGTCTTCCTATTGAAGTGCCTTATGAGATTCCGAATCTTGCCTGTTCGACTTTTTATGCACAAACTCCTGAAAAAGGATATATTTTCGGCAGAAATCTTGATAATCAGACAACTGACCTTTGCGTGGTTAAAACTGCGCCCAAGGACGGCTACAGCTCTGTTGCAGTTGTTAATTTAAGCTTTCTCGGCTATAATGCGGAATATACTCCCGATAAGCTTCTTGACAGAATAAATATGCTTGCAACTGCATACTTCCCCCTTGACGGTGTGAATGAAAAAGGTCTTGCAGTAGGCGTGCTGCAGCTTCAGGCTCCTGCTACTGCACAGGATAACGGAAAACCCGACGTCGGCACAACACTTGCCATAAGAGCAATGCTTGATAAGTGTGCTACTACAGACGAAGCAATTGAGCTTCTCAGGGGCTTTGATATGTTTGCCGCAGCAAAGGGCTGTTATCATTTCCAGATTGCGGATGCTGCGGGTAAGAGTGTGGTTGTTTCTTATGTCGAGAATGAAATGATAATAACAGAAAAAGAAAACGGTTTTATTGCCGCAACAAATTTCTATCTTCACGACGTTCCCTTTGAATATGAAAAGCAGGGGCTTGACCGCTATGAGATTCTTGAAAGCACTCTTACTGAAAAGAAATCCGTTCTCAGTGCAAAAGAGGGCATGGAGCTTCTTGAGACAGTGAGAATCAAGGGAACCGACCCTGATGAAAAGGGAAGAGTGTATTCTACACAATGGTCCTCCCTTTACGATCTTACTGCGGCTACGCTTAATCTCTGCGCAGATATGAATTATGAGGATGTTTATACGTACAGTGCAAAATGATTATTATTGATTTTTGAGCAGGTAATTTACCTGCTCTTTTTTGTTTAAAACTTTATTCTTCTTTTTAGGAAATAATAATGCAATATTCGTGATAAAATGTATTTTATGAATAAATATTCACAGAAAAGGTGATTAAAATGACAAAAGCATTGCCAAAAAGCAAAATGTACCGTTACTGCCTTGCTGATATTGCAAAGGGCTTATTCAACGGTATGATAGGTAACTACCTTCTTTATTTCTTTCAGCCGACTGTAAAAAGCGGACTTCCCGTGCTTCTTCCCGAAAACAAGCTTCTTGGCTTCATTACCGTTATGGCACTTATTACCGCTGTCGGTAAAATTGTGGATGCCGTAACGGATCCTATTGTGGCTTCTCTCTCGGATAAATGTAAGCACAAGGCAGGCAGAAGAATGCCGTTTCTCCGCTATGCCGCCATCCCTTACGCTTTGTCCGTGCTTCTTATTTTCTTTGCTCCCTTTAAGGAGGGCTCGGCGCTTAATGCATTATGGGTCGGCTTCTTCCTTGTAACCTACTATACTTCATATACCTTCTATTTTATTCCCAAAAATGCACTTGTTCCTGAGATTATTCCCGACGCTAAGGTAAGAGTCGGCTATTACGGTGTCAGCACGGTATTCTTTATGGGCTCAAGCTCATTTATGTATGCGGCAACCTTATTTGTTGATATGCTTAAGAATGCAGGTTTTTCACCCTTGTGGGCATGGAGAACGGTGTTTGCCGTTTTTGCCGCTATCGGCATTACCTGTCTGCTTCTGAGTGCTTATGCCTTCAATGAAAAGGAATACGTTACGGAAAACACGAAGCCCAAGGAATCAATGCTTAAGTCCTTTGCACTTGTTTTCAAGAATAAGAATTTCGTTATTTTCAGCCTCGGAGACCTTTTCAGCGGTGTTTCAATGGCATTTTTCCAGACAGCAATGCTCTATTACATAACAATGCTTCTGAACGTGTCCGAATCGCAGTCCTTCCTTGTTATGCTCTCGGCTATAGCCGTTGCAATATGTCTGTTCCCGTTGATAATCAAAATGAGCAGAAAATACAACAAAAAGCTCCCCCTTATAATTGCAAGCGTGGTATTTACAGCAGTTTTCGGACTTATTTATTTCGGTGACAAAATTGCCGCTCTTGCTCCCGGAAATGAGCTTTTTATAGGTCTTGCAATGGGCGTTATCGTTTCATTCCCCTTTGCCGCAATAAACATTCTTCCTCAGTCTGTTGTTTCCGATATTATTCAGTGCGACTGCCTTGTAAACGGTGTTAACCGCGAGGGCATATTTTCTGCCGTAAAGACCTTTATAGAGAAAATCTGCTCGGCTATTGCAATGATGGGTGTTTCAAGTATTCTGGCCGTCGGTGCCCTTGAGGGTGAATCCGTAGGTCTTCAGGGCGTTAAGCTTACGGGTGTATTTGCAGGTATTTTCAGCCTTCTTTCTCTTGTTATCTTTGTCTTCTATAACGATAAAAAGGTTACCTCAACCATTGAAAAGTACAGAGGTGAAAGTAAATAATGAAAAAAAGAAACTTATCAGGTGAAGAAAACCGTAAAAATGTAAGCTCCGTAAAAAATGAGGAATATGCTCAAAAGCTCAAAAGGATGATTGACTGTAAAACCGTTTTTACAAGAAACGGTGAAAACAGGTCGGAATATGAGAAATTTTATTCAGTTCTTAAGGAGAGCTTTCCTTTAATTTCAGAAAAGGCAGAGAAGCTTGTTTTCGGTGACGGCTGTTTTGTTTACGTTATAAGGGGCAGAAATGCCGAGAAGAATATAATGCTTATGTCTCATCACGACGTCGTAGAAGGGGATGATTCCTGGGAAACAGACCCCTTCAATGCAGTTATAAAGGATGATGCCTTGTGGGGCAGAGGTACCATTGATACAAAAACTCCCTTGTTTGCTCAGCTTCAGGCATGTGAGGAGCTGCTCTCGGAAGGATACGGTTTTGAAGGTGTAAACGTATATATAGGCTCCTCCGATAACGAAGAGGTATGCGGTGAGGGAATGGTGCTTGCAACCCGTTACTTTAAGGAAAACGGCATACACTTTGATGCTGTGCTTGACGAGGGCGGAGCTATTACCGAGGGAATGATTCCCGGTGTGAAAAATAAGAGCGCAATGGTAGCCGTTCACGAAAAAAGCCGTCATCTTTATAAGGTAAAAACCAAGGCAAGCGCCAAGGGGCACGGCGGTCTCAATCCATCTGATGACAGTGCGATTTTAAGGCTTACTCAATTTATAAACGAGGTAAGCACCGGGAAAATATATAAGGGAGCATTCTCCTCTGAGGTAAGAGGCACCTTTGAAACACACGCTCCTTATATGTCTTTTCCGCTTAATATCCTTTTCGGAAATCTTACGCTGTTTTCTCCTCTTATTAAAAAAATAATGCTGGGTATTCCCCAGACAAAGGCTATGCTTTCCACAAGCATTACCTTTACCAATATCTTTGCCGGCACGAAGGAAGACCCTCAGATAAGGGGAAAGGAAGCGGAAGCAACAATGTTCCTTCGCTGTGTGCGTGAGGATGATTTGCTCAGAGGTCTTGAAAAAATCAAGAAAATTGCAGAGAAATACGGAGCGGAAATTGAAGAAATTGAAAGAGATTACTGTCAGCCCTCATCCTTTGACTCTGAGCCTTATAAGCTTTTGAAGGAGATTATGAATGAGCATTTCCCCGATGTAATCGTAGCTCCCTTCCTTCTTACGGCAGGCACGGATGCAAGAAGATTTTCTGACGTTGCGGACAGTATTCTCCGTTTTGCGCCCATTGACCTTGATAAAAAGCAGTTTGCTTCAATTCACAGCGCCAACGAGCACATAAAGATTAAAAATATCGGTGAATGTGTTCTCTTCTATAAAGAATTCGTAAAAAGGCACAAATAACAAAAAAGTGATTGCAGGTTAGTTTCTGTAATCACTTTTTTACGTTTAAATTATTTTTTTGCCGGAATCATATTGACCAGCTGCTGTCTGTAAAACGGGTAGCTCTGTGGGGGAAGGCTCTGAAAAAGTCAGAGGCATCATTTTTAAGCTCGACCCCGTCTATGAATACAGCGGTATCCTTTGTGTGACCCTCTCCTGCAAGAAGAAGCCTTGCGGCGGCAGGGGCGGTAAGGGCTATATCATATTCACCGTCGGGCTTATAGGTGATTTCAGCCTTTCCGCCACGGTATTCTACTTCGAATACACCGTTATTGCGGCTTATGGTATCAATAGATTTAAGACGGAATTTTCCGTATTCTTCGGGATAGGTGTTGTTTTTCAGAACTGCTTCAAGATTATAGATTCTGGCAGCAGCTGCGCTCACACTCTCATAAGTCACGCCGTCAATTCTGTCTGTAAGCACGGCGAAGGGGGAGCCCTGATACTGATTCTTGACAATCAGGTGCTTTACAATGCCGTCATAGTTTCTGAGAAAGCCTACAAGTGCCGTAAGAGCCTCGGGTGACAGCACGAATAATTCTTCAACCGTCAGAGTATCGGGTCTTTTTACCGTAAAACGCACGTAGCCGTCAGCCGTCCCGTTTTTATTACGGTGTATATACGTATAATCTGCCGATTCAAGGGGAGTGTCGCAAAAATGCTTTTTGTCATTTCTGAAGCAGATAAGATTCTCTTTCAAAGCACATTTATTGTGAAGCTCACACAGCTCGTCAATCTGTGCACCCGTATAAAGAGTGACATCATTATTCCTGGGAATGTTTTTGAGATTCTCAAAGGGAACCTTGACAGAAAACATACGGTTGAGACTTGCATAACCGAATTTCTCATAATATGAAATTGAGAAGGGATGTAAAAAGCCGACTGCCCAATTGTTTTCTTCTGCAGTTTCCCCTATTTTATCAAATATTTCCCTGATTCCGCCCATACGTCTGTATTCGGGCTGAGAGCACACACCGCTGACGACAACTGCGCCAAGGGTATTTCCGCAGAAATTAGTTTTAAAATCGAATATTTCCACACCAGCAATAAGTCTGCCTTCGTGAAATGCACCGAGCACCGGCATTTCACAGTGTGTGTCCTCATTTTTGTCGAATTTCCATATAAATGAAGCAGCGGATATTCTGAGATACTCTACTGCCTCGCTGTCATTTGCAAGATATCTTATTTCCATAGTTTTATCCTTGAAATATTATTTATTGTTTTCACGGCTTTTCCGCAGTTTTTCGGCATCCTTTTTATAAGTGCGTCTGTGATTAAGGCTTCTTAGGATGTAATAAGCCTCGTCCAGAGCATACTTGTTGTGGAAATCACCGAGCTTTACGTACAGAGAAAATGTTCTGTCTATGAATTTATCAAGGAAGCGTTCAATGCTGTTCGGATACATAAAACGCTTTGCATAATCTGAAAATTCATAGTCAAATTCACGCTTTTCCAGGGAGTCAAAATGCTCGTCTCCCTTTAAGAAAATACCGTTTTCGTTAACTGCCGTTGTAGCAAAAATAACGATATCCGAATCATTGGGAAGGATTATCTCATTGCCGTCAAGGGGGATTTCCGCGCAGAAAAGATAAAGCTGCTTTGCGGTCATATTACCGTTTTTATTGTGAGTATGTGTAAAGGTATGTGCCTGAGGAACGGGATTTATAAAGCCTGTAAGTCCCTGCTGCATAAGGTCCCAATGTCCGAGAGGTGCAAAGCAGTCAGGTACGGTAATCACAGTATCCTTGTTACCGCTTGTGAATTTTACCTTCTTTTCTCCCGAAAGCGATGTGAGAAGGAGATTTACCTTATTCCCGTCTGCCTTTATCTTACTGCCGTCACAGACAAGGGTATTCAGCTTTTCCTTTGAAAATCTGTAATTCACCCCTGTATACAAAAGCTCATCGGGCGTGATTTCAAGAGGTACGGATATTCCGTTTTTAAGAGTTGAGCTTTCCCTGTCTTTGTCTGCCGTAATACCTCTTGCGTTAAAATTAAGACACAGAGGAGTGCCCGCTTGTGTACACTTTTTCTGACCTTCAAAAACAATAGCAAAGCTTCTTATTGAATTTGCGTCCATACTGAAACGGAGCTTTCCGTCAGTTACGGGATAGGGCTTCGGATCAGTTTCGTCACCTTTTACCTCAAAAGCTTCCTTAATGGGCAAGGGGAATACGGCTTCAATGTTTTCTGCCTTTACTCCCGTGCTTTCGGTTACACGGAAAATGATTCTTTCCGAATCCTGTGCCTTTTTGAGTGCGGTAATTCTTACCGTATCATTATTAAGCTTTACTGCAGAAAACTCTTCTTCCGTTCCCTTATGCACGTCCGTAATAAAGGTATGCATAGGTTGACAGAAGCAATCTGCATACTGCGAAGCTTCATAAGGTGCACCCTCGTGTCCCATAATTGCAAAGGAATAGCGGTTAAGCCCCATATCCATAATGTGCTGTGAGCATTCCCAACGGTAATTGCACATAGGTGTATGCACAACAGTAAGGCGAAGAGTAGATTCGTCGGGCTTGTCCCAACCGCTTCTGGAATCGCTGAAAACACAGACACCGAAATTCGCTTTTTCGTCTGTTATGTCAGCCCACTTCTGTGCCGGCACCTCGTAAAGCTTTTCCGTGTTTGTCGGACGCTTTACACAGCCCGTGCCGATATCGTAATTTGCATTAATATTTTCTGCGGTGAAGCTGAATTCTGCCTTGAGAAGGGAGGCTTCCTCACACCAATCCGTTTCATTGTAAACCGAAATAAATCTGCTGTCCGCATCAAGGGAGATAATTTGTGTAAAACTTGATTTTCCTGCGGTTTTTATAATTTCGAGAGATATGAGAGCGGGGCCGTTGTCTCGTATTTTAATAACGGGAGCTGCTGCATACATATAGGGAGCCGCTTTGCAGTCTTCATACTTTATTTCCCATGCGGGCCAGTCGAAGCTGTGAGTGTTATTAAGCACCGACAGCCTTACGGGGCTTTTAAGAAGCTCCATGCTGAGATTCTTATCATATATACTTGCTATATCACCGTTTTTGTCAATAGTGACCCTTATATTTTTGTTTTCCAGGCTGTTTTCTGAAAGTGTAAGCCCTGTGTTATCTGAATAACCGTCCCGGGACTCTCTTACATCGAAAACAGCAAGACCTGAGGAGGGGACAGCTGCCGCAAAGGTGACAGTTTTTTTATTATCTGAATCAGCCTTTGTCTGAGAGGGGAGCTCCTTGCCGGTTTTGTCAAATACCCGGAAGAAATTATTTTCTGAATCAATTGTAACGCTTACTGCACCTGTTCTGTTTGTTACTCCCTGAACGGGATTTGAAACAACAACGGGAACACCCTTGCAGAAGGAGGTATCAAGCTGTGAAGTCAGAGCCTTACAGGCGGCGGTGTATTCTTCAGAAAAGGTATTCAATGACTGTATGTAGTCGTTATGGGTTCTGTTATAGCACTTTTCAAAGGAAGTCCCTGTAATATCGTCGTGAAAATGGTGCGCAATCACTCTTTTCCACGCATTGTCAAAGCCCTCCGAGGGATAAGGCTTCAGTCCCTTTATGTAAGCAGAGGAAGCGAATCTTTCGGCGGCATCCGCTAAAAGCTCACATCTTCTGTTCCAGCGTTTTGTTACCGTTCTTGAGGTATAACTGCCTGCTCCGTGTGCTGTAAGAAGAAATTCACCTTCATAAACGGGGAAAAGCTTCTGTTCCTCTTCGCTCATATTTTCAAGCTTCTCAAAGAATTCTTTCGTTGTTGCGGAATAAACCTCGGTTTGCGAGTCATTATTTTTTCTTTGTGCTTTTATAACGTTTTTAACGGAGGAAACGTGAGGAGAACCGCCTCTGTCACCTACTCCGTGATAACAGAAGGTGAAATCAGGCAGATTTTTTTCTCTGTTATCTTTTATTTTGTTAAGTATTCTTTCTGCCTTGTGAAGAGGCCCCAAAGCAGTTGTATATGCAAAAGGCATAAGAGAAGCCCATACGCCTTTTCCGTCAGCACCCGTCCATCTGCCCGTATCAAAGGGAATAGGAACTGAGCTTCCCCACATAAGCTTCCCTGTTGAAAAGCCCGTAAGACCGGAGTGTGCAGCAACTGTGGGAAGGGACTTTCCGAAGCCGAAGCAGTCGGGCAGGAAGATATCATTTGACTGAGTGCCGAATTCTTTTCTGAAATAAGAGTTTCCGTAAAGGATGTTACGTGTCAGTGCTTCGGGGGAGGGTATGTTTACATCGCCGTTTTCATAGCAGGACCCGTTAGGATTCCATCTGCCGTCTTTTATGTATTTTTTCAGTTTTTCATATTCTTCGGGATAGTATTCTTTTATGAATTCATATCTGAGACTGCCCTCGAAATTGAATTTGTATTCGGGGTACGATTCAAGGAGCTTAAAGTTTCTTTTAAGGGTATCGGGGATGTATTCGTCAATTGTCTGCTCAAGCGTCCACAGCCACGACGTATCAAGATGGGCGGTTGCGATTGTATAAATCTGCGGTTTGCTTTTTTTCATTTGATCTCTCTCCCGTTAATATTTAACATTTTTAATTTATCATAAATATGGCGGTTTGTCTATATGTACTATAAATATTAGTATTGTTACTTGTATTGCACCAAAAATAATGTTATAATATGGTGACTTATTATGGAGTTATTTCAGTTTTAAGGAGAAATCGGAGTGCAGATAAACGAATATCTGAAGATTATAGATGAAGTCAATGAAAAAGGGAAATACAAGCCCGACTGGCAGTCGCTTTCTCATCATAAGGTGCCCTCATGGTATATGTGCGATAAGGTGGGTGTGTTTATTCATTGGGGAGTTTATTCCGTTCCTGCTTACGGAAACGAATGGTATTCAAGAAATATGTACGGTAAGGACTCTCCCGAGTATGAGCACCACATAAAAACTTACGGTCAGCAGAAGGATTTCGGCTATAAGGATTTTATTCCTATGTTCAAGGCAGAAAGATTTGATGCCAAAGAGTGGATAAAGCTTTTTAAGAACTCCGGAATAAAATACGTTATGCCGGTAGCCGAGCATCACGACGGCTTCTCTATGTACAGTACGGCCTTCAATAAATGGAATTCCGTCAATATGGGGCCTTGCCGTGATGTTATCGGGGAATTGAAGGCAGAGTGTGAAAAGAACGGTCTTACCTTCTGTGCATCAACTCACAGAGCAGAGCATTATTTCTTTATGAATATGGGCAGAACCATAGAAAGCGACGTAAATGACGAGAATTACCGTGATTTTTACGGTCCTGCGGTATACCTCGAAGAGTGGGATTCAAGGATTCTTGGCGAAACAACGGAAAATCCCTATACAACAGGGGCCGATGAAGAATGGCTCCGGGACTGGCTTGTACGCACCTGTGAGCTTATTGACAGATATGAGCCTTCGGTTCTTTACTTTGACTGGTGGATACATAACCATTCCTTCAAGCCTTATCTTAAAAAGCTTGCGGCATATTACTACAACCGTGCTGAGGAATGGGGCAAGGAAGTAACCATTAACTACAAGCATCAGGCTTTTCCTCCGACAGTCGCCGTGTTTGACGTTGAAAGAGGAGCTCTTACTGATATTTCGCCGCTTTACTGGCAGACGGATACGGCTATCGGTAAGCATTCATGGGGCTACAGAAAGGACAATAAATATAAGAGTGCACGTCAGGTTATATGTGACCTTGTTGACATAGTTTCAAAAAACGGAAACCTTCTTATCAACATAGGTCCCCGTGCAGACGGTACCATAACCGAAGAGGAGACAGAGGTTCTTCTTACAATGGGAAAATGGCTGAGTGTAAACGGTGATGGTATTTACGGCACAACCTTCTGGAGAAAATTCGGTGAGGGTAAGGTAAATGCAAAGGACGGATTTTTTCAGGACGGTGACGAAAAGCAGTTCACTAACGAGGACTTCAGGTTTACATACAAAAACGGTTATCTCTATGTTTTTCAGATGCGCCCGTCAAAGAATATAAAAATCAGAACTCTCAGAAAGCAGGGAATACACGACACTATAATTGAAAGTGTCTCTCTTCTCGGAAGCAATGAAAAAATAGAGTTTACAAGAAACGAAGAATATCTTGAAATTAATCTTAAAGACGAATGTAAAAACGATTTGCCCGTTTGCTTTAAGATGGAAATAGGATGATTATTTATGGCGAATATACTGGGTTATATACTTTCATCATACGGCGGCCTCGTCGGTACTTGTGAGCATATCAAGCTTAATATTTACTCCCGAAAGGGACTTAAAATGCAGGAGAAAACCGTGAAAAGGCTTATGCGGTGGAATAAGTCTACGGTATACGGAAAACTCCACAATTTCAGCGAAGTAAAATCAATTGAAGATTATCAGAGGCTTGTTCCGCTTTCAACTTATGCTGATTACGATGAATACGTTTGGCGAATGGCAGAGGGTGAGAGAGGACTTATTACCAATCTTCCCGTAAGACGTTTTACGGAAAGCTCCGGAAGCACGGGAAAATCAAAGCTTGTTCCTCTGTCCTTCTGGGCGGAGTGGGTGGCACAATGCTTCGGTTTTTCCGCTCCCATAGGCTGTGCCGTAAAGTGGTTTTTCAGAAAGGGAAGGCCTCTTCCTCCTCAGAAGGGACTTCTTACGGCAGAAACCTCCTGGCGCAAAATGAAGGGCGGTACAATCAGCTGTCTTTCTTCAATTCCTCTTCTTAATATCCGTCCCCTTGTGCCTCTTTTTGCTACATCCCCGAAGGAAGTGCTTTTTCCCGACGGTTCTGATATGGATATGCATTATCTGAAGCTGAGATTTGCGCTTATAAACAAAAAAACAAGCTATCTCGGAACCATATTCATCACGACCCTTGAATCAATGTTTTTCTATATGGAGGAAAACTGGGAAATGCTCTGTGATGATATCGAAAAGGGTATTATCAACGAAAATGTAAATGTTCCCGAGCATATCAGAAAAAAATTAGAGAAAAAATTAAAGCCTATGCCCAAAAGAGCAGAGGAGCTGCGCCGTGAGTTCAGAAAAGGCTTCGATGAATCTCCCATTGTACCGAGAATTCTCCCTAAGGTAGAATGGCTCTACGGTATGGGTACGGGTGCGCTGTCGCTGTATGCAAAAAAGCTTCGCCGTTATATAGGTGAGGAAATGCCGATACACTATCTCGGCTATACCGCTACGGAAGCCTTTATGGCAGTTCCCATAGAGCTTAATTCATTTGAATATGTAATGCTTCCGCAGAACGGCTTTTATGAATTCCGTCCCGTAGAACAGGAGGGCTATGATAACCTTCTTACAATAAAGGACCTTGAGCCCGGTAAGGAATACGAGCTGATTCTTACTAATATGAGCGGATTCTACCGTTACAGAATTGAAGATGTCGTAAGATGCACCGGTTACTATCATCAGGTGCCCAAAATTACCTTCTGTTACCGCCTTAATCAGATAGCAAACATAAGCGGTGAAAAGATAAGCCAGATGGCTTTTGATGAAATGGTTGAAAATCTTTCCGAGGAAATGGACGATTTATACATAGGCTACAGCATTTACCCTGACCGTTCAACCTCTCCCGGACATTATGTGCTCCTTCTTGAGACTGCCTCTCCCGTATCGGAAGAGAAGAAGGCACGTTACAACGAAGCTTTCGAAAGAATGCTCTGCAAGGGGAATGTTTCTGTCGAGCCTCTTATAAAAAGCGGTGCCTTAGGACATCCCGAGGTAAAATTCCTCCGTCACGGCACTTATGATGATTACAGAGAGGTTCTCAGAAAACGCGGTGCAAACCTGAATCAGGTAAAGCCTATAAAAGTAATAGACAATGACGAGAAGAAGGATTTCTTTTTTTCGCACATAGAAGATTAACGGTGAAAGTATATGGATTATAATGAATATCTCCGAAATAAGGGTATA
The DNA here is from genome assembly GCA_017625435.1 of Clostridia bacterium. Taxonomy (GTDB): domain Bacteria; phylum Bacillota; class Clostridia; order Oscillospirales; family Acutalibacteraceae; genus RUG806. The sequence continues at coordinate 77,933 of JAGAKX010000061.1, forward strand.
ACCTGCGAAAAGGTGATAACTGATCTTACCGCTTACCGTGATGCTCACCCTGTTACGCAGAAGAAAAGGCTTCCTACGGAAATGTACGATAAGGTAAACCTGATGTGCAGAAATTATATGGACCGTCTTGCACGCTTTGAGATGGACTATGATTTTATTGCGGATTCCGATATATTTAAAACCGTTGCAATCTGCTGTCTTGAGACGGTTACAATTCTCCGTTCTCAGGTAATAAATCACCCCATAGCTCCTTATTGGAAGGTGGCTGATTACGAAATTTCCGATTTTGTTGATATCCGTGAGGTAGATGATATCCAAAAGGCGAGGGAAGAGTTCTTCTCCCGTGAAATACCCCTTAAAAGCAATGTGCAGATGAATCTCGGGGTTTATTATTATGAGGGCAGAACCTATGTCCTTTTTATATGGAATCATATGTGCTTTGACGGCGGCGGCTTCAAGATGTTCTGGAGTGATTTCTGCAAGAATTATACAGAATATGCCCTTCACGGAGTGCCTCCCGTAAATTTCTCGGTCGGTTCCCGTGAATATGCTGAGGTGTATCGGGATTTTGACAAAAAGACGGCAAAAAAGGCTAAAATGCAGCTTGCCAATGTTTCTCCCCGGACAAAGGTAACCTTCCCATTTACCCCAAAAAACGGCAGGGAAAAGGTGGTTATCGTTTCAAGAAGAATCCCTGAGGAGTATTTCTCCCGAGCCTGCCTTTATGCTAAATCCGTCGGGGCTACGGTGACGGATTTGCTCCTCGCCTGTTATATTGATGCTCTCGGCAAAATTGCAAAGCTCAAGGCGTCCGACAGCCTCAGCGTTGCCTGTGCTATGGATTTAAGACGGCATATAAAGGACCTCAGCCGTATAGGCTACACGAATCACGTGTCGTTTATGCATTGTGCAATTGAGCGGAAGGGAAGTGACCTTCGAGAAACGCTTCTGCTTGTCCGTGATAAGACAAAAGAGCTCAAAAATGATGAATTTATGGGTCTTCACGGTTTACCTCTTCTGAACTTCGCCTATAAAAATATGTTTTATTTTCAGGCAGAGTCGGTAGTGAAGCTTTTTTATAACAACCCGCAGATGTCGGTCAGCAATGTAGGTAAAATTGAGCCGGATTTGTTCCCCTTGGGTGCCTCGGGTCCCTTTGATGCTTTTGTTGCCGGTGCTGCAAAAAACAAGCCCTGTGCAGTTATGACCGCCCTTACAATCGGCGGTGCCCTTTCTGCTTCAATATGCCTTCGGGGCAACGAAGAGGACAGACAAATCCTCGAAAGCTTCTTTACCGAATTCGAAAATAACCTGAAATCATTTTAATTCATTTAAAAATCAAAATCCCCTGTATCGTGAGATACAAGGGATTTTTTGTTGTGTGCATCTCTTTAAGAGATAAATGCATGAGCTGCGCCAAGCTCTGCTGATGTGAATTTGCAATACATATCAATAATGATACCTTCTGAGCAAGCTTCAGTTACAGCGAAAGCCTTGTCCCAGTCAATATCTTCTCCGACAATGCCTTCAATCAGATCAAGGTCTGCTTTAACATCGCAGAAAACAGGATTTGTGTTACCTAAGTTGGCAGCTATAGCAATTGTTGGTTTTGTATACTGTTTCATTATTTCTCTGCCTCCTTAAGCCATAATTGATTTTAACAGATTCACTATTCTTTCAAGCATAGACTGAATCATATTAAGTAATTTAGTGAAGTTTTCTGTAATCTGCTCAATGAAGTCCTTTTCTTCCTCTGCGCCTGTATCGCCTTCGGGAGTTGTTGAAGGTCCTTCGGGCATTTCAACAACGGGAGGAGCTTCGGGTGTGGGAATGTCAGGAATCTCTTCTGTTTCGAGGGTATTGGGTTCAGCCTCTTCTGCAGGAGCTGCCATCATCATTCTGATTCTGGGCATTGCGGACATCATCATAACACCCATATTGAGACCGCTGGCAAGCTTCACGGTATCAACAACAAGAATGTTGCTGCTGTTGTTTGTAATGGTAATCGTACCTGTAGTGCCTTCTGAGAATTCAATGCCGTCAATTCTGTAGTACATTTCAGCCACGTGGTCAACTGTATAAGCTTTACTTATAGTCGTTGTTCCGTTGTTTGCTGCGATTGTTGCGTTTGCAACACCGTTAATTGCACGAAGGCTTATCATAGCTTTAGCCGCGTTGGAGGTTGAGAAAACATTGATAGCAATTGATTTTCCGGGCTGAAGATAGAGCTCATTCTTGGGACCGATGTTTGTATAACTGCTGAAGCCGTAGTCCTGCTGTTCATATTCGGAATCCTTGATCTTTTCAATGAAAGCAATACCTGTATTTTCAGCATTTGTAACCTCGTCAGCAGTAAGAAGATTGTCGGCAACATTGAAGAACTGTGCACCCTGCTCATATTCGGGATAGTTTCCGTCGTGGTTGCCGAATGTGGGCTGATATATTCTGAATCCGTCAAAATAGTTTGTAAGGACGTCAAACTCTCTGTCGGTATCAAGATTTGTGCTGAAGAATCCGAAGGTTGTTGCAACATCTGCACCAGTACCGCCGTTAAGCACGGAGTTTTCATCACAGAAGGTCACTTCAATGTCTTCACCGAGAAGTTCTTCCATTTCAGCATACATAAGTATTGCTTCCTTTGCTTCCTCTGTGAAGTCTGCTGTGTAGAAGCCTACACCCTCTTCTGTGTCGCGCATACCGAAGGTAGCAACGGGATTTCTCTGTCCTACCATAGAATTGAGATATGCGGAGGTAACTTCAACTGTGTACTTGCCGAAACCGCTGGTGTTTTCGTGGTGAACAATGGGCACCTGATTGATTCTGTGGTTATTGCCGTAAAGACTGCTGTCGGAAAGGTAAGTATCTGTGATGTAAACCTTTTCTACCTTATTATCGGCATTTCTTATTGTTACGATGTAAATACCGGTGTCCTCACCGCAGGAGCCGTAAAGGTCAATTGCAGTACCTGTATAGTCAAACTTAAGGGTATCACTTCTGAGGTTCATATCATTTACCTCAGATGTGTATACGCTACCGTGAGAGAAGCCGGCACCTTCATTTTTGTAGTTGCTGTCATAACCGTAAACGTCGTTTGTGCTTGTAAGATTCTGACTGAAATCGAAGGCTTCATTTTTGCTTAATGTCCACTTCTGATTTCCTGCTACCTGAGGAGTTGCAAGCTCTTCTTCAAAGTATACGTTTGATGCAGGTACAACGTTAATCTTGAACCAGTCATAAGTTTCATCGGGACGCTTAATTAAGCAGTAACCGGAGTTGTTTGAGCCTGTGCCGTCGGGCTTGAGACCGTAAACAAGGTCCTGATTACCGTTTACTGTTTTAATGGTTACATTGTTCTTGCCATAATCTTCTGTAAGCTCTGTCTTATAAGTACTCTGCTTACGGGGCTGGTCGTCAATAGAACAAAGTGTACCGTTAACATCCGTATCAAGCATTCCGATACCGTAGTCAAGCACATAAGTATATTCGGGTATGTTTATGTACTCAGTAGGATACCCCTTACGTTTTATTCCGTTCTTCAGATAAATACCTGTGTTTTCATCTATGGTAATAGCTTCATTGTTTATTGCTTCCGGTTTTAATGTAAGGCCTGAAATTGTTACAACTAATTTTTTTGCATTTCCGTTGGATATATTTGCTGTTGAAACATAGTGATCGGAAAAATCAAATCCCTTAATATTCAATGTGTATGCATCAGTGGCTACCATCATACCGCTATTGAAATCTGGTGCCAATTGACTTGCGATTACCTGCTTTGTTTCTTCATCAAAATATAAGCGTCCGAGACCATCATATTTTGCGTCAATGGTAGAGCATTCAAAATCATCTAAAGATAGATTAGTTGCGTCAAAAAACTGGCCAATATTCTCACAAATTGATGTGCTTTCATCAATTCGCAAATAAGCTTTAGTGCTGTTTGTGATTGATGATGATAATAGATTTGATGCGAAGTCAGATACAGAAACATTAGAAGTTTGTTCCCACGAATAATCAATATTTGTGTGTTTGTTTGGCAGACCTGGAGAAGTAAGACTTTCAGCGCTAATATAGTTGGAAGAGGTATAATCAAAGAAGTTGGAAGTATTGGAACCATTGTATGAACCTACCTTAACAGAATATATGAAAGACCCATATTCTTTGCACTCCTTTGCTCTTGCTATCGCTTCGTTTGCTCGTTGATCTGATATGTCTTGAGCACATGTGATTAAGATTGTGCAAGCAGCTTTACTTCCTGTGGGGGTGTAATCTTGACCGCAATTGCTAAAAGTATTTGCAGCTCGAGATAATCCCGTTGAAGGCTGTGGGGTTCGGTCCGTTGCGCTTGAAACAGTTAAAGCATTGACTTGATTCCTAAATGCATTAAAGTTTGAACTGCTAAAAAATACTTTTGTAAAATCAGTTCCGGCAACTGTAGTTGATTGAGTGATTGAGCCAGAATCAGAAACCATATATGAAGTTGCATAAATTGATTCATTAAAAGAAATGAGTGAAACTCTATGGTCTGAATCTGTATTAGCAATTTTGTACGATATTGAATTGACAATATTTTTCATTGCTTCCAGGTTTGAAACAGTTTCATAACTGTAGTGAACACCTGTGTATACCGTTTTTTTGTATCTTGGGTCAATAAGACCAGTTGCAGAGTATCCTTCTATCAAAACACACTCCTCCCAGGAGGGTTCTGTGTCTCTGACTGTTCCGTTGCTCATAAGATAGTAATTTTTTCCATTTGCAGTATACCAAAGTTTAACCCACTGCTTTTTGTTTTCTTTTTTGTGAGCCATACAACTGATTCTGTAGAAATTTCCATCTGTATGCATGTAGTATATGTTGCCCGTATATACTTTGTCGCAATTGTCCATGTCAGCAATATTTTTATCGCCAGCCGCATTTTCAAAACTTAATGTGTCTGATGTGCCCCACCTTTTAAAGCTAGTAACACCAGAACTGTCGGACATTGACCCGGATGTGTCAAGTACAAAGATAAAATCAGTAGGACGTTCATGGTCTATATCCATATACTGAACAGCTGCGGTTGCATAGGTCTCGAGGTTAATTGTGTATGTGCCGTCTGCCTGAAGTTCCGCATTAAGGTCAGTATAAACGTCTGTTTCAAGGGTTGATGCATAGGGGTCCTGAACACGCTTATAAATGTGCATTATCTTGTAGTCGCCGGGTACTGCTTCATCAGCAGAGGGATTTGCAGGTTCTATATGGAAAGTACCCTTTACCTCTTCAAGACCGTTGTAAACGGGAAGATAACCTGTCTGACCGTGGTTCTTGTAAAGATATGTGTATTTATCAAGCTGCTCCTGAGTATAACCTGCATTACACCATAATGTGTGTCTCCAGTCTGTGATATTAAAGTTGCCGTTACTGCCAACAATTCCGCAATATTCAATACCTGAATTCAGTGTGAATACCTCGTGGGCAAAGCAAAGGTATCTGTTGTTTCCGTAATAATAGTCGGAGTTAAGGAAGCTGTATCCGCCTGTGCCGTTTGGGGTAATAGTCCAGCGTATTGATTTTCTGTTATCGTCGTTTTCGTCAATATAGAGTACCTCAGTTCCGTTATCAAGCATACCTGTTGAATAGCTTGTTAAGGGATAACCGATAATACCCATTGAATGATTCGTATATTCAGCGTAAGCTTCACTTTCATTCAGCTTTTTCGGAAGCTTTGCACCACCGTAACCGCCGAAGGAGTCAACAGCATAAAGAATGTTTTTCTGGGTGACAGGGTCTTTTTCTGCTGATTCAAATACAAGAATGTATTCTTCACCGTCTACAATTTCAGAAGCATTATCAATTTTTTCGTAGTACATTGATTTTATTTCTTCAACAGGTCTCTCAACCCCGTTTATTGTATGCTGGTCAATTTTCCAAATAACATCAATGGGTTCGGGACATTTGTTGGATTCTTTTGCTCTGTAGGTATATGCAGCACTTTCACCGAACATATAAAGGTAATCTTCAATAACGCAGAGTGCTTCACCCATGTAGAGCATCTTTGTTCTGCCTGCATCACCGGAACCACCGCCGAAACGGTTAAGTGTGCCGGTAAGGGTATGACATCTTCTTTCTCTGCCGTTAATTGTAAGTGTTGTGTTGCCGGGTGAATAAATATCCATATCGCCGATTATAAGCTCACGGACATGGTTTGTTGATTCAGAACGGCTCCAGGAACGGCTGATGTAGATTTTACCCTTATCGACCATAGCATACTGAACTCTGTCGATGTTTGTAAGACCTACAACGTAAGTGGGGTTTCCTGCACAACCGATACCTTCATAGTGCTTATCGGGAGTGAAGCCGTTTGCTTCTGCATATTCTGAAATTGACAAGTCGGTTATTACGAAATCTCGGTCTGCTGAAATATTATCCTGGTCGAAACGGATATTGTATGAACCGGAGAAGCTTCCGTCTGTGCTCTGTGTTGTAGGCCAGGTGGAGTCTGCACCCGTGGGCTTAAGACCGGCAGTGAACACCATTTCATAGTGATATCTGCCGTCACCAAGATTTGTTATAATCGTCTGAGAGGACTGCTTGACATTGGTGTGTTTGTTTCCTGCGTTGGTTGCAAACAGATATATGTCTGTTTGATTGTTGCTTGATATAAATTCTATCTTGTACTTTACGCCTTCTTTAAGCTCAGCTTTTGCAAAATTAGAAGTAAATTCACCAACATTTATTCCGCCGTAGGTAATTGAACCTCTGATTTCAGCATTTGCACCGTCATAGTTTGTTGCAGTCCATGTGATATTTGAACCGTCTTTTGAACCGGTTCCGTTGCCGGTTGTGATGTTGATTAAATTGAAATTCTTTGAAAGATAGTACCATTCTTCCTCTGAAGAATTGCCGACAAGCTTATATCCCATAAGCATACTTTTGAGATCTGAATTGTTGTATGCATAATTGGTGTATCTGGAATCATCATACCAATGGAAGTTACCTGCCCAGAGAACACCGTCATCATAGCAGCAATAGGATGTTTTTGCTGCTGCGTTTCCGTCCGGAGGGGTAAGCTCAGCTGAGCAGTCAATGCTGCCCCAGGGGTGAATGTTCTTTACGGTTTCTTTTGCAACATCCATTTCGGAAAGCGGAATGTAACTGATGTTTGAACCGTCGTCTGCAAAGTAAAAGTTGTATTCTGATGCTGCGATACCGCCGCCGTGAGAATTGTTTGCAACTGTATGTTCGGCATCATTGTATATTTTGAAAAGTGCAACAAATTCAGTTGTTACAGCGTCAAGAGCGTAAATGACAGAAGGTCTTCCTTGACCGCTTGCATCATAGGCGGAAATAAGAATCCATTCCTTTGCCTTCCAGTACGTCATACCCTGAGGGGTATAGTCGTCATTATCACCAAGACCGGGAATAACAAAGTTTGTGGGCCAGTTTGTGTCTGAACCGCCGAAAAATCTTGACTGATAACCGGCATAGAGAGATTCATAGTTTGAAACAACTCTCTGCTGAGTTATACCGCCGAGGGTTACGGCAGCATCAGCCTCAACGCCGAACAGGGAGAGATCTGCACCGGGGATTATTACCACGGAGAAAATCATCAACGCTGAAAGCACTAAGGCTAAAAATCGTTTGCTTGTTTTCATTTTTTCATTACCTCCTGAAAACCTGAATCTTTACAATTCATTTCTTCAATGAAATTTTTACAAAGTCTGCTGTATTCCTGAGCCTTTTTGCAGGCATATTCGGGAACACCGTCAAAATTTCCCGTCTCGGCAAGGGTTACCGCCGCACATACGTCGCAAATCTTGACGTAGGGGCAGGTCCTGCATTCCTTCGGGAGAATTATATTTTCACGGGCACGGTGAATTTCTTCCCAGGCTCCGTTAAAATCCGTAATTTTAACTGTCGGTACATTCATCATACCGCAGGGTCTCATTTCGCCGTCATAGGTTACCCAGAAGGTGGATAACCCTGCACGGCATTTAATTTTTTCTCCGCAGTCGGAAATATCCGTCGGGGGAGAGTAGTCCTCTTTACCGAGGGCGTATTTCAGCATATTCTCGTCACCGAGAAGCCGCCGTTGCCATAAAAAGTGCTCTTTTGCCGCTTCAACCGGGGAAAGTCTTACGGGCTCACCCGAGCACCTTACGGGGGGATACATATAGGTCACGGGTTGAATTCTGTACCCGTACTCTTTTGCGAAGCTCTGCACCCTTTCGCAGTCCCCGAAATTCTCGGGAGTTACGGAAAAATTAAGCTTCACAGAGATTTCTGCCTCCCGTAGTTTTTTTAGTGCCGTCATCACCTTGTCGAAGGCCTTTTTGTCGCCGCAAAGTGCTTCGTAAGTTTCTCCTGAAGCACCGTAAAGAGTGATGTTAAGCCGTGACGGGGGATGATTCTTGAAAAGCTCAATCTTTTTATCGTCAATCAGCACACCGTTGGTGTTTACGGAAACTACCATACCCGCTTTTTTGCAGGCAAAGTAGATTTCATCAAAGTCTTGCCGTAAAAGGGGCTCTCCGCCAGTCAACAGAACTGTAAACAGCCCTCGGTTTTTTGCATCATCAATGAGCTTTAACCACCAAGCGGTGTCTTTCTCACGGGACTGCGCCTCTTTGTCATTCTCCCGTTTGTGTATGTAACACATTTTACAGTCAAGAGGACAGCGGGCAGTCAGCTCAAATGACCCTGCAAGGGGTGTGCCGTTTTTGTCAGCATTAAAAAACATACGGTTTAGCAGGATATCATAGTCAATCGTCACACCATCACTCCTGTCCGTATAATATTCAGTTTTGTATCTGTAATTCCTGTTCCAGCGCCTTTACTGCATTTTCATCGGGGGTGCAGGAAAGGAGAATAACGGGAACGGATTTTATCAGTTTAATAAGCAGGTCAATACATTTTCTTTGTTCATCGGGAGCAGAAAAATCGAGGTGAATGTTTCCCAATAGCTCCGTTATAGCTGCAACACCTGAAAGCCTCTGCACGGAGTTTGTCTCAGCTTGTCTGAGAAGCACAACCGCTTTTAACGGCACCGTCTTGTTTTTACAAATGCCGCTTGTTCCGCAGAAGGGAACGCCTGAGGCAAACACACAATTTTCTTCAATAATCACACCGGTTTTGTCACCGTTGATTATATCTGCATTGCGATACTTTTTCCACAAATCTGCCTGAGTACTTTTTCCCGTACCTGAGGGGGCTGAAAAGATTATTCCCTGTCCATTGTAATCTATAAAAGAAGCGTGAAACAGAAGCACGCTTTCCGTCAGCATAAGCTGAGGAAACGCAACCGTCGTCCAGAAATATCTGTCACCTAAAAGCACATTAGCATTCCGTTTAACGACTGAAGTTTCGCTGTGTCGGGATGAATCATTGCTGTATACTGTGACAGACCCGTCATCTGTCCCCATTTTTGCGTATCGGCAAAAAGTATCACCTTCACGAAGCACCGCAATGCCGTTAGTGTTAAAGTGCAAATCGCAATGGGGGTAAGAAATACCGTCAACTGCATTTACCGTGATGTTTATGTCGCAGTCAGCGGGTTGCGGCTCGGCAAATTCCGCTAAAAAAGAGTTCTCCGGGAGAAAAGGAGAGGAAACACGGATGTTTTTATTGCAAATTCTAAGAAATCTTTCCATAAAAACGCATATTCCTACATATTAATAAAAGTATTATAATACCTCCTGACTGCGTTGTCAATAAACAATTTTGTCAATTTCACAGCATTTTTTTGAAGTATATATCCGAATGGTGTTGAGAAATCTGAAAATATGTGCTATTATACCTTTTGAGGTGATTTTATGGCAGATGAAATGTTTTGCTTGAAGGACGGTTTTGTGCTCCGCGAAATTGCAGGAGAATTTCTTGCCGTGCCCGTAAATTCCGTTGAAAATTCCTCTCAGCTTATTGTTCTTAATCCCGTCAGCGCAGAAATCTGGAAGCTGCTTGAGAATGAGAAAACTGTAGCTCAGCTGGTTGACGGAATTACATCGGAATTCTCTGTTTCCCGAGAGGAAGCCGAGGCTGATATCGTTGCTTTTCTTGAGCAGCTGAAAGAACTTAACTTTTTGAAATAACAGCAAAAAATTGTCATATTAAAATTATTAATGTTCAGTAAAATTGCAAGAAAATGGCAAAGAAATTTGTTGGAAAATACTTTTCTGTGCAAAAATTTGATATTATAAAATTATAACTCAGAGGTATAAAAATGCTTGAAAGAAATGTAAATCTTGAGGGGGCAAGTATCCTTGTAACAGGTGCCGCAGGCTTTGTCGGCTATCACCTTGTGCTTGAGCTTCTGGAGACTGTTCCCGGTGTAAAAATTGTCGGTCTTGACAATATGAACGACTATTATGATGTGTCTATAAAAGACTTCCGTCTCGGTGAAATCGATAAAAAAATCAAGGAAAAAAGCGGTTCCTCCTGGGAGTTTATCAGGGGGGATATTTCCGATAAAGCACTCATTGATTCGTGCTTCGAAAAGTACGGATTTGATGTTGTTGTGAATCTTGCAGCTCAGGCAGGTGTCAGATATTCAATCACAAATCCCGATGCCTATATAAAGAGCAATGTTATCGGCTTTTATAACATTCTTGAGGCCTGCAGAAATTTCCCCGTAAAGCATCTTGTATATGCAAGCTCTTCAAGTGTTTACGGAACCAACAAGAAGATTCCATACAGCACGGAGGATAAGGTTGATAACCCCGTAAGCCTTTATGCAGCAACAAAAAGAGCAACGAGCTTTTTGCTCATTCCTACTCAAAGCTTTATAATATTCCTTCAACGGGGCTTCGCTTCTTTACTGTTTACGGTCCTGCAGGAAGACCCGATATGGCATATTTCGGATTCACAAACAAGCTGATTAATAATGAAGATATCGAAATATTCAATTTCGGAAACTGCAAGCGAGATTTTACTTACGTTGACGATATTGTTGAGGGTGTAAAGCGCATTATGATGTGTGCTCCCGAGAAGGAGACCGGTGAGGACGGACTTCCCGTGCCTCCATACAGGGTTTATAATATCGGCAATTCAAGTCCCGAAAACCTTCTCGATTTTGTAGATATTCTTCAGCAGGAGTTGGTTTCTGCCGGTGTGCTGCCTGCGGATTATGATTTCGAGGCTCACAAGAAGCTTGTGCCTATGCAGCCCGGCGATGTTCCCGTGACTTATGCTGATACAAGTGCACTTGAACGGGATTTCGGATTTAAGCCTTCTACCTCTCTTCGTGAAGGCTTACGGCGTTTCGCTGAGTGGTATAAAAGCTTCTATATGTAAATTTTTTATGAACAGTCCGAGGCTGGCCGTAAGGTCAGCCTCTTTGACATATTAAGGTATTTTATATGTGCGTATTGACTTTTTAATTCTTTTGTTATAAACTATTAATAATTGCGGAATAATGTCGGGAGGTGTCGCAGATGAATGATATACATTGTCATATTTTGTACGGACTTGATGACGGTTCGGTCAGTATAGAAGAGTCTCTTGAAATGGCAAAGCTTGCCCGTTCAGGCGGCACAAAAAGAATAGTTGTAACTCCCCACAGTAATGTTACGGGCTCCTACCGTAATATGTGGTGTCCGGAGTTTTCCGATATGATTGAGCTGCTCAACAGCAGACTCGTTGAAAAAGATATTGACATTGCTCTGTATCCGGGACAGGAGATTTTCTGCGGAGATAATTTTCTCAATCACCTGCTTGAAGGTAAGCTTATAACTCTCAATAATACCCGATATCCTTTGGTTGAATTTGATTTTTATGAGCATTCCGCATCTGTTTATATGAAACTGAAAAAGCTTGTTTCGGAAGGGTATGTGCCTGTTGTTGCGCATCCTGAAAGATATGCTTTTCTGAGAGAGGATGAAACTGCAGCAATAAAGCTCAGAAATATGGGCTGTCTTCTGCAGATTAACAAGGGAAGCATTCAGGGTAATTTCGGCAGAAATGCTTACAATGCCGCAAGATTTCTTCTTGACAATTCTTTGGTTGATTTTGTCGCAAGTGATGCTCACAGTCCGTATATGAGAACTCCGTTCCTTGCTGAGGCCTTTGAATTTGTTGCAGAAACTTATTCTTTTGATTACGCCGCTCTTCTGTTTTCTGAGAATACGTTGGCGGTAATTGAAAACAGAGATATTTCGTATGTGTAGTTTTTTTGGGGTGAGTCATTATGATGAAAATTTACAAAATTGCCGTAATTCTGCTGTTTCTTGCAGTAAGCGGTGTCTTTCTTGTCACTTTTGTGGCAGAGCGTTTTACCGTTGATACAACTGTTCCTGTCATTTCGCTCGAGGATGATGTGCTTGAACTCAGCGTCAATGCAAAGGATAAGGATTTTCTTGACGGTGTTACCGCCTTTGATGAAAAGGACGGAGATTTAACAGATAAAATTATTGTCGAATCGGTATCAAAGTTTGTAAAGCCCGGTATCTGTAAGGTTACCTATGCTGTGTGTGATGAGGATAATCACGTTGCAACAGCTGTAAGAAAGGTGAAATACACCGATTATGAATCTCCCCGTTATGCGCTGACGGAGTCACCTTGTTATTCGGTATATGAATCTGTTAATATCAAAAACTCTCTCAGTGTAATCGATTGCTTTGACGGAGAGCTCAGCGGAAATATGATACTTACTTCAAAGGACTATACAACTGCGACCGAGGGAGTTTTCAGTATTGATGTGACCGTTACGAACAGTATGGGTGACACATCCGTACTTACCTTTCCTCTTACTGTTGAAAACAGAAGTCTTTCTGCGCCTGAGATAGAGCTTTCGGAGTATCTTGTTTATCTTGATAAAGGCGAAAAAATTGACCTTGAGGAGTATATTGTTTCTGCAGTTGACTACGAAGAAAGAGACATTCTGAACAAGGTTACGGTGGATACAAACCTTAATGTCAACAAGGAAGGAACCTATATTGTGCACTATTATGCCGAGGATTCCAGAGGGGAAAGAGGTCACAGCATTATGATTGTGATGGTGGGAAAAGAGAAATGATGAAAAATAAGAGAATTTCTTTTGAAATACATTCAGTAGTCAAAGACTTGCTGCACAATTTCTGGATTGTGGTGCTTGTTGTTCTTACCTGCCGTATGGGGGTATATATTGCCGAGCGTTACGTTTATGAACCCGAATATACTGCATCGGCAACAATGGTTGTTTCCGCAAAGGGTACAAGCTCTTCGACTTATTCCAATTTTTCTGTATCTGCCGATCTTGCGGAGATATTCGCAAATGTTTTTACAGACCCTATAATCAAAACCAAGGCGGGGGAATATATCGGTAGAAGCTTTAACGGCAAAATAAGCTCATCCGTAAAGCAGGGAACAAACTTTATTACGCTTAGTGTCACAAGCTCAGGTCCGCAGAATTCCTATGAGCTTTTAAATGCTGTCCTCAAGGTTTATCCTTCTGTTGCGGATTATATCTTTTCTAATGCTACGGTTATGGTGCTTAAGGCTCCCTCGGTGCCCACGGGTGCCTCAAACAGCATTGCATCCGACGATAAGAGTCTTCTGTACTCAGGAGCAGCAATTGTATCTGCTTTTCTTATTGTTGTATTTTCCGTGCTCAGGGATACTGTCAAGGATGAAGAGGATTTTAATGAAAAGATTGACGCAAAGCTCATCAGTACGGTTATGCATGAAAGAAAACGCCGTACTCTCAAATCAATCCTCAAGGGAAAAAAGCAGTCTCTGAGAATTCACTCCAATGCTTTTATAAGCTTCTCTTTTGTGGAAAACTTCCATAAAATTTCATCAAAAATCGAATTTATGAACCGTCGTGACGGAGATAAGGTTTTTGTTATATCAAGTATTGCCGAAAACGAAGGAAAATCAACGGTTGCAACTAATATTGCCCTGTCCCTTGCAGAAAAGGGCAGGAAGGTGCTTCTTCTTGACTTCGATTTCAAAAAGCCTGCGCTTTATAAGATTTTTGATCTTGAATATTCACAGCAGTATGAAATGGGCGAATATCTTGATAATCCGGAAGCCGGCAAGATTAAATTCAGAAAATACAAGGATACATCAATGTTCCTTGCCGTTAACACAAGGTCTCACAAGGAAAGCACTTCATGGGTGGACAGCGGAAAGCTGGAAAAATTTGTTGCTGCCGTATCCGATATGGTTGACTTCGTTATAATTGATACTGCCCCCGTTATGGCAGACTCTTCAACTGTTGCAATTTCAAAATTTGCAGACAAGCTTATTATGGTTGTAAGAACTGATACCGTAAAAACCGAGCAGGTTAACAAAACACTTACGACCCTCAAGGATTCAGGTGTTTCATTGGCAGGCTGTATTCTTAACGATGTTCACGGTGAGCTGGTGCCTTTTGATCTTTTCGGTGCAGACGAGAAGGGTTCTTATTATAAGCACAGGTCAAAATACGGCAAATACCATAAGTACGGCGGTTACGGCAAGTACGGTAAGTACGGCCGAAACGGAAAATACAGCGGTTACGGAAAATACGGCGGTTACGGTAAGTATTCAAGGTATTTCCATGCATCTTCCTATTACCGCTATTCAAAGAAGAATCAGGAAAGAAAATAAACCGAAGGAATGGAATTATTTTAATGAGCAATACAGAAAACAGAAATGATGTATTAAGCACAAAGCATATTACCGTTTACTTCACGGACGTTCTCAAGGGTGCCCGGAAGCTATGGTGGCTGTGTGTTGTTCTTGCCGTTCTTATCGGCGGATTCAGATATGTCAGTGATTACAGAAGCTATGTACCGATGTACAGATCCTCGGCAACCTTTACCGTCAGCTCTCAGAGTGCTCAGCCGACTATAAGCGGAATATCATCATATTCGTTCTATTATGACGCATCCGCAACCTCACAGCTGACGGAGACTTTTCCTTATATACTGCAATGCAATATCCTTCAGGATGCTATTGTGAATGACCTTGATGTCTCTTATATGCCGGCGTCGCTCAGTGCATCCTCTGTTCCCGGTGCAAATCTGTTTACGCTGACTTCCTCAGGAACAGATCCGCAGATGGCTTATGATGTTCTTATCTCAGCAATTGAGAATTATCCCGATGCTGCAAAATATGTTGTCGGCAACATAAAATTCGATATGATTGAAACTCCCGTGGTGGCAACATCCCCGTATAACAAGGCCAATTACACTTCAAATGCAATGGAAGGGGCTGTAATAGGTCTTGCAATCGGTATGTGCTTTATTCTTCTCTATGCACTTATGAGAAGAACCGTAAAGACAAACGATGATATTAAACGGGAGCTTAATCTGACATCTCTCGGCACGGTTCCTGTTGTAAGATTCAGAAAATATGTGAAACCCGAGGACAGAAGAGTTCTTTTTACCAATGAAAAGATATCTTCTGAATTCCTTGAGTCCTTCCGTGTTATCAGGAGCGTTTTTGTAAATCAGTCTGCGGACAAAAAGGTTTTTATGGTGACAAGTACAGCTCCCGGTGAGGGAAAAACAACTACCACCGTAAATTTTGCGCTGTCATTGGTACCTCTGGGAAAAAAGGTTCTTCTTGCGGATGCTGACCTTCATCATCCGAGTATTATGGATGCTCTTAATCTGAATGAGAGCGGTGAAGATACTGTTGCACGTGCATCCTATGAAAAGGACGGTACTGTTTTCAGTATCAGAAGAGCAGAAGGACTCGGACTTGATATTATGGTCATAGAGCCGGATGACAGCAAAAATCCCTTTGAAAACATTAAAGGGCTTAAAGATGTTATTGACGGTATCCGTGATGAATATGACTACATATTTATTGATACACCGCCTTGCGGACTTGTTTCGGATGCTATGAACATTGCTGCGGCTGCAGATGCCGCAATATACGTTATTCATCAGGACGTTGTACGTATTTCCAAAATCCGTGCAGGTATAGATAATCTTATGTCAACAGAAGCCGGTATTTACGGCTGTGTACTCAACGGTGCTGTGACAGGCACATCCGGCTACGGCTACGGATATCGTTACGGTTACGGCTACGGCTACGGCAGAAGATACGGATACGGGAAAAGGTACGGTTACGGCAACCGCCGTCACAAAGAAGAAATCAACGCAGAAAACTAAAAAGAAAGGTATTTGCGGATGAAACAGAAGGAAGGCTTCGGTATACTGTTTAAGAAAATGGTATCCGAATGGAAGTGGCTCTTCAGGTATATAAAAAAATACCGTCTGATAACGTTGCTTTACGTTGTCATCGGTATGCTTTCCGTTGCCATGAGCCTCGGTATTTCCGTTGTTTCCAAGATAGTTATTGATGCCGTTGTGGCGAAGGAGAATGATGTGCTTCTGAATTTCGGCATTCTCGTTATTCTTCTTGCTGTTTTTCAGCACGTCTTTCAGGCGGCTTCATCCTGGCTTATTTCTGTTGTCAGTTCAAAAGCAAATAATGAAATCAGAAGCGAGATTTATTCTCACATTGTAAGTGCCGGCTGGAAGGATGTCAGCCGTTATCACACAGGTGAGCTTCTCAACAGACTTGAAAGCGATGTATCATCTGTCTCGGGAGGTGCAATAAGCTTTATTCCGGGACTCATTATAAAGCTTTGTCAGTTTATCGGAGCATTGGCTATTGTGCTTTATTATGACCCTGCAATGGCACTTCTTGCTCTTATGTCTGCTCCCTTTATGTTTATTTCTTCAAAATTCATAGTAAGAGCTATGAGAAAATATAACGAAAAGTCCAGAGAGCTTAACGGAAAGGTGCTCTCTTACACTCAGGAGTCCGTTCAGAACATTCAGCTTATAAAGGCATTTGACCTTACAAAAGACTACATAAATAATTTCGCAAAGCTTCTTGAGGAGTTCAGAACATTCAGACTCGGTTACGATAAATTCAGCATTCTTATGACATTGTGTCTTTCTCTTATCGGTGTTGCTGTTTCATACTCCTGCTACGGTCTCGGAATATTCCGTCTCTGGCAGGGTGCAATAACCTTCGGCACGATGACAATGTTCCTGCAGCTGTCAGGTGTTCTTACATCATCCTTCAGCGCTCTTGCGTCAATGATACCGTCTGCTGTGTCAATTGCAACAGCGGCAGGCAGAATAATTGAGGTAACGTCTTTTGCGAAAGAAAATGATGAAGATAAAGAAAAGGCGCTGGAAATTCTAAAAAAGAGCAAAAAGGACGGAGTTTATATCAGCTTTGACAAGGTTTCATTCAGATATGATGATGCCGAAAACGATGTTCTGAAGAATATTTCTTTTGAAATAGCCCCCGGAGATACTATTGCATTTATAGGTCCCTCCGGCGAAGGAAAAACTACGCTTCTTAAGCTTATTCTCGGTATAGTAAAGCCTACGGACGGTCAGCTTTTTATAAGTACCTCAGACGGAGACAAAGTAGATATTTCCGACAGCACAAGGCGTTTCTGTTCCTATGTTCCTCAGGATATGGGTATTTTTTCCGGAACTATTGCAGATAATCTGAGACTTGTAAAAAATGAAGCTACGGATGAAGAGCTGATGAAGGTTATTGAAACAGCAGATCTTGGCGGTATGATAAAAAATCTTCCCCACGGTATCAATACCGATGTCAGTGAAAGCGGCAATAATTTCTCTCAGGGACAGCTTCAGCGTATTGCCATAGCAAGGGCACTTCTGAGAGATTCACAGATAATTCTTATGGACGAAGCGACGTCCTCGCTTGATGTTGAGACAGAAACAAGGGTACTTAATAACATAATGGTAAACAGTCCCGAAAAAATATGCATTATTACAACTCACCGCGAGAGTATGCTTAAATACTGTAACAGGATTTACAAGGTTAATTCAAACGGCGAAATGACAGAATGCTGAGGAAAGAATATGAAGAAAAAACGAAGTGATTCAAAAAGAAAGTTGCACATAGAGCAATGGCACATAATTGCAGGATTTCTTGTTCTGTATGATATTGTTGCCGTAAATTTTTCATATCTTGCTGCCCTTTGGATAAGGCACGACGGAGAATTTGCTCTGATTCCCTCAGAGTATCTTGATGCGTATACACGTTTTGTTCCGATTTACTCGGTTTTGTGTATTGTTGTTTTCTGGGCTATGCGTATGTATCACAGCGTGTGGAAGTATGCAAGCTTCAACGATATGGTTAAAACTGCTTTGGGAAGCGGAGTTTCTTCGGTTATTCACGCACTTCTTATTACTGTATTTTTCTGCAGAATGCCTCTTTCTTATTATCTTTGGGGCGCATGTCTTCAGCTGATAATCCTTGTTTTTGCAAGATTTATATACCGTTTTCTTCTTCTCGAGGTCAACCGTATCAAGGATGTTCAGGAAAACAGAATTGTCAGCCGTGTTATGATAATCGGTGCCGGCAATGCCGGTCAGCAGATTTTAAGAAGCATTGAAAAGGATATAAACCATACAGATAAGGTAGTTTGTCTTATTGACGATGACAGCAACAAGCAGGGAAGATACATTGAAGGAATTCCTGTTGCAGGCGGAAGAAATGATATTCTTTATAATGTAGATAAATATCACGTAAACAAGATTCTCATTGCCATTCCGAGTGCCTCGAAAGAGGATATCAGAGAGATTATAAATATCTGCAGCGAAACCTCCTGTGAGCTTAAGAATCTCCCAAGCATTTTTCAGAATATCAGTACAAATATCACAGTCGGCAATATGGCTGATGTTTCCGTTGAGGACCTTCTCGGACGCGACCCTATAGTTACCGATATGACTGAGGTTTACGGGCAGCTTAAGGGAAAAACAATTCTTGTAACGGGCGGCGGCGGTTCCATAGGAAGCGAGCTTTGCCGTCAGGTTGCAAAGCAGGATCCTGCAAGGCTTATAATTTTTGATATTTACGAGAATAATGCTTACGCAATAGAACAGGAGCTGAAAAGCACCTGTCCCGACCTTCCTCTTACTGTGCTTATAGGTTCCGTAAGAGACTCAAGAAGACTTGATGATGTTTTCAAAAAATACCGTCCCGACATCGTGTATCACGCAGCGGCTCATAAGCACGTTCC
The DNA here is from genome assembly GCA_017625435.1 of Clostridia bacterium. Taxonomy (GTDB): domain Bacteria; phylum Bacillota; class Clostridia; order Oscillospirales; family Acutalibacteraceae; genus RUG806. Next base: position 96,891 of record JAGAKX010000061.1, read on the forward strand.
CCTTATGGAGGAAAGCCCCTGCGAGGCTATAAAGAATAATGTTATAGGCACTTATAAAACCGCTTATGCCGCAATGGTTTATAACTGCAAGCGTTTTGTTCTCATAAGCACGGATAAGGCTGTCAATCCCACGAATATTATGGGTGCCAGCAAGCATCTCTGCGAAATGGTAGTTAATGCTTTTGACAGGCGGATAAAGGAAAACAAATGTGATGAAATAGCAAGAATTTTTACACATCTTGAGGATAAAGAGCTTGCTGAAAAATATTCACACAGAGGAAATATCAGCTCCGATACGGAATTTGTTGCCGTAAGATTCGGAAATGTTCTCGGCTCAAACGGCTCGGTTGTACCCATTTTCAAAAAGCAGATTGCGGAGGGCGGTCCCGTAAAGGTCACCCATCCCGATATTATAAGGTTTTTTATGACTATTCCCGAGGCGGTATCTCTTGTGCTTACCGCAGGAGCTTATGCCAAGGGCGGTGAAATTTTTGTTCTTGATATGGGCTCTCCCGTAAAAATCGATACTCTTGCACGAAATCTCATAAGACTTTCGGGGCTTAAGCCTGATATTGATATAAAGATTGAATATACAGGTCTTCGTCCCGGCGAAAAGCTTTATGAAGAAATTCTGAAGGATGAGGAAGGTCTTAAAAAGACTCCCAATGACCTTATATATATCGGCAATCCCATTCCCTTTGATTCCGATGTTTTTCAGCAGCAGCTCACAAGCCTTATGTATGCCGCTTATGAGAATTCCGATGAAATCGTATCAATGGTAAAGGAAATGGTACCGACATTCAGACCTCAACAATAACCGAAAACAGAAGGTAATGAAAAATGGAAAAAAGAAATATTCCGTTCAGTCCTCCCGATATAACGGAAGCTGAAATAAACGAAGTATGTGAAGCTCTCCGTTCGGGCTGGATAACTACAGGGCCCAGAACAAAAGAATTTGAAAAAAAGCTCAAGGAATACTGCGGTGCAGACGGTGTTGTTTGTCTTAATTCCGCAACGGCTGCGCTTGAGCTGAACCTCAGGGTGCTCGGTATCGGAGCAGGGGATGAGGTAATTGTCCCTGCTTATACATATACCGCCACGGCATCTCCCGTTGTGCATGTGGGAGCTACTCCTGTTATGGTTGATTCTGTTGAGGGCTCTCCCGAGGTTGATATAAATAAGCTGAAAGATGCAATAACCGACAAAACAAAGGCAATTATCCTTGTTGATATTGCGGGCATTGTTGCGGATTATGATTCCGTAATTGAAATTGCTGAGGAAAGAAAAGGAAGCTTTAGTCCTGCTAATTACGTACAGAAGGCTATAGGCAGAATTGCCGTACTTGCAGACTGTGCTCATTCCCTCGGTGCGGTTAAAGACGGCAGAAATGCAGGAAATATTGCAGATTTTTCTTCATTTTCCTTCCACGCCGTAAAAAATCTTACCACCGCAGAGGGCGGAGCGTCTGCCTGGCGCCATATAGAAGGTATTGATAATGATGCTCTTTATCATCAGTATCAGCTTTACAGCCTTCACGGACAGTCAAAGGATGCTCTGGCAAAAACAAAGCTCGGTGCCTGGGAATATGATATTGTCGGTGCCTGGTACAAATGTAATATGACGGATATTGCCGCAGCTATGGGGCTTCGTCAGCTTGAACGATATGAGGATATTATTTCGAGACGTCTGAGTATAATCGAAAAATATGACAGATGCTGTGGTAAGCTTGGTATAAAGCACCTCAACCACGTGTCTGACAGCCACAGAGGCTCGGGCCACTTATATATAACATATATACCCGGTATTACTGCACAGCAGAGAAATGATATAATCTGTGCTATGGCTGAAATGGGTGTTGCCTGCAATGTTCATTATAAGCCCCTTCCTATGATGACTGCTTATAAGACAATGGGCTTTGACATTGTAAATTATCCTGCAGCTTATGATTTTTTCAGCAAAGAAATTACTTTGCCTTTGCATAACAAGCTCACAGATGAAGATGTGGACTACGTAATTGACTGCTTTAAGAAAGCGATAAGAGGAGTATAAAAATGCGCAGTTGGGAAAATATTCCGGATATAATGAAGAATGACAGCGTAAAGGAATACTACGATATATTGAAAAAGCGAAAGGGCAGTCTTTTTCTGAAAAGGCTTTTTGATATTACTGTATCCGGTATTATGCTCTTATTTCTTTGGCCCGTTTTTGCGGTAATTGCCGTTGCAATCAGGCTTGATTCAAAGGGACCTGTATTTTACAGACAGGTAAGGATTACACGATACGGTGAAGAATTCAGAATTTTTAAGTTCAGAACAATGGTTACCGATGCAGATAAGGGGTCAAAGCTTACCGTTGCCAATGATTCAAGAATCACAAAAGTCGGCGGATTTCTGAGAAAGTATAAGCTTGATGAATTAGGACAGCTCATAGATGTTTTCAGAGGAAAAATGAGCTTTGTGGGCACTCGTCCCGAGGTTCCGAAATATGTTGCCGTTTATACGGATGAAATGCTTGCAACTCTTCTTCTTCCTGCGGGAATTACCTCGGAAGCAAGTGTTTGTTACAAGGATGAAAACTCACTTCTTGATGCTTCCGATAATCCCGAAGCTACATATGTTGACAGAATTCTTCCCGATAAAATGAAGTATAATCTCGCTTCAGTAAGAGATTTCAGCTTTTTCGGTGATATTAAAATAATGATAAAAACAGTTCTTGCAGTATTTATAAGCGATGAAAACGAGACTGTGAATGTGTGATAATATGAAGAAAAAAGATAAAAAGCTAATTGCTGTTTTTACAAATAATGATGATGACATCTATTGCTTCAGAAAAGAGCTTATTGAAGCAATTACAGATAACGGCTACGATGTTCTCATTTCCTGTCCATACGGCAAGAAATTCGAGCTGATGCAGCATATAAACTATATTTACGATAATCCCGATATTGACAGACGGGGAACTAATATTGTTTCCGACTTAAAGCTCTTTATACATTTTTTCCTGCTTCTTGCAAAAAATCGTCCCGACGTAGTGCTGACATATACTGCAAAGCCTAATGTCTATTGCGGACTTGCGGCATTCCTTCAGGGAATACCTGTTATCAGTAATGTTACGGGCTTCGGCAGCGTGCTGAATCAGACCGGGCTTGTGCAGAAGTTCATTATGGCACTTTTCAGGTTTTCATTCAGGCGTTCGGCCTGTGTGATGTTTCAGAATGAAACCAATATGAAGCTTGCAAAAAAGAACGGAATGGTAAAAGGGGAGTGCAGGCTGATTCCCGGCTCGGGAGTAAATACCGAAAGGTATCCCGTGCTTCCTTATCCCGATGACACCGACGGTGTTTCATTTAACTATATCGGCAGAATCCTTCACGATAAGGGTGTTGACGATTACATTGAAGCTGCAAAGAGAATAAAGGCAAAGTATCCTTCTGTAAAATTCAATATGCTTGGCTTTATCGAGCCTACGGAAATGCATTATGAAGCACTTCTCAAAGAACTGGAAGAAAAGGGAATAGTAAAATACCACGGAAGCTGTACCGATGTACGTCCGTACATAGAAGCCTCACATGCGACAATTCATCCCTCCACATACGGCGAAGGAATGAGCAACGTGCTTCTTGAAAGTGCCTCCTCGGGCAGACCTATAATCTCAACGGATAACCCCGGCTGTATGGAAACATTTATTGACAACGTTTCGGGTTATATGTATCACGGCGGAGATGTGGATGCTTTATGTGAAAAAATAGAGAAATTCATCGCTCTTTCCAATGCCGAAAGAAAAGCGATGGGGCAAGCGGGAAGATGCCATATTGAAGAAAACTTTTCCCGTGAAAAAGTAATTGAAGCATATCTTGAGACAATAGAAAAGCTTATATAAGGAGAATATACTATGGAATTTTCAAATCTTTACGAAAAACTTATTAACAGAACAGAAAAGCTCTCTCTGGTGGGACTTGGCTATGTCGGTATGCCCATAGCTGTCGCTTTTGCAAAAAAGATTGATGTAATAGGCTATGACCTTAATGAAAAGAAAATAGAGCTGTACAAAAACGGCGTAGATCCCACAAACGAAGTGGGTGACGAGGTAATAAAAGCAACAACTGTTGATTTTACTGCGGATGCTTCAAGACTTAAAGAGGCAAAATTCCACATTGTTGCCGTTCCCACTCCCGTAAATGAAGACCACACTCCCGATCTTTCTCCTGTTGAAGGAGCTTGCCGTATTCTCGGTAAAAACCTTACTGCAGGCTCTGTTGTTGTATTTGAATCTACCGTGTATCCCGGTGTAACAGAGGAAATCTGTGTGCCCATACTTGAAGAAGAATCAGGACTTAAATGCGGTGTTGATTTCAAGGTAGGCTACTCTCCCGAAAGAATCAATCCCGGCGATAAGGTGCACCGTCTTGAAACAATCGTAAAAATCGTTTCAGGTATGGACGAGGAAACTCTCGAGCTTGCTGCGAAGGTTTATGAAATCGTTGTTGATGCCGGAGTTTATAAGGCAGAAAGCATAAAGGTTGCAGAAGCTGCCAAAGTAATTGAAAACAGCCAGAGAGATATAAATATCGCCTTTATGAATGAGCTTTCAATTATTTTCAATAAAATGGGAATCGATACTCAGGCTGTACTTAAAGCGGCAGGAACAAAGTGGAATTTCCTTAAATTCTTCCCCGGACTTGTGGGCGGTCATTGTATCGGTGTTGACCCTTATTATCTTACATATAAGGCTGAAAAATTCGGTTATCATTCTCAGGTAATTCTTGCAGGC
>JAGAKX010000008.1 GCA_017625435.1 Clostridia bacterium
ATGTTTTTTCTTAATGTTTGTTACACCTTCAGATAAAAGAAACAATCACATTAACAATATGCACAATTAACCGGTTGGTGAACTGTACCGTAACAAAGGAGGCTTTTTAATGAGAAATTATAAGATTGAATTTGAAAACAGAGTTGCTTTTATAAAATCTGTTCTCTGTGAGAGCGGAGCAAAAGGCATTGTTTACGGCAACAGTGGGGGCAAGGATTCCGCTTTGGTCGGTATTCTCTGCAAAGCGGCTTGCGATAACACAGTGGGTATTATTTTGCCGTGTACCTCAAGGAGAAACTACGATGAAGATACAGCCGATGCCAAGGTGGTTGCCAAAAAATATAATATTGAAACCCGAACTGTTGATCTGACACCTGTAAAGGAATCAGAACTAAAAGCCCTTGACGGCGTTGCTACCTTAAATGCGGCGGCACTTTCCAATATAGCACCGAGACTTCGTATGCTCACCTTGTATGCGATTGCCGCAGCGGAAAACCGACTGGTTGCCGGTACGGGCAATAGAAGTGAAGCTTATGTAGGTTATTTTACAAAATGGGGCGACGGTGCACATGACTTCAATCCTATCGTCGATCTGACCGTTACCGAGATATATGAATTTTTGCATTATCTTGATGCACCGAAGTGTGTAATTGAAAAGGCACCGTCCGCAGCCCTTTTTGACGGGCAGACCGATGAAACGGAAATGGGCGTAACATATGCCGAGCTTGACGCATATCTTTCCGGCAAGGCGATTGAGGAAGAGAAGAAAAAGATCATAGAGCGTATGCATAAGGCAAGTGAACATAAAAGGATGGGAATTTCAGTTTATACATATAAATAAAACATCAAAGCTCCCCATTTCGGCACAAAACCGATTCAGGGAGCTTTTTTTCGTTATTATTAACTTTTACCGCAGATACACTGCCCATTTCAGGCTTTTTCTCCATAAACCCATCAGAGATCTTGCCTTCATAGCTTTCCATATATGTTGCTGAACCGAGATAAGCAGAGATGTTAGTCCTCGGTATAATAACCCAATCAGAGTCAGGTTCTTTGTTTGCGATATAGTATTCGGCAAGAGTAATCATAAGCCTGTCAGCTTTAGCATCAGCACCGTAAGTCTTGATTTTTTGCAGTGTTTCATCGGACAGTACAACCGACTCAGTACGCAACGGACCGAGAACAAGAGCATCAGCAATAGCTGTATCAAAAAGCGGAGGAAAATCAGCTTGTTATGTCAAAAAGAAAGCTTGCATCACAAATGGACACTCTTGATGTAACGGATAGGCATTACGATAAAAAGTATCAGGATATGCAAAACAGACTTTATGATTTCTATGATGAGATAGAGGTTGTAGAAGAACAAATAACAGAATTGCAGTCCCATATAGCAAATATAAAAGAAGAAAAAATATTAGGTGAAAATGTCTATCTTTTTCTGCATTATTATGTTACAATGTATAAAAAGTTTACTGATGCTGAGAAAAAGAGGTTTCTTAACACCTTTATTGAAAGCATTGAGATATTCAAAGAAGAAGAACAGCCTGACGGTAGACTGTTAAAGTGTATCAATTTCAAATTCCCCGTCTTTTATGACGGGGATGAGAATGTGACACATATCCGTTGGGACAGTGAAACAACAGTCGAGACGGTTGTGTTTCTTGAAAGAAACAAAAGTTGAGTAGTATTTAAATAAGGCTTTTTTTGAAGGAGAAACTTTATGCTGACATGGCACTTTATTTCAAAAAAACATATTATTTCTTTTGCTTTGTTGTCGCTTCTTCCGTTGTTGTCAATCGGAGTCGGTATTTTTCTTGTTTCTAAGGGCGTTTTGTTTTCACCTTCAATTATGATAACACACATCGCAGTACCTGTTATAACAATACTTTTGTTTGCGCTTGTTATTTTCCTGCAGGACAGCCGTGCTTCAAAAATTACACTTTCTGTTATTCTGACTATAGTGTTTATTGCGGTTACGTTGTTTTTGTTGCTTATTATGCCCTTTGCCGCGATGGATGTGTACAAAAATGACGAGGTTTCAGTTTCTTATCAAGAAATATCAGATAGCTTTTCTGCAATGCCTGAGCTTGATGAACTCGGTGACTATAATGAGATTATACACTACGATTATTTTTCGGGGGCAATGATATTTTATGGCGATGCGGATACTTTAACGGTGCATTACTCTCCCGAAGAATATGAAGCTCAAAAAGCTGAAACAATAAATAAATATGTTGTTTATGATTACAGAAATAAAATTTTCTTTAATAAGGAATACTGTGATTCAACTGCAGAAATTGACGGATACAGCTTTTCTGTAGTATCCTGTAATAATCAATGGGGATATGAATTGCAGCTTCCGAAAAAAATGATGTTTATTGCTACCAATGATGAAAAGAAGACAATTTCATATACGGCTTACCAGGACAATGATCTTGATTATATTGACAATCTTGAGGAATTTTTGTTAAAAAACTGCGGATGGAAATATATAATAAAACAAAACTGAAAGAGGTAAATAATGAAAAATAATAATTTGATTTCACAAATAGCATATAAGGCTCTTACAAATGTATGGGGAGCGGCATTTCTGGCCTCCGGTGTAACAAGCGGCTTCAAGGGTAAAAAGACAATTGTTCCCGATGATTTTACTCCCGTGCTTCGTTTTGCAGTCTGCTCAGACATCCATTTAGACGGAGAGGAAGGACAGACTTCTGCCGTACGCTTCGGTCAGCTTTTTGACGATATGTATACATATTCCGAATCCTGCGCTTACAATAAATTTGATGCAATGATGGTTGCAGGTGATTTTTCGGGGGGCGGTGCAGAAAAGCAGTATGTTATGTATAAAAAAATAACGGAAGAAAAGCTTCGTCCCGAAACAAAGCTTCTTACGGTTATAGGAAATCACGAATTTATTGATTACCGTGATGTTGATGCAACAGTTGGTTATACTGTATATAAAAAATATATAAGCGAAGAAATGGATACGGACGTTGTAATAAACGGTTATCATTTTATAGGCGTAGCTTATGATGACAACGGAAAAACCTTTAAAACCAAGCTTTCCTGGCTTAAAGAAAGACTTGATAAGGCAACTGCGGAAAACCCCGAAATGCCTGTTTTTGTATATCAGCATCCCCATCCCTTCCTTACTGTATACGGCAGTGTGAACTGGGGTGATACAGATCTTCGCAAGGTGCTGAATAAATATCCTCAGGTTATAGATTTCTCGGGACATTCGCATTACTGTCCTGCTGATCCCCGTTCCGTATGGCAGGGGGCTTTTACGGCTGTAGGCTGCGGTTCTCTTGCCGCATTGATGGGAAACCTCAACTATATTGAAGGCGATAAGGATGCTCCCGGTAAATCGGGCTCTGCCTGGGTTGTAGAGGCTGACAGCAAGGGTAATGTGCTTATGAAGCTTTACGATATTGAAAACCGTCAGTTCTTCCCCGGTGTGCAGTATTTCTTTACCGGTCTTCATAAGAAAAACAAGAGAACATATAACTGGCACAAGCTCAAATCGCTTGATACCGCGCCCGTATTCTCTTCTGAGGCAAAGGTTAATGGGGCAGTAAATGAAGAAGGGGAGACGGTTATTTCTTTCCCCAATGCAAAGGGCTTTTATCCTGCAGAGAATTATAAAATCACAGTAATTAATAAGGATAAAAAATGTGTGTTTGCAAGGACAGTTATTTCGGATTACGTAAGAGCAAATGAAAATGATGTAAATGTAAATTCCGGAAAACTCAACGGTGGTGAGTATACCGTGAAAATCACAGCTTACAGCCCCTATGCTAAAAAGGGCGGAAAGCTCACAGGAAAGATTTCTGTATAAAGGAGAAATAAAATGAACGGAATGACAAGAAGAGAACGTCAGGTTACCGACCTTGATGAAATTAAAAAGATTCTCGATAAATCGAAGGTTCTGCACTTAGGTCTTGTTGACGGAGACGAGCCTTATGTTGTGCCTATGAACTACGGCTATGAATTTCAGGATGAAAAATTAGTTTTTTATCTTCACGGTGCAAGACAAGGCAGAAAGCTTGATGTTATAAGGGCAAATCCCAAAGCATTTGCAGAGCTTGAATGTGATATTGTGCCCTTTGAGGGTGAGGTTGCCTGCAAGTACGGTATTACCTATGCTTCCGTTATGGCAAGAGGCAAGGCTGTAATTGTTGAGGATGTAGAAGAAAAAATGCACGCCCTTACGGTGCTTATGAAAACACAGACGGGTAAGGACTTCGAATTCAACGAGAAGCTCGTAAGCGTTGTTAGCGTAATAAAAATCGATGTCGAAGAATTCACCGCAAAGCACCGCCCCGGTCCCAAAAAGTAAAATAAACAGTAAAGGCATAAGACAGATTTTTTCAGTCTTATGCCCTTTGATATTTTATACGGAAAATATAATAACTCTTTGCAGTAATAATCCCTGTCCTGCCGTCATAAAATTTACCGATAAAGAAAAATTCGGAGGAATTGTTATGGCGAGTACAAATATCTATAAAGACATTGCTGAGCGTACGGGAGGGGATATTTACATAGGGGTTGTGGGTCCCGTGAGAACGGGAAAATCCACATTCATTAAGAAATTCTGCGAGCTTATGGTAATTCCCAATGCGCCCCACGATTTTTCAAGGGAGAGAATGATAGACGAATTGCCTCAGTCGGCGGCAGGCAGAACAATAATGACAACGGAGCCGAAATTCGTACCCGAAAGGGGCGTGAGAATTTCCGTTGATAATAATATTGAAATGAACGTCCGTCTTGTAGACTGTGTGGGTTATATTGTGCCCTCTTCTCTCGGCTATATTGAAAATGAAGAGCCGAGAATGGTAAAAACCCCGTGGTTTGAGGATGAAATTCCTTTTAATATGGCGGCAGAAATCGGCACAAAAAAGGTAATATCCGAGCACGCAACAATAGGTCTTGTTATCACCACCGATGCCAGTATCAGCGACATTCCCCGTGAAGAATATGAAGAGGCAGAGGAAAGAGTAATAAACGAATTGAAGGAGCTCAATAAGCCCTTCGTTGTGCTTCTTAACTGTATGTATCCGAAAAGTGCATCAGCAGGTATTATTGCAGGGGAGCTTTCCGAAAAATATGATGTGCCTGTGCTCCCCGTGAACTGTCTTAATCTTACGGAAGAGGAAATGAATGACATTCTTACTCAGGTGCTTTATGAGTTTCCTTTAAGAAAAATCGTCGTAAATATGCCCTCGTGGCTTAAAGGCTGTGACAAGGATAGTGAGCTTCATGAAAGGCTTAACGACTGCTTCAGAAAAGCAGGGAATTCCGTTACAAGAATTTCGGACCTTCAGCGTTTTACCGAAAGCCTTTTGTCTGAAAAGCTCTTCTCAAAGGCTGTTACTGAGGGTGTAGAACTCGGCGTCGGCTGTGCTTATATTGATGCCGGTCTTGACAACACTTATTTTTACAATATTCTTTCGGGAATTACGGGTGAGGAAATAAAGAATGATGCAGACCTTATTGACATTCTTAAAGATTTCTCTGTTATAAAGAAAAAGTATGAAAAAATTGCCGCCGCCCTCGAACAGGTGGATTCCACAGGCTACGGAATAGTGATGCCCTCTATTGATGAATTAAGTCTTGAAGAGCCCGAAATAATGAGACAGGGAAGCCGTTACGGTGTAAGGTTAAAAGCTAGTGCTCCCTCCATTCATCTTATGAAAGCCGATATTAAAACCGAGGTTGCTCCCATTGTGGGAAGCGAGAAGCAGAGCGAGGATCTTATAAAATATCTCCTTGACGGCTTTGAAGATGATCCCTCAAAGATATGGGAATCCAATATTTTCGGAAAATCACTTGATGAATTGGTAAATGAAGGACTTAAAACTAAGCTTATGCATATGCCTAATGAAGCAAGAATGAAACTACAGCAGACTCTTGAAAGAGTGATAAATGAAGGCTGTAACGGTCTTATCTGTATCATTGTTTAACACTTGTCAGCATAAAAATTGCCGTCATCAGCGATGACGGCATTAAGTTTACTGCAGTTTTTTGTATTCTTCCACGGCGATTCTGTCACATTCCTCGTTATACGGGTGACCTGCGTGTCCCTTTATCCATTGAAAAGTAACAGAGTGCTTTTCCAAAAGTGCATCAAGTTCCTTCCATAATTCAGGGTTCAGAACGGGCTTTCCGTCAGATTTTTTCCAGTTTTTTGCTTTCCAGGATTTAAGCCAGTTCTGATTTATTGCATCACAGACATATTTTGAGTCGGAAACCACAGTTACCTCACAGCATCTTGTAAGAGCCTTAAGACCTTGTATAACTGCACTTAACTCCATTCTGTTGTTGGTGGTGTTTTTCTCGGAGCCTGAAATTGTTTTTTTGTGGGGTCCGAATGTGAGTATTGCGCAGTAGCCCCCGGGACCGGGATTTCCCGAGCAGGCACCGTCTGTGTAAAGCGTTACTTTGTCCATTGAAAATTACTCCGATAATTGTTTTTGGATATTTTAACATTTCATTGAAAATATTGCAATATTCAGTGACTATTTTAAGCAGGATTTGTAAATAATATTTCCGAAAATCATTGAAAGGGTGTCCGGAATTGAAAGCAGTAATTTTATGCGGCGGCAGGGGAAGCAGGATGAATCCCATTACTGAGAATACCCCCAAGGCACTTCTCAGAATACTTAACAGGCCCGTGATTGATTCGGTTATAGAGAAAATTGTAAAAAGCGGTATTACGGAGATTTATCTGTCCCTCGGGTATATGGCAAATGAAATCGCAGAGCATTGCGGGAAAAAGGACTACGGTGCAGAAATTATCTTCTGTCCTGAAAATAAGCCTCTCGGTACTGCGGGAGGCGTTAAAAACTGTTTAGAAAACAGCGATGAGGATATTCTTGTTGTAAACGGTGAGAGTGTTTTTGATATCGATTTGCAGGGACTATTTGACTTTCATTACGCTACCGATTCCGATTTCACCGTATGCGGTATCGCGACAGAGGAACCGAGAAATTATACTGTGATTTCCTGTGATGATGACAGCAGTATTAAGTCTTTTGCAGACAATCCTACTTGGGAGCAAACGGACGGAAATCTTATCAATACGGGAATATACGTGCTTAAAGGTGATGTGCTTGCAAAGATTCCCCGTAACACGGAATATGATTTTTCCGAAAATCTTTTCCCTGAAATTTTTTCAGACAATCTCAGATTTATGTGTTATAAAGCGGAAGGCTTATGTTGCAGTATAAATGATTTTGCCGCTTACAGAAAAATAACCGAAAAAATTCTTGATTCCGGGTGCAGGAATTTTGGCTTTGAGGGTACTTTTTACGGAAAGGATACCGTTCTTGAAAATGATGTTATACTAAGAGCTCCCTGCCTTGTAGGCAAAAATACAATTATCGGTGAGTCTTCGGTTATAGGTCCTTTCTGTGTCATCGGAAATAACTGCAAAATTTCGGAAAACTGTGTGATTTCGGGAACGATTATGGGTGAAAACTGTAAAACGGGCAGTAATGCAGAGCTTACGGGCTGTATTACAGATGACTGTGTTGCAGTTGATGACAACTGCCTTGCTGAAGAAGGCTGTGTTATAGGCTTTAACAGCAGGGTAGGAAGATTCAGCCGTATTCTCAGCGGTAATAAAATCTGGCCGGGCAGAAGGGTTGCTCCCGAGACTGTTGTATCACGGGATATGCATTATGAAAATCCCGAAAGAATTGAATTTGATATTTTCGGTCTGTCGGGCAAGGCAAATTCTCAGATAGGACTTGACAATATTGTTTTGCTTGGGCAGGCGATAGCAAGCACTCCCGGGATAGAAAGAATCGGCGTCGGAAGCGATGAATCATATCTTTCCGAAAACTTCAGGGCAGTTCTCATTAGCGGAATGAGAGCGAGCGGAGCTGTTTGTTATGATTTTGGCGAAATGTTCAGAGCTCAGGGGTATTTTTATTCCGCATACTGCAATCTTGATTTTTTTGTTTACGTAGACTCCTCGGGAGATATCGTATCTTTTTCGTTTTTCGGAAAAAACGGCTTACCTGTTAATTCAAAAGCAGCAGTAACTATAAACAATAACTGCAAATTTTCAGCGTTTTCATTCTCCGAGCCCTCGGAGTATAAAGAAGTTTTCAATATGAAGCTTTTCAGCGTGGTTTATAAGTCATTTTTTAAGAAGCTTTGTCCTTTGCCGCTCAAAAAACTCAGAGTAGCGGTAGAAACAGAAAACTCTGTAATATCTTCGCTTGCAGGAGAATTGTTTGATAAAAGCGAAATTGTCGGCAGCGGAAAACGCAGTATTCAGATTCTGATAAACAATACCGGCGGGGAACTGTTTGTTGTTGAAAACGGTACGGTCTTTTCGGGTGAAAGAATTCTGTCATTATTGTGTGAGCTTGAAAACGCTGACGGTAATGATGTTATTGTTCCTGAGGATGCTCCGAGCTTTGTTGAAGAAAATTCAGAAAAATACAGCGGAAATGTTTTCCGTGTTTATGAAAACAGTACTGAGAACTTTAATTTCAGCGACCGTTTTGTACTCAAATCCGTATGGACCTTTGATATGTTTCTTATGGCAGCCAAGCTTCTGAATGTGTTGGAGGAAGCTGATATCAGTCTTTCCGAGCTTTTTGACAGCTACAGAAATTTTGCATTAAAGAAAACGGTTATGGATATTGATTGTGATTCTTCGGGCATAAAAAATCTGATTCTCTCCTGCGGAGCCGACAGGAAAACGGGTGAAATTTATTATATTTTTGACGGAAAACCCGGAAAGGTTCGTCTCAGACAACTGGGAAATTCAAGAAAAATCAGAATCCTTGCTGAGGCACGGGATATGGAAACTGCAAAAGAGCTTTCGGTTTTTGTAACTAAAAAAATTAAAGATGCCAATATTGACAAAGATATGCAAAAGTAGTAATATAAAGTGATTATATATATTTAAATATTATAAGTTTCCGGCAGTACGTCCGGATTTACATAAATCTAAAAGGAGTTAATATGCAGAACAATTCTACTAAGACAAACAAAAAGAAAGAAAACCTATCTGCTTCTGCAAGTAAAAAAACTGCTTCAAAAAATAAGAATAATTCCGCTTCAAAATCAAAAAATAAGCAGATTAACGAAAACACGGTTAAGGCTGCAGCTTCTGTAAAAAATGAAACAAAAAAGCAGAAGGCAAACAAGAAAAACAGCCGTCCGAAATCTGTCTCAAAGAGAAAGCACGATTCCGTAAAGCCTAAAAATAACAAAAATGTTAATCCCGTCAGAATAATGTTCCTCGGCGGTATAAACGAAATCGGCAAGAATCTTACTCTTTTTGAATATAACGATGAAATTATCATTGTTGACTGCGGAATGACCTTCCCTGATGCAGATATGCCGGGAATTGATTATGTTCTTCCCGATATTACCTATGTTGAAAGAAACAAAGAGCGTATCAAAGCGGTTTTTGTTACACATGCACACGAGGACCATATCGGCGGTCTGCCTTATCTTCTCAAGAGCGTGAATGTGCCCGTTTACTGTACACGGCTTACGGCAGGTCTTATTGCCGGAAAGCTCAGAGAGCACAGAATTCTCAATAAATGCCATATTGAAACTATAGAGGCAGGTTCCGTTACAAAAATCGGTGTGTTCAGCGTTGAAGCAATTCACGTAAATCATTCAATACCTGATTCTATTGCCTTTGCAATTCACTGTGAAGCCGGAACAATAGTTCACACGGGCGACTTCAAGATTGACAGCACTCCCATTGACGGTGATGTTATTGACCTGTCAAGGTTTGCACAGCTCGGTAAGGACGGTGTTCTTGCCCTGCTGTCTGATTCAACGAACTCCGAAAGACCCGGCTATACTCCCAGCGAGAAAAACGTGGGTGAAACATTGGAGGCTCTGTTCAGAAAGGCAGAGGGAAAGCGGATTATTGTAGCTTCCTTCTCCTCAAACATTCACCGCATACAGCAGATTATAGATGCATCAGAAAAAGCAGGAAGAAAAATCTTCCTGTCGGGCAGAAGTCTTGAAAATACAACTGCTATCAGTATTGAACTCGGTTATATGAGAGTGTCTGACGGAGTTATACTCTCTATTGATAAGCTCCGCAATTACCGTGATGAGGATGTAGTTATCATTACAACGGGCAGCCAGGGTGAGCCTATGTCCGCACTTTCAAGAATGGCATTGGGCGACCACAAAAAGGTTTCAATTGACAGTAATGATTTTGTAATTATCTCGGCAACGCCCATTCCCGGTAATGAAAAGACTGTAGCCAACACAATAAACGAGCTTATGAAGCTCGGGGCAGAGGTAATCTATGAAAAGAGTCTCGGAATTCACGTTTCGGGACACGCAGCGCAGGAAGAGCAGAAGCTGATTCTTAATCTTGTAAAGCCCAAATTCTTTATTCCCGTGCACGGAGAACAGAAGCATCTCAGAAAGCACGAAAGTACTGCCCGCAGTGTGGGTATTCCTGCAGAGAATATTATTGTTCCCGATCTCGGTGCCGTTATTGAACTGACCTCGGAAAAGGCTGTTATGCATGCAGGTCTTCCCGTGGGCAGAGTATTTGTTGACGGTACGGGAGTGTGTGATGTAGGAAAATCCGTCCTCCGTGACAGAAAGAATCTTTCTACGGACGGTGTGGTTGTTGTAAGCACAGTCGTTAACGGTTACACGGGCGAGCTTATGAGTGAGCTTGATGTTCAGTCAAAGGGCTTTGTTTTTGATAACAATACCTCAGAGCTTATGCCTTTTATTGAAAAGGCTTGTAAAAAAGTCCTTTCCGACTATGCGTCTTCAACTAATATGGACATTTATACCCTTAAAATAAAGCTTAAGGAAAGCATTTCAAGGGCAATTTTTGATAAAACAAGGCGTTCGCCTATAGTCATTGTCACGGTACTTACCGCTCATTTTTAATTCAGCACGGGAGGTGTTGTTGTGAATTTCAGAGATATCCTCAAGAATAATCCCTTTACTGTAGCAATAATACTTCTTGCTACATTAATCAGCGGTGTAACATTTATTTTTTCAAAGCCGATTGCTGTTGTTGAGCTTGTAATCGTTATAGCTTTTTCGGTTCTTGCCATAAAGTGGATAGGTCACGAGTCCGCAAGAAAGAAAGAGATGCTCAGGAGCTTTGAAAGCTATCTCAGAGAATCGGGAGATGTAAGCGACAGCGTTACTTCATTTCCGTTTCCTTTTCTGCTTGTTGATAATAACGGTACGGTGGAATGGTTTAACGCACGTTTCCATGAGCTTCTTGACGGTGCCGAAGTGAAAAACGGTGATCTTATTTCCCGTTTTTTTCCCGATTGCAAAAAGATTATTGAAGCCAATGATTTTTCTGTTTTTGAGATAAAAACAGCGAATAAGGAATATACCGTTTATCCTGCGAGAATTGACGAAAAGCTGATTTCTCTTTACTTTACTGAAGATACGGCTCTGAAAGAAATACGCAGAGAGTATAATGTTTCCCGTCCTGTTGTAATTCTCATAAATATAGACTCTCTTGAACAGACTGAGGATATACTCGCTCACGCGGATTATTATTCTGTTGTTTCAGACGTTGAAAAGGAAATTACCAAGTGGCTTGTTGACAATAATTGTATTTTCAGAAAGTTTGCTGACGGTAAATTCCTTGCCCTTACGGAGTCCCGCTATTTTGACGCTATTCTTAAGAATAAATTCAGTATTCTTGACAAGGTGCGTCTTTACAGATTCGGTGAGGAAGATGTAGATATCACTCTTTCTGTCGGTGTCGGAAAAGAAAGCTCCTTTGCTTTGTGTGAAGTAAGCGCAAGACAGGCACTTGACCTTGCCAGAGGACGAGGCGGCGACCAGGCTGTTGTCAAGGTCGGAGATAAATATGAATTCTTCGGCGGAACCACAGGAAGAAAAGAAAAGCGCGGTAAAATAAAATCACGAATTGTTTCTGCAGCACTTAACGAGTACATAGAAAAATGCTCATCTGTGTTTGTAATGGGGCATACTTTTTCCGATTTTGATGCCGTCGGTGCGGCTGTTGGTGTATGTGCAATTGCAAGAGCCTGTTCAAAGCGGGCTTACGTTGTTGTCAATAAAAAGAATTCTCTTGCAATGCCGCTTATAAACCGCCTTGAAAGAGAATACGGAAAGCTCAGCTTTATTTCTCCGGAAAGGGCACAGGAGCTGTTTGAGGAAGATTCTCTTCTTGTTATTACCGATACAATGCGGTCTCAGCTTGTTGAGGCTCCTTCACTTCTTGACAGAGCAGGCTCGGTAGTTCTTATCGACCATCACCGCAAAACTGTTGATCATATAGATTCTGCCGATCTTGAGTTTCACGAGCCTTATGCTTCATCTGCCTGTGAAATGGTAACGGAGCTTGTTCAGTATTCTCCTGCAAAGGTCCGTCTTTCCGCTTTTGAAGCTGAAGCTCTTCTTGCCGGTATCATTCTTGACACAAAGAATTATACTCTCAGAGTCGGTGTAAGAACCTTTGAAGCAGCCGCATACCTTAAAGACTGTAAGGCGGATACTGTTGCAGTAAAGCAGTATTTTTCAGGCTCTGTTGAGGACAATGTCAGCATCAGCCGTCTTATCACAAACGCAACATTCTATAAGAGATATGCCGTTGCTGTTGCGGATGAAGAAACTGTTGTTTCAAGGCTTATCACTTCTAAAGCTGCAGATGAGCTTCTTAATATTGCAGGTGTTGATGCTTCATTTGTTGTATGCACGGCGAACGGTACTGTATACATTTCAGCCCGTTCTTTAGGTAAGGTCAATGTTCAGCTGATAATGGAAAAATTCGGCGGCGGCGGACATCAGAGTATGGCAGCTTGCCAGTTACCGGATGAAAGAATTGATTCAGCTGTTGAAAAGCTTAATAACGCGATAAATGAATATTTTAATGATAATTAAAGATACGGAGGTAAACTTAAATGAAAGTTATACTTAATAAAGATGTTAAAGATCTCGGAAAAAAAGGCGAGCTTGTAAATGTTTCTGACGGATATGCAAAGAATTTCCTTATTCCCCGTAAAATCGCTGTGATTGCGGATGCTACGGCTATGAATGAGCTTAAAAACAGAGAAATGTCAAAGGCACATCATCTTGCTGTAGAGAAGGCCAATGCAGAGGCTGCGGCAGCAACACTTGAAGGAAAGAGTATTAAGATTTCCGCAAAAGCAGGTGCTAACGGAAGACTTTTCGGCTCAGTAACCTCCAAGGAAATTGCCGAACAGATAAAGGCTCAGTACGGCATTGAAATTGATAAGAAGAAAATTATTGTTGATGATATAAGAAATTTCGGAACTTATGAGTGTACTGTAAAGGTTTACACGGGAATATCTGCAAAAGTATTTATTGTTGTGGGTGAATAAAATCTGAGGGGATAAAAATGAGAAAGACAGATACGGCTTCTGTTGATACAGGCACAAGTAAATCATTTTCTCTTGAAGCGGAGCAGGCGATTCTCGGCAGCGTGCTTATAGATCCGTCTTGTTTTCCGACAGTATCAATGCTTGTCCGTCCCGAATACTTTTATATGCCTCAGCATAAAGCGATATATACTGCAATGCTTTCAATTGATGCGGCAGGCTCCGGGGCAATTGACCCTCTGCTTATTCTTGAAATGCTGAGAGCTGAAAACGTATTTTCCAATGAAGAGGACGGCAAGGTTTATCTGTTTCAGTTGGCGGATATTGTACCTTCAACTTCTAACGTTGAGGCTTACTGTAAAATTATAAAGGACAAGTTTTACATAAGAACTCTTGTCAATGTTGCAACTGATATTGTTGATATGGCTGAAAATTCGGGTCAGGAAGCTGATATTATTCTTGACAATGCCGAACAGCGTATTTATGAAATAAGACAGGGAAAAACTGTATCGGGACCTTCAAAATTAAGTGATGTTATAGCAGATGTTTACGATACTCTTTATAAATTGAATTCAGAGGACAAGGACCAGTATAAGGGACTGCCTACGGGATTCCCGGACCTTGACAAAATGTGTAACGGTCTTAACCGTTCAGACCTTGTTATTGTCGGTGCCCGTCCTGCTATGGGTAAAACGAGCTTCACGCTCAGAATGGCAAGAAATGTTGCCGTATATTCTAAAAAACGTGTGCTTTTCTTTTCTCTTGAAATGTCAAAGGAACAGCTCGCTCAGAGAGTTATTTCCACAGAAGCACAGATTCCCAGTCAGAAAATGAGAAAAGGTGACCTTACTCCCAAGGAATGGGAAAGACTTAGTGCTGCATGCGTATTTTTAGCTGATGTTCAGATGTATTTTGATGATACTTCAAATATTACGGTACCCGAAATGAAGGCAAGGTGCCGCAGACTTAAGAATGTTGATGCCGTATTTATCGACTATCTTCAGCTTATGCAGTCTGCAAAAAAATCAGAAAGCCGTGTTCAGGAGGTTACCGAGATCACCAGAAGCTTAAAGCTTATGGCAAAGGACCTTATGATACCTGTTGTCGTATGTGCTCAGCTTTCACGAAGCACGGAAGGAAGAGGCTCATCCCATAAGCCTCAGCTTGCAGACCTTCGAGAATCGGGTTCAATCGAGCAGGACGCCGACATAGTTCTTATGCTTTACAGACCCGATTATTACAAAAGTGAAAAAGAGGATTCCAAGGACAATAAAGGTGCTGAACAGCAGGAACAGCCTCAGCAGGATAAGTCTTCAGAGCTTGAAGTCAATGTTGCCGAGCTTCTTGTGCAGAAAAACAGACACGGTCCTACGGGAACAGTTAAAATGATTTGGAATCCCCAGTATACGCTTTATACCTGTGTTGAGGAAAATAACAGAGATGAAGACTAAGTTTCTTGATACAATTAAGAAATATTCAATGTTTTCCGATGGCGACAGGGTAGTCGTCGGTTTGTCGGGCGGGGCAGACTCGATGTGCCTTATTTCATTGCTTGATGAATTCAAGGCAGAGCTTGGTATATCACTTTCTGCAGTTCATATAAATCATTGTATACGCGGTGAAGAGGCTGACAGAGACGAGCAGTTTGTACGCAGCTTCTGTGAAAGAAAAAATATTCTGCTGACAGTTTTCAGAAAGGATATTCCCGGTATATGCGAAAAAACAGGAGAGAGCACAGAGCTTGCGGCAAGACGTGTAAGATATGAATGCTTCAGAGAGTGTCCGGCTGAAAAAATCGCAACCGCACATTCGGCAAGCGACAGAATTGAAACACTTATTTTTAACCTTTCACGCGGAGCTTCTCTTAACGGGCTGTGTTCAATTCCTGCCGTAAGAGATAATATTGTCCGTCCTCTCATAGGTATTACAAGAGGAGAAATTGAGGAATACTGTAAAAATAATTCCGTTGAGTATATAACAGACAGTACCAATCTTACAGATGAATACACAAGAAATAAAATCAGACTGAATGTTATACCGGAGCTTAATTCAGTTAATTCTGCCTTTGAAAAAAATGCACTCAGATGCATAGAACTTCTCAATGAAGAAAATGCTTATATTGAGAGCCTTGCAGATAAGCTTTTTGAGAAAAGCATTACTCCCGACGGCGGTCTTGCGCTTGAAAGTCTGATTTGTGAAGAGTCTGTTATCTTCCGCAGAGTTGTTATTAAATTTCTTGAAAGCAATGCTGTAGGAGAATATGAGTACTCTCATATCGGAATAATAACTGAAAACAAAGGTAAAAAATTTGCAGTTTGTCTTCCCGGAAATATACGTGTTAAATCTGACGGAAAGGTTCTTTATATTGAAGACAATTCCGGAAAAAACTCACGGGAGGAGCTTAAAGAATACATTTTTAATTCTGATGACGGAATATCATTTTTACACGGAAATAAAAAATACAGCGTCTTTATTTCCCGTGAAAAGCCCGGTGAACACGGTGTATATTATGCTGATGCTTCAAAGATAGATTCGGCTCTTATGTTCCGTTCAAAGCATTCCGGTGATGTTATAAGACCGGGCAAGGGCAGATGCTCAAAGCCCTTACGCAAGCTTTTCAATGAAATGAAAATCCCTGCAGAGGAACGGGATTTTATATATGTTCTTGCAGATGGCAAGGGTGTTGTTTTTGTTGAAAATGTCGGCTTTGATGCAAGCCGGCTGTGTGACAGAGATACTAAAGAATACCTGATTGTAAAAACGGAGGAAATCCAGAATGAAGAATGATATAAAGAAAGTATTGTATTCAGAAAAAGAATTGAGCGAAGTTGTTTCTGAGCTCGGTGCACAGATAAGTGAAGATTATAAGGACAGAAACCTTCTTATGGTAAGTGTTCTTAAAGGGTCAATTGTGTTTATGTCTGATCTTATGAGAGCTGTTACAATTCCCTGCGAAATAGATTTTATGGCTGTTTCAAGTTACGGAAACAAAACAAAATCGAGCGGTACGGTAAGAATACTTAAAGACCTTGACAGAGATATTTCCGGTTATGATGTGCTCCTTGTTGAGGATATTCTTGACAGCGGAAAAACACTTAACTATCTTATGGATGTTCTTTATGCAAGAAATCCTGCAAGTATCCGTATCTGTACTCTTTTTGATAAACCCGAGCGCAGAGAGGTTGATATCTTTGCTGATTATAAGGGATTGTCGGTTCCCGATGAATTCATTGTCGGCTATGGACTTGATTTCGCTGAAAAATACAGAAATCTTCCTTATATCGGAGTTCTTAAGGACGATAAACACTAATTTCACGGAGGTCAATACAAATTGTCTAATAATATGCTTAATAAAATCAAACAGTTTTTGCCGATAATTCTTTTACCGGTTATGATGATTTTGCTTATTTCATTTTTTGTAAACAACAATAATTCTCAGAAGGATGTAACCTACTATGATGTTGTCGAAATGTTTACAAATAATGAAATCAAGGAATATACTCTGAATTTCGGAAGCGGTGTTCTGGAGTATAAAAAGAGAGACGGGGATCAGAAGTATAAATATACTGTTCCTAATATAAATCTCTTTAATCAGGATATCCATACCTTTGTAGTTCAGCATAATCTTACTCATAACGGTGACGAGAAGATTGTTTACAACTACAAGGCAGGTGCATCCAATTCCTGGATTACCAGTCTTATTCCCTCTGTTGTTCTTTTAGGTGCTCTCGGTGCTCTGATGTTTATTATGATGCGAAAGATGAACCAGAGCCTTATTACTGAAAATAACAGAACAATGTCCTTCGGAAAGGCAAGAATCAAAATGCCGAAGGACGGAAAGCGAACAACATTTGACGATGTTGCAGGTGCCGAAGAAGAGAAGAATGAGCTTGCAGAAATTGTGGATTTCCTTAAAAATCCTCAGAAATACACAGAGCTTGGTGCCAGAATTCCTAAGGGTGTGCTTCTTGTGGGCCCTCCCGGTACAGGTAAAACTCTGCTTGCCCGTGCAGTTGCAGGCGAAGCAAACGCTCCCTTCCTTTCAATTTCCGGTTCGGATTTCCTTGAAATGTACGTTGGTGTCGGTGCTTCTAGAGTACGAGACCTTTTTGACCAGGCCAAAAAGAATGCTCCTTCGATTATTTTTATTGACGAAATTGATGCCGTAGGCCGTCACAGAGGTGCCGGTATGGGCGGCGGTCACGATGAAAGAGAACAGACTCTTAATCAGATGCTCGTTGAAATGGACGGCTTTGTGGGTAACGAAAGTGTTATTGTGCTTGCTGCAACCAACAGAGTAGATATTCTTGACCCTGCACTTCTTCGTCCCGGACGATTTGACAGACAGATTACAATGGGTTATCCCGACATCAAGGGCAGATTTGATATTCTTAAAATTCACTCAAGAAACAAATCTCTTGCTCCTGATGTTAACCTTGAAAATATTGCTAAAACAACGGTTGGTTTCACAGGTGCAGACCTTGAAAATCTTCTTAATGAAGCAGCACTTCTAGCCGCAAGAAAGAATCTTAAAGCAATTACCTCCGAAGAAATAGACGAGGCTATGATTAAGGTTATTGTGGGTACGGAGAAAAAGTCCCATAAGATTACCGATAAGGATAAGAAGCTTACAGCTTATCATGAAGCAGGTCACGCTGTTTCTTCATATTTCCTCGGCGGACAGGATCCAGTACAGCAGGTTTCCATTATCCCTACCGGTATGGCAGGTGGCTTTACGATGCATATGCCTCTTGAGGATAAAATGTACCGATCCAAAAAGGGTATGGAAGACGAAATTGTTACCCTTCTCGGCGGACGTGTTGCAGAAAGCATCATAATCGGTGATATCTCCACCGGTGCATCAAACGATATTCAGAGAGTTACCGAAATAGCAAGAGGTATGGTTACCAAGTACGGTATGAGCGATACTCTCGGTCCCATTACCTTCGGCTCGGGAGAAACAGAGGTATTCCTCGGTAAGGATTACAGTACTGTGCGTAACTATTCCGAAGAAATTGCAAAGGATATTGATGAAGAAATCCGCAAGATAGTAACTCTCGGATATAAGCGCTGCGAAGATATTCTCAGAGCAAATATTGACAAGCTTCATGTGCTTGCAGATTATCTTATTGTTAATGAAAAAATCGACGGTGAGGATTTCGTAAAGCTTATGAAGGGTGAAATCGTGCCTCCCGTAGTAATAAGCGAAACTGAAGAAAACGACGAAATATCAGAATGATGAGGATAAAGTAATGAAAAAGATTCTTGCAGTTATTATGGCTGTTTGCTCTGTTCTTTTTGCTTTTTCTGCCTGCACGGGGGAAGAAGGAAATAATGACTCTGCAACAATTGATTATACAGAGATGCTCACAAATAAAGAAAATCCCGTTGCAACCATAGAGATGGAAGACGGGGGAGTAATGCTTATTGAGCTTTTCTATGATACTGCGCCCAATACGGTGAAAAACTTTATTTCTCTTGCCAATAAAGGCTTTTACGACGGACTTACTTTCCATCGGGTTATTCCCGGATTTATGATTCAGGGCGGTGACCCCGATGGTAACGGAACGGGCGGTCCCGGATATAACATTTTCGGTGAATTTTCAAACAACGGCTTTGAAAACAACAGAAAGCATCTGAGAGGCACCGTATCAATGGCAAGAAAGGGTAATCCCTATAATCCTCCTTCAATGTATAATACCGCAGGCTCACAGTTCTTTATCTGTGTTGATGACCAGCCTTCACTTGATAACGATTATGCTGTTTTTGGCTATTGCTTCTACGGTATGGATGTTGCAGATGCAATTGTTTCCGTAAAAACTGACGCCAACGATAAGCCTCTCAAGGACGTTAAAATCAAGACTGTGACTATTGATGCAGGGGACAAGGTCTATGAAGAACCTGAAACTCTTATGTGAAATTGTTGCAAAAGTGTAAACAATTTATGTACAAAAAAATTAACTCTTGCATATTCAGGCTATATATGGTATAAGTAGATTGAATAAAAATTTAGGAGGAAATTACTATGTTCACATGGCCCATCAAATGGATCCTTAAGAAGGTTCTTGTTGCTGTTATCCCCGCACTCATCGCTATCGGTCTTCTTGACCTTGCAGGTGTTGACGTTGAAGGCTTCGTCAACGATCTTCTTGGCGAACTCGGTTTCGGTGAAGACGAAACAACTACAGCTGCTCCCGCAACAGTTGAATAATTTCTTCGCAGATTATGGGTGTCCGGTTTCCCGGACACCTGTTTTTTTATTGCAAAAAAGATTATCTTTATCTATAATATAATAAAAAACAATCGGAGAATGAAATGGACAATAAATCAGCTTGTATAAAAAAAGCTTATGAATATCTAGAATATGTGACCCCTGTAAAATATGACTGCGGAAAAATATGTAATAAGAAATGCTGTAAGGGGAATGATAATGACGGTATGCTTCTGTTTCCCGGTGAGGAAGAAATTTTCCGTCAGAATTTTAATTTTGAAGTTTATTTAGATAAGCGTTACGATAGCCTGGCGGTAAGATGTAAGGGCCCCTGCAGGAGAAATGAAAGACCCTTATCCTGCCGTATTTTTCCGTATTTTATATATATGGAAGAAAAAAGCGGCAAGCTCTCGGCGGCTCCCGATATCAGGGCACTCGATTTTTGCCCGCTTTTCATTGAAAAATATGTTTTTGACAGAAGGTTTCTTCGTGCATTGAGAATTGCTTCTGCAAAACTTTGTGAAAATGCAGAGATTTCAGATTTTATTCGGAAAATAACGAAAAAATTAACTGACTTTAACGGACTTGATTTGTAAAACATATTGATTTATTCGTAGCTAAGTTATATAATTAAAACGTATATTATATACGCACAGGTATATTTAAGGAGATGTTTAGTATGTGTTATGATGTAGCCGTAATCGGTGCAGGTGTAATAGGTGCTCTTACTGCCCGTGAGCTTTCAAAATACAATCTTAAAACCGTACTTGCAGAAGCAACAAATGACGTTGCTATGGGTGCCAGTAAGGCCAACAGCGGTATTGTTCACGCAGGCTTTGATGCAAAGCCCGGAACCCTCAAGGCTCAGCTTAATGTAAAGGGCTGTGCTATGATGAAGGAGCTGTGTGAAAAGCTCAGTGTACCTTATAAAAACAACGGTTCGCTTGTTGTAGCTTTTTCCGAGGAGGAAATGGATACAATTAAAGACCTTTACGACAGAGGCATAGCGAACGGTGTCCCCGGACTCAGTATCCTTTCAAAGGAAGAGCTTAAAGCTCTCGAGCCTAACCTTGCCGATGATGTTGCGGGTGCTCTCAGAGCTGAAAGTGCAGGTATTGTATGTCCTTACGAGCTTACAATTGCTGCAACCGAGAATGCAGTTGTGAACGGTGTTGATTTCGTCAGAAATTTCCGTGTAAAGGAAATCTCTTTCGCTGACGGTGTGTTTACATTAAAGTCAGACGCAGGCGAATTAAAAGCAAAATATATTGTTGATGCCGCAGGTGCACATTCTGATGAAGTTGCAAAGCTTATCGGGGATAGCTGTGTAAATCTTGTTATGCGCCGCGGTGAATACTTCATACTCGACAAGGCTGTAGGTGATATGGTAAGCCATACGATTTTCCAGTGTCCCACAAAGATGGGTAAGGGCATACTTGTTTCTCCTACGGTTGACGGAAATCTGCTTATCGGACCTACTGCTGAGGATATTGAGGATAAATTTGATAAATCCACTACGGCAAACGGCTTTAAGACCATAAAGACATTCTCCGTAAAGAGCTGTCCCGCTGTTTCCGTAAGAAATGCAATCACTTCCTTTACAGGTCTTCGTGCACATCCCGTTAATGATGACTTTATTCTTGGCCCCAGCAAAGTAAATCCTCAGTTTATCCACGCATCGGGTATTGAATCTCCGGGACTTACATCTGCTCCCGCAATTGCTGAATATCTTGTTGATATTATAAGAAACGCTATGGGTGATGTAACTGAAAACGAAAGCTTCAACGGTACAAGAGAGGATGTTTTCCGTTTCAGACACGCAACAGATGAAGAGAGAGCTGAGGCTATTGCAAAGAATCCTGCTTACGGCAGAATCGTATGCAGATGCGAAACAATTACAGAAGGCGAAATTATTGATGCTATAAAGGCTCCCGCAGGTGCAAGGGATGTTGACGGTGTAAAGAGACGTACAAGAGCCGGTATGGGACGCTGTCAGGGCGGTTTCTGCGGTTCTAAGGTTGTTGAAATTCTTGCACGTGAACTCGGTACCGAGATAAATGAAATAACAAAATTCGGTGCTGCCTCAAATATTCTTTTTGATAAAACTAAGTAAGGAGGACTAAGTCATGTTGAATTATGATCTTGTTGTTGTAGGCGGCGGTCCTGCAGGCATGGCTGCAGCCCTTAAAGCACGCGAGTGCGGTATAGAAAGTATAATCGTGCTGGAAAGAGCAGAGACTCTCGGCGGTATTCTTGAACAGTGTATTCACACAGGCTTCGGTCTTCATTATTTCGGTGAAGAGCTTTCAGGTCCCGAATATGCTGCTAAGTTTATAGCTCAGATTGAAAAGACTGATATCGTAGTAAAGACCGATACAATGGTTCTTGATATTAGTGATAATAATCTTGTAACGGCCGTAAATAAGAATGACGGTCTTCTTAAAATTCAGGCAAAGGCTATTGTTCTTGCTATGGGCTGCCGTGAAAGACCAAGAGGAGCCCTTGAAATTGCAGGTACAAGAGCTTCCGGTATTATGACCGCAGGTACCGCTCAGAAGTATGTTAATCTTGACGGATATATGCCCGGTAAAAAGGTTGTTATTTTAGGCTCGGGTGATATCGGACTTATTATGGCAAGAAGAATGACACTTGAAGGTGCAGAGGTTAAGGTAGTATGTGAGCTTATGCCTTATTCCGGCGGTCTTACAAGAAATATTGTTCAGTGCCTTGACGATTTCGGAATTCCTCTCAGACTTTCAACAACCGTTGTAGAAACTCACGGTAAGGAAAGACTTGAAGGTGTCACAATAGCAAAGGTTGATGAAAATCTTCAGCCTATTGATTCAACAAGAGAGTATATTGAGTGTGATACACTTATGCTTTCCGTTGGTCTTATTCCCGAAAATGAGCTTACAAAGAATGTAGGTATCGGCATAGACAGAATTACAAGCGGTGCAGTTGTTGACGAAATGAGACAGACAGACCACAAGGGCATTTTCGCTTGCGGCAACGTTCTTCATGTTCACGACCTTGTTGACTATGTTACACTTGAAGCTCAGCTTGCAGGTAAGGGTGCTGCAGATTACATACTGGGAAACAGCGACGAGAATCCCTGTTATGTAAACGGCACTACAGGAAACGGTGTTCGTTATCTTGTGCCTCAGAGAGTCAATATAAACAACAAAGACGATGTTAAAATATATTTCCGCGTGGGCAGAGTTTTCAAGAATGCAAAGGTTGTTCTTGAGGTTGACGGTAATGTAATATCCTCAAAGAAAAAAGTAAAGCTTGCTCCCGGTGAAATGGAAAATGTTGTTATTCCGGCTGCCGTGCTCAGCTCAATGACAGCCGACAGCTCAATTGTTGTCAGAGTGGAGGAATAAAAATGAAAAGAGATTTAACTTGCGTAGCCTGTCCTCTCGGATGTCCTATAACGGTTGAATATACTGATACAGAGATTATTTCGGTAACGGGAAATACCTGTAAGCGCGGAGAAGCCTATGCAAAAACAGAGATTACAAATCCTACCCGTTCTCTTACTTCTTCGGTAAAGGTATGCGGAGGTGTGCTTCCTGTTGTTCCCGTTAAGTCAGATAAGCCTGTTCCCAAGGATATGCTTTTTGACTGTATGAAGGAAATCAATTCCGTTTGTGTGAAAGCACCCGTAAAAATCGGTCAGGTAATTATTGAAAATATTCTCGGCACCGGTGCAAATATTGTTGCAACCAATAACGATTGAAAGGTAAGTTCCTGTGGAAAAAGGTTATAAAGGTACTGTCAGCATTGTACCTTCAAAAAGGCAGATAGAATGGCAGAAAACTGAATTTTACGGACTCATAAGCTACGGTATGGCCGTATTTACGGGAAAACAGTACGGTGACGGTTTTACTCCTCCCAGTATGTTCTGGCCCGAAGAAATGAATACGGATTTGTGGTGTGCAGTTGCAAAGTCAGCAGGTATGAAGGGACTTGTTCTCACCTGTAAGCATTACGACGGCTTCTGCTTATGGCCGACTGAATATACTGATTACAGTATAAAGAATTCTAATTGGCTTGACGGTGAGGGCGACCTTGTAAAAATGCTCAGCGACTCCTGCAAGAAGTACGGACTTAAATTCGGTGTATATCTTGCTCCCTGGGACAGACACGAAAAGACCTACGGAGACGGAAAGGCTTATGATGATTTCTTTTGCGGACTTCTCAGTGAGCTTCTGACAAATTACGGAGACATTTTCTGCGTATGGCTTGACGGTGTGTGCGGAGAAAATGAAAGACGAGTGCAGAAGCACGATTGGGGCAGATATTACTCACTTATAAGAAAGCTTCAGCCTGAGGCTGTAATTTCATTTCGCGGACCTGATGTGCGTTGGTGCGGTAATGAAAAGGGTGTAACCAGAAATGAAGAATGGAGTGTTGTGCCTTCACATCTCGGAGTAAAAGAGGACGGAAGTGAGACGGCAACAGCTAATAAAAAGCATTCTAATATGTTTGACCTTGACCTCGGCAGCAGAAAGGCTGTTAAAAAGGAAACAGATTTTATCTGGTACCCTTGCGAAGTATCTGTGCCTATGCGTTCCCATTGGTTCTTTGAAGAGGATGACAAGTATTCTATAAAGACCAAGGATAAGCTTATAAAGCTATATTATAATACCGTAGGAAATAATTCCTGTCTTATGCTTGGACTTGCTCCAAATAAGAGAGGCGAGTTTGATGATACCGATGTGCAGATTCTCAATGCTCTCGGATGCGAGCTCAATCTTTTCTTCGGCTATAATCTTCTTAAGGATGCAGGCGGTGTTTCTGTTTCAAGTGTGTATAACAAAGATACCGCACCTGAGAATGTGCTGTCTGACGATATGGATACATACTGGAGACCTGCAGACAATGACAAGCATCCCGAAATTGTGGTGGATATTCCCGAAAATGAGTATTTTGATAAAATTGTTATTCGCGAGAATATTGCTCACGGTCAGCATATTGAAGAATTTGACGTTCTCGGTTTGGACACCAAAAAGAACAAGTGGAAAAAGCTTGCCGAAAGCACAACTGTCGGTTATAAGCGTATCCTGAGTATTAAGCCCGGTGAGTATTCTAAGCTGAAGTTCAGATTCAAGGAATTCAGAGAATTCTTTGAAATTTCGGGTATCTCGGTCAACTGAATTTAAAGCGGAGCTTCGGCTTCGCTTTTTTCTGTTTTTTATAAAAATTTATAATTTTTCCGTTTACACAGCGCTTATATTCTATTATAATATCTGTGTATATTATTTGATAGGTGAGCTTTATGGATTCATATATGCCCGTTAAGGTTATAAGCGGCAGGGACTGTGTCCTGAAAAAGGGCAGCTGCATTAAAAACTACGGAAAAAAGTGCCTTATTGTAACAGGAAAGCATTCTGCTGAAAAAAGCGGAGCACTTTTCGATGTAAAGAAGCTTCTTGAAAGCAATTGTATTGAATACAGTATTTTTGATAAAATAGAACCTAATCCCGAAACTCTTACCTGCAAGGAAGCAGGGGAGACTGTACGGGAATACGGCGCTGATTTTATTTTTGGTGTAGGCGGAGGCTCTGTTCTTGATGCTGCAAAGGCTGTTGCAATTTTCGCAGGTGAAAATATCGGTTATCACGCGGATATTTATAACAGAATGGTACCTGCCGTGCATCTTCCCGTTATTCTTCTCGGAACCACAGCCGGTACGGGAAGTGAGGTTACGGGAGTTAGTGTACTCACAAATTCCGATACGGGAATAAAAAAGAGTATATCAGGTCCTGACTGTTATGCAGACGTATCCTTCTGTGATTACAAATATACAATGACAGCTTCTGTTGCTACAAGAATTACTACTGCGCTTGATGCGTTCTGTCATGCAGGTGAAGCATTCGTTGCATCTTCATCCAATGATTTGTCCGAAACATATTCATTGAAGGCGCTGACGCTTCTCAAAGATTTCATTCTTTCCGATAAACTTTACGGTGAGCTTTCCGAAAATGAATCTGAAAGTCTTTACAGAGCTTCTTTATATGCAGGGCTTGCTATAAATATTGCCGGTACGTGCTTCCCGCATACTGTCGGTTATTATCTTACAGAGAATCACGGAGTTCCTCACGGAAAGGCATGTGCAGTCCTGTTTCCTGCTTTATTCCAAATGGCAAAAAAATATTGCCCCGAAAAAGTCGAAGCAATACTTTCCTGTATGAATACCGATTATGAAGCTCTTATTTCCTCTGTAAAAAAGCTTTCTTTAATTGATGTAAAAGTAACTGAAAACGAGGTTGATGAGATTTCTCTTCGTTGGAAGAACGGTGTTAAGAATTTTGACAGAACTCCCGGCGGATTTTCTTATGAGGAAGCTTCTATCGCTCTTAAGGAGCTTATTTGCTGAATACTGCACCTGACTGAAGCTTATTCTCGGTGCTGATGATGTTTCTGAATAATGCCACGTATTTATCGGTTATAAACTTATCTGTATGCATACTGCCGAAGAACCATTTTGAGAATTCGCATTGCTGTGAAAGCTCGTCTAAGTATGCACCGAGAGCAGTTACGCGCAGGGTTTTGTTTTCGCTGAGCAGTAAAAAGTCTCTGATCTTTGCCGGCGGCTCGTGAGTTATGATATAATCAACCTTATATTCGTGTTTTTCGAGGTTGCTGACCCCCGTAAGCATTTCCTGTGCTGTGGGTATTTCCTTTCTTGTTACGGGGTCGTCGTTTTCGTGAAGGTCATACTCGGGGTCTTCTCCGCCGCCCATTGTGAAAATCTTTTTGCCCTCAATTTCATATACCTGACCGCGCATAAGATGGAAAACATTTGAGCGGATTTTATGAACTCTGCCGCCGTTCCATATTGCAACCGGCATTTCGCCCAGCACATTGAAGTTTTCGTGTGTGCCGTCAATGAAGCAGATGTTATATTTTCTCTTTTCAAGGCGGTTGAGAATCTGTGTTTCCTTCAGGTCGTTATTCCAAATAAAACCGAAGTCTCCGCAGATAATAAGGGTGTCATTTTTATTTATCATACTCAGCTCTGTTTTGCTGAGTCTTTCTGCATCTCCGTGTATATCACCTGTGATATATATCATTTATATTCCTCCGTGGGGTATAAATTTTCCATATCTATAATACAACAAGAAGTCGGTGTTGTCTATGAAAAAATTTTTAATTTTATTGCTCAGTATATTAATCTTTGGAAATACACTGTTTGTGGGGGCATCTGCAGCCTTTACGGATTCTCTCGAAACAGATGCCGAAATTGCATATCTTGTGAGTGCCGATGATGAAAGCGGTGTGATTTATGACAAAAATTCCGCTGTCCGCTGTGATCCCGGGGCTCTTGTAAAAAGTGTAACAGCAATCCTTGTTATTGAAAACTGTGAGGACCTCTCACAGTCAGTAACCGCATCGGGTACTGCCATAAGAAGTATAGAGCATTTAGGTGTTACAACTGCAGGTATACTTGTAGGTGAGACTATGACGGTTGAAGAATTGCTGTACTGTCTTCTTGTTTATAATGCAAATGATGCATCCAATGTGCTTGCAGAATTTATTTCGGGAACAAATGAGAAGTTTGTTGAGAAAATGAATGAGTTTGCAAAGGGGCTTGAACTTACGGATACTTCATTTTCCAATCCCGGCGGGTATAACTCGGAAAACCAGTATACTACTGCCCGCGATATGGCCGTTATATTCCGTTATTGTATGGAAAATCCCGTTTTTTCAAAAATTGTTGCAACCTTTCTTTATGAAATGCCTGCAACAAACAAATATTATGAAACAAGATATCTTAAAAACACCAATTATCTTATTAACTCAGGAATCGGAGATTATTACGTAAAAAGTGTAAAAGGCGGTAAATCCGGTAATACTGCCTCGGGAAGCTGCAATGTTGTATCTATGGCTTCAAAGGACGGCTATAATTATATCTGTGTTGTTCTGGATGCTCCGATGAAGAATATTGATGAAGATGAATCTTTGGAAAATATGTCCTTTGTAACATCAAAAAAGCTTTATGAATGGGCATTTTCAAATATTAAGCTGCGTGTTGTTGCAAATACCGCAACTTATGCCGGAGAGGTCAAAGTTAGGCTTTCTGATGAATTTGACTATGTAAGCCTTGTTCCGGTTGAAAACGTAAGTGCACTTGTTCCTTCAGGTGTTACTGCGGAAAGTGTACTGATTGAACCGATAAGCGAGCTTACGGTTGAGCAGATTGATGCTCCCGTAAAAAAAGGTGATGTTCTGGGACGTGCTGCAATAAAATATGCGGGTGAGACTGTTGCTGAGGTTGACCTTGTTGCCGCTTTCGATGTGAAATTAAGTCCTGCAAAATTTGTCGGTGACAAAATTATAAGCATCTTGACAAGCCCTGCATTTATTATTCTGTTTATTGTTGTATTGGTTGTACTGATTCCTTTGTGTTTTATCTCATACAGAAATAAACGGAAACTGCGTTTAAGAAAGCTTCGTGAACAGAGAAATAATATAAAGAGAGGTTAAATTATGGACTCAAAATTCAAGTATGGAATGCTGGCAGGTCTTGCTGCAGCATTGGCTGTCGTCCCCGTAAAGGCTTATTTTTATAAGCCCGAAAAGATTTCGGGCGAAGCTCTGCCCGATGAAAAAGTGAATCTTGACAGATTCAGAAAAAATCTTTCCGATGCTATAAAAATTCCTACAATAGCAAGTAAGGACCCTGCAAAAACAGATTGGGCGCCTTTTGAAGAATTTGCGGGATTTTTAGAGGAAAGATATCCTCTTATACATAAAAATCTTGAGCTTCTGGATGTGGACTGTAAGGGACCCCGTCTTTACAGATGGAAGGGTAAGGATTCTTCTCTTGATGCAATAGCTCTTCTTTCTCATCAGGATGTTGTGCCCATTTCAGACGGTACTCTCGGTGACTGGACACATCCTCCCTTTGAGGGTGTTGATGACGGTGAATTTATCTGGGGCAGAGGTGCTCTTGATATGAAGAATCACCTTATTGCAGTAATGGAAAGTGTTGAAGACCTTCTCGAGGAAGGCTTTGTGCCCGAGCGCGACGTCTATATCTGTCTCGGTCATAATGAAGAGGTTATGACATCAGAATTTTCCGGTGCTGTTGTAATGTGCGACTATTTTGAAAAGAATAATATACGCCTTGATTGTGTACTTGATGAAGGCGGTGCGATTCTCCCCGTAAATGTAAAGGGTGTTCTCAATAAGAATCTTGCAGGTGTCGGCGTTGCGGAAAAGGGATATGCTGATTTTGAAATATCCGTTACCGCAAAGGGCGGTCATTCATCGCAGGCTCCCAATCATACAGCTCTCGGTCATCTTGCAGATATAATCAAGGATATTGAAAATCATCAGTTTGATGCAGAGCTGTCTCCTATGATGATGCAGCTTTTTGATAAAATCGGCAGAAATTGCTCATATCCCGTAAGGCTCGTAACTTGTAACCTAAAGCTCTTAAAGCCTCTTATAACTAAGGTTATGACCTACATTCCGCCGGCTGCAAGTCTTATAAGAACAACTCAGGGCGTTACTATGGCTTCGGGAAGCCCTGCTCCCAATGTCCTTCCTCAGAAAGCATCCGTAAATGTCAATGTACGTATTTATCCCGGTGAAACAATTGAAGATGTTACAAAGCATCTGAGAAAGGTTATAAAGAACAAGAAGGCAGAAATCAATGTAAAGCCCGGTTGGAAGAATCCCTCAAGGATTTCACCTACAGATTCAAGAAGCTTCAGAATTATTGAAGAAATCTGTATGGGAATGAACTCCGATAATATTGTAGCACCTTACCTTGTTATGGGCGGTACTGATGCCTGCCATTATGAGAGAGTTTGTGAAAATATCTACAGATATTCTCCCTTCCTTGTAAACACCGGACTTCTTCTTACAACTCACGGCACTAATGAAAGAATTCCCGTAAGCTCAATGTCTGACGGCGTTGCTTTCTTTAAGAGATTTATAAGAAAAGCTTCTGAAAAATAAGTATTTTTACATAAAAAACGGACTGCTTTAATGCAGTCCGCTTTTCTTTTATATGCCCCGCCTTGCCGTATACAGCGATAATAACCTGCTCTCAAGCAGGTGGGTACCATCCTGATTGGTTCACGCTCCCTTCGTCCGAAAAATCGGGAGGTCTGCAATCCGCAACCAGAGACTAATTCCCTGAAAATGTGTGTTGGGTTAATATAACTGTACGTTTATCGCACAACGCAGGGTAAATAACTTAATTATTCGACTTCTTCTTCGAAAATGAACATTTCGCTTAAGCGTTCTTCAAAGATTTCGCCGACTTCATTGAATTCTTTTTCATCCTCAATAGGTTCAAGGTAGAGCTCGTCATTTTCTTCAAATACCTTCAGAATGATAAGTTCATTTTCTTCATCGGATAATTCTTCTTCCGATTCGGATAAAGGCAATAATGCAACGTATTTGCCGTTTTCGGTTTCTATTCTGTCGAGTTCTTCAAAAAGATGCTCATTTCCTTCTTCATCAAAGATGGAAACTACATCAGGTGTATATTCTTCCATAATATTTTCTCCTGTTTTTACTATAATATAATTTTATAATTTTTATGGTTTTATGTCAATAATCAATCAATAAATTCTGCAGACCATACGAATGTAAATATTTCCTCTGAGGGAAGCTTATTTATTGCATCCTTTTTTGAAATATCATCCTTTTTTTCAAAGGAATCGTTTACGCCGTACCAGGGCTCAATGCATACATAAGGGGCAGCAGGCTTTGCCCAGATTCCGAGATAGGGGGAGTGGCCCATATTGAATTTTACGGTATTTCTGCCGTTTTTATGCTTAAGTGTGATATTTTCTGACTGTATTCCGTTAAGAATGAGTGCATCCTCATCAAAAATTGTTTCGGTGATTACGATTTCGTTGCTGTTATTAAGAACATTGAATGTTTCGGGAAGTCTTAATGAATTAACAAGATCAATTTTTTCTGTATCAAGTGTTTCGTTTTTGTCGAAAATAAGTGAATCGCCGATTTCACAATTAAACCCGGGATGTGCACCGAGAGAGAAATACATATCGTATTCGTTCTTGTTTACAACATTGTGTGCTACAGTAAGCTTATTATCTTCAAGGGTATAGGTAACAATGAGGTCAAATTCAAAGGGATAAATTTTAAGGGTCTCTTCAGATTCTGAAAGGATGAAGGACATTGAGTCCTCTTCTTTGTTGAGAAGGGTCCAGTCGGTTTTTCTTGCAAAGCCGTGCTTCGGCATTGTATATTCTTTTCCGTTAAAACGGTACTTATCTTCAATAAGTCTTCCTACAATGGGGAAGAGAATGGGGGACTGACCGTACCATACGGACTCATCACCCTGCCATAAATATTCATAATCAGCTTTTTTTGAATAAACACTTGTAAGCTCACAGCCGACTTCCTTTACGCCTACCTTAAAATAATCGTTTTCAATATAGTGAACCATAATATCCTCCGCTATTGTTTTTTTCTGTTATCATTATATAACGAAACCTGATAATTTTCAATAGAAAAAACCGCTGTCACGAGGACAGCGGCCGAAAAAATACGATTGATTATGCTTCGTCTTTTTCTTTTGAAAGGATAAGGTTTATAACGATACCGAGAATAAGAGCACAGGCGATTGTTGTGATTGTAACCTTGCCGAAGGAGATTGAAAGACCGCCGATACCTGCAATAAGAATTGCGGAAACAACGAAGAGGTTTCTGTTCTTTTCAAGGTCAACCTTCTGAATCATTTTAAGACCGCTTACTGCAATAAAGCCGTAAAGAGCCATACATACACCGCCCATTACACAGGAGGGAATGGAGTTTACGAATGCAACAAAGGGGTTACAGAAGGAAATTATAATAGCAAGAACAGCTGCGGTTATAATTGTAGCAACGGATGCGTTTCTTGTAATAGCAACACAGGCAACAGATTCGCCGTAAGTTGTGTTGGGACAGCCGCCGAAGAGTGCACCTGCCATAGAGCCTACACCGTCACCGAGAAGAGTGTTGGAAAGACCGGGATCTTCAAGAAGGTCTTTTTCAATGATGGATGAAATGTTCTTATGGTCGGCAATGTGTTCTGCAAATACAACAAAAGCAACGGGGACGTAAGCTGCGATAAGAGTGCTTATGTATGTGAAATCAATATCCTTAATGCCCTTGAACGCTGTCATAAATGTAAAGTCGGGAACAGAAACAAAGGTATTGAGAGTAACTCCGTCTGCCCATAATGCAGTAATGGGGGAGAAATCAGAAACAAGAAGAGCGGGATTGTCAGTAGCCATACCGATTGCAGTAATGATGCCTGCTGTTGCATATCCTGCAAGAATACCGATAATAAAGGGGATAAGCTTCATACTTTTTTTGCCGTAAGTGGAAGCAAGCATTGTAACAATAAGAGTAACAAGACCGCAGATGATAGCTACTCTGTAGTCGCCGCCGGCATTAGCTTTTTTAAGATCGCCTACTGCATTGCCTGCAAGTGAAAGACCGATTATTGCAACCGTGGGGCCAATAACTACTGCGGGCATTACTTTATTTATCCAGCCGACACCTGCGAATTTAACGATAATGGCAATAAGAACATATACGAGACCTGCCAATACTGCACCGAGGATAAGACCGGCATATCCTGCTGCTATTGAAACAGCGCCTGCAAAGGCAGATGTCATTGAACCGATGAATGCAAAGGAAGAACCGAGGAAAACGGGACTTTTCTTTCTTGTGAAAAGCACATAAACAAGAGTGCCGACGCCTGCGCCGAAGAGTGCTGCAGCGGTGCTCATGGCATTATCGCCCTCAAGTCCTGCATTGCCGTTGATAATGATGGGCACTACAAGAGTAGCAGCCATAATAGCAAGCAATTGCTGAATGGCAAAAATAACGAGTTTGCCGAAATTCGGTTTGTCCTTGATGTCGTAAACAAGTTTCATACAGAGAAATCCTCCTGATTCAGCCTTAACGGCTGTGATAATAAAAAGCAACCTTGTTATACCGAAAACAAGGCTGCTTGAAATATAGAAATACGCATTCCCGTTATCAGTATAACCAAGAATTATGCCATAATCATACTATCATTATTTACGGGAAAAAGCAAATATAATGTTGAAAAAACAGGAAATTTGTATGGATAAACAAAAAATGAACGGTAAATTTTACAATTATAATAGGTATACTCCCGAATCAAGAATGACAAACTCGCTGTTGTCAACTCGAACGTAATTGTAGACGGATTCGTCAAACTCCTTATAATCCTCAACGTGGAAATTTTTAAGATCGATTCGATTGATTTTTTTTGAATCTTTGTTGCAGACGTAAAGATACCCGTTGTATTCGCTGACAGAAACGGGGTGTGCAAATGTATCTGAGCCGTCTCCTCCGATTCTCATTATTACTCTGTTCTGCAGAAGGGAATACTTGATTATCAGATTCTGTTCGGGAACAACGCTCCAGATGTAGTTGTTGTCAACGGCAACATCCCTTGCAGGGGAATCCCTATAAAGCAGGTCGGATGTTTTTATAAGATTTCCGTGCTCATCAAAAATTCCTGTTTCACCTGTAGAATAAATGATGAAGGTCTGTCCGTTCCAGAGTCTTGCCGCATCGCAGGAAACATAGTCGCCCAGCTGCTTTGCAATAGGTGCATAGGCGCTTCCGAATTTTGTCAGCAGGTATGCATTTTTTGTAACAGTTGCAATTGACTTTGTTTCTATATCAAAACTGTAAAAAGAAACCTTGACTGAATCATTGTTCTGTGTTTCTCTCAGAACAAAAAGAATACCCGACTGAAAGCCTATAAGGTCAAGAATATCAAGACTTACAACTTTAATCATACTTCTTCTCCCGAATTGTTTTTGATGATAAATGAAAGAGTCATAAGCGAATCGCTGAGGTGAACATTTGCAACATTGAGTTTAGGATACTTTCTGAGAATATCATAATGGGAGAAATTCCAGAAGCTTTTTACACCCAGCTCTACAAGAGTGTCAACCATTTCGGGAGCCTTATCTGCAGGCAGACAAAGAACTGCCATATCGGGATGGTGTTCGTGACAGAAATCTGCAATTGCATCATCAGCGGAAATCGGAATTTCCCGGATTTTAATACCTTTATACAGGGGATCACAATCAAAAATGCCTATAAGCCTGAAGCCTTTGTCTTCAAAGGACATCTGACTTGCAACGGCACGTCCGAGGTTACCTGCGCCTATAAGAATAGCCGTTTTAAGCTCATTTAAGCCTAAAATGCCTGCAAATTCACCTATCAACTGTTCAATATTATATCCGTAGCCCTGCTGTCCGAACCCACCGAAGCAGTTGAAATCCTGACGTATCTGTGAAGCGGTAAAGCCCATTATTTCTGCAAGCTCTTTTGATGAAATACGGGTTGTACCGTTTGCATACAGCTCACATAAAAATCTATAATACCGAGGAAGCCTTGATATTACGGATGAAGAAATATCTCTTGAATTTTTCATTTGATTAATCCTTATCAGTTGTGATTTTTACAAGGGTATCCATAATGAAATTACCGAATTCGCTGCATGTGCAACCGTCTGCGCGTCCGGTGATTTTCATAGAAGAGTCTGCCATACAGATATCAATAGCCTTGTCGAGTTTTTTACTTTCTTCAATATATCCGATATGTGATAAAAGCATCGCGGCTGCTCTGAGCATTGAGCAGGGGTCTGCATACTGAGCTCTGCCTTCATTTACCATTCTGGGAGCAGAACCGTGGATTGCTTCAAACATTGCGTAGCGCTTGCCGATGTTTGCGCTGCCTGCAGTACCTACACCGCCCTGGAATTCTGCTGCTTCATCTGTAATGATGTCGCCGTAAAGGTTGGGAAGAACAAAAACCTTGAAGTCTGTACGGCGCTTTTTGTCAATAAGCTTTGCCGTGCAGATATCTATATACCATTCATCGGTAATGATTTCAGGGTAATCCTTTGCAATTTCTCTGCAGATGTTAAGGAATTTACCGTCCGTTGTCTTGATGACATTTGCCTTCTGAATAATGGAAACTCTTTCCTTTTTGTTGTTTCTTGCATAGTTATAAGCAAGCTTTGCAATTCTCTCGGTGCCTTCCGTTGTTGTCACAACAAAGTCCATTGCAAGCTCATCCGTAACATTTACACCCTTTGAGCCTACTGCATAAGCGCCCTCTGTGTTTTCACGGAAGAAGGTCCAGTCGATGCCTTCTTCGGGAATGCGCACGGGTCTGAGGTTTGCAAAAAGGTCAAGAGCCTTTCTCATTGCAACGTTTGCACTTTCAATATTGGGAAGTCCATCGCCTGCCTGAGGTGTGGTTGTGGGGCCTTTAAGTATTACGTGGCACTTTTTAAGCTCAGCAAGGACGTCATCGGGAATAGGCTGCATTTTTGCAATTCTGTTTTCAATTGTAAGACCTTCAATTGTTCTGAATTCAATTTTGCCTGCATCAACATCTTTTTTAAGCAGGAAAGAGAGAACACGCGCAGCTTCATTTGTGATAACGGGACCAATTCCGTCACCGCCGCACACACCGATGATAATTTTATCAAGGGATTTGAAATCAAGAAAATCCTTGTTTTCCTTAATTCTTTCATTTCTTTCAAGCTGTTCTCTTAAAAGCTTCTCATACGAAGCAAGAGCTGCGGAAATTTTTTCTTCAAACATTTATATCAATCCAATCTTTAGTTATTTGCTGTGTAATTAAGCATACCGCCTGCAAGAAGAATCTGTCTTGCACGTTCTGACAAGTCAAGGCAAAGCTCGTATTCCTCGTTCTTTGAATTGTTTACAAGGACAGCCCTGTCAGAGGATGAAACTGCGGTGCTTATATTTTTAAGGGTTAATGAATCGTCGGCAGAAATTCTGTCATAGTCTGATTCGCAGGAGAACGTAAGAGGAATTATGCCTGAATTTATAAGGTTAGCCTTGTGCATTCTTGCGAAGGACTTTGTGATAACCGCACGGATGCCGAGATGGAGAGGAACAAGGGCAGCGTGTTCTCTTGAGGAGCCCTGACCGTAGTTAGCACCGCCTATAATAAATCCTCCGCCTTCATTAAGACATCTTTCGGGGAAGGTGGTGTCGCACACGCCGAAGCAGAATTTTGAAAGATAAGGCACATTTGAACGATAGGGAAGTATCTTAGCACCTGCAGGCATAATGTGGTCGGTTGTAATGTTATCTTCAACTTTGAGCATAACCTTTGCGGTTATATCGTTCTCAAGGGGCTTACCCGTGGGGACGGATTTGATATTGGGGCCGTACTTGATGATTCTGTCAGCCGCCTCATTTACGGAATCGGGAAGAAGAACCATATTGTCATTTATAAGGAATTTCTCCGGCATAGTGATTTCGGGCATTTTGCCGAGCGTTCTGGGATCTGTCAGATATCCGTTGATAGCAGAAGCCGCTGCAACCTCGGGGCTTACAAGATAAACACCTGCATCTGCTGTACCTGAACGTCCTTCAAAATTTCTGTTAAAGGTACGAAGAGAAATACCCTTTGAGTTGGGGGACTGTCCCATACCGATACAGGGACCGCAGGCACTTTCAAGAATTCTTGCGCCCGCTGCTATCATATCTGCAAGAGCGCCGTTTTCTGCAAGCATTGTAAGAACCTGCTTTGAGCCGGGAGCTATTGAAAGGCTGACATTCGGAGCAACTGTTTTGCCTTTCAGTATTGCTGCAACCTTCATCATATCAAGAAGAGAGGAGTTTGTGCAGGAACCGATGCAAACCTGGTCAATTGTAATTTTTCCGATTTCTTCAACAGTTTTTACGTTGTCGGGCATATGGGGCATTGCTGCCATAGGAACTAATTTATCAAGGTCAATAACAATATGTTCGTCGTAAACTGCACCTTCATCTGCAGAGAGCTCTGTGTATGCTTCTTCTCTGCCCTGTGCTTTAAGGAAATTGTATGTAATTTCATCGGAGGGGAATATTGAGGTAGTAGCACCCAGCTCTGCTCCCATATTTGTGATGGTTGCTCTCTCAGGAACGGAAAGAGTTTTTACACCCTCACCGGTATACTCAATAATTTTACCTACACCGCCCTTAACCGACATAATTCTGAGAACCTCAAGTATTATATCCTTTGCGGCAACCCAGGACTGAAGCCTGCCCTTTAATTCGACGTTTACGATGGTAGGCATCGGGATATAATATGTTCCGCCTCCCATGGCAACTGCAACATCGAGACCGCCGGCACCCATCGCAAGCATACCGATACCGCCGCCTGTGGGTGTGTGGCTGTCTGAGCCTAAAAGAGTTTTTCCGGGAACTCCGAATCTTTCAAGATGAACCTGATGGCATATTCCGTTGCCGGGTCTTGAAAATCTGATACCGCGTTTCTGTGCCACAGACTGAATAAACTGATGGTCGTCGGCATTTTCGAAGCCGTTCTGTAAGGTGTTGTGGTCAATATATGCTACGGAGAGCTCAGTTTTTACTCTTTCGATGCCCATAGCCTCAAACTGAAGATATGCCATTGTACCTGTTGCATCCTGAGTAAGTGTCTGATCTATTCTTAATCCGATTTCTTTTCCGGGAATCATTTCACCGCAGATAAGATGATTTTTTATGATTTTCTGTGCGAGAGTAAGTGCCATAAAGATGTCTCCTATATAATTAATATTATTATTTTAATACTGCTGAATGAAGTTGTCAATGAAGAAATCGCAAGAATATCATATTTTTAACGAAAATGACAATATTATTTATGAACGGAGGAATTCTATGAAGGAAGGTATTGTGATTATGAAAGGAATATTTAATCTTGAGCCTGATGAAGAAACGGCAGAGAATAACGAAATTGCAGTCAGCTCTGAAATTAATGATGACG
This sequence comes from Clostridia bacterium, assembly GCA_017625435.1. Lineage (GTDB taxonomy): Bacteria > Bacillota > Clostridia > Oscillospirales > Acutalibacteraceae > RUG806. Next base: position 37,381 of record JAGAKX010000008.1, read on the forward strand.
GAAGCTTTCTTGTAAGGTTCAAGGACAAAATATTTTGTTGCATCAGTATAATAGGTCAGATAGAAGGACATCACATTCTGTCAGCTGATATAAAAACGACAAAATATGAGCATATAATTCCTAAAATTATTTCTGTCGGATGTGATGAAAGCATTTCGGGACTTCTTCTTATTCTTAACACCGTAGGCGGCGATATAGAGGCAGGTATGGCAATAGCAGAGCTTGTTGCGGGACTTAAAAAGCCTGTTGTCTCAATCGTTCTCGGCGGAGGGCATTCAATAGGCATACCGCTTGCTGTGTGTGCAGACAAGGCATTTATATCAGAGACTGCAACGATGACTGTGCATCCTGTACGTACAAACGGAATGATAATCGGAGTGCCGCAGCAGCTTGCTTATTTTCAGAATATGCAGGACAGAATTGTGAGCTTTGTCTGCAAGCATTCGGGAATATCTGTCGAACGGATGAACAGTCTGATGATGTCCTCGGGGACTTTGGTCGGCGATTTCGGAACGGTGCTTGACGGTAGCTCCGCTGTCAATGAAGGCATAATTGACTCAGTAGGGACAATACATGAGGCACTGGAAGAATTAGTCAATTTATCCTCTTCGCAGTATTGATTTTTTTTATAAAGAGTAGTAAAATGTTATAGAATATATTAAGATCGAGGAGAGAATAATTTTGGCAAAAACCTCCACAAAGAAAAAAACTTCATCAAAGAAGAAAACCTCAAAAAAGAAATCAAAGCAGCTGAGTTTTTCCGATATTATATTGCGAAAAGAAGTTACCTCTACCGTAACATTTCTTGCGGGACTTTTTCTGCTGATCGTGGCACTTTTCCCCGGTGGTGCAGAGTCCTTCTGGAATGCAATACATTCATTTTATTTTGCGATCTTCGGTATCTGCGGATATTATATCCCTCTTGCTGTGCTGTTCTTCGGGGTGATGTGTATTCTGAATAAGCAGAAAAACGCACATTTTGCAAAAGCAGGTGAGCTTTTATTCCTGTTTGCTCTCATTTCGTCTTTTCTGTTTGTAAATACGTCCGCAGACAGCTCTGTCGGATACGGTACTGCTATGAAGGAGATTTTTACATCTGCATTTGAGCAGCCTGTAGTATCTCTTACAAACGGCGGTGTTGTCGGTGCATTCCTCGGCGGTGCAATATTCCAGATGTGTAAATCCGTTGCGCTTTCCAATGTGCTTCTTGCTATTCTTCTTATCTGTGACGTAATGCTTCTTTTCGGAATCACTCTCGTAAAGCTCGTTATGCAGATTGAAAAGCCCGTCAGAAAAGCTGAAGGTGCAATTGAACGCTCAAAGGATGAGATGATAAAGAGCTACAAGGAAAAGCAGCAGGAAAGAGCCGCCGAAAAAACTGCTGAAAAGCCTGAAAAGAAAAAATCTGTATCAAAGGATGTTAATCCTTCAAGAATCATCAAGGATTTCTTTGATACAAATAACATTGACGAAAATGAGATTCCCGTAAGTGAAAATGAAGCTCCCGTAAAAAGTAAAAAAGAAAAGACCGAAGAAGTAGCAGAGCCTAATCTTTTCAATATCGCAGAGCTTGTGTCAAAGTCAAAAAGGGCAGAAGAAATCAATATCATTACGGATGAGGCGGAGGATATTGTTCCGATTGAGGAAAAACCTGCCGTGACTCCCGAAAAGCTCGAGCCTCTGTCTGAAAAAGAGGCAAGAGAACTGCGTGAAAGTCTTGATAATGCAGTAAATACCGTTCCTGAGGTTGAATATTCTCTTCCGCCCATTGATTGTCTTAATCCGCCTAAAAAAGAGGCTTTGGGATTCAATGAGGACGAGCTCAAGTCCAATGGTGAAAAGCTTATTGCTGCCCTTGACAGCTTCAATGTAAGTGCATCCATTGTAGGGGTTGTGCCGGGTCCTACTGTTACAAGATATGAGCTTTCACCTGCTCCCGGTGTCAAAATCAGTAAATTCACAAATCTTGCAGACGACCTTGCTCTTCATATGGCAGCTCCCTCAGGTCTTCGTATAGAAGCTCCTATCCCCAATAAGGCGGCTATAGGTATTGAAATTCCCAACCGAAATAAGACTACAGTTACATTCAGAGAGTCTATTGATAACGATAAATTCAGAAAAACAAAGAGTAAGCTGACAGTTGCTCTCGGTAAGGATATTGCAGGTAATCCTATGTTCTCAGACCTTGCAAAAATGCCCCATCTTCTCGTTGCGGGTACAACAGGCTCGGGTAAATCCGTGTGTCTTAACTCAATGATAGTAAGCATTCTTTATAATGCCACTCCCGATGAAGTAAAGATTCTTCTTATTGACCCCAAGCAGGTTGAATTCGGTGTTTATAACGGTCTTCCGCATCTTCTTGTTCCCGTTGTATCCGACCCCCGTAAGGCTGCAGGTGCTCTCGGTTGGGCAGTTACTGAAATGCTCACACGTTATAAGACACTCAACGCAAACGGTGTAAGAGATATTGCGGCTTATAACAGTCTTTGCGACGAAAGGGAAGACCTTGTAAAGATGCCTCAGATTGTTATTTTCATTGATGAGCTTGCTGACCTTATGACTGTTGCTCCCTCTGAGGTTGAAGACTCTATTCAGCGACTTGCACAGATGGCACGTGCGGCAGGTATGCACCTTGTTGTTGCAACACAGCGTCCGTCCGTTGACGTTATCACGGGTGTTATTAAGGCGAACATTCCCAGCCGTATAGCTCTTACGGTTAAATCGTATGTTGACTCTAAAATTATCATAGACACGGCAGGTGCCGAAAAGCTTATGGGCTACGGTGATATGCTTTACTATCCCGTAGGTGTACCTAAGCCCGTCCGTATTCAGGGCTGTTATCTGTCCGACGGCGAAATCGAAAAGGTTGTAGATTACATAAAGGGCAATAATGCCACAAATTACAGCGACGAGGTTCAGCAGGAAATTGAAAGACAGGCTGTTCAGGAAAAGAAAAAGACTGATGAGCCGGCCGCCTCTTCCGGCGGTGACGGAAATGACGATCTGATTAACCGTGCAATCGAGCTTTTTGTTTCTGCTCCCGAAAAGGCATCTATTTCAGCTCTTCAGCGTCACCTTGGACTTGGCTTTGCAAAGGCAGGCAGACTTATGGATACTCTTGAACAGAAGGGAATCGTCGGTCCGCATATGGGCAGTAAGCCCAGAAATGTCCTTGTTACAAAGGCTCAATGGTATGAAATGAGTGCTATGTCATCTGATGTTACCGCAACCGGCGGGGCAGACGATGATTTTACCGAAGAATCCTACGGAGATAATGACTGATTATGTTTTTACCCATAAATAAAGAGGAAATGCTGGAAAGAGGCTGGCATTACGTTGATTTTGTTTATGTCTCGGGTGACGCTTATGTTGATCACCCGAGTTTCGGTGCGGCTATAATAACGCGAGTCCTTGAAAATGCAGGCTACAAGGTCGGGTTTATCAGCCAGCCGGACTGGAAAAATGCTGAATCGGTCAAGGTTTTCGGGAAGCCCCGTTACGGCTTTTTTGTATCATCGGGTAATATTGACTCAATGGTTGCACATTATACCGTTGCAAAAAAACACCGCAGTGTGGATCTGTATTCTCCCGGCGGAAAAGCAGGAAAGCGTCCCGACAGAGCCGTTGAGGTTTACTGCAAGCTCATTAGAGAGGCTTACGGGGAAATTCCCATTGTAATCGGCGGACTTGAAGCATCTTTAAGACGTTTTGCCCATTATGATTATTGGTCGGATGAGGTGCGTCCTTCAATTCTTGTTTCCTCGGGTGCGGATATTCTGTCCTTCGGTATGGGTGAAAAGCAGACCGTTGCAATAGCAGATGCTCTGGCTCACGGAAACAAGAAAGAAGTTATAAGAGAGATTAAAGGTATTTGCTACCTTTGTCCTGCTTCAGAGACCCCTTATACGGGTGTTGAATGTCCTTCTTATGAAAACGTGGTAAAGAATAAAAGGGAATACGCAATTGCCGCACGTATACAGCAGGATGAACAGGACTTTTTCAGGGGCAGAGCGGTTAAGCAGAAGCACGGAAAAATGATGCTTGTGCAGAATATTCCTATGGAGCCTCTGACAAGTGAAGAGCTTGACAAGGTATATGAATTGCCTTTTATGCGCACGTGGCATCCTTCATATAAAAGCGTGGGCGGTGTGCCTGCAATTGAAGAGGTCGAGTTCTCAATTACCCATAACAGAGGCTGTTTCGGCGGCTGTAATTTCTGTTCAATTGCATTTCATCAGGGAAGGTTTATTTCTTCAAGAAGCAAGGAATCAATAATAAAAGAGGCGGAGCTGCTTACGGGCTTGCCGAATTTCAAGGGATATATCCACGATGTAGGCGGTCCCACCGCGAATTTCAGATTCCCATCCTGTGCAGGTCAGGAGGAGAGAGGACTGTGCAAAAACAAGAAGTGCCTGGCTCCCGTGCCTTGTAAAAATCTTAAGGCAGACCATACAGAATACCTTGAAATATTAAGAGAACTGCGTGCACTTCCCAAGGTTAAAAAAGTGTTTGTCCGTTCGGGCATACGCTTTGACTATATGTTGAAAGATAAGTCCGATGCTTTTTTCAAGGAGCTTGTAACCCATCACGTAAGCGGACAGCTGAAGCTTGCTCCCGAGCATTGCTCAGCGGCTGTTCTTGATAAAATGGGTAAGCCTCATATTGAAACATATAAAAAGTTTGCTGACAAGTATTTTAACTTTACAAAGAGTATCGGCAAAGAACAGTACATAGTACCGTATCTTATGTCTTCGCATCCCGGCTCCACTCTTAAGGATGCGATTGAGCTTGCCCTATTTATAAAGGAACAGAAGCTCCGTCCCGAGCAGGTTCAGGATTTTTATCCTACGCCCGGTACAATTTCCACCGCAATGTTCTATACGGAGCTTGATCCCTATACTCTCGATAGGGTATATGTTGCAAAGACACCTGAGGAAAAGGCTATGCAACGTGCATTAATGCGTTATTTTGCTCCTGAAAGCCGTCCTCTTGTTATAAAGGCTCTTCGTATTGCCGGCAGAACAGATCTTATGGGAAACGGTAAAAACTGTCTTATTCAGGCGGATAATAAGCCGTCTTATGATAACAGAAACCGTAACAATAATCCGTCACGAAATAATAAAGGAAGATACAATGAAAGTTCCCGAAAGCGTAAAAAATAAATTAATCAGCATAATCCTGAGTTTTATAGGGGTATGTGTTGTCCTTCTTGCGGGCATATTGGCACCCGAGAAAACAGAAGAAAATGACACTTCAAAAAATAAATATATGGATAACCCTTTCTGTGTAACGTTTTTTGACGTTGGGCAGGGGGACTGTGAAATTATCAGCTGTAACGGCTATAATATCCTTATTGACGGCGGAGAATCGGAAAATTCGGGAAAAATTGTAAGATACCTTAAAGATAACGGTATAGAAAAGCTTGATTGCTACATTCTTACCCATCCGCACTCAGATCATATAGGTGTTGCACCGTATATTCTGGAAGAAATCCCTTGCGATAAGGTTTTTACTACATATTTCAGCGAATTCAATATCCCAACAACAAGCCTTTATGAAAACACCCTTGATGCAATTTATGAAAGCGGTGCAGAGCCTGTTCTTGTTGAGGCAGGGGACAGCTTTACCTTCGGCGACCTGAAAATTGATATTCTGGCGCCCGTCTATGAATCTGATGATTATAATGCAATGTCAATTGTCTGTAAGGTCTCTTATAAGGAGGCATCCGTTCTGTTTACGGGGGATACGACAAAGAACGTAGAACAACAGATTCTTGATAGGGAAGCTGACGTGGATGCGGATATACTTAAGGCTGCCCATCACGGAAGCTCAACATCAAACAGCGAAGAGTTTTTTAACGCAGTCTCTCCCGAGTATGTAATTATATCCTGTGGCACAAATAATTCTTACGGGCATCCTCACAGAGAAGTAATGAAGCTTCTTCGTGATAATGAAACTGAATACTTCAGAACTGACTATGACGGTACTGTTTACTATTTCGGTGACGGTATTAATATGACCTTGGAGAGCTCAAGATGAAATTTACGGTAGAATCAATTGAAGACGGCATCGCTCGTCTTGAAAACGGCGAAAATGAGTCTGTGTTTGCAGATTTATCCCTTCTTCCGGATTCCGTAAGAGAAGGTGATATTCTCAATTTTGACGGCGAAAAGTACGTTTTAGATGCTAAAGCTTCCGCGGAGCGCAGGAAGGCCGTGTACGAAAAATTCAACAGATTATTCCGAAAAGAATAAAATCAAAATTTTTCAAAAATCATATTGACAAACGCAGTATATTTTGTTATACTTCCATTTGTTCGATATGAACGAGCGAGAGTGGCGGAATCGGCAGACGCGCACGTTTGAGGGGCGTGTGGTAATCCCGTACGGGTTCAAGTCCCGTCTCTCGCACCAAACCAATATAATCCGAACCAGATCTTCCCTGTGGGAGACGGGTTCGGATTATTTGTTTATTTCGAGAAGTTTGAGGACACTCACTTCAGAAACGGCATAATCAAACGTCCAAACTCAAAACCAAGAGGACCGAGAAAGAAGAAACAATCTTGATTATGGAGGATTTGATTATGAGAAAACTTATTAGTTGCGAATTTAACTTCGATACCATCTGTGTGGAGCTGAAGTTCTCGGATGGCAGTATGATTGCCATTGATACCATTGCCGTGGAGAATGAGATTGCTGACAATATGTATCAGCGGTCAGAACTGGACTATCTGATCTACAATGACCCGATAGCGTATGCCGAGCTGATACTGAACGGCGATCCCGAAGCTTATCTGAAAACTGTAACCGAATACAAGCCATTAGACTAATCACCACATACGGCTTTTCCGTATCTGGTTTTGCCATATATGGTGAAACCACGTCTGGAAACTCCCGCACAAATAAATATAGATAAAAGAAATACTAATATAAAGAATTACTGACTAATATTCTTTCTTTTCTATTCCGATGAATGAAATGAATCGAAACGAGAAAAAGGAACACAAGGTCTGATTCTTGAACAAACTTTTTTCTGCTATATTTTGGTGCATATATAGCAAGCCAAAGCCGCCACAAGGAGCGTTTGTTCCATGTGGCGGTTTACTTAATACCGAAATATTGAAATGGCTCAGAGAGCGTGTATTGCCCTCTGAGCCATATTTGTATTGTTAAACGGACTTGCCGCTATTGTTGTCTTTGGATGTCCCCCGTTTTTCTTGTTCCACTTTCCATTCTGCGAACTCTCGCTGTCCTTCTTCGCTTTGGTAGTATGCCATGATGTCAGGGAGGAGTCGGCGAGCGATGCTTTCGATGGTGTGCTGTGGAATGTTGGTGTTATTGATGAGTTTTTTACGTCTACCCAAGAGTTCCTCCTTCGTATGCCGGTGGTTGAATTTGAAGGTGTCTTAGGTGTCTTTGGCGTTTGTGTTCGGCATCATTCCTTTCGTTTTGTTGTATGAAAAAAGCAGACCCTGTGTCAAGCAAAAGCTTGTATAGGTGTCTGCGTGTCTTAGATGTCTTTGTTTATTTATATTATAGCAAAAAAGATGCGTTTTGTCAAGATTTTTACGGCTATGCCATCCATTGACGTTGCGACTTGTAAATCATAAAATTCGAGAAGTCGAAACTATTTTGTGAATTATCAGACGATATTATTGTAATTTCGACAAATTTGTGCTATAATACATCATAAGTAAGTGCAATCACGTTTCAAAACCGTAAATAGAGGTGTTTACATGAAAATCAGCTACAAAAAACTCTGGGTATTGCTTATCCAAAAAGACATCACTAAGGTAACGCTAAGAAAAGAATTAGGCATATCGACAAGTACAATGAGCAAGCTCAACAAAGGTGAAGAAGTTGCCCTGTCTGTGCTTCTGCGTATTTGCGATTATCTTGATTGTGATATTGGCGATATTTGCGAAGCGGTGCGAGAAAAGTAATGTACGAACAGCTTTCGGATATTTGCAATAAGAAAGGAAACCTCTTATGTCAATCATCGGAAAACTTCACGAATTGTCCCTTTATGGGCTGATAACTACCATTGTGTGTCTTTTTACAGGCAAAACCTCTTTAGCAATCTTGTGGGAGGCAGCAACGCATCCTGATTCCTTTGTGATGCTTTTTTACTGTTATTTGTTTTGGGCGTCTGTTCTATTTATCCCCATTGCTGTTATCGGAGCTTTTGCTACAAAGTATGGTGATGGCGGTAAAGGTTTAACATTCAAATCAGATAATCTTGCTGTAATTGCCTTCGCACATATTGCAGAAGAATTATTGGGTTTACTTTTAACGCCGTTTTGGTTTCTTAAAGACTTGTTTACCAAGAATCTTGATGACGGTTGGAAATATTCGACTATGTAACCTATGCAATAGAATTGATATTTATCTTCATCAGCGTGTCGCTCCTTTGAACACCACGATGAAAGAAAGGATACTCTTATGAGCCAATACACAGAACTACTAAATATTCAGGCTGAAACGCTGTCACCGGACGATGACGGCTATGAAGAAAGCCTACTTGAAGTATCTGCTCTGTTTCGCGGTTTTGATGAAGCATTGACAGCGTTTATCGAGGAGCACGGGTATGAAGGAGATTTGGCTGATACGTCTGCAAAGGCAAAGTTCATTAGCCAGAAATTTAGACAAGAAAAAATGGAACCACCTCGAAATCTAAAAGGATGGTTTGTGCCTGTAAAAAAATTGGATAGAGAAACGGTATTTCAGTTCTGCTTTGCCTTTGGGCTTGGCATAGAAGAAACGAATGATTTTTTTAGATGTGTTCGTTATGATCGCAGCTTTGATTGCCATACTATAAGCGAGGCTGTTTATTACTTTTGCATGAGGAATGGTCTTTCATACACAGAGGCACAAGAGATTATAGACCGTATTCCCGTGCCCAAAAAAGTAAAAGCAATTCCCAACCGCGAGGTTCTTTATACCGGAACCATAATTGAATACATAAACGGCATTGACGATAGGGAAAAACTGATACGATACATAAAAGATAATATCAACGATTTTCAGTACAACAATGCTACCGCTATTAAATACATCCAAGAGCTTTGGGATGACATTTCTAAAGCTGATGGCTTAGCGGCAAACGAAGGAGCTATCATAGATAGAACTCACAATAGATTTGAGGACAAGCATAAAAAACACATAACAGATACCCGTTCTAAAGAAGTGGTTGAAGAAGAAGTTCGCTATCAAGAGCAAGAAGTTAAACCCTTTGATTATGTAGTTGCTGGTTCGGACGCCTCAACGTGGATTATCTTTTCTCAAATACTCGGTCTGTCGAATTATCAAGAAAACGAGTATTCCTCTAAGTATGATCGCTCTCTTACCTCTGTGTTATCGGAAAATAAGTTGTTGCCATTAAAAGCCGACTACTGTTTTCCAAGCAGGCAAAGTATTGATAAGCTCATTCGTGGAGATTTAGTTGGCGATGATGAAATCATTAGAAAAATGCTGATCTTCCTTGTTTTCTACACCCATTGGGCAAAGCTCATTGTTAGTAAAAAGGATGTGTTCTATTCGGCAAAAGTATCTGATGCTGAAAGATGTCTGGACACGATAAATGCTCGTCTTTTGGATGCAGGCTATCCGGAACTATATGCTGGAAATCCTTATGATTGGCTCTTTAAGTGGTCTTTGAACGACGAGCATCCGCTTGAAGCTTTTAGAACATATATGGGTGAAGTTTTTGCGGTAAAGGAAGAAGATACTGAGGATTGATCCTGTATTGGCAAAACCAAACTCTAAAAATCATACGCTATAATCAAGTCACAACGACGAAAAGGTGGTGAACATATGGACCATAGAATTGCTTTGAAATCAAATACTCCACTTCGCTTATGCAACGATAGAGGCGAAGCAATTCATTGTGTCATCGAAAACGAAATCGGTCGTGGTGGCTCCTGCATTGTGTATGAAGCAGTCCGTATAACTGATACCGGTGATAAAACGCTGTACAGAGTAAAGGAGTTTTATCCCTACAAGCTCAATATCTCTCGTGATGAAAATAACACTCTGACTCCATCAGCCAAAGATGCCGAAGTTTTTAATCAAAGACAGGAGCAGTTTCGTTCTGACTTCTCACGCACAAATCAATTATTCTACTCCGATAACAATTATTCTTCGATAACAAATCAGCTCGATGTTTTTAGACAGAACGGCACTTCCTATATTCTGTCCGCTTATTCTTCCAAGAAAACATTAGCGACATATAAACCGTTAACTCTAAAAGAGTGTGTTACGCTCGTCAAGCAAGTGGCTTATGTCCTGGGCAACATTCATAAACAGGGGTATCTCTACCTGGATACCAAGCCCGACAATGTACTTATTGTTGATGGATACCAAAAGCAGGTTCAGCTCTTTGACTTCGATTCGCTTCTTGAATGGAAAGAAGCCCACATAATAAGCAAACAGAGCTGCAGCGATATAAGACTTTCTTACTCTAAGGGGTTTGCTCCCATTGAGCTGCAAACCTCAAAAATCAAACGCTTGGGTCCGCACACGGATGTTTATGGCGTAGGTGCGTTACTGTTCTATCTCTTGTTTGGCTACACACCTACCGCCCCCGATTGTGAGACGGATGCTGTATTTGATTTCACCAAAATCCAATATGACTATCGCAAGTGTGATGATAGACTTTTCGGCTCTTTGTCTGATTTCTTCCATAATGCTTTGGCTGTTTATTACGCAGACAGATACTCAAGTATGCAGAAAGTCGTTGAGCAGTTACAAGAAATCGAAAAGTACGCCGACCTTGTGATACCGAGAATCTATTCCACTCAAATTGCAAAGCCTAAGATTTTCTATGGGCGTGAGCGTGAGTTTGAAGAATTGGATAGGCTCTTGGCGAACTCCGATTATAATTGCCTGTTTGTCACCGGTATGGGCGGCATCGGCAAAAGTGCGTTTATCAGAGAATATCTGACACGCCGCCGAGGAAAGTTTGATACGGTTTTGTATGTCCATTACAAAGGCAGTATTGAGGCAACCATATCCAATGACAGCAACATTGAAATAAATACATTAAGACAGGACGAAGAAACCAAGACCGGCACAAGGTACTTTGACAAGAAGCTCCAGAAGATTTGTGAACTTGTGAGAGGAACTTCTTCCGTTTTGGTAATCGACAACTTTACCGGTGATGTCGATGATGATTTGAGGGCACTTCTCTCTACGGAACTAAAGGTTATCCTTTTGAGCCGTAAGGCTCCCTCTTATCAGAGCTGTCAAGAAATGAATCTCTCTGTAGTTTCAGACTTGAACGCACTTCGTCGCATCTTTGAAGACAACCTTGGTCGTTCTATTGAAGATAATGAGCAAGACGGCTTTGAACAGATTTTGAAGCGTGTCGAGGGACATACTCTTGTCCTTGAATTGATTGCAAAGCAGATTGCTAATAGCCACATCACTATTTCGAGTGCAGCATCTTTAACAGATGAGCATGGGTTTTCTGCTATTGCCCCAGAAAAGGTTGATTATGAAAAAGATAACAAACAGACAAGCGACACAATCGGAAACATCATTGACGCCCTTTTTGCGGCAAATATGCTTTCTTCAGAAAAGAAAGTCTTGATGAAGATCGCCTCTCTGCTCGGTGACGACGGAATAGACATCAATTATTTTCAGCAAATTATGCAGCTTGTGTCCAAAGATGATTTGAATGAGCTGATTAAGGACGGTTGGCTGACGATTTCCAGCGATACGATTTCTATGCACACTGTAATCCAGGAAGCTGTACATCGTTGGGAATGGACACCGGAGTATGTCAATGCTGCAGAGCAGTTCTTGACATACTTCTATGTGGAAATCCGTTTGGAGTCCACGAAAAACAACTATCCGAAGAAACTGCGAAAATACATAACTGCTGCCGATGCAGAACTGCCACCGGAGCTGAAAGACAAATGGATATTCCAGAAGTTGATTGCTTATCGTGACCGCAGCATGAAAAAAATCGACAAGTGGCGTAAAAAGAAGTTCGATGAACAAGGACTTATAGGTAAGGTCAATCGTGAAAGGTACTCTCGTATCAAAGATGAATCTCCTGCGGACATCGAAAAGTTGACAAAATTGCTTTTCCAAGCAGAAAGTATTATTAAGCAATGTCAGCGAGAGGAAGTAATTTGTGATACAGACCTATTTATAAACTTGCAGTTTACCGTATTACTCAATATGCCCCGATATAGAGAAGATTTTATTTTCTCAGAAACAAGTCGGCTTCTTGCTGACAACGCTAAAGCCATTGACTTTGGTGATTATGCAGACTCTATGCATGACATGAGACAAGATGCGGTCGTAATTATGCGGGTCTATGAACTGGTGTTTTCAATTCATGCCGCCCACGGTGACAAAGAAGCTATGAAGGACTGGCTTGATAGTGCAGACAAAGCATCAAGACATTTCCGAAAGCAAGAGGCTTATGCCATTTATTATAATATGGTTTCCGATTATTATGATATTCTTCTTGATGGCTCTTACGATACAGAAGATCCCGATAAAGAACTCTTGCTGAACAAGCTACTTGATGCTATTGAGAAAACGCTTCACTATTCAAAGCGAGGACTTTCTCACGACGGCAATCACTTATATGCAAAGAACATTCTGGCTAAAGCTACAATTTTAATGCGAAGCGGTCGAGGCACAGAAAAAGAAATTAGTGACCTCATCGACACCGCAAAGAAAATAATCGCAGAAAACACTTCGCAATATGCCGATGTTCGTCTGCAATACTATTTGGTGTGTGCTTGGTATTTCGCTTTGGTACATGATAGTGCAAAGTCCACGAATGTGTTCGTAAAAGATGCACGGGAATTGTCGGCCATCATCACGCCAACAGACTTGCAGAAAATCGAGGATGTCATTATCCCATGTGCGAATATTTTCTTCGAGTTGAGTTGTCATGGCAGGGCTATGGCTCTACTCTACGAGGGAACACGCCTCTGTGCCAAACACGCAAATACAGATTCATACGCTCGCATAAGGCAAGAGCTATGTGACCATCTTTGGCAAGTTGGAATTGATGCACAGCAATTTGAATTGTGCCAAAAGACTATTGAACTCATAGAGGCTGAAAATGAAGAAATCGTTGACCCCAAAAACAGGGTTGTCATTCCAGCTGAGGTTCGCAGTATCATATCAGACAAAACAACTTAATACTTCTCAAAACACGAGAGCTTGGACTGTTAGCGTCCAGGCTCTTTTGTTTTGCATTGGCAAAACCAAATATAAAAAATCGGGTGTTATCCTTTTATCGTAGCAAGGAGATAGCCGGCGACAATCCCCCTTAGAAAACCAACCTGCACTCACAAAACCAGATATGAAAATGCCCGTGCTAAACTTTAGACAGTTCAAAAGAAGGAAGGAGAACACAAATGAATACCAACAGAATGAGCCAGATTATCGAAAGCCTTAACGGGCTGGGAACCAAGCAGAACACCATGTACACCAACCAGGAAATCATAGACCATCTGACAGAACTGCAGGGGGCTATGGCGAGAGGTGTCTTTGAAAAGACCCACGCCGAAAACCTCCGTGACCGAGACATTATGATTCACTTTGAGGCTCTTGCCAAAGAGTACGGTCTGGACGAAAGCAATACGTACATCCGCTTCAAATCCAACATGAGTGAGCTTGGCTACACCATTGGCAGCTTCATCAAGGGTATGAACGGTGAGCGAATTGCCAAGCGAGCTTTGAAGCTCCTCTCCTATGACAAGGGTATCCGCATCCTCTACAATGTTCAGCTTGAGGATGAAGATGCCCAGGCAGAATACGATGCCATCGTAATCACCCCTTACGGAATGTTCGTGGTCGAAGTGAAAAATTGGGGAGCTTCTATGACAATTTCTCCTAATGGTCTTCTCACCCGAAACGATGACAGCAGCATCGTTTACGATCTCCCTGGTCGTATGAGTGTTAAGGAAGCTCTGTTGAGAGAGCACCTGCAGGAACTCTTTCCGAAGGACTATCACAATATGCTTCTGCTTTCCAACGAGCGAGCGCAGGTGCAGGACAACTACCATCAGATTTCCATAAGCTGCGGAGGCGGTATCTCTTACGAAATCAAATCCTACGGTAAATGCGGAAACACCTTGACCGAGGAACAGGTCGTCCAAATCGCTGATACCATTCTTGCCAACCACAAGGAGCAGCGTGCTCTCTGCAGCGTGAAGTGCGAGGAGATCATCGCAGACTATGCCAAGCTAATGGTTCAGATTGAAGCGGCATCCAACGGAACGGTTGAAGAATACTCTGAACCCGAAGCTCCGGTACTGGAGGAAGTATTTAAGGCGAATGTTCTGAAAGAACGCCCTTGGTTCAAGCGTGTTGATTGGGGCAGTGTAGCTGCAGGTTTTGCCGCTATCATTATCCCTGGCTTGGTAACTGCTGTTGTAACTCATAAACGCTAAGGAGGTATTGAACATGAGTATCTACAAACCCGGAAGACCGAACAAGTACAACCCCTCGACTGGATGCGGCTTTAAGCCGCCATCCAGCCCCGGAGAATATCGCTTGAGAGATAGCTCCGGCACGCTTTGTTACATTGGCGAGACCTGTAACTTAAATCGGAGAACCAACGAGCACATCCGAAGCGGAAAACTCTCAGAAGGTGGAACCGTGGAGTACAAGATTGCCGACGGTCGGTCTTCATCTGCTACACGCAGAGAGCATGAACGCATGAAAATTTCACAGCACAATCCTATTCTGAATCGTTCGTCTGGTGGCGAGGGTCGAATAGCAAGTAAACACAGATGAGTTCGGAGGTGGATTGTGTGGCGAAAAGCAAGTGGGTTTCATTTTGGCTCTGCTTATTTTTCGGAATATTTGGAGCACACAAGTTTTACGAAGGGAGGGTTCTTTTAGGTATCGTTTATCTTTGTACACTCGGTCTTGCCGGTGTAGGGGTAATCATTGATTTGGTTATTCTGTTGTTTAAGCCCAATCCGTACTACCCGTAATGGTAGGAAAATCGAAAGGAGAAGTTTATGGGAAATAACGCATTGGTAAGTCAAGTCCTTGAAACAAGTGCGAGTCGTGCTCCAGACATGACACACGCCTTGTGTTCTTTGGGAGGTGGCGATATGGGAGCAGGGATCGTTACTCTATGGAATGCCGGGCAAAGAAACGGCATGATTAAAGGAGCTTCAATCACAACATTGATTTTCTCCCTCGGAATTAGTGTTGGCGTGGTGCTCCTGCACAGACATCACGAAAACAGGCTCGATAAAGTTGAGCGAAAAACGGCTGATGCGTGTCTGGAGTTTGCAACATCCGTTTATGAACAGCGGTACAAAAAATGTACCGGTTCGCAAGTAACAGAGGAATATGCCACATCTGTTGCTGAAGAAAATTCTAATATTTGAGGAGGAAAAACAAATGGCAAAGTACAAAATTATTTTTGATGGCGAAGAACAGGACGAGGTGTTCAGCACCGAGGAAGCGGCAGAGGAATACGCTCTGTATCTTTGTTCCTGCACTCGTGAGGGCGCAGAAATTCTCCATATGTCCAATCCTGGCGACTACGATTACGATGAAGATTCCTTCGAAGATCCGGAATATGAAATCGTAGAGCTTGATGACGAAGATTGAGTTGGTAAAGGACGAGGGTATTCGCCCTCGTCCTACCAGAAAGGAAAACGAAATGAAAAAAATTATTTCTTTGATATTGATACTCTGCTGCATAATGTCACTTGTAGCTTGCGGCAATACCGATGTTGAACCCGGAGAAACTACGTCAAATCAAGAGCAGACCGACAACAGCGGTTCCGAGGTCAAACCCTCTGAGAAGCCCGAACAATCCGATGAGAAGTTGGGCACTTTCAGTAAAAGCGCAACACTCGCTGAAACTGTGATGGTTGACGAAGACGGCGTAAAGATTACCGCAACAGGATTGAATTACACGAACTACTCCGTGGAATTAGAACTCACTATTGAGAATAATTGCGGAAAGGACTTATCTTTCATTAGTGGCTCGGTGGGATATAGCTGTAATTCCATAAACGGGTACATGGTGAGCGATGGCTATTTGAACTGTGATGTAACAAACGGTAAGAAGGCAAATGACTCCATCAGCTTTAGCTATGACGGACTTATGCTGTACGGTATCAACGAGATTGCCGATATAGAGATTGGATTTGATATATCGGACAATGACTACAACCATACATACTCCGGTCCCCGACAAGTGAAGACCTCGGCGTTTGATGCTCACAACTACAGCAAGAATTACTACCAAGAAACAATTATAAGCCGTGCTGCTATGAACACCTATGCAAGGTTATCTCAAAGTAAGATAGGGCAGTTGGTTGGCGTTCCTCAATCCAGTATCTATCGCTATGAACAAGGACAATCAACGCCATCCCCCAAAACATTCCGTTGGTATGCGGACTATTTTGATGTCTCCCTTGATTATCTCTTTGGAAGAACTGATGATCCACACGGAGCACAATATGGATGTAGACCAAAATATGAAACGCTTAATCCTGAAATGGAAAAATTCGTAGAGATGTGTTTTGATCCAAATTCCAGAATGAATGAGCGATTGAAAGAAACGCTTTTAGCAATGCTGACAGAGGAGGTGAAATCCGAATGAATGGTTTCGTTGAGGTACCAAACCGCAATAGAAGATTCGCATATACTTTTGAAGATCAGATCTTAACCGTTTATAGTGCGAATTCGCTTCCGTTAACTTCTGCGACAGATTTGGGTATTACATCCTCCAATAAATTTCTTGTTGCAACCAATACCGAAAAAAGCACACTGGTTGTATTTTTTGTTGACCATTTTCCTTTTGATGATGGAGACGCTATTATTTGGACATCAACAACGTTAAAGGTATATTATTATATCGACGGTATTCATGAAGATCGGAGGTTTTCTTTTGACAGGTTATGCTTTGCTTTCGATGAACTTAATCACTTTTTCAACATCAATGCTGGAATGAAACGTCATATCACTGAAAATCGAACGCAAACAATAGAGACCCTTCCATACGAAGAAACCCAAAAAGAGTTTTCTTTTGTGTGCAATGAAAAGAGCATCGGTGGCGAGATCGGTATAGTACAAGTATTAAGATGGAATTCGACAATACCGCTCGAACTTCACAATCAGCTTGCATTTACATTTGAGTCAACAGTCAACATAGATTTTTTGCTCAACCTCTATGCTGTTGCAAAGAGATTGTTTTGCCTGCTCTGTTATCGAAGAAATATTAGAATTGACAAAGTTGAACTCTATGGGTACAGCGAAAACAATCTTAGATGTACCATAGGCATCTTCCACCCACTATATAGTGATTGCTCATATACCGAAGATCGTAAAACCTTGGAAAAGACAGTAAAATTTCATTGTCTTGAATCTAAACTTTCCGAACTTGTTCAAGCGATTGCCGATGAAAAAGTATATACGGAGCATATTCCGGAAACGAAACAGGATGGTAGCAGAATAACTGTAGCCAGAACAATTCTAATTACGGCAGCATTTGAATGGACATTTACACAGACCTATGGTTCGCCGCCATTGTCTGCTTATCGTCAAGAAGTCAAAGCCGATATTTTAGAAAAATTGGATGTGTTACCGGAAGAAAAATCCTATAATTCAAAAAAGAAAAGTGAAGTAAAACTATATCACAAAATTGTAAGTAATGTTGATCGTAATCTTTCTGAGAAAATCCAATATGCCCTTAAAGATTGCGCAAATATTTTAGAACCGTTCATGAGGCGCTTATATGCTATCAATGGCATGGAAGTTGCGCCATTTGCTCAAATAGCTGATGATCTTCAATATCAAAGAAATGCATATGCTCATGGACAAATTGATCGCGAATTAAAAGAGAATATCGTCTTGGATGTAATCATTCTTGAATGGCTCAATTATTGTATGCTATTTAAGTGTATTGGGTATGATGAGATAGATATCTTTAATGCAATAAATCAGATTTTTACACGCGGTTTCATTGATAAAACAAAGGAGGTGAACCCCGAATGAAAGCTGTAATTTATGCCCGCTATTCTTCCGACAGTCAGCGTGAAGAATCTATCGAAGGGCAAATCCGTGAATGCACTGCCTTTGCTGAAAAGAACGGCATCACGGTACTGCACCACTATATCGACAGAGCTTTTTCTGCTAAGACGGACAACCGTCCCGAATTTCAGAATATGATTAAAGACAGCAATAAGAAACTGTTTGATACGGTCATCGTTTGGAAACTTGACCGCTTTGCCCGTAACCGTTATGACAGTGCAAGGCATAAGGCTACTCTGAAGAAAAACGGCGTAAAGGTTGTATCCGCTACCGAAGCGATTGCAGATGGTTCCGTTGGCATTATGATGGAGACTATTCTGGAAGGTATGGCTGAGTATTATTCGGTTGATCTCTCCGAGAAGGTTGTGCGTGGCATGACCGATAATGCTTTGAAGGGTATGTTCAACGGAGGTACATTGCCGATTGGATATATCATCGACAAGGAACAGCATTTTCAGATTGATCCCGTCACCTCGCCCTTCGTTCTTGCCGCCTTTGAGAAATATGCCGATGGTGCAACGATGACGGAAGTTCGTGATTACCTCAACGAAAACGGCGTTACCAATACCAGAGGTAAGCCGATGACCTACAACAGCGTTCAGCACTTACTGAATAATCGTCGATACATCGGCGAGTATGTCTACAGAGAAATTGTTGTTCCCGATGGAATCCCTGCCATTGTTCCACTCGATCTGTTCGAACGTGTGCAGGAGAAGATGGCAAAGAATAAAAAAGCCCCTGCACGACATAAGGCAGAGGACGACTACTTACTGACCACCAAACTATTCTGCGGTCATTGTGGAGCGTATATGTGCGGTGAAAGTGGCACAAGCAGAACCGGAGTTGTTCATCACTATTACAAGTGCGTATCCGTCAAAAAGAAACGTGCCGAGTGCCACAAAAAACCCGTAAAGAAACGCTGGATTGAAGATTTAGTCGTTGCAGAAGCTATGAAGATGGTTATGGACGATGATGTGGTGGACGCTATCGTTTCCATGCTGATGGATTTGCAAGGGCGTGAGAACACCAATCTGCCGCTTTATCAGCAACAGTTAAGAGAGACGGAGACCAAGATAGAAAACCTCTTAAAAGCGATTACAGAGGGTGTCTTTACAAAATCTACCAAGACACTTCTTGAAGAATTGGAAGCTGCCAAAGAGGAACTTGAGAATCGCATTTCTCTTGAAAAACTGGAGAAGCCACAAATCAGTGAAGATTTCATGCGTTTCTGGCTCCACCGCTTCCGCAAGTTGGATATGGCTAAAAAAGAGCATCGTCAGATGTTGATCGACATGTTCATCAATGCGATATTCCTATACGATGACAAAATGCTTATTACCTTCAACTACAAAGAAGGTACCAAAACCATCACTTTTGATGATGTAAAAAACGAGGTCTCGGAGGAGACTTCTGGTTCGGATTTGGATTGCTCAAGTGCACCATAGTGAGTATTCATAACACAAGTGAATACTCACTTTTCTTTTTTACATTTCCTCATAATTAAATTTGTTATGTATTGAGCAGGTTTTTGAGCCTGCTCTTTTTTTATGCCGTTAAATACTCAACGGCTACGCCTTGTCTTGCTTCAAGGACTATATTTTCCTCTTTCACAGGATTTTCAATAACCCCGATAAAGCGGTAGTGAATAACAATCCTCTGTGTTTTGTTTTTGCCCTTACCCTCAATGGAATGAACCTCAATTTTCTCAATAAGCTCATTCAAGAGCGCAGGTGTAAGTGTTTCCATCTGCATAAACTTACGGACCGCAAAAGTAAACTGCTCTTTGCTTGTACGAAGATTTTCAATTTCTGAAAGTTCTTCTTGGTACTGCCTGATTTTCAGTTTCAGTTCATCACGCTCTGTTTCATACTTCTGTGATAACTGCATAAAGCTTTCTTCATTGACAATTCCGTTGATGTGCTTCTCAAAGAGTTTTTCATACATTACGGCAACTTCCTTTGTTCTTGCTGTTGCCTTATCAATACTACTTTCAAGAAACTTCTGCTGACTGAGGATACTTTTGTTGGTCTTTGCTTCAAGAATATCTGCGAACGCTTCTTCATCTTCAATGAGAAAACTTGCAAGACTTCTGAGCTCAAGCATCACTATCTGCTCCAAAGAATCGGCTCTGACATAATGTGTACCCTCACAGGTGCCCCTGCGACCTTTGTAGTTGGAGCACATAAAATATTTGATGTCAGTATTGGGATGATTGACATTGAACCATAAGGGACTTCCGCAATCGGCACAGTATAACAATCCGCAGAACATATTCTTTTCTGCGTGTTCGGGATTGGGTGCTCTGCGTTTTCCTTTGGCTTTCATCTTCTGAACAGTTTCAAAGGTATTTCTGTCAATTATAGGCTCGTGAACATCCTTGAAAATCTTCCAGTTCTCTTCGGGGTTCTGAAGTCTTTTCTTGTTCTTGAAGTTCTTTGAGTAGGTTTTGAAATTGATAACATCACCGCAGTATTCTTGCTGAGCAAGAATTTTCTGTACTGTTGTCTTACACCATTTATACGGGTCAGGCTGAGTTTTCTTGCCGCCCTTGTTGAGACCTTTGCTCTGCCAATATGCCATCGGTATCATCACTTTGTTTTCCTGTAAGATACGGGCAATAGTTTCATTGCCTTTACCCTCGATACACATTGCAAATATACTTTTAACAACTTCTG
>JAGAKX010000009.1 GCA_017625435.1 Clostridia bacterium
CAAAAAAAAGGGCAGATCCTACGAAATAAATCGCAAAATCTGCCCCTAAAAGCCCAGGTATTTAGTTCAAGTCCTCCCCAAAGGTCGTTTTTGGGAAATGATATCTTTTGAATTCCACCTTGAAAAATGGCACGAAAAAAACCAGAAACCGTTGTGGTTTCTGGTTTTTCCGAACCGATATCTTTTTCGGTTCGCAATGTTGGTTGCGGGAGAATGGTGCGGGTGTCCGGTGGATACCTCTGTGCAAAGCACAGAAGCACCGACCGAGGCGGCAGCCGAGACCTTGAACCAATTCGCGCAAACTTCGTTTGCTTGCCCGCTTGCGGTACCCAAAACTACTTGTGCCTTGGAGCGGCACTATTCAGGGGTCCCAAAAAAGTAATACTTTTTTTGGGGAGAGGAGGAGCAGTGTAATGAATGAGTTTTCTTATTTAATAGAAAACGAATGATATGAAACTTGTGACGACGAGACCGCTGCGCCGAGCATCAGCCTTCTTCATCGTCCGCAGGACGCGAAGGCAGATGCTCACCCCGTGTTATGAGCCCTTCGGTCTCATAACCCTCAGTTGGTTGGGGGGCAATACTGCCCCGACGCAGACAAAAAAATAAAGCACACCAAAAGGGACAGACAGGACTTGAACCAATTCGCGCAAACTTCGTTTGCTTGCCCGCTTGCGGTGCCCAAAATTGTTTATGCCTTGGAGCGGCATACAATTTTGACCGCTGCGCCGAGCATCAGCCTTCTTCATCGTCCGCAGGACGCGAAGGCAGATGCTCACCCCGTGTTATGAGCCCTTCGGTCTCATAACCCTCAGTTGGTTGGGGGACAATACTGCCCCGACGCAGACAAAAAAAATAAAGCACACCAAAAGGTGTGCTTTATTTTTATCTGGTTGCGGGAGAAGGACTTGAACCAACGACCTCCGGGTTATGAGCCCGACGAGCTACCAACTGCTCTATCCCGCGATATCTCTGATGCTTGATTAGTATATACTATATCGCAGAAAAAATCAAGAGTTTTTGAGAAAAAAGTTCAATTTTATGAAAAGATATAAAAACACGGCAGTCGGACAAGGTGTTTTTTGTGTGAATTCTCGAAAAAAGAGCACCTGCAGGGGAGTGCAGGTGCCCGTGAGGAAAGCTTTTTAGAAATCTACCTCTGTGTCGTAGTAGCAGCACTTGAGAAGAGCTTCCATCTGTGCGGGGGCAATGCTTCTGGGATTGGAGCCTGTGCAAGCGTCGCCTACTGCGTTCTTTGCGATTTCGGGAAGTCTCTCGAGGAATACCTCCTCGGGAACGAAGCCCTGCTCTGCAAAGTAGCTGTCTGCACCGTAGTTTTTGATGCACTGAGGAATGTTAAGAGCATCGTTGAGCTCTCTTACGAAAGTGATAAGAGCTGCTGTCTTTTCTGCGTTTGTGTTACCGACGAGCCCCACGTGGTCAGCGATTTCTGCATATCTGGCTTCTGCTGTTTCATTCTTTGCATTGTATGCGATAACCTTGGGAAGATACATAGCGTTAGCTGCACCGTGGATGATGTGTGCACCGAAATCATCAAATGCCGCGCCTGTTTTGTGTGCCATTGAGTGAACGATACCGAGAAGCGCATTTGAGAAAGCCTCACCTGCAAGGCACTGAGCGTTGTGCATAACTGCACGAGCATTCATATCGCCGTTGTAAGAAGCAACAAGGTTTTCCTTGA
This sequence comes from Clostridia bacterium, assembly GCA_017625435.1. GTDB lineage: Bacteria > Bacillota > Clostridia > Oscillospirales > Acutalibacteraceae > RUG806. The sequence goes on from JAGAKX010000009.1 coordinate 1,703, forward strand.
TGAGCTTGATTGCGTGAAGAGCAAGAGGATCTGTGAAATCGCTGTTTGCTGTGGAAACGTAAGCCTCAACTGCGTGGGTAAGAGCATCCATACCTGTGTGAGCTACAAGCTTCTTGGGCATTGTCTCGGCAAGCTCGGGGTCAACTATTGCAACGTCGGGAGTAATCTGGAAGTCTGCAAGGGGATATTTGATGCCTTTTTCATAGTCTGTGATAACAGAGAATGCCGTAACCTCTGTTGCTGTGCCGGAGGTTGAGGAAACTGCACAGAAATGTGCCTTCTGTCTGAGCTCGGGAATACCGAAAACCTTGCACATTTCGGGGAAGGTGATTTCGGGATATTCGTACTTTATCCACATAGCCTTAGCCGCATCAATGGGAGAGCCGCCGCCGATGGCAACAATCCAGTCAGGCTGAAATTCTGCCATAACCTCTGCGCCCTTCATAACTGTTGTTACTGAAGGGTCGGGCTCGATACCCTCGAAAAGCTTTACCTCCATACCTGCTTCTTCAAGATAAGCTATTGCTCTGTCAAGGAAGCCGAACTTCTTCATTGAGCCGCCGCCTACGCAAACGATAGCCTTTTTGCCCTTAAGGGTTTTCAGCACCTCAAGCGCACCTTTGCCGTGGTAAATGTCTCTGGGTAATGTGAATCTCTGCATAATAATTCTCCTTTATGAATCAATGTATTATTTGTTTGTGTTTTAAGAATGTTAATTTTTTAACAATCACACATATAATACACTATCCCGAAGCTTTTTGCAAGAGAAAAACACAGATTATTTATTTTTTTGCAAAAAAATCCCGGGAAGTGAATCCCGGGAAAAGTATTTTACATTGCGAATGCCTGATGGACGTAATCCTTTTCGAGATATCTGTTCAAAACATCGTCAATATCAACATTCTTTTCAAACTGTACGTTAATGTGAAGGGTGAGAGTTTTGTTGTCAGAGGAGGCTTCCGTTACGGAGTCGAAAATCTGCACCTTGTTTTCCTTAAGGAAAGCCTTTAATTCTCTTATTGCCTCAGGTGTGTTTTCTACCTGAACGAAGCAGGGAACAAGGTTGTCGTTTGCAAGCACCTTGTCAAAGCCGATAAGGAATTTGTGGAAGACAATCTGAACAAGCAGAAGAAGAATTACGGCAATGATGGATACGGCATAAAGACCTGCGCCCATTGCCATACCGACGGCTGCCGTTACCCAGATACCTGCCGCTGTGGTAAGTCCCTTGATTGAGGTGCCCTTTACGAAAATCATACCGGCACCGAGGAAGGATATACCCGTAATGATATTTGAAGCAACACGTGATGCGTCGACTCTTAATGTATCGTCAAGCCCCACAAGGTCAAAAAAGCCGTATTTTGAAATTATAATCATAAGGGCGGCACCCATAGCAACAACAATATGTGTACGGAAGCCTGCATCCTTTTGTCTTAAGGTTCTTTCTACGCCGATTATACCGCCGCATATACCTGCAAGGACGATTCTTACAACAAGAACGATTGTTGAATAACCGCTGAAAAATTCAATAATTTCTGCCATACCTTTCCCTCCGAAATGAAATAATATTATAACATTATATTCATTTCATTATTCAAAATCAAGTATAAACAAAATTTTCAGCGAAATGCAAAAAAGCAACCGCAAAAATTCGGCAAAAAGACAAATGGTGATTATCCTCTGAATAAAACCAAGTGAAAGAGGAAATTTTATGCTTTTTGGGAAAGTGCAGACGGCATATTCTTTTTCCAGCTGCCTGTTACATAGAAAACGATACCTATAACAAAGGGTGTAAAGCCTGCAAGGGCATCGCCCAGCCAGAAGCCGTAATATTCCATATTCAGCACCATTCCGAAAAGAATTGCAAGACCGAAGCGCATTATGATTCCGTCAAAAATTGCGGTCGCAAAATTGACTTTTGTGTTTCCGCTTCCGTTGAGAAGGGCATTCATAATAGCACGCATAGCACTTGCATAGAATAAAAGCACCGCAATTATGAAGAAATGCTCGCCCACAGCTACAACCGATTGGTCGCCGTCTGCAAAGAAGCCGATAATTTCATTCTGGAAGAAAAGGAAGATAATGCTGATAAAGGTGGAGACGCTGAGGGTAATAACGGCAAGGGTTTTGAGGATTTTCTTCACTCTTTCCTCTTTTCCTGCGGAGATATTCTGCCCCACCATGGTTGAGCCTGCCGTATTCATAGCGGCGGAAATAAGGTTGCTGATTGAAGAAATCTTATTTGCAATTCCCGAGAATGCAGAGACCTCAACTCCGTATGCGTTTATCCGGGAGTTTACGAAAAGCTTTGAAATCTGTACCGATGCCATTTTTATAGCCATGGGAATTCCGAGCTTTACGAGGGATTTAAGCATTTCCTTTTCGGGAATAATGAAGTCACGGGGCTTTGCATCAAGCTCGAATTCCTTTCTTTTGACAAACAGAAAGAGAGCGCACATAAGAAAGCTTGTGCCCTGACTTATAACCGTTGCAAGGGCGGCACCCTTTGCCCCCATACCGACAACGGCAACAAAAATGATATCAAGAATAATATTCATTGCAGCCGCAAGGCTTACAAAGATAAAGGGGTGCTTAGAGTCTCCCATACCTCTGAGCACGGCACTTACCATATTATAGCCGTAAATAAAAACGAGACCTATCATACAAATAAGGGAGTATTCTGCAGCATCCTTATATGCTATATCGGGAGTTTTCATAAATTTCAGAAGCGCATCCTGGAATATGATGCTTATAACGCTGATAACAAGTGCACTTGAAAGCAGAAAGGAGCACATAGTACCCGTAAATCTTCCGAGCTTCTCCTTCTTACCTGCACCTATGTATTTTGCCACAAGGACCTGCCCTGCATTTGAAAAGCCGATTGCAATGAATGTCAGCAGATTACAGAGGTCGCCGCCGACCGAAACGGCAGAAATGCCGACCTTACCGTGCACCTGTCCCACAATGAACATATCAGCCATATTGTAAATAACCTGCATAAGGTTAGAAAGGAACAGCGGCGCGGAAAAAACAATCAGCTGTGTTGATATTCTGCCTTCGGTAAAATCTTTAATACGGGATTTCATATTTCGCCTCATAAATCAAATAACGGGCTTATGCATTTTTTTGCATATTCCCGTTTTTTGGTAATATTAACCGACAACTGCCTCGGTTGTGTTTTCTGTAATAACGGCAGCGGTTGTTTCTTCTGTTACGGCTGCAGTTGTTTCTTCAATAACTGCTGCTGTTGTTTCCTCAGCAGTAGTTTCTTCAGCTGTGGTCTCTTCCTCGGTTACTGCATAAGCGGAGGTGATACCGAAGTATTCTTCAAGACAAAGACCGCTGTTGTAAATCTTTGTTGCCATATTGACGCCCACATATCTTATGTGCCAGGGCTCATACATATAGCCGGTCTGTGCCTCTTTGCCCTCGGGATAACGGAGAATAAAGCCGTATTTGTGGCAGTTTTCGGCTACCCATCTGCCTTCCTTTGTGTTCTTGAAGGCGTTGGTGATTTCGTTAAGGTCAATTGCAAGACCCGACTGATGCTCGGAATGTCCGGGACGGGCTGAGTATCTGTCTGCTGCTTCCTTGCCGTCACGGTCGGAGTATCTGTTATAAAGGCTCTTCTGCAGTTCATAGGAACGGAAGCCAGATGCATTCCAGATATTAAGTCCTTCCTTAGCTGCCGCGGACTGCATTTCGCTGAATGCCTTCTGACATTCGCTGAGAAGTGTACCGGGATTATAGCTTTCGGGAAGGGAATAGGTCTTATTCGCAATAAGTATGTTTTCTACATAAGTGATGCCGTTTTGTCTGGAAATAACGTAACCCTTTGATGTATAGCCTATAACCGTGCCGATATATGTGATTTTTTCTTCCGTTACGGCTTCCTCGGATGTTTTTTCTTCATCTGTAGTGCTCTCGGAAGAGCTGTCGCCGCCGGAAAGGGGAGCTTCTGTTATAGCATCAATTTCTTCGGTGGTGGTTTCATCTGTGTCTGTACCGCCGCAGGATGAAAACAGCATTGCTGCTGTAAGTGCAAGGGAAATCAAGCAGTAAAATTTTCTCTTCATTCGTTTACGCCTCTTTAATATAAATTACTATACCTATTATAATCCGAAAAAAAACATTGTCAAATAGATAAATACCCTTTAAAAATTCATATTTTTGTGATAAAATTACAATAAAATATCGGGAGGATAATGAAGATGACCGCATTTGCCAATATTTTCAATAAAATTTTTGCCGTATTCTTTTCGGTACTGCTTACCTTAACGGGCGGACTGAACGGACTTTTTGAGGGAGAGGTTTACCCTTATGAAAGTGAGCACGCTGTTGTGGGACTTGAAACCCTTACACGCTCTCAGGACGTAACCACGGACGGAGAATATTTCTATTTCAGCGGAAAGCACGCCCTTGAAAAGGTAAATCTCAGCTGTGATGAGATAATAGCTCTCAATGAAAAGGCAATTACCGATGAACTGAAAGAAAAGTATAACTCTCAGCACATCGGCGGAATAAGCTGTTATGACGGTATAATCTATGCCGCCCTTGAGGACAGCAAGGAGTGGCAACACCCCATAATTGCCCTTTATGATGCGGAAACTCTCGAATACACGGGCGTTTGCTATGAATTACCCACAGATTTGCAGACAAGAGGCGTACCGTGGGTTGCCGTTGACGGTGAAAACGGTGTAGCTTATACGGGCGACTCCAGAAATTATACGGAAATCTATAAGTTCAGACTTTCGGATTTTACTTACCTTGAAACAATTACCCTGAGCGGTGAGGTGCAGAAAATTCAGGGCGGTGAAATCTCTGACGGCAAGCTTTATGCAGGAACAAACGATATGACAAGAGCCGTGTTCACAATTGACCTTGAAAGCGGTGAGGTTACAAAGCTTTTCGACAGAATTATGTATGAATATAAGCTTATTGACAACTTCGGCGGTGAGGGTGAGGGCCTTACAATTCTTCCTATGGAGGACGGCACCTATATCCACACTCTTCAGCTGGGCGCGCTGTTTATCGATTCCACACTCAGACACTATAAATAAAAAAGAAGACGGGCAGGTTGACCTTGCCCGTTTATTTCGTTTTGCGAAAAATTTACAGATTTTCCTGTAAGCATCTTTAACGCAAAAATTCGATTCTGCTTGTAGGGGACGCCATCCCCTACAAGGTATGATTTTCGGCACGTCTCCTCAGGGACATAACTTCCGAATTTTTGCTCGCTGTTTGCGGGACGTCGAGGACGCCGTCCCCTACAAAAAAGAGGCAAAAGACTACGTTTAAGGTAGCCTTCTGCCCTTTTTTTATTATCTTCCGTGCGTCAAATCCGCTGATTTGTGACACTTTACACTAAGCTGATTTCCTTGCCGGTCTTTGCCGATTCATAGATTGCACAGAGAATCTTAATCATATCAATACCCTGCTGACCTACGAAAATGGGCTCCTTACCGTCAATTACAACATCGTAGAAATGCTTTAAGTTGTTGGCGTGACCGTTGTTTTCCTTGCAGTTCGGTGCTGTGATGTTAAGCTGCTGACCGTCTTCTTCCGTGAAGAGCTCAAGCACACCGTTTCTCCAGCTCATACCCGACTTTGTACCTCTGAGCTCTACAAAACGGCATTCCTCCTTGATGTTGGATGCCCAGCTGAATTCAATCTGCAGAACTGCACCGTTGTCAAAACGGATCATACCCATTGCAAGGTCTTCAACGTCAAAGGTTCCCTCTGCATTCTTGTCGCCGAAATCGGAATTTACGGAGTCGGAGGAATCGTTGTCCGCAAACTTCATATAGGTGTTACCCGAAACCGCAACGGGAGTGGGATTGCCCATAAGCCATATTGCAAGGTCAATCATATGAACGCCAAGGTCAATAAGGGGACCGCCGCCTGACTGCGCCTTTGTTGTGAACCAACCGCCCTTGCCGGGGATACCTCTTCTTCTCTGCCAGCCGGCTCTGCCGCAGTAGATGTCACCCATTTTGCCTTTTTCAATAAACTTCTTTGCAAAAACGGAAGCATCAACAAAGCGGTTGTTTCTCATAACCATAAGGGTTTTGCCTGCCTTCTTTGCTGCCTCGTTCATTCTGAGAACCTCTGTAACGTCAACTGCATCGGGCTTTTCGCAGAAAACGTGCTTGCCTGCCTCGAATGCCGCAACGGCAATAATTGAGTGCAGATAGTTGGGGGTACAGATATCAACGGAATCAATTGTCTCGTCCTTGAGAAGCTCGTTGAAATCCGTGTAAACCTTAGCATCGGGGAAATAGTTGTCCTTCAGAAACTGTGCTCTTTCTTCAATAATATCGCAGACTGCGGCAACCTCAAGTCTTTCATCGTTAAGATATGTGCTTAAGTGGGCACCCTTACAGATACCGCCGTTACCGATAAGTCCTACACGCCATTTAGCCATAATAAATCCTCCCTGAAAATCATTTTCTTTATTTTAACATACCGTGACGGCAGATTCAATAAAATTTTTGTCAGCTTATATTGTTTTTGTGTCAATTTGTTGACATAAAGTGCCGGTGTCTGTTATACTGTTTCCGAGGTGATTCAAATGAAATTAGGTATTATAAACGGCTGGGAAGAGGGCCATTTCAGAGCAGTAAAGGAAAAGGGTCTCGAAGCTGTTGAATTCTGCATAAATTACTATAACGATTCTTCTGAGGTTCTTAAAAGAGCCGATGAAATAAAGGGCTATTCCGAGAAATACGGTATCCTTGTAGCCTCAATCGGAAGATGGGGTATGGAGAGAATCGACGAAGAGGGAAAGATTATTCCCGAAGCATTGCAGCACGACAAGAATCTTATTGATTTGGCTTCCGTTGTAGGCTGTCCCGTGTATAACGTGGGCTGTAACTACATTGAAGGTAAAACATATTATGAAAACTGCCTTATAGCTATAGATTATTTCAAGACGCTTATTGATTATGCAAGAGATAAGGGCGTTAAAATTGCAACCTATAACTGCGACTGGGCAAACTTTGTTTTTGAAGAAAAGGCATGGAGTGTAATTCACGGAGCACTTCCCGAGCTCGGTATAAAATACGACCCTTCCCATTGCTTCAACAGAGGCGGAGATTATCTTAAGGAGCTTCGCGATTGGGGCAAGCGTGTTTATCATTTCCACGTAAAGGGTGTGCTTCACGTGGCAGGTGACGGCTTTGACGATCCGCCTGCAGGTCTTGACGGCCTTAACTGGGGCGCAATTATGACAATGCTTTACGTAAGTGACTACAACGGTGTTCTTTCCATTGAGCCTCATTCCGGCAAGTGGAAGGGTGCAAAGGGACAGTGGGGCGTTGATTTCACAATAAAGTTCATAAGACAGTATATGATGCCCGAGGATTATGTGGCTTCAGAAGATCCCTATATGCCGTAATGTGAATACAAAAAAAAGGACAGAGAAGCTGAAAATTCTCTGTCCCTATTAATTGTTTATGCTGTTATCAGAATGTGAAAATATCTTTGATTGCTGCAAAGAGTGTTTTGAAGAAATCAATAAGGCTGGTGATTCCTACCATTGATTCTGCTTCCCTGAGATTCTCAAGGTTGCCCTTGCCGACTGATGCTTCACCGTTATAGTCTGAGGTATGTGAGCAAAGCCAGGAAATCATACCGTCGGGGTAGGTGAGTGTTACTGCTTCACCGAGTCCGTTAACCGTTGTCATATAAGGATAATTGCCGTTTTCACTTGAGAACATATCGTGGTTTACCGCATACCAGGAGTGGTGAGCGCTGGGACATCTTTTTCCGTCCTCGAAGCAAACCTTCTTAAGAGTTGAAAACCTTACTTCTTCGGGATTGTTTGATACGGTACAGAGCTTTTCATAAGTCTTTGATACACCGAAATAGTAGTTGACAAGGGGATCAGGCTTGCCTGAGGTCATCCATACGGGCATATCTGCAATATAGGAAAGAGCGGTTGAGGAGGGAGCCCAAGCGGGACAGATGGAGAATGCTGCCGCGAACATTTCGGGGTATGCAATAGCCATTTTAAGTGTCATTTTGCCGCCCATGGAGAAGCCGCCTACATAAATTCTCGTAAGGTCGACATTTTCACTGTTCTGTGCGATAAAATCGTCAATAGCAGCCTTTAAGGGCTCAATTGTGCCGTCATTCCAGCATACTCCCTTTAACTCGTCGGAGCGGGGAAGGATAACAAAAGCACCGCCGTTTGTGAATCTTGCCTGGAATTCATCGCTTGTCCAGTAAGCAGCATTGGAGGACTCAATCTGACTGCCTTCCTTCTGTCCGCCGCCCATACCGTGAAGGAAAACAACAAGAGGATACTTGTTTGTGTCGTTTTCTTTGACGGGGGAGAAATAACGGTAGTCAATTGAAAGACCGTTTGTTTCGGGACCTGCACCCTTAATGAACTGTGCATTGAGCTCGTCGATGCCGGCTTCAATTGAAAGTGCAAATGCGGGAGCTGCAGAGAAAGCGAGAAGCATTACTGCAAGAAGTACGGATAAAATCTTTTTCATTGTTTTCTCTCCTTAATTCTTTTTGGTAAAAATATGTTACACTATATAATGTAATATACTTTTACGAAAAAGTAAACATAATTTTAACAAAAATTTCCCTGCTCTCTGCAATTGACTCCGAGGGGTTTATAATATACAATAGTTTACGGTGATGTTTTATGATAATCAGCGGTTTTCAGAAACTGACTTTACTTGATTTTCCGGGGCATACAGCCTGTACGCTTTTTACCTCGGGCTGTAATATGCGCTGTCCCTTCTGCCACAATACCCCGCTTGTTACGGGGGAAGCAGGTGAGGAGTATTCCGAAGAAGAGATTCTTTCCTACCTTAAAAAGCGTCAGGGAATCCTTGACGGTGTTGCAATTACCGGCGGAGAGCCCCTGTTACATAAGGATATCGGAGATTTTATAAGAAAAATAAAGGCTCTGGGCTACAAGGTAAAGCTTGATACCAACGGAAGTAAGAGTGAACGGCTTCAGGCTCTTACAGATGAGGGACTTCCGGACTTCATTGCTATGGATATTAAAAATACTCCCGAAAAATATGAGCTTACCTCGGGAAGTAAAATCCCTTATGAGGAAATTGCAAAAAGCATTGAAATTATAAAGTCAAGCGGTGTTCCCCACGAATTCAGAACCACCGTTGTGAAGGAATTCCATACCGAAGAGGATATAATTTCAATTGCAAAAATGCTGGGAAAGAGTGAAAAATACTATCTTCAGCAGTTTAAGGACTCGGGCGACATATTGTGTGAGGGCTGCTCGGCACACTCCGAAGAGGACCTTGTAAAAATGGCCCAAAGGGCATCGGAGCACGTGCTTCTCTGCGAAACAAGAGGTGTTTTGTGATAAATATATATTGTGGTAGATTTTTGCTGTTGGCACAATATCTTGTGTCAACAGTATATTTTTCGGCTTTTTAACAGACAATTGCAACAAAAATGCAACAAGATATTGTGCATTGTTCCGAAAATAAAAAAATCTTAACACAAGATATTGATTTTTGGGGCGACGGTATGCTATTATATGCAAGCACACCGCAGAAGTGCGTGTTTTTTCAGGGTACAAAAATGTAATATAAACGAAAATTTGAAGGAGGAAACAAAATGGCTTATCAGGTAATTAAAAGAGACGGCGAGAAGGCAGAATTTAATATCACTAAAATTGCCGCCGCTATCAGCAAGGCTTTTGAAGCTCAGAACAGAGAAACACATCCCAATATCATCGATTTCCTTGCACTCAAGGTAACTGCAGATTTTGAATCAAAGATAAAGGACGGTTACATCACCGTTGAAGATATTCAGGACTCAGTTGAATCCGTTCTTGTTCAGGCAGGCTATGCCGAAATCGCAAAGGCATACATCCTTTACAGAAAGAACAGAGAAAAAATCCGTAATATGAAGTCCACAATCCTTGACTATAAGGAGATTGTTGACAACTACGTTAAGGTTTCCGACTGGAGAGTTAAGGAAAACTCCACAGTTACTTACTCCGTAGGCGGTCTTATTCTTTCAAACTCAGGTGCAATTACAGCCAACTACTGGCTTTCCGAGGTTTATGACGAGGAAATTGCTGCAGCTCACAAGAATGCAGATATTCACATCCACGACCTTTCAATGCTTACAGGTTACTGTGCAGGCTGGTCACTCAGACAGCTTATTGAAGAGGGTCTCGGCGGTGTTCCCGGAAAGATTACCTCCTCTCCCGCAAGCCATCTTGCAACTCTCTGCAATCAGATGGTAAACTTCCTCGGTATTATGCAGAACGAATGGGCAGGCGCTCAGGCCTTCTCCTCCTTCGACACATATCTTGCTCCCTTCGTAAAGGTTGACAACCTTTCCTACAGAGAGGTTAAAAAGTGCATTGAATCCTTCATTTTCGGTGTGAATACTCCCTCCCGTTGGGGTACACAGGCTCCCTTCTCAAACATCACTCTTGACTGGACAGTACCTGCTGACCTTGCCTGCAAGCCTGCAATCGTAGGCGGCAAGCCTCAGGATTTCACCTACGGTGACTGTAAGAAGGAAATGGATATGGTCAATAAGGCATTTATTGAAACCATGATTGAAGGCGATGCAAACGGCAGAGGCTTCCAGTATCCCATTCCCACATACTCAATCACAGCTGATTTTGACTGGTCAGAAACAGAGAACAACAAGCTTCTCTTTGAAATGACATCAAAATACGGTACTCCCTATTTCTCAAACTATGTAAACTCCGATATGGAGCCCTCAGATGTACGTTCAATGTGCTGCAGACTCCGTCTTGACCTCAGAGAGCTTCGCAAGAAGTCCGGCGGTTTCTTCGGAAGCGGCGAAAGCACAGGTTCAGTCGGCGTTGTTACAATCAATATGCCCAGAATCGCATATCTCAGTAAGGACGAAGCAGATTTCTTCACACGTCTTGACAAGATGATGGATATTTCCGCACGTTCTCTCAAGGTGAAGCGTGAAATCATCACAAAGCTTCTTGACGAGGGTCTTTATCCCTACACAAAGAGATATCTCGGTACCTTCAACAACCACTTTTCAACAATCGGTCTTGTTGGTATGAATGAAGTAGGTCTCAATGCTAACTGGCTCCGTAAGGATATGACACACGGGGAGACACAGGAATTCACAAAGAAGGTTCTCAATCACATGAGAGAGCGTCTTTCCGACTATCAGGAAATGTACGGCGACCTCTATAACCTTGAAGCAACTCCCGCAGAGTCCACATCCTACAGACTTGCAAAGCACGACAAGGCAAGATATCCCGAAATTCTCACAGCTCACGAGGGCGAAACTCCCTATTATACAAACTCCTCACACCTTCCCGTAGGCTACACAGAGGATATCTTCACAGCTCTTGATATTCAGGATGAGCTTCAGACTCTTTACACATCGGGTACTGTATTCCATGCATTCCTCGGTGAAAAGCTTCCCGATTGGAAGGCAGCAGCAAACCTTGTAAGAAAGATTGCCGCAAACTACAAGCTTCCTTACTATACTCTTTCTCCCACATACTCCGTATGTCAGGAGCACGGCTACCTTATCGGTGAGCAGTACAAGTGTCCTCTTTGCGGAAAAGAGACAGAGGTTTACTCAAGAATCACAGGCTACTACCGTCCCGTTAAGAACTGGAACGACGGTAAGAGCCAGGAATTCAAGGACAGAGTTGTTTACAATATCGAAAAGTCCGTAATGACAAGAGACGGCGTTCCCGCAGAAGAAAAGACAGAATGCTGTGCCTGTGAAAAAGAGGCAGAAAAGGTTCTTCTTTTCACAACAGAGACCTGTCCCAACTGCAAGCTTGCAGTACAGTGGCTCGACAAGGCAGGAGTTTCCTTTGAAAAGCTTCTCGTTTCCGAGAATCCCGACCTTGCAAAGGAGCTTGAGCTCAAGCAGGCACCCACACTTGTAGTTTACAAGGACGGCGTTGCAGAAAAGTTCGCAGGCGTCGCAGCCGTAAAGAGCTTCATCGATGCAAAAAAATAAACAATAATTGAAAAGCGAGGTGAATTTCACCCCGCTTTTTTTCTGTGAATATGTTTGTTTTTACTGTTTTCTTAATCTGATGACGATTTCCTTTGAGGCTGTTCCGTGTAATTAACCTTGTAGGGGATGGCGTCCCGACATCCCGCAAGAAGTTAGTTTGATTTCGTATTGAATTTATCAAGAGGCACATTTTTACGGTTTCAGGGGTTATTTTTTAAACAATTTATTTCAGCGCAGGCGGTACGATGCCCACGGCGTCCCCTACAGGAAGAATCAACCCCCGGTAACGGGTCGTCGGGGACGCCGACCCCTACAAAATCAACCGTACATTACAGCCTCACGGGGATTTTTGTGCAAGAAATAGCTGATTTATTTTGAAATTTATATAAAACCAAGTAAATAAAAATGAACCTTTCCCTTTTCAACAAAGGGAAGGTTCATTTTTTCTGAAATTCTTTACCGGTAATCAGATAATTGATAGATACATTGTAATACTCAGACATTGCAACAAGCAAAGCAAGGGACGGTTCTCTTTTTCCGTTTTCATAATACGAAAGTGCTTCTCTGGAAATATGCAAATCCATCGCAACCTTTTGCTGATTCAAATTTCGTATTTTCCGAATATTTTTTAACCCTATCATCAAATCACCTCTTGCATTTATTGTAACATTGTGTTACATTGATCATGTAACAGTATGTTACATAAAGGAAATGCTGAAACAAAAGAGAGGTAGAATTAAATGAAAAAGAAAATAAAAAGAATTTTATCTGTATTGTTAGCGGTGCTGATGGTTATATCTGTTATGTCCCTGACTGCAGGTGCAACAGAAATTGTTGCAAACGGCACTTGCGGTGAAAACCTTGTATGGACACTTGATAACGAAGGTACGCTTACAATCTCCGGTACGGGGGATATGGAGGAATTCGGTCATATTTCCCGTGTGCCGTGGTTCAACGAAAAGGACACCGTTAAAAAGGTTATCATTAACAGCGGTGTGACAAGTATAACAGATAATGCTTTGGAAGATATGAATGAGTTGAAGTATGTGTCAATTTCAGAAACTGTAGCTGAAATGGATACTTTTAATTTATATAATCCTTTTAATGGCTGCGATAAGCTTGAAGAGATTTTTGTGAATAGTGAAAATCCCTTTTTTAAATCTGATGACGGGATTTTATACAATAAGGATATGACAGTTCTTCGTGTATATCCTTCAGGGAAGCAGGGTGAAAGCTTTATTATTCCCGAAAGTGTAACAAAAATAGGTGGCGAGGCTTTTTACGGTTGTAAAAATCTTAAAGATGTTTATATTCCTGACTCTGTAACGCAGCTTAACATTGGAGTATTTTCAGCGTGCTCCGAGCTTGTATCCGTAAGGCTTCCGGATGGCATTTCTCATATATACCAATGGACATTCTTAAACTGTGCTAAACTTACAAATGTAAACATTCCCTATAGCGTAGAATATATTGGCACGGCTGCATTTTGGGGCTGTGAAAGTCTTAAAGAAATTGATATTCATTCAAATATTACTGAGATTGATGCTGATGCATTCAGAGGAAGCGGAATATCAACAATAACAATTGATAAAAATGTAGAATTTATCGGAAGCGGAGCTTTTGGTGATTGTCAGAATCTTATAGCAATTTTTGCGGATAGCGATAACTTGAATTTCTCCTCAGCAGACGGTGTTCTCTATAATAAGGATAAAAAGGTTCTCATTCAGTACCCTGCAGGAAATACTTCCAAGCATTTTGAAATTCCCGAAGGAGTTACTGAAATAAAAGGATACGCATTTACGGGGTGTAATAACCTTTCCGATGTAAAATTCCCCTCAACCCTTACAACAATCGGCAATTACGCATTCAATGATTGTAACGGACTTACAAGCGTTGCAATTCCCGATGGCGTAACGAGTCTTTTCGGAACATTCAGTGAATGTGAAAATCTTAAGAGTGCTACTATTCCTGAAAGCATTACTTCTTTGTATAGTGCCTTTAGTTCTTATCTTACCGATGTATTCTATATGGGAACAGAGAAGGAATGGAAAAATATAGAAGGGCACGACGAATGGTATTTTGATAGAGCAACAATAAGATACAATTCCTGTCCTCATTCCGGAATTGTGATACAGCCTGCTGTTGAACCTGCCTGTGAAGAAAACGGTTACACAGAAGGACTTGTTTGCCCTGTTTGCGGAGTTATAAAAGAACAGACACAGATTGAAGCTACCGGTCACCATTTTGATGAATTTTTAGAGTGTACTGTGTGCGGAGTAGGGCTTGACTGTTCATGTATGTGCCATCAGACAGGCTTTATGGGCTTTATATGGAGCATTTTAAGATTATTCTATATGATTTTCGGAATGAATCCCGTATGTGAATGCGGAAGGGCACATTATTAATTCAGAATAATTGCAAAAAAACAGCTCCCGTTTTTTACGGGAGCTGAAATTTTTAATATAATGCAATATGAGAAATGACGGGGGCGATGCGGGAATCCGTTATGGTGATTCTTACGGTGTCCGTAATTACGGGGCGGAAGCGTGCAATTTTTTTATAGCCCACGGTTGTGCCCTCGAAGAGACGCTTGAAGCCCTTTTCTTTTGCACAGTCGATTGTAAAGCTTTCTATCCTTTGGCTCAAGAGGATGTTTTCCTTGATTACCGCCATACGGATTTTTCTTTTTTCGGGAAGAGTTATTGTAATTGTTACGGTATTTTCTCCGTCATTTGTTCTGAAATAGGTGTCGTAGGAATCGGTCTTTACGTTTTCTATGAGATTTTCCCCGTCACACTTATCTGCCGTGAAAACCGCATCCTCTGAAAGGCAGGTCTCAAAGGACTTTCGGATTGTGTCGCCCAGCTGTTTAAGTCTTTTTACGTCCTCTTTGCCCAAAAGTCCGTTTTTATCGGGGGGAATATTGAGAAGAAGGGTGGAGTTTCCGCCGACGCTTCTGAAATAAATATCGGAAAGGGTTTTAAGAGAACGTACCCGGGTATCCTCATTTTTATGATAGAACCAACCGGGACGGATTGAGGTATCAACCTCTGCCGGCTGCCAGAGAAGCTTTTCTGCATTTTTAAGTATCTCACGGCTTCCGAGGGTTTCGGCATTTTCTTCAATTACCGTGCCGTCGGAAAGCTTTCTTGCAATAACGCTCCATTCGCTTTTTCTTGTGTCTCCTGCTTCATTACCGCACCAGCGTATGTCGGGACCGCTGATTGATATGCAGGCGCGGGGCTGAAGACTTCTTATTACGGAATAGTATCTTTCCCAGTCGTATTCCTGCTTTTTGCCGTTAGGACCTTCACCGCAGGCACCGTCAAACCAGACACAGAAAAGGTCTCCGTAGCCTGTAAGCAGTTCTGTCAGCTGATTGCAGTAATAGTCGTCATAAGCCTTACCCTGACCGTAAACGGGGCAGTTTCTGTCCCAGGGTGAGAGATATATGCCGAATTTTATTCCGCCCTTTTTACAGGCTTCGGCACATTCCTTTACAATGTCGCCGTGACCGTTCTTGTAGGGAGAATTCTTTACGGAATGCTCCGTGTAGGCACTTGGCCACAGACAGAAACCGTCGTGATGCTTTGCTGTGAGGATAAGTCCCGTCATACCGGCAGATTTTACCGCCTCGACCCATTGATTGCAGTCAAGACACACGGGGTTGAAAATTTCAGGGCTTTCCGTGCCGTCACCCCATTCCTTGTCGGTGAAGGTGTTTACGGTGAAATGTACGAAGGCATAAAACTCCATTTGCTGAAGAGACATCTGTCTTTCCGACGGAGTGATTTTTATATATTCAAGGTCTGTATTATATAAGGGATACATTGCTTTTACCTC
This sequence comes from Clostridia bacterium, assembly GCA_017625435.1. Taxonomy (GTDB): domain Bacteria; phylum Bacillota; class Clostridia; order Oscillospirales; family Acutalibacteraceae; genus RUG806. The sequence continues at coordinate 17,522 of JAGAKX010000009.1, forward strand.
TTAACAAAAGTTTAATATATTTTATAATACGGCGGCAAAATTTTCAATATTTTCGTAAAAATTTACATAAAAAGCCTGCGATTCGGTGCATTATGTTGATTGACTTTTTGCTTTGTCTAATATATAATTATATTGCTATATAATAATATTTTTCAGGAGGAATTCCAATGAAAAAGACAATAAGTGTTATTCTGAGTGTTCTTTTCGTGTTTATGACACTCGTTCCTGCATTTGCTGCAGAGGGTGACACGGCAGGTGCCGGAACTCAGAACTTCAATGTTACTTTTACTGCTCCCTCAAAGGATTTTGAAGGCGGCTATATGTTCGTAAAGACCGTTAACGGTGAGATTCAGTACGTACCCGATGCAGAGGGTGAGTATGTATTCTTTAACGGACGTTATATGCTTCCCTCAAACATCATTGATCCCGAGGATGTTCCCGAGGAAAGATTCAGCGCAGTTGAGTGGGATGATTTCAATGAGGTTGCCGAGGGCGAAACAGTTTCCTTTAAGGTTGTTACATCCGAAAAGTATAATGTGCTTACTGCTGTTGTATTTATTAACGGTGCTCCCACACAGCAGAATGCTCTTGATGAATATACCGTTTATGTTGACAGAGACATTAACATCAGCGTCGGTGAGTATGACGAAAACGGTCAGCCTGCACTTCTCAGAAATCACTTTAACGTAAAGCTTACCTCAGGTGATGAATACAAGGTGCTTACTCTTAAGAATGAGTATTACCACGTAACCTATTACGGCGATTCCTTCCGTTTCCGCGTAAAGGTTAATTCCGGTTATTCTGCAGCAGGTATGAAGGTTATGGTGCAGAGAGGTAAAGGAATTCTTAACGGTCTTCTTGATGATGAAGATCTTGATTCAATCACAGGTCTTATCGGCGGTGCAGAGACTCTTACCTCCTACGGTGTTGACGAGGACGGCTGCCGTCTTTATGAGATTGAAAACATCACAACAGACTGTAAAGTTATCGTTTCCGGCGTTCAGGAAGAGGGTACTGTAGGTATTCTTTCTATGCTCAAGAGAATTTTAAGACTTATTCTCGACTTCCTCGGAATTCACCTTGATTTCGTTGATGATATTACTGCATACTACAACGTAAAGGTTGACGGTGCACAGGCTCCCGACGGTGTAACATATCAGGTTATCCGTTCCACAACAACCGATGCTGCTCCCTCAGAATTTACCGTAACCGGCGGTGACGGAATCTCTATTATCGTTACTAAGGACAGCATTGACCGTGAGGTAACAGTTATGTGGACACCCGGTAATGAAACCGGCACATATCAGACGGAATGGATTCCTTCCTATGACCACATTACAGGTAAAACAAGCTACAGCGCAATCTATAATGTTGATAATATCTCTGCTGATACTGTAGTTACAATCTACTGATAAAACTTAAGGACTGTTTCCCCTACGGGAAGCAGTCCTTTTTTCAATATTTTCGGTGTTGCGTTTTCCATATATATTATGTTATTATAAAAATAATAAAACACCGAGGGGGAAAAGTATGATTATCAAGGGGTTGGCTTATCTTATGGCATTTATTATTGCAGGAATCGGAGGTCTTTTCGGCGCTGAAACAAAGCAGTATTATGACGTTGTGGATATTACGGAATATCAGACCTTCCGTAATTTCGGCACTTCAATCTGTTGGTGGGCGCAGACTATTGATACCGAGGAAAAGGCAGATGAAATAGCAAAGGCACTCTTTTCCGACGAAGAGGGCTTAGGTCTTGACGTTATACGCTATAATATCGGCGGCGGTGAAGCGGATAATCCCGATTCGAGAATATGGGACACCACAAGAAGAACTGAAAGCTTTTATGTGTTTGACGAGGAAAAGGGCGAGTATGTTTACGATTTTACAAGGGACGCCAACGCAAGACGTGTGCTTGACAAGGCTATAGAATACGGCGCAAAGGAAGTTGTGCTTTTCTGTAACAGTCCTCATTATTCTATGACTGTTTCCGGACACGCAAGCGGCGGATTTGAGAAAAAGCAGTCAAATCTTCCTCCCGAGAACTACGATAAGTTTGTGGATTATGTTCTGACAATTGCCGATTGGTTTGTATCTGAAGGCTATCCCGTAACATATATTTCTCCCATAAACGAGCCTCAGTGGGACTGGGGCGGTGAATGGGTCGGACAGGAGGGCTGTCACTATGAGCCCGAAGAGGTAGCCGTGCTTATGGGAAAATTTGCTTCTGAAATGCAGAAGAGAAATACCTCCTACAAGCTTTCGGGTATGGAAACGGGTCAGCTGTCATGGGACTATAATGACTATCTTTTCAAGTATTTTGAAAATGAGGCTGTCAATGCTTATTGTGATACCTTTGCAGGACATTCCTACTGGCTTGACGGCAATAAAAACGAAAAGACCAATTTCGGCAACACATTCGCCGAAAAATATCCCGGAAAGGTTTTTGAAATGAGCGAATGGTGTGAGCTTCCTCTTACCATTGACTCAAAGACCATAGACAGCGGTCTTTATATGGCAAATGTAATTATTGAAGACCTTACGCTTCTCAATGCAGTTTCCTGGCAGAGCTGGACCGCCTTTAACGGGGACGGTGTGCTTTATGAAGAGGACGGAGAAATAAAGAAGTACAACCGCTACTGGGCGTTCAAGCAGTTTACCTCCTTTATTGAGCCCGGTATGACCAGAGTAAAGGTTTTTGAGGACATCGGCACGGACGAGAATCTTCAGGAGGTTGCTTTCACGAACGAAGAAAAGACTGTCCTTGTAATTGTGAATAACGGGGAAAAGGAAAAGGAGATAAAATTCCTTGAAAAATACCCCGGTGCCGCCGTTTATGTGACGGATAAGGACCATAACTGCGAAAAGGTTGCAGACTGTATTAACGGCACAAAATACACCCTCTCCGCACGAAGCATAACGACAATCGTTTTTGACAAGACAATAAAGTAAAATAATATGAGCTGTAAAAACCAACGCGGTCTTTACAGCTCTTTTTTTGTATAATGAAATACACTTTTTGTTTTATTGATTTTTTATTTTTCAGCCCTTGAAAAACTCTACCTGTTCATTATCGTTGCCTTTGACGAAGGCTACGGTGATGGACATTTTTTCGGGGGTTGAATCAAGGGGTACCGTTTTGGGATAGGTAAGGGGAGTAAAGCCGGCTTCCAACGCTTTGTTGAATGCGGCTTCGGGGTCATCGCAGTACATTGCGAAGTGCTGCCACTTGCCTTCCTCTGCGTATTTGTCTCCGCCGTCGGCAAAAAGCTCAATTATGTCACCGTTGCCGATGTCGAGCATTACTATAAGGCTTTCTCCCTCGCCCCAGCGTACCTTTTCACGCATTCCGAGGGCAGTATACATTGAAAGGGATTTTTCAATATCCTTACATCTGAGCGCTACGTGGTGAAAACCGAGATTTTTGATAATATTATTCATAAAACCACCCTATAAAACAAAATTTACAGAAGTATTTTTTTCTTTGCATCCGTAGGGGAGGGGTCTCCCCTCCCGTTACATAGCTTTTGTAACTTTTATTTAAAAATAACAACCCTTTTAAACGGGCGGGGAAACCCCGCCCCTACCGTACTCACATCTCTTTTGATAAATTATGATTTATAAACTCGCATACCTTGTCTATGCAGAGAGCTCCTGCCTTGGAATAGGGCTCAAGTGCGCTGAAAACGTGGGGAAGGTGCTTGCCTTCGAATTTGGGAAAATCAAGAAGCTGAGCCTCAATGCCGTTTTCAAGAAGTGTTCTGTAAAGTTTTCTTGTCTGCTTAAGGGCAAGGGTATCGCCTGAACTTGTTGTGAGGATTGTGGGCGGAAAGGAGGGCACCTCGCGGATAAGCTCATCAATGTTCATATAACGGCGTGAGCTCTTTTTATTACCCTTTTCGCCCCACATTTTTCTGCAGTAAAGACCCATAGGAAGGGAATCGTTCATATAAGCTACGGGGGAAGTCAGCACAAGACAGCTGAAGTGAAGTCCGTGGTCGACTGTGTCAAAACAGCATCTTAAATCTTCCGATTCCGAAATTGCTGCCGTGAAGGCGGCAAGCTGTCCGCCTGCAGAGTCGCCCGTGAGAATAATTCTGTCGGTATCGCAGGGAAAATCCGCCATAATTTCCTTTACCTTTTTTATTGCAAGGGCAATGTCCTGAAGCTGAGAGGGCACAAACACCTCGGGCACAAGGCGGTAGCTTAAATTGAAAACAACAAAGCCTCTTTTTGCCAGATACTGTGCGTAAATCTTGTTAAGGTCCTTTGTGCCGTACATCCATCCGCCGCCGTGAATTTCAATAATTACGGGAAGAGGACCTTTGGCATTTTCGGGATAGTAAACGTCGAGGGTATGATATTCACTGCCCGAGTCCGTGTAGGGAATGTTGCAGACCTCTTTTATGCCGTCGGGCAGAGAAAGAGTTGCAATTCTTTTGTCGTCCTGAGGCTTTGTGACATTCTGCCAGAACCAACCGAAAACATCAATAAGCATATCCATATTATTTATCCCCGTTCTTCTGTTCCATTACGGCGCAGAGACTGAAAATTGCCGTAATGACGAAAATGAGAAGTATAACCGAATAGGCAATTCCCAGTTTCATATAGTCAATGGAGGCTACATTGCCGAGAAGTGAGCCGAGAAGCTGATTTGTGGTGCCGAGAATCGTATTGAGATTGAATGCACCGTTAAGGAAGGGCTTTGCGAAAGCATCAAAGGAAGCATTCATAATAACTGCCGAAAACGCACCGATGCCTGAGAGAATAAGGGAGGCGCCGGGCTTTTTTGTTGCAGCTGCCACTATCGCAAGAACAAGAGCGGTTATAATGCAGATTACGAAAAATACCGCAAATACCGCACCCCAATGAAGCCCCGGTATCATATCAATAATTTCCTGCTTCTTTTCGCCCGAAACGGCGTTCCATATAGTTGTAAGAAGATTGCCCGTTGTTCCTTCCTTTGCCTTCATAGCAAGATTCACTATATCGTTAAGGCTTATGAACTCGCTGAGCCCGAAGGTATCAAGAAGATTGGTCTTTGTTTCTCCCGAGCTGAAGCCCGAGGTTATGAGAATTCTGAAAATAGGAAGAAAGAAGCTTACGGGGAGAATAATAAGCGAAAGAATGGGAGTAATAATTCTGTGAAGTAATTTCATAAAATCACCTTTATTTCTTGTAGGAGGAGTTGAGCTGTACAGTTCTGTTGAAAACAAGCTTTCCTTCTGTGCTGTCCTTGTCTACTGCAAAATAGCCGTTTCTTACGAACTGGAAGGATTCCTCTGCCTTTGCATCCTTAAGGCAGGGCTCAACAAGGCAGTCCTTAAGAACGATAAGAGAATCCTTGTTTATTGCATCAACGAATTCCTCATCGGGAATTGAAGCGGGGTCTTCAACGTCAAAGAGCTTGTCATAAAGACGTACCTCAGCCTTTATTGAATCGGGACCTGCCCAATGGATTGTACCCTTTACCTTTCTGCCGTCGGGAGTGTCACCGCCCTTGGTAGCAGGGTCATAGGTACAGTGTATGCAGGTAACCTCACCGTTTTCATCTGTTTCGTAGGATGTGCAGGTAAGGAAATATGCACCCTTGAAGCGTACCTCGTTGCCGGGGAACATTCTGAAATACTTCTTGGGAGGGTCAATCATAAAGTCGTTCTTTTCAATAAAGATTTCTCTGCCGAAGGTAACCTCGGACTTGCCCATTTCGGGGTGGTCGGGGTGACGGTCAACAAGAAGCTTTTCCGTCTGTCCCTCGGGGTAGTTGTCAACGATAACCTTAAGAGGCTCTAAAACTGCCATGGCACGGGGGGCGTTGGCATTGAGCTCGTCTCTTACACAGCTTTCAAGAAGACCGTAGTCAACAACGCTGTAAGCCTTTGAAACGCCGACCTTTTCAATGAAGCTTCTTATAGCCTTTGCAGGATAGCCTCTTCTTCTCATACCGCAGATTGTTGCCATTCTGGGATCGTCCCAGCCGGAAACCAGCTTGTCTGTTACAAGACGGATGTTTCTTCTCTTACTTGTAATGCAGTAGTTGATGTTAAGACGTGCAAATTCAATCTGTCTGGGGGGCTCCTCGAAGCCGATTTCCTTTATGAACCAGTCGTAAAGAGGTCTGTGGTTTTCGAATTCGAGAGAGCACAGCGAATATGTTACATTTTCCTTTGCATCGGAAAGAGGGTGCGCGAAGTCATACATAGGATATACGCACCACTTGTCACCGGTCTGATGGTGGGAAACGTGCATAATTCTGTAAATTACGGGGTCGCGCATATTGAGATTGGGGGAAGCCATATCAATTTTTGCACGGAGCACCTTTTCACCGTTTGCATACTTGCCCTCTGTCATTTCCTTGAAAAGACGGAGGTTTTCTTCTACGCTTCTGTCTCTGTAGGGGCTGTTTTTGCCCGGCTCTGTAAGAGTACCGCGGTATTCGCGCATTTCATCAGCAGTAAGGTCGCAGACATAAGCCTTGCCTTTTTCGATGAGCTTTATTGCACATTCGTAAATGAAATCGAAATATTCGGAAGCATAGTAAACATTTTCCCAGTTAAAGCCCAGCCACTTGATGTCCTCCATAATGGATTCAACGTATTCAACGTCTTCCTTTGAGGGGTTTGTGTCGTCAAGACGGAGATTACAGATACCGCCGTATTTTTCAGCCGTTGCAAAGTCAATGCAGATAGCCTTTGCGTGGCCGATGTGAAGATAGCCGTTGGGCTCCGGAGGGAAACGGGTCTGCACACGGGTGTTTACACCTGCGGCAAGGTCCTCGTCAATGAAGTCGTGTATAAAATTGCTCGAAAGAGCAGAGGTTTCAATTTCAGCCATTTTAGTTTTGTTCCTTTCGCTTATTATAAAGATGCTCTGAAGCTGTCAAGTCTTGCAAATACTCTTTCTCTGCCGAGATTCTTAAGAATTGCGTGAAGGTCGGGGGTGTTGGTTCTGCCTGTTACCGCAACACGTATAACAGTTGAAACATCACCTACGTGACCCTTGAAGGCATCGGGATTCTTCTTGAATTCCTTAACATTGGGTGTAAAGCCCAGGGGCTCGCAGAGGTCCTTGATTTTTGAGAACCACGTGTCCTTGTCATCGTTTTCGTCGAAAACGTTCTTATAGGCATCAATAATTGCCTTTGCATCCTCTGCCTTTATATTTTCGGGAAGAGCTGCTTCATTTACGTAAAGGCTGTCGTACATATATGAAACGTAGCCCTTTACATCCGACCATGTAATGATGTCCTTACGGGGCTTGGGTGTTTCACGGTCAATGTTGAGAATTGCCTTTGCATAAGAGGGGTCTGCGGTGAAGAGGTCATAAAGCTCTTCATCATAAGTCTTTGCCCAGGCTACGGTGTTTTCGTAAACCTGGTCTGCCGTCATAAGAGAAACAATGTTCTTACAGATGTCGTTGAGCTTAAGAATATCGAAAAGCGCACCCGAGGAGCTCATTTTCTTGAAGGAGAAGGGGAAGGAGTACTTGTCCGCTGTGGGATTTGCCTTTCTCCAGTCCTCGAAGTTTGAATTAGCGAGGGTCATAAGATATTCTATGACGCCGTCTGCAGGGAAGCCCTGTTCAACATAGAAGCTGACACTTGCTTCCGGGTCCTTTCTCTTGGAAAGCTTTCTCTTGTTTCCGTCATCAAGCTTCATAATGGGGGAGATGTGTGCGAATTTGGGAGCCTTGTAGCCTAAAAGTTTGAAAAGCTGAATGTGTAAGGGAAGGGAAGAAATCCACTCGTCGCCGCGGACAACATGGGTGGTTCTCATAAGATGGTCGTCAACTGCGTGTGCGAAGTGGTAGGTGGGAATGCCGTCGGTCTTGAGAAGAACAAGATCCTGAATATTTTCGGGCATTTCGATTTTTCCCTTTATCTGGTCCTCTACAATAATCTTTCTGCTTTCGTCACCGTCGGAGCGAAGACGCACGGTGTAGGGAACACCTGCCTTTATTTTTTCTTCCTGCTCTTCTATTGTAAGATTTCTGCAGGCGGCATATTTTCCGTAGTAGCCGGGGTTTGCTCCTTCCTTTTCCTGATTCTCACGAAGAGCATTCAGGTCCTCCTCCGTGCAGAAGCAGGGGTATGCGAAGCCCTTTATTACAAGCTCCTTTGCAAAAGCCTGATAAATGTCTTTTCTGCGGCTCTGCTTATAGGGACCGTAAGCACCCTTTTCGGTGTCTGTGCCCGTTGCACCCTCTGTGGGAGCAATGCCGAAGGCTGTAAGACCCTCAATTATCTTGTCGATAGCATCGTGAACCTCTCTTTTTTTGTCTGTGTCCTCTATACGGAGATAAAAAACGCTGTCCTCCGTGGAGGCTGCGAGACGGTCAATAAGGCAGGAGAACATATTGCCTATGTGCATATAGCCTGTGGGGCTGGGAGCAAAACGTGTTACCTTTGCACCCTCTGAGAGATTTCTCTTGGGATACATTTCTTCATAGTCAGCTATAGTCTTGTCTATGCCCGGGAATAAAAGTTCGCTGAGTCTTTCAAAGTCTGTCATTTTTCTTCATCCTTTGTTTATAAATATACAAAGTAAATTATATTACAAGTCTCGGGAAAAGTAAATATGCTAACTCAAAATTTTTAATACTGACGGAGTGTCATTCTTTTGTTGACAACGGAACACATTTAATTTATAATTTATTCATAAATGGGAAGAGAATTATTGAGAAAGGGAAGAAATATGTCGGATTACAGAATTGCGTTTATTGCGGATATACACCACTATTCGGAAAAGCTCGGTAATACGGGCAGAGCCTATGAGCTCAGAGAAGGAAGCGACCAGAAGTGCCTTAAGGAAACGGGTGCGATTCTTGACAGCGCCTTCGCAAAATTCCTTGGTGAAAACACGGACTGCGTGTGTATTGCGGGCGATATTACCAATGACGGAGAAAAGTGCTCCCACGAGGAGGTAAAAGAGAGGTTTTCTCGTTTTGACGAAAAGAAAAAGCTTTACGTTATAACCTCTACTCACGACTGGTGCTCGGACCGTAATCCGAGACGCTTTGAGGGAACGGAAATCTTTCACGATGTTGAGACATTGTCTCCCGAAGAGCTGACCGAATGGTATAAGTGCTTCGGTGAAAAGGATTGCATTTCTTCCTATGTCACCCCCATAGGGCTTGTTTCCCGATGCTTTCAGGTGACAGAAGGGCTTCGGCTTCTTGCCGTGCACGATGACTGCGACGGACCCGGAGGCAGCTCCGGCTACAGCGACGAACACCTTGCCTGGATGTGCCGTCAGCTCGATAAGGCAAAGGCGGAGGGCTCAAGGGTAATCGCTATGGAGCATCATCTGCTTCTTCATCCCTTCTGCCGTTTTATAAATTCGGGACAGTCAATAGGGGACAATTTCCGTGTGGCTTCCGTTCTTGCGGACCACGGGCTGAGACTTATGTTTACGGGGCATTCCCATATGCAGAGGACCACGGAATTTGTAACCGAAAAGGGCAATAAAATTACTCAGATTAATCTCGGCTCTCTTACGGGGCACCCTGCTCCCGTGACATATCTCACCTTTGACGGAGAAAATGCAAGAATTAATGTTGAGTTCCTGAAGGAATTTACATATAACGGTGAAAAATACACCGACGAATATCTGAAAAAACACACTTTAGGAGTGCTCTTTAATCTTCTTGAGGCAGGAAAGAGCGATAAACAGGATTTTTACGAAAGGCTCCGTGCCAACGGCATAAAAATCCCTTCCTATGACCTTTTGTATCCCGTAATCCGTTTTGTCTGCAAGAAGCTTCTGAAGGCAAAATGCGGCGGTGCGGGAAGGCTTATCAATTTCCTTACCCTCGGAAAGGCTATTGATAAAAAGCATCTGAGGGAGATTAAGAATTTACTGCTTCTTGACCTTGTTTCAAGGGTATTCTTAAGCGTTTTTGACGGCTCTTATTCCGTGAAGGATGCTTCCTCTGCCGAAAAAGAGGTTGTCGTAAGCGTGGGAAGACTTCCTTCTCGCATCATAAGAAGGCTGCCCCTTAAGGACGGCAAAAAGGCAGGAATTCTTAAAACCACGGATCAGATAGCAGCTCTTACTAAAGAGCTTATGTATCCGTCTTTTCCCGATAACTTCAATACAATTATAAAGCTATGAAAAACAGATTCGAGAGCGTAGAGCTTGTAAATTACACAAGAGGAGAAGAGATTCTTAATGTGCTGACCCATTTTGCGGGGCTCGGTATTCCTCTTTTTATGCTCATAAAATGTCTTCCCCTTTGTAAGGGAGAGCTTTTTCCTCTTGTCTGTCTGTGGCTTTACGCTATAGGAAATGCAATGTGCTTCACGGCATCCGTGTGTTATCACGCCGCAAAGCACGGGTATATAAGGAAGATTCTCAGAGTAACGGACCACAGCGCAATATTCTTTTCCGTTGCAGGCACCGTTACGGGCTGTGTTCCCATAGTTTATGAAAGAGGAAGTACATTAGGGGCTGTGCTGATGCTGGTGATGTGCTGGGGAAGTGTTATTGCAGGTCTTATTCTTACAATTTTCTTTTTCGGAAAATTCAAGAATCTCCGTATGGCAATGTATATTGTAACCTCAGCCCTGTGTGCCGTTATCGGTGCTCCCACATATATAGCCCTTCCTAAGGGAGCCTTTGCCTCTCTGATTGCCGGGGGAATTGTGCTTCTTATAGGCTGTGTGCTTTATAAAATCGGTGCAAAAAAGAGATATATTCACTCTCTTTTTCACATATTCATCGTAGCAGGTCTCGGCATTTACTGCTACGGAATCTATAATTATGTTTATCTTTTACTTTGATATTGAAAGAGGATGAAAGAAATGGAAAAATTCAATGTATGTCTTACCGGTGCTACCGGTCACGTAGGCTTTGCGATTCTTAAAGAGCTGCAGAACTACACCGACAGAGAAACAAGAATTCTTTTAAGAAAGGATCCCGGTTATTTTGGCGGACTTACCTGCACAAAGGTTAAGGGTGACATTACCGATTATGATTCTCTTCTTGAGGCTTTCAAGGACTGCGACATCGTTTACCACGTTGCAGGCTGTGTTGAAATCAAGCCCGGCAATGAGGATTTTGTTTATAAGGTAAATGTAACCGGAACAGAGAATGTCATTAAGGCCTGCAAGGCAACGGGTGTAAAGAAGCTTGTTTATATGTCAAGCGTTGATACATATATTCCCCTTCCCGACAATCAGCTTATGACAGAGGTTTATGATTATGACCCCGATAAGCTTGATGGAACTTATGCCAAGACAAAGGCGCAGGCAACTGCAAAGGTGCTTGCCGCAAACGAGCCCGGCGTCCTTGAAACTGTTGTCTGTCAGCCCAGTGCCTGTATGGGACCCTATGACTTCAAGGTTTCCAGTATCGGCAGTATGGTAAGAATGTTCTCCTCAGGTAAATTCCCCATTACAATGACCTTCGGTGCATATAACTTTGTTGACGTAAGAGACGTTGCTATCGGTACAATTGCAGCAGGTGACAAGGGCGGTGCAGGTGAAGTTTATCTTCTTTGCAACAAGAGCTGCTCAGTGGACGAATTCATAAGACTTCTTGCCGAGGTTTCCGGCAACAAGCCTCCCAAAATCAAGCTCGGTAAGGGCATTATTGATTTTGCGGCTCCCATTATGGAGGTATTCTATAAGGTTTCCGGGCAGTCTCCCATCTTCACACGCTACGCTGTGAGAAAGCTTGTTTCAAACTGTAATTTCTCCTATGAAAAGGCTCAGAGAGAGCTTGGCTACAATCCCAGACCCCTTCGCGACAGTCTTAAGGACAGCCTCGAATGGATTAAGGAAACAGAAGGATAAGTATAATTTGTGAAGCAAATTATGCAGTGATATTCATTCCTTTCGGAATGAGTGATATTATTGCTGCCGCAAAGAGTATTGCCCTTCGGGCAGTTATATATTTACCTTCGGCAAATGTTGAGGAAGGCGCAAGGCGCCTTGTTCCGCTTACGCTCTATAAGAAAAATTCGGGTATCAGCCGGAAGGTTGATACCCGTAAATTTTTGCAAAAAAATCCTGAGTCTGCCGAAGCGGACTCAGGAAGCGAAATCAGTATGTTACCTTGTATCTCTGCTGGAAGAGAAGACCAAGCTCACAAACGCCAACGTTAACAATCTTCACAGCGGAAACGCTGTCGAAGTGGAGAATGCAGGGAGTGTTGAATTCAAGAGCGGTAATCTTGCCATCCTTTGTGATGTTTGCCTTGACTGTTGCTGTTTCATAATAGGTGTGAAGACCCTGGAATTCAACGAAGCCTGCTGCTGCACTTGAAACGTCTTCTGCCTTAAGAAGAGGACCGAAGGAGCCTGCAGAGCCTGTGAGGGGAGGAGAGTCAACCTCACGGTTTGCGGCTGTACCGGTTGAAGAAAGAACTACCTCATAGTAGTCGCCCATATCCTTGCAGGTTGCGTTTGCAATAAGAGCGGGGTCAATGTTGATTGTTGATGCACCTACGGGAGGAAGATCTGCTACAGTGAAGTCAATTTCTTCGGTGTTTTCCTTCATAAACATACCCATAAGCTTATCAGCGCGCTTTGCAAGTGTTGTATTGCCGCCGTCAATATCAAGAATCTTGTTGTAGTTTGATGTATAGTCATAGGTTCTCTTGATAGAGGAAGCGGTGCTCAGCTTATTGTAAGCATCACAGTAAAGCTTTACGATGTCTGCCTTTGCTGTGGGAGCGCCGTTATTCTGTGCGGGAGCCTGAGTTGTTGTTTCCTGAGAGGGATTCTGTTGAGCAGCTGTGGTGGTCTCCTGAGAGGGGGTCTGCTGTGCAGCAGTTGTCTGCTCCTGAGAAGGAGTCTGCTGAACAGGGGGAGTCTGCTGTTCAGGAGGAGTCTGCGTATCTGTGCTTACATTGCCGGCAGGAACACCAACAACGGGAATTACGAGTTCAATAGTTGTACATGCTGTGCAGGAAGCTAAAATTACTGCAACGAGCACAAGAGCGAGAACTTTTCTGAGTTTCATAAAAATACCTCCGTTAATGTGCGGTCAAATTTTTATACCTTATATATAATATTAATTTGTGTGCGATTTGTCAATAGACAAATTGTAAATAAAAACTTTGTTATCCGACACACGGAAGATAATAATATCGGGGCTTTGCAATTGCCACTTGATTTTTCCTTATTTCTGTAATATAATATTTTCGTATATCCAATGACGAAAGGATGATTTATATGAAAAAGTTAATTTCGGTTATTCTTGCGGTGATTATCGCATTTTCCTGCTGTTCTCTTATGGTCTTTGCAGCAGAGGGTGACAATTTCACAAACTCCTATTTTGTAAACGTAGCTCCCGCTTGTGCAGAAAAGCTTGCGATTACAAGTGTGTCAGGTACAAATTACGTTATTGAAGGCGGAACATTTCAGTTTACTGCTGAGGCTATAAACGGCCACGCTTTTGACCAGACAACCGTTCTCAAGGTTGCAAACACTCACTATGAAGCAGATGTTGTTCTCGGTGTTGAAAGCGAATACGGTTATATTATTGAGCCGGACAAAGACGGCGTTTATACAATTGAGAATGTCCGTGAGGACCTTTACATCTATGTTGCAAACCTTGAAAAGGAATCCTTTTCAACTCTTAAGGATTTTCTTTTCAATATGATGAAATTCTTCCGTGACCTTATGAAGTGGTTCTTCGGCGTATAAAGTAAAAGCTGCGGTGTTTTCTTTTTAGAAAGCACCGCTTTTGCTGTTTATTGGCAAGGTTATACAAAAAAAAGTACACTTTTTGCGTGGATTTATCAAAAAATTGACTTGCAAATCCGGTTTCAAATTTGTTATAATGTATAAGGTTAAACGGGCGTAATGCTGTTTACATAAAAAGTAAAATAGCGGATGCGGAAAAATCCGGTCTGCATAAAAGATTTGGAGGAATAAAAATGAGCAAAAAATTCGTTTATTTGTTCAGAGAAGGCGACGCTTCCATGCGCGACCTTCTCGGCGGTAAGGGTGCTAACCTTGCTGAAATGACAAAAATCGGTCTTCCCGTTCCCCAGGGCTTCACAATCACAACAGAAGCTTGCACACAGTACTATGAAGACGGCCGTAAGATCAATGATGAGATTCAGGCTGAAATTATGGAATACATCGTTAAGATGGAAGAAATCACCGGCAAGAAGTTCGGCGACCTTGAAAAGCCCCTTCTTGTTTCAGTTCGTTCCGGTGCCCGTGCTTCCATGCCCGGTATGATGGATACAATCCTCAACCTCGGTCTTAACGAAGAAGTTGTTGAAGTTATGGCTGCTAAGTCCGGCAACGCTCGTTGGGCTTATGACTGCTACAGAAGATTCATCCAGATGTACTCCGACGTTGTTATGGAAGTTGGTAAGAAGTACTTCGAAGAGCTTATTGACAAGATGAAGGAAGAAAAGGGCGTTACTCAGGACGTTGACCTTACAGCTGAAGACCTCAAGGAGCTCGCTGCTCAGTTCAAGGCTGAATA
>JAGAKX010000010.1 GCA_017625435.1 Clostridia bacterium
ACGGTAGGGGCGGGGTTGCCCCGCCCGTTACATAACTTTTGTAACTTTCGTTTGCAAAAAATAACAACCCTCGGAAACGGGAGGGGAGACCCCTCCCCTACGATACATACGGCAAATTATCCGTTAAATTATGATTTATTGTATTTCCGGCTCTTCCGTATGGGGGAGCTTTTTTTTCGTCAAATTGCACAAAAGAGCAAAAAGCCGAAAATGTCAAAAATTTAACACAATTTACCCTTTTGTGAAACTTGTACAAATATTAAAAAAGTGTTCAAAAACCGTTGACAGAATATATTGACCTGTGGTAATATGAAGACGCAGAGAACAGAAGGTTTTCTGAAATATCAAAGAGAGAGTGAGTCCGATGTACAACTGAAGACAGAACTTGAAAAACAGTTCAGAAACATTCATTTCCGTGTGAAATAAAAAGAACAGATACAGTAGTGAAATTAAAAAAAGACAAAATTCTGCAATTTTTATGACAGGCGGAGCTTTGCGAAAAAATTCAAGAGAGAGTGAGTCCGATGTACAACTAAGCTTTCTTCCCGATGAAAGGAATTCCTGAAAAGGAGTCCTGAATTTACCGATAAATAACAGCTCTTAAAAAATCAATTGCAAACCCGACTGATATAAAAGTACCATCCTTTTTAATAGAAGATGAAGAGCGTTTATCGGAGTAAACCCAAAAAATTAAGAAAGTGTGAGACCGAAGGTTTAGCTTAATTAATCTCAGGAAAAACTAAAAAGATAAAGAAAGTGTGAGACCAAAGGTTTACTGAAGCTTAATTCAAAAACTCAAAGCAAAAATTCAGAGAGAGTGAGTCCAATGGCATACTAAAATTAAAATCAAAGGAAAAACAGTTTTCAGAAGATAAATAAAACTATATGTTCCCACCGAAACAAAGAAAATCGGGTAAAAATATAAGAATATAAAGTTTATTATCCCCTGCAAATTCGTTTTATAGCATGAAGAACGGTCATATAAGCGGTGCGAAAGTGTAAAGAAACTGCATCAGAACAGGCTACAGATTATGTAAAGACCGAGAAAGAGCAGTAAATACGAATTGATTGTTTTTTCAAAAAAAGGCGATGACTTTTTTGATTGAAATAAATATATAAGCAGTTCTCCGATTGTGAAAGGATCAGAGAACTGCTTTGTTTTTTTATTGTTTATGCTTGAATATTGTTGACATTATTAAAAAATAAAAAAGATTAATAATAATCAGAACTGTATGTATCATTATAAGAATTCCGACGATATCTTTATTTCCGTTGAAGCACAGACATATAACCGTATTAATGGGGAACAGCAATGCAAACAACAGGGAAACAAAAAGCTCGTATAATAAAAATTTCGGAACGGTTGTGTTTTTAATTCTGAGTAGTTTTTTTAGTTTTTTGGGTAATACAGTATAGTGTTTCGGATAAAACCGTTTGTTTATTCCTATTTCTGTAATCATCCCGGCAGCTGAATTTCTGCAATTGAAAAAAGACAGAAGCGATATTGCAAAAAACATAAAAAATATACGGAAATCCATTGTTTCATCTCCTCTGACTGTTTTTCATTCTTTATTATAAATTTTTTTCTTTCGGATTTCAAGACTATTCAGTTTTATGTTATTTACGGCAGTGTTGAAAAGCTTAAGCAGATATGCTAAAATGAACACAGGAGTTGATATAATGGAAGACATATTAGAGCTTATTGTTACGATTCTTGTTATGCCGTTTAAATCGTTTATCAATAAAATGAAATATCAAATTAATAAGATGCCGAATAAAGCATTGAAAGTTTTGCTGATAATTTTATTTGTACTGATTCCCGCTGTTCTGCTGTTTGGCCTTGTTTGTTTGTGCAGTTACATATTCCGTGGCTATTGGATATAAAATCATTTTTGCCATAAGTTTATCTTTAGTCACTTCTATGTTTTTGATAATTTATTATAATAGCTTATTTGATAATCAGTCCCGGATAAAGCAATGCCCGCTGCAGTTTTCTGCAGCGGACATTGCTTTCATATAAAAACACAACAAAAAAGATTATCAGGAAAGTAAAATTCTGTCGTTATTAAGCTCCTCACCTGCAGAAACCTTGAATTTTTCAAGAAGGTCTGATACGGTGAGCTTTTTCTTTTCTTCGCCTGAAACGTCAAAAATAATTTTGCCGTTGTTCATCATAATAAGACGGTTGCCGACTCTTATGGCATCTGCCATATTGTGAGTAATCATAATTGTGGTGAGGTTGTTTTTACTGACAATTTCCTCAGTAATATCAAGCACCTTTTTAGCCGTCTTGGGGTCAAGGGCCGCAGTGTGCTCGTCAAGGAGAAGCAGCTTCGGCTTTTTGAGTGTTGCCATAAGAAGCGTAAGAGCCTGACGCTGACCGCCTGAAAGAAGGCCGACCTTTGCAGTAAGTCTTTCCTCAAGACCGAGGTCAAGGATTTTAAGAAGCTCCTTATACTCCTTTCTCTCCTTGGCTGTGATTCCCACGCGAAGCAGTCTTGTTTTTCCTCTTCTTGCGGCAAGGGCAAGATTTTCTTCAATCTGCATATCTGCCGCAGTACCCGTCATAGGGTCCTGAAAAACTCTGCCGAGATACTTTGCACGCTTGTATTCGGGAAGCTTCGTGACATCAATGCCGTCAATAACAATACTTCCGCAGTCCACGGGATAAACACCCGAAACCATATTGAGCATTGTTGATTTACCTGCACCGTTACCACCGATAACCGTTACAAAATCACCTTCATTAAGATGAAGATTTATGCCGTTAAGAGCTTTCTTTTCATTGATAGTTCCGGGGTTAAAGGTTTTTTCTACATTTTTTATATCAAGCATTTGCCTTGCCCCCTTTGTTTTTTACCATGTGCTTTGCTTTGTACTGTCTTTTCCAGTAAGGAATTGCAAGGAAAATTGCAACAATAACAGCAGAAAGAAGCTTGAGAAGGTTTGCGTCAAGTCCGAGTGTGATAACGGTCTGCACAACGATGTAATAAATGATTGAGCCGAGAGAAACCGAAAGAAGTCTCAGGGCGAAGTTCTTGAAGATTTTTCCGAAAACGGCTTCACCGATAATCACGGCTGCAAGACCTATAACGATAGCACCCTGACCTTGCTTTACGTCTGCAAAGCCCTGATACTGTGAAAGGAATGCTCCCGAAAAAGCCACGAGTCCGTTTGAAAGCATAATTCCGAGCACCTTGTTGAAGCTTGTGTTTATGCCCTGTGCACGGCTCATATTGAGGTTTGCACCCGTTGCACGAAGCGCACAGCCCATTTCCGTGCCGAAGAACCAGTAAAGAACAGCAATAAGAATGACTGTAACCAGACCTACGGTAATGAGGGGATTATGGAAAGCAAAATCTCTTACCCAGCGAAGGGATACCAGAAGGTCTGTCTGATTGACATTTACGGACTGATTTGCCTTGCCTAAAAGCTTGAGGTTTATTGAATAAAGAGACAGCTGTGTAAGTATACCTGCAAGAATCGGGGGAATTCCCATAAGAGTATGCAGAAGACCCGTAACTGCACCGGTCAGAAGTCCTGCAATAAAGGCAACAAGCATTGCCAGCCATAAATTCCAGCCGTTAAGAATAAGCATAACCGCAACAACGCCGCCTGTTGCAAAAGAGCCGTCAACAGTAAGGTCAGCAACATCAAGTATGCGGAATGTAATATAAACGCCTATTGCCATAATACCCCAGATAAGGCCCTGAGAAACAGAGCCGGGCAAGGCGTTAAGTAGCTGTTGTAAAATTTCCATTTGTTTCTCCTTGTGTAAACAGTTGATATACAGGGAGAATTCACGATTCCCCCTGTAAGTGTTTATGTACGATTATTCAGCTTCAATAGCAACATATCCTTCGAGAGGAGTAATGCCGAGAGCATCACAATTCTGCTTGTTGTACTTGGGTGTCTGAGTTTCTGCATAGCCGATTGCCATTGTTGAAACATCAGCTTCGCCCTTGAGAATCTGTGCTGCCATCTTACCGGTTGTGTAACCGAGGTCATAATAGCTGATTGAAAGTGTTGCGATACCGCAGCCTGAGCAGATGCCTTCTTCACCGGCGATAACGGGAACCTTCTTGGGCTCACAGATGTTATCAATAATGCCTGTGTTTTCAGCAACTGTGTTATCTGTGGGAACATAGATTACATCGCTGTTGTCAGCGGCAGTTGTGCAAATCTGAGCAAGGTCGTTTGAATCAGAGAAGGGATAAAGTGTTACTGTAAGACCTGCCTTTTCAAGCTCAGCCTTAACAACGTCTACCTGATACTGGCTGTTTGCTTCCTTTGAGCAGTAGAGAAGACCTGCTGTCTTTGCATCGGGGCACCATTCTGTAATCATTGCAGCCTGCTTGTCAAGGGGAGCAAGGTCAGATGTACCTGAAATGTTACCGCCTACCGTGCCGTTGAAGTCCTGGATGTTAAGAGCAACGCCGTATTCTGTAACAGATGTGCCGAGGATCGGGATGTCTGCTGTTGCAGCAGCTGCAGACTGAAGAGCAGGTGTTGCGTTTGCCATAATAAGGTCGACCTTGTTTGATACAAACTGATTTGCGATTGTTGAACAGGTCTGAGGGTCGTTCTGACCGTTCTGAACGTCAAATTCAACATTCTCTTCACCGAGCTCGTCGATAACAGCCTGCTTGAAGCCTTCTGTGGCAGCGTCAAGAGCAACGTGCTCTACAAGCTGAACGATACCGATTTTATATTTGTCGGTTGTTGCTGTGGTTGTCTCTTCGTTACTTTCGCCGCATGCAGCGAATGCACCGCAGACAAACACGAGTGAGAGAAGGACTGCGATTAATCTTTTTGTTGTTTTCATGATAGAATCATCTCCGTTTTTTTTGCTTTAATAATTTAAAGATGCATCGCTTTAAAGCTTTTATGCACTAAAGTGATGATTGCATTATAATCCTGTCTTTTTCGTTTGTCAACAGTTTTTTTGTAAAAAACTTAAATTTTTTTCATTTTTTTCAGAGACAGCAAAAAACTCTGTTATTAACATACTTTTTCCACCGTTTCAGATACTGATTTTAACGTATGTAACAGGTTTTAAGACGTGTCGGAATCATAACGCAAAAATTAAGACCCTGAAGCCTCAGCCTCAAGGTCTTATATCTGTTTTTATAAGCAGTCGATAATATCCGTTAATCTCTTACTTATCCTGACTCTTCATTGTGGGGAACAGGAGGACGTCACGGATTGCCTGGGAGTCGGTAAGGAGCATTACAAGACGGTCGATTCCGTAGCCGATACCGCCCGTGGGAGGCATACCGTATTCAAGAGCTGTAAGGAAGTCTTCGTCTGTGTGGTTTGCTTCCTCGTCACCCTTTGCAAAGAGCTCTTCCTGAGCTGCGAAGCGCTCTCTCTGGTCGATGGGGTCATTGAGCTCGGAGTAAGCGTTGCACATTTCTCTGCCGTAGATGTAAAGCTCGAATCTCTCAACAAGACCGTTTGAGCCGGGCTTTTTCTTTGTAAGGGGAGAAACCTCAATGGGATGGTCGCATACGAAGGTGGGCTGAATCATCTTTTCTTCGCAGAATTCCTCGAAGAAAAGGTTCATAATGTCGCCCTTCTTGTGATGCTTTTCAAATTCAACGTGGTGCTCCTTGGCAATAGCCTGAGCCTCTTCATCGGTTTTTACGGTTGTGAAGTCAACGCCTGCATATTCCTTGATGGCATCTGTCATTGTGATTCTCTTGAAGGGCTTTTCCATATCGATTACGGTACCGTTGTAGCTGAGCACTGCAGAGCCCACAACCTTGTTTGCAAGGTAACGGAACATACTTTCGGTAAGCTCCATCATACCCTCGTAGTCGGTGTATGCCTGATAAAGCTCCATAAGAGTGAATTCGGGATTGTGGCGTGTATCAACACCCTCGTTACGGAAAACTCTGCCGATTTCGTAAACTCTTTCCATACCGCCGACAATAAGTCTCTTGAGGTATAATTCAAGTGAAATACGAAGCTTAACGTCCTCGTCAAGTGCGTTGTAATGAGTTTCAAAGGGACGTGCTGCTGCACCGCCGGCATTTGAAACCAGCATGGGAGTTTCAACCTCAATGAAATCTCTGCCGTCAAGGAAGTTTCTGATTTCCTTTATAATCTGTGAACGCTTCTTGAAGGTATCCATAACCTCGGGATTAACAATAAGGTCAAGATAACGCTGACGGTAACGGGTATCAACATTTGTAAGTCCGTGGTACTTTTCGGGAAGGGGAAGAAGTGACTTGGTAAGAAGCCTGATTTCCTTACAATGAACGGAAATTTCGCCTCTTCTTGTTCTGAAAACAAAGCCCTTTACTTCAACAATATCACCGATATCCCACTTTTTGAATTCATCGAAAGCTTCTTCGCCGATGTCGTCACGTCTTACGTAAACCTGCATTCTGCCGTCGCGGTCGTAAACGTCAATGAAGTTGGCCTTGCCCATATCTCTCCAGGTCTTGATTCTGCCGCAGATGCAGACGTCCTGATTTTCAAGCTCTTCAAATCTTTCATTGATTTCGGCTGAGTGAATCGTCTGTTCTGCCTTGGTGATCTGGAAGGGGTCACAGCCCTTTTCCTGCAGGGCAGCCAGTTTTTCAAGACGGATTTTCTTTAATTCGTTTATATCCTGCTCGGGAGCAGTTTCTTCGGGAGCATTAATAATCTTTTCTTCTGCCATCTGTCAAAACATCCTTTCGGAAATAATTACAAAAATTCATTCGGTTATTTATTATATATTAACAAAGAAAAAAATGCAAGGACTTTTTTGTGCTCATATTTTTTTGTAAAATGAACGTTTTTCACATATATACGCCCGGCATTATTCCCCCTCTCATAATTATGTTAAAATAATAAAAGGGGACCCGGAGGGAAGACGCTGTCAATGAACAGGGAAAAAATATAGTGCCGAGAGTTTTTTTGTCAGAAAAAGCTTTCGGGAGCCTCTGTCAGAGCATTTTCGCAGGGTGTTTCTGATAATGTCAGACTGAAAACACCGCCTGCGGTAATTTCCTCATAGGTAAGATAAGCTGTCTTTATCTCTTTTCCGTTAAGCTGAGCCTTCTTTATGTAGGGATACTTGAGAGGATCCTTATCGCAGATAACCGTGAAGGTGTCTGCAACTGCTCTTGAGTGGTAATCCTTATTGAGCTTTATTCGGGCCTTTCTGAAAAGGGGAGTGTTTATGAAATAATAAGGAGTGGCGGGACACACCTGTGCAAAGCCCAAGGCGGATAAAACATACCATGCGGACAGCTGTCCTACGTCCTCGTTTCCGCAGAAGCCGTAGGCTCCCGTGCGGTAGGATTCCTTCTGCACACGTCTTGTCCAGTACTGTGTGCGGTGGGGAAGTCCCAGCATGCTGAAATAGTGGGTTATGTTGTGGCAGGGCTCATTGGAATGGTTGTAGTCATTGCTCCAGAGCGCGCTTAATTTTGCCTTTCTGAAGAATGTTTCAAGAAGTCGGATTGTGCGTTTTTTTCCGAAAAGCTCGCTCAGGCCCTTAACATCATAGGGCACAAACCAAGACTGCTGGAAAATATTGCTTTCCACACAGTAGTTGTCGTCATATCTGCCCCACATGAGGCGGAATTTTCCGTTTTCCTTTCTCGGTGCCATAAAGCCCAGAAGGGGATTGTAGTTTTCTTTATATCTCTTGGCTCTTCCTTCAAAAATTTCAGCATCTCCGGTTTTGCCCATTGCTCTCGCAAAACGGGAAATCGAGTAGTCCGAAAGAAGATATTCGAGGGTATCGCTGATTCTGTCGGGGGAGTAGCAGTTTTCCTTGAACTGCCTGCAGGTGGGGTGATTTACCTCGAATTTGCGTCCGAAAAGCTCTGTTTCCGACAATGTGGAGGCTTTTCCGATTTCGTAAGCCTTTTCGCAGTCGTAATTTCTGATTCCCTTGATGTAAGCGTCCGATACCATAATAAGGCCGGGGTCGCCTACCATACAGCCGGCATTGATTCCCATAAGCTCCCAGCGGGGGAAGGAGGAATTTTTGTTAAGGGCAATTTTAAGAAGAGAATTTACCGTATCGTTTACCATATCGGGGCGGATAATGGAGAGAAGAGGGAATTCGCTTCTGTAAACATCCCATCCGCTGAACATTGTGCGGTGGGTATAGCTGTCATCCTTCATAGTCTCACATTCAATGGAGAATCTTCCGTCAACATCAGTAGCGCTTCTGGGGTCGAGAAGCGTGTGGTAAAGGCAGGTGTTGAATATTTTAAGGTCAGTTTCGTCAGAGCCCTCAACGTTTACGCAGTCAAGAACCTCTTCCCAAACCTTCTGTGCGTTTTTGCGTACACAGTCAAAATCAAAGCCTTCCGTTTCAAGAAAGTTCTTTTTTGCACCCTCAAGGTCTGTATAAGAAATTGCACATTTTATAATAACGGGGCCAGAGCTTTCATCGAAAAATGCAAGGATTCCGAGATCCTCGTGCTCCGCTTTTGTGAGATTTTCATTCAAAAATTCCTCATTTGCGAAGAATTTAAGCTTTTTCGGAGCACGGGAAAATTCCATAACAAAGGAAAGATTGTAGGAAATATTGCCGTGGCCCAGTCCGAAGCCGCCGCCCTTGGGAGAACAGAAAACAGTACCCTCAATACGGTTTTCGGATACAATTTCAGCCTTTACAGAGTCTGCCTTGCCGCCGATTCGTCTTGAAAGGTTTATTATTGCCCTTTTATCGCTGCCTTCGGGGTAGGTAATACGCAGATATCCCGTGTGCTGAGCAACCGTCGCTTCAGCGAATATGCTGTAGCGGTCAAGAGAGACGGAATAATAGCCCGCCTCTGCACACTCTTTTTCGTGGGAAAATGCAGATTTCCAACCCTCGGTGCCCTTGTTGAAGGGTATAAAGCTGTTGGTGCCTGAGCGTAAATCCGTTTCTCCCGTTACGGGCATAATCTGAATGTTTCCAAGGTCTCCGTACCATCCTATACCGCTCATATGATTGAAGCTGAAGCCCTCAATTGTGTCCATACAGTAATTGTAGCCCGTGCCGTTGTCACCGCCCGTTACCGTGTCGGGGGCCAGCTGTACCATACCTCCGGGAAGGCAGGCACCGGGATGCACCTTTCCGCCGCCGTGAGGGCTTTCATCCTGCCCGTCGCCGACTGTTCCTATCATAGGGTCAATATATTTCCATTTTTCCATAATTATCACCGCCTGAAGATTATGTATGTATTCTAACAGAACCAAAAGCCTTTTGCAAGGAAAAAAGGACTGCAAAAATACAGTCCTTAACTCTTTTATTTATTTTGTGATGCCCTTGTACTCAGCCTTGACCTTTTCGTAGCTTTCAAGATTGCCGATGTCGTAGCGTGAGCCCGGCATTTCCATTGCGTGTACCTCGGTTTTTTTGCAAAGCCAGGCAATGAAGCTGCCGGGTGCATCAGTACCGCAGCCCTCATTTATGCCTGCTTCCACAAGCCTTGCATCCTCTCTTGTGTAATAATAGAAGGGAGGACAGCACCAGTTTGTTGCAGGGGTGGGGGATTTCTCCGTCATTTCGAGAACCTTATCGTTTTCGTCTATTGTAACAACACCGCATTTTATGAGCTTTTTGTGCTCGGGCTCAAAATATCTCATAATGCAGGAGGTGTTCTTTTGTTTTGCATAGGAAATAAATTTCGTAAGGCTGAAATCAAGCACATTGTCCCCTGCAATAACAAGCATATCGCTGTCAGTATTCAGCTTTTCTATTGCAAACTGAATATCCTTAACTGCACCGAGACGGGTTTCGTTGGTGTCCGTGCCGTCGTCAACAACGGTAATCTTCTGTGTCTTGGTCTTTGCCCAGTTTTCAAAATGGCAGGCGTATTTGTGGTTTGAAATAACAACATATTCGTCGATTTCTCCCGACAAATCTATATCGTCAATAAGGTGGTCAAGAATTGTTTTTTCACCGACCGTAAGAAGCGGCTTCGGGAAATTTTCCGTCAGGGGATAAAGCCTTGTGGCATAGCCTGCCGCCAAAATAAAGCATTTCATATTTTTCACCTCAGAATTTTACGCCGTCTGCACTTTCGCAGATGTGCACGGAATATTTTCCTTCAAGATACGGGAAGGCAGTCAGATACTCACGGGTTACCCTTTCAATGATGCTTTCTTCAAATGCAGGGTCAATAAGTGCCATACTGCAGCCCTTGAAGCCAGCACCCGAAAATCTTCCGCCGTAAATACCTTCCGTTTCAGCCATAATTTCATAGAGCTTTTTAAGCTCGGGAGAGCCTGTCTCCCAGTTATATATGGAGGAGCGACCGCTTTCAAAGGAAAGTCTTCCGAATTCCTCAATGTCTCCCTTTTCCCATGCTTCGGCACCCTTTTCAACACGGAAAAATTCCGTATACCAATGCTCGGCTCTTCTTCTCCAGGTATCGGGAAGACGGTCCTTATACTGCAGATACACTTCATAAGGCACGTCTCTGAGATTTGTCTCTTCGAATTTGCCGTATTCCATACCTGCATAGGCCTTCAGAGCATAAGCCGCACTTCTGCATTCGTCAACTCTCATATTGAAGGCAGAGCTTGCAAGGCTTCTTTCAAGACCCGAGAAGAAAACTGCAATCTTGTAGGGCTTCATGGCAGGGTGCTGAGGGATAAGCTTATAGGTGTTATCCTTTAAGTCCATATAAAGCAGATGGTCCTTTCTGCAGTAAACCTCGCAGGACTGGTCAAGCTTACCGCAGGCAACGCCTACGTATAAATTTTCAGCTTCCTGTGAAATTGTAATGAGCTCATCGGGAGTGAGCTTTATGTCATTCATTGTGCAAAGGGCAGAAAGAAATGTAATAATAACTGCCGCAGAGGAGGAAAGACCGCCGATGGGGAGCTCTCCCGAAAGAATTGCACAAAGCCCTCTCCTGAGAGGATATCTCTTATTAAGGGCAATTGTAGCGCCTCTTAAGTGGTCTGCCCAGTCGTGCTGAGGTGTGTCGGGAGTAGCCGAAACGTGCCATTGCGCTCTTTTTTCAAACTGCAGGGACTGTATTTCAACAACACCGTTTTCCTTGGGACCGTAGGCTATGTGAATACCCTTATTGATGGCAAAGCCCGTGATTTTACCCAGCTGATGGTCGCTGTGTGCACCTATGGGGCATATTCTGTAGGGGGTGAATGCCGTGTATTGTGCAGGCTTTTTGTATGTACGCTCGAACATTTCCTGAGCAGTCATTCTTTTCATTCCTTTATTTTTTTATTATTTTTTATTATAGCCTAAATTTATCATTCCGTCAATCGAAAACATAAATAATATATCCGGGGCATAAATTGCCTTGTTCAATATATCGCACCTGTTCATATTTTCTGCTTAACGTATGACTGTTTCTATTATAAAGCTGCACCCGTGCTCTGCGGTGAAAAGAGATGTGGAAAATCTGCCGTTTTCGGAAAAATACGCGTCTTCCTTAAAAAAGCCTTCCGTATTATTTATCCCCGATTCTTCGATAATTTTATCGGTTTCGTGATTTACCGTGAAGGCCTTTACTGCTCTTTTGCAGAAGTCCGAGAAAATCTCTTTCTGTCCGTCCTTGCCGCAGTTTATTACGCTTACGCTTACCTCTGTCAGAATTTTATCTTCATCTTCCTTTGCCGTTATAAGGATATCGCTTTCCGACAGGGTATCAACAAATAAGAACCATTCTCCCTCCGAAAAGAAAGCCTCTTTAATTTCGGCTTCGTATACGGCAGAGGCGGAATTCATCCGTCTTATGAGCTCCGAAAAGTCAATTCTTGTCTCATAGGTGCAAGCTCCCGACGAGAGAACCGAAATAAAAATCAACAAAAGGGATACCGCTTTTTTTGTCAGATTCAACATAATATCACGCCCGTGTCCGAAATTTTGCTTTTGCTATTCCATATTTTATTTTTATGTATTATAATATTGAGGTAGAACAGAAAAAGGATTGATATGTATGAATAAAAAGCCCGAGCACAGCGATGTTTCCGATTTTTCAAAGGTTTTCCAGATAGATGAAGCTTCTCTTCCCGATGAGCTTATTGAAAAGGACCCTGATGCCTCCACGAGAAATCTCGGCTTCCTTTCGGGAGAGCCGGAGCTTTCCGAAAAAGAAAAAAGGGAAATACTCGAAAAGGAAAAGGCAGAAAAAAAGAAAAAGCAGGCTAACCGTATAAAGAACCGTATGCTTATAATTCTGTCTGCCGCGGTGCTTCTGTTTATTGCAGTTTTCGGTATCAGTATAGCTGTAAGGGAGAGCAGAAAGCCCGTTATAACCGCTGAAAAGCCCGTAATACAGACGGTTTCAAGATACACCGAGGGAAATGCCGTCACGGTTTCCTCCGGTAATGCCTATAAGGCGGTGTTTATTGATAATGACTATGATGTTCATTACATTGAGCCCGGACAGGCAGTTGAGCTTACCGATGAAAACGGAACTGTCTATACGGGAAAAATCTCCGATATAAAAGAGGCATCCCCCGATTCCTATTACATAAAGGACTATTATACGGTGCTGACGGGAGACCTTCCCGCAACCGCTGTTTATGCGGTGTTTGTTTCTCCCGATGATTCTTCGGTATTTACAAAAGAGGGCACACCCCTTAAGGTGAAGGTGCTTACAAAAACTGCAGAAGATGCCCTGACGGTAAAGGCTTCCGCCGTATTTACCGACGGCAATCAGTCCTATGTGTGGAAATATTCCGCATTCGGCAAAACCCTTGAAAAGCAGGATGTAAAAACAGGAATTACCGTTGACGGTATAACCGTAATCCTCGGCGGACTTGATAAAAACGATAAGGTTGCCGTGACCTTCTCCTGTTCTGAGGATAAAATTTACGACGGCATAAAGGTAAAAACCGAAAAATAAAAGGGGAGTAAGGTCTATGAAAAAGATTCTTGTTGCAGGGGCAGGGCACGGCGGACTTTCCGCTGCCGCAATTCTTGCAAAAAACGGCTTTGATGTTACCGTAATTGAAAGAGAAACAAAAGAAACCATAGGCCACGACTGGCACGATGCTATGGATATCCCTGCCTTCAGGTTTGCGGATATTCCCGTTCCCGATGAAGCGGATTTTCATCGGGGGCTCAATATGTGCTATTATAATCCGAAAAAAACTGCCAGAATCAATATGGACGGGGGACCCGGTGTCTCCGCTTCAGACTGCATTACCATAGACAGGAAATTCCTTATAAGATATCTTATAAGCCATTGCGAGGCTTCGGGTGTTAAGTTTCTGTTCGGAACGAAAATTCTTTCTGCAATATGCGAGGGAACAAGGGTTTGCGGAGTAAAAACAGAATCTTCAGACGGTGAAAAGGACTTCTTTGCCGATATGATTATTGATGCGGCAGGTATGAACTCTCCCGTAAGACGCACACTTCCCGAGGAATTCAGCATTGAAAGGGACTTTGCGGAAGAGGAAACCTTTGAGATTTTCCGTGCATATTACGAAAATACTGAAAAATATATAACTTCTCCCGATTACTCCGTATTTTTCTATAACTGCGGAAAGCCCGGTCTTGACTGGGTTATAACCAAAGAGGACTATATAGATGTGCTTATCGGAAAATTCGGCAGTCTTTCCGAAGAGGAAATTGAAGCTTCTCTTAAGGACATAAGGGAGAATTATCCCGGTATCGGGCTTACTCCCGTAAGGGGAGGCACTACGGCAAAAATTCCTCTGGCAAAGACATTATCACGGCTTGTTGCAGATTCCTACGCCCTTATAGGCGACAGTGCGAGTATGACCGTGCCTCTTAACGGCTCAGGGATTGACCTTTCCCTGCAGGCAGGCAAGCTTCTTGCAACGGTAATTACGGCGTCTGCCAAAAACGGCTTCAGAAAAGAGGATTTATGGCAGTATCAGTATAAATATTTCACTCTTTTCGGCAATTCCCTTATTGCAATTGCCGTTCTCAGAAGATTCTTAAGTGCGGTAACAGCTGATGATATAGATTTCTTCCTTGAAAAGGGTATTCTGTCCGACAGGGAAATAGGAATGGCAGGAGGGGATTTTTCCGCGGTAAATGCAAAATATGTAATTGAAAAGCTGATTGCTGCCGCACCTGAAATAAAGCTTCTTCCGTCGCTGGCAAAATCCATAAAGACGCTGCCGCTTCTGCCTGTGGTGCAGAAAACAATGCCTGCGGTGTGGGATGAGAAAAAAGTCAGAAAATGGACTGAGCTTTACCGTGAATTGTAAAATTTATTCATATAATAATACTTGAATTTATTATTATAGTGTGATAAAATAATCTCGTATATATGTCTCTTTTGGAGGTAAGAAAATGAAAAACAAGTTTTTATGTGTGTTTTTCGCTGTAACGGCACTTCTTTTATGCTTTGTTTTTTCAGCAAACGCAAGCTTAGGGCTTACGGATGAAGAAATTCTTGAGCTTGAAGAGGTTGAGGATTACAATGAATGCTACGCATCGGGTGACGTTGACAATGACGGCTCAATTGATTCCGATGATGCACGTTTCATTCTGAGACTTTCCGTTAATCTTGAAAAAATTGATATGTCCTTCTTTATGAAGGCTGACGTTGACGGTGACGGTAAAATTACTGCAGCAGACGCAAGAGAGGCTCTCCGTCTTGCAGTAGGTCTTGACGATGCACCTGCTCACACAATTGAAGAGGTAGTACTTGTTCCTGCAACCTGTGCAACCGAGGGACTTACAGTTAAGGTATGCTCAAGCTGTATGAAGCTTTATGCAAAGGTTACTCTTCCCGCAACAACAGACAAGCATATCACAGGCTTCTGGGAAACTGTAAAGGCTCCCGACTGTGCAAGCAAGGGTCTTGCACAGCTCAAGTGCCTTGTGTGTGACACGGTTGTTAAGGAAACAGAGCTTTCCCCTACAAACCGCCACAGCGGTGAATGGACTTATCCTGACGGTAAGGATTGCTTCAATCCCGTTGAAAAAACAAGAACCTGCACAGTCTGCGGTACTGTTGAAACCAAGGTCGAAAATCCTCAGGGCGGACACTCCTTCAAGTGGGTCGCAAAGGTTGAAAAGACCTGTACCGAGGACGGCATTCAGGTAAATAAGTGCACAAACTGCGGCTTTGAAAAAGAGGAAGCACCCCTTCCCGCAACGGGACATATCTTTGAATATGAAACCGTAATCAAGGAAGCCACCTGTGAGGAAACAGGTCTTGTTGCAAAGAAGTGTGTAAAGTGCGACTGCACCGAAGACGAATATGCAACACCTGCTCTCGGCCACGATTATGATAATAACCGCTATAAGGTAACAAAGGAGCCCACCTGTGCTGAAGAGGGTACAGCAGATGTTGTCTGCTCACGCTGCGGTGACGCAAAGGTAATTGCTCTCGAAAAGATTCCCCATACTCTTACGGGCAGATGGACAGAAACACTTGCTCCCACCTGTACACAAGAGGGTGAAAAGGCAGGTAACTGCCGTTATTGCGGTGACGTTACTGAAAAGGTTCCTGCAAAGGGACACGAAGTCTCAAGATGGGTAAACGTAAAGCCTGCCACCTGCACAGAGCCCGGTCTTATGCAGGGCGAGTGTGAGGCCTGCGGTGATGTAGCCGCAACAAAGGAGACAGAAATCCTTCCCCATACCTTCGACAAGTCAACCGTTTACTGGACATCCGGTATCCGTTGCAAGGAAAATGCAAACGGTTATTATAAGTGCAAGGACTGTGATGCAAAGCAGGAGGTAATCCTTCTTCAGGTATCCTGCACAAGCAAGAACTTCAACAAAACAAAGGTTATAAAGGAAGCAACCTGTACGACAAAGCAGACCGTAGTTTCTGTCTGCGACTACTGTAAAGAGCCTATTGAAGGTACAGAAAAGGTAACAGGAACAGCTCTCGGACATAACTTTGCAGAAAGTGAACTGATAGTCATAACACCTGCAACCTGTACCGAAGACGGTCTCGGTAAATACGAATGCAGCCGCTGTGATGCAACAACACCGAAAAAAATCCCGGCTCTCGGTCACGACTATACAGGCAGCGAATGGGTAACAACAACACCTGCAACCTGCACAGAAGAGGGACTTAAGGAATGCAAGTGTAACCGCTGTGACGAAAAGGTTACAGAAACAATTCCCGCTCTCGGCCACGACTATACAGGCAGCGAATGGGTAACAACAACACCTGCAACCTGCACAGAAGAGGGACTTAAGGAATGTAA
>JAGAKX010000011.1 GCA_017625435.1 Clostridia bacterium
TGTTGCATAACCTTTTCTTCTTTCGTCAGGTTTTATTGAATACCCGATATGACCACCAAACTCTGAAAGCCAATCATTGAAATAATGACGCACCTGTATCATTCCCACAAGACGATTATCAGCCTTGCGGATGTAGAAAAACTGTGTTGATATAACCCACCCGTCAGGAAGTGTTTCGGGTGATGTGTATTTTTTGCACTCCGAAATATATGTAAGTGAATCCTCGCATCTGCGAAGGGGTCCGCAACCATCCATTGAGGAATCGGCATCCAGAAAAGCCTGTTTATATTCAGCAATCTGCTCTGCATATTCTTCACTTGGCTCAACTAAGAAGAAATCGCAGGCATCTATTTTAATCATAAATTATCACCTTATTCTATATTTTGAAATATATTCTTCAACAGCCGGTATATTGGGTTTAAAAATATTATCAGGCAAATCAAAGATATCAAAAAACTTTAATTTTTCCACTTCGCCATACTGACATTTTAACTCACCGTCGTAGTTTTTGCAGATAAAAACAATATCAATATTGGATACTTCATCACCATTGGGATAAATATTGTGCAAATCTTTCCCTGAATAAACACCTAAAAGGGTCAGCTCTTTAGCAATTAAGCCTGTTTCTTCATACAATTCTCTTTTTGCAGCATCTTCAACATTTTCGTCTATTTCTACCGAACCGCCGGCATAACCCCAAGTGTTATTATCACTGCGTAATTGAAGCAAAATGCGACCGCATTCATCAACCACGATAATACTTGCACCAACCTGCAACAAAGGTCTGTGTCCGACCACTTTTCTCAAATCCATTATGTAGCTCATATCAAACCTCATATTATCTTTCCGATTTCAACAAAGCATAATAACAAGCATCACAAATGCCCTGATTATTCCAATCCGAACTTCGCAAAGTTCCTTCATATTTCATACCACACTTCTGCATTACTTTTCCTGAATTCGGATTTCTTGGGTCGTGTCTTGACTCAATACGGTTGACATCTACCACATCAAACAAGTAATCCATAACAGCTTTAAGTGCTTCTGATGTAATCCCCTGATGCCACCATTCTCTGCCTATGCAATAACCGATATGCATCATAGAAACTTCTTCGTTAATATTTACAACGGCAATATCACCGATAGGCTCATTACCATTTTCTTTTAACACGATAGCCCAATGATAATAATTATCGTTAGAATATTCCTTTAACCATTCAGTTATAATGCTTTGGCTTACTGACTCACTTGAGTGTGTTTTCCACATTAAGTATTTAATGACCTCAGAATCGGATGCCCAATTCTTATACATTGCGGCAGCATCTTCACTCACATATCTTCTTAGAATTAATCTGTCTGTTTCTAACATTTGTGTTCCGCAGTGTTTCATAGATCTGATAGTCCTCCACAAATTCTTTTTTGTCGAATTAATTATACCAAATTAAATTTCTTTATTTTTGGAAAAGGATTATTCTTCTGATAATTCTTTAAAATTTCTTTTTTGTTTCTTATTAAAATGTTTGGATAATATGTACTCTCCATCTTTATT
Source organism: Clostridia bacterium (assembly GCA_017625435.1). Classification (GTDB taxonomy): domain Bacteria; phylum Bacillota; class Clostridia; order Oscillospirales; family Acutalibacteraceae; genus RUG806. The sequence continues at coordinate 1,550 of JAGAKX010000011.1, forward strand.
TTGTGATGAATTTCCATTATGAAAGTTGTATCCAAGCTTTCTGTAAAATTCAAGACCATAAACCGAGGCTGGTATTAGTACTTCTTCAGCACCAATTTCTTCAGCATATTCATCAATTTTTTGTATAAGAGCTTTGCCAATACCTTGCTTTTGATGTTCAAGATGAGTAAATACAGTAAGTATGATATATCTATTTTCTGGGTTTTCTGCCTGAACACCATACATGCCATTTACTTTATCTAAACTTGCTGTCGCTAACACTTTACCTTCATCAATCGCAACAAAACACTTGAATCGTTTCGGAAAATTCTTTTTTATCTCTTCTTCAGTAAAATGTCTGGCTATTCTGTCAACTACTTCTTTTCCATGATCTTTTATAGTTATAGTATATAAATTACTTAAAATAATTTCTGACATTTCTTTTGCATATTTTCCTTCATACTCTTTTATTTCCATAAATGTCACCTCAATTAATTATCCAATTTAATTATACCATACACATCTAACACAAATCAACATGAATACAATACCTATCCGTTCAGCCTACATAAAAAGCCGCATTCACCCTATACCTACTCACATTGTAGCTATTCTCACGCTCAATGGCACCGGATTTGACGAGCTCTGTCAGGCGTTTTTTGGAAAATGATGTTGAGCTGAAATAGGCATCAAAATTTGAGACGGGAAGTACAACCCAATCCGTATCTTCTTGTCTGTTGGCATAGTAATATTTTATCAGTGTTTCAAGTGCATTGGCTGTACTTAGTGCTTTGGTGAAATCGGATATCTTTGCTTTCGTTTCTTCGGACAGTTCAAAATCCTTGTTTTTGAGTTCACCAAGCTCTAAAGCAGATGAAAGTATATCATCAAACCTCAATATCCACGCACCTTTGGTTTTTAGATAATAAGTGCTGAAATGCATACGGGTAACCTTGTCACGCCAAGCGGTATCGAAGTTTTTATCCATGAGAGCATATTTTTCAATCTCTTTGGCTGTGAACTTGTCCGGATTGTTTTTGACAAAATTCATAGCGTTATGAAAATGTCTGTAAAACCAACCTTCACCTTTTTTACTGACAAGTTCAGGAAATTCGTTGTGATATTCTCTGAAATCTGTCCTGAACCGCCAATCTTCCTTTTCTTTTGCATTATCCTTGTCAGGAATACTGCACCAAGCAGAGATTGCCCGTCTTGCATATTCAATGTCGGCAATACCGTTTTTGAACATATATCCTCTTGCTATGATAGTCAGCACCCTCGGAAAGCCCTCAAAGCCTTGTATTCCCTCACGGGTAAATCTGCCGAGAAAAGTGTTGTCATTTTTGTTGTCACGCTTGTATATAGGTGTTTCCGTGTAATCCTTAAACTCGGCTATTTCATTTAACATAAGACACACCTCTTTCAATGATATATTTCTCTGTTTCGGTCAGTAAAAGATCAAAGATATATCTTCTGTAGCCTGCCGCAACAACATAGGGTACTACATCATTCAATCTGACGATTTTTGAAAGAAATCTTCTGCATTCTTCCGTTACCGCTTCCTTGTAATCATAGGTTTTTGACTTGTTTCTGTATGCTAACATCATTGCAGTCATTTCATCGCTGTCATTTTCAAAATGAAGTGAAGTAAGGTTACGCAATTTGTTCTCGGCATATCTGTCACAGATAATATCAGAAAATACTCTGTCTCCGTTGTGCCTGAAATCACAGAATAAATCAATATAGCTTTCAAAGCGTTCCCTCACAAGATATGACCTTAAAAACTGTTCTCTTTCTTCGGGTAGCATAAACTGCCATTTACACTCCTGTATCTGATTGTAGATCTCTTCAATTTCTTCGGGAGTGAAATCGGTAAAGAGTGCATACAGCTCGTCTGTATCATAGTCATTTTCCTGACCTCGCATAAAGAGAATACGCTCAATATCAGACTTTCTTTCGGGAATGTCGGACTTGTTTCTGTTGTTACGGATTCTTTTTAAGCAATGCTCATAATCATCCAACAGTGTAGTAACTCTGTTTAACTTCTTTTCATCAAGACCTGATTTCCAATCGGGATTTTGAGCAAAGGTAAAAATGTCACTATCCTTTGCAGCCTTTTCTTTTGCCTTGGGAGTATTTTTCTTTAACTCATAAGCATAATACGGCAATCTTTCGAGGTTTGAGCTGACAACTGACCAATCGGTGTTTTTAAAGAATTCTCTGAATTGCTGGTCATAAGTCTTTTCATACCAAGACCTGCGTTCATTCTGTTTTTCAATAAGGGACTTGTATTTGAGAAACAGGCTTTTCGGTGCTCTGTTTGTTACAAGATATTCCGAAAGGTCAGGCTTTACACCACTTTTGGCAGAGTCGATTTCCAAGCCTGTAAGAATGGCCAGAGTTTCTGTTTCTTTCCTGTACTGTGCTTTTTTACCTTTTGCATTCTCATCATAAGCTAAAATACTTCTGTTAAGTGCCGCATTGGAAATTTGTCCCACACGGGAAGAAAAAGTATTTTTAACAGTTTCAAATCTTGCTTCCCAATCATTGGCGTCAGACACTCTCGGTTCCTCGGTGGGTATGAATAACAAAGGTAACGGATTATCACTTCTGCCGTAATATTCGGGTTCGGTTTCCTTTGTATAAAGGTAGGAAATGATAATACTGTCAGCTATTGTCTTTACCATATCACCGTCAAAATCTGCACCGCCTAGCCTCATAGGGATATCGGAATTGTCAGGCACCATTATGACATCGGTTAAATGGCTGAAATATTTGTTTCTGTAATATCCGACTTTTTCTAAAGGTCGTACCTGCACACTTTCATTTTTAGATATATGAGGGTTGCGAAGAAGAGAATATTTGTAATTTGTTCCGTAGCTGTTACCGGGAGCATAAACAGTATTTACCTTTAAACATTGTATCGGTAAGAATGAGATTGATTTTATCGACAGGATGCTCAACGCCCCACATATCTTTAACGAAATATATACCAATGCTTTTAAGAAAAGATTTAAAATCAACTTCATGTACCATACCTTTTATGTAAGGTAAACGAATCTGAAAAGAAGAATGAATGTGCTTTCCGCAAAACTGTTTATCAATTTCTTTAGCGAATGATGGTGAGATAAATCCTTCACCGTCAAATGAATTGTATGAAAATTCAATATCCTTTTCGGCACGGTTGTATTTTTTTACTGCTGTGTTTTTATCCTTTGATGTAACTGTTACGGCGTGAGTTTTAATAAATCTTTCCCAAGTTTTTATGATAACAATGCTGTCTTTATCAAAAAGTTTTTTGCTTTCAATTCTTGTACCGTCCGAAAACATAAGTCCGTTGTAAGCGTAAAGCTTACTTAACTGACACAAACCGATGTTCATATCAAGCTCTATTCTTGCTTTGACTTTTTCATAAACATCACTTCTTATGAAGGATAAACGAGCATTTCTGCTCATGCTTGCAGATCGTTCAAAGGCAACAAAGTTTTTTATACCTGTTCCTAAATCAAGATTTATTCCCTCGGGACGGAACATAGATTTTGCTTTTAACTGTCTTAAACGGATGCGTTCACTCTTTGCATCTCTGTCAAAAACTCCGCTGAAGTCAATGTAAACTATCACATCGGAGAGTTCAGAAATTTTTGTATCGCTCTTCGGCTGAGTAAATTTATCCGAAGTTAAAACACTCATTAACTGATAAAACATAGCACAGTCTTCCTGCAAAGTATTTTCTTTATTCATTAAGCACTTTGCAGTTGCACTGCTATTAAGATTAAAAATATATGTTTCATCATTTTGCTTTTCGGCATAAGAGATAATTCCTCTTGCCGAAAGCATCGGTATTTCATAAGTGATATGTGCCATTGTTTCACCTCTGATGGACTTATTCCGTATAAAGGATACTACAGCCACCCCTGTAATGTCAACTCTTTTGCACCCGAATAATCGGGTGCTTTTTTCATTTAAAACAGCGGTATTACTTTAACGAGCATTGGATTTTGGTACCACAAAATCCGTTTCGAGTGCAGTTGCCCCGAAAATCAAAAACAGAAAAGAGGTGAAAATTTTTGAAAGAAAACAAAAAGACGAAACTTGTAAAAGCATATTTTACCGAAGAAGATTACGAAAGGCTTAATTATCTTTGCAGCATAATGAAGATTTCAAAATCAAAAATGATTCGGTTTCTGCTTTATTACAAGAACATTAAAGAAGCTCCGCCTGTTGATTACACAGTTTTAATCAGAGAAATGAGAGCAGTCGGCAACAGTTTAAATCAGCTTGCGAGAGTTGCAAATGCAAAAGGCTGGATAAATGAAAAGGAATTACGTGCCGTTATTCTTTCTCTTCGTGAGCTTGAAAAGAAAATTGTAGCACAGTTTCAGTTAAGCAAGGAGGATGAATATTGGCAGTAACAAAAATATGGTCGGTTAAAGGAACGCTTAAAAGTGTTGTTGATTATGCAATGAATCCCGATAAAACGCTTAATGATTATTACAGTAATGATGAATTGCAATCACTCAAAGATGTAATTGATTATGCATTTGAAAGTGAAAAAACAGAAATGCAATATTTTGTAAGCGGAATAAATTGCAACCCCGAGTTTGCACGTGACCAGATGACGGAAACTAAAAAGATTTTTATGAAGCAGGACGGGATAATTGCATTTCACGGTTATCAGAGTTTTAAGCCGGGAGAGGTTACGCCTGAGCTTGCTCACGAAATCGGAAAAGAGCTTGCACAGAAATTATGGGGAGACAGACACGAGGTTATTGTAGCAACTCATCTTGACCAAGGACACATTCATAATCATTTTGTTGTTAACAGTGTTTCAATGGTTGACGGAAAAAAGTTCAATGCCTGCAAACAAAGCTATGCACTTATGCGAAAAGTTTCTGATGAGCTTTGCATTAAATACGGTTTATCAATTGTTGAAAAGCCGCACAAGGCTCCGAGAAGAATGACATATCTTGCAGAGAAAAACGGAGAAAATCATCAATATGATTTATTGAAATTTCATATTGATGATTGTTTATCACGAAGTTCAAATATCAGAACTTTCATTTGGCTGATGGAAAAGAAGGGATATACTTTTGATTTCAATCGCGAAGAGCCGACAATTTATCACAAAAGATTTAACCGTCCCGTATGGCTTTGCGACCTTGGTGACGGTTATACCATTAACGATATTGAAGAAGTAATACTGACTAAAAGACATTACACAAGAAGAGTCACTCACGATTCAATCACTTTCAAAACATTATTCTTTGACGGCAATCCCTACAATTACAAAAGCGGTATCAGCAGCTCTTACACTTGCTTGTGTAAAGGGCTGTTAATGTTTAAGGAGCATCCCCATTGCAACGATGTTGAAAATTATCTTGAACAGGAGCTTTTAAAATTTGACCAGCTTTGCGAAGAACAGAACTTGTTACTCGATAACAATGTTGAAAGTTATGAGGACCTTGAGGCACTAATTTCAAACACCGAAAAGGAATTAAAGGAAATGGACGAAGCAAGAAATGTGTTCAGAAACAAACTGAAATGTGCTGTCCGTTCAGGTGATGAAAGCTTACAGAACGAAATTCGTGAGGATATTGCAACTCTTACCGCCGCTATGAGAGTTGCAAGAAAGAACATCAAAATTTTAAACAGAGTTAAATACAGGGCTGAGGATGTAGTAAACAGAATGGATAGCATCAACGAGCATTCAAGAATGTATGAGCGTTATGCCCGTGATGACTACAAAACTAAAACAAATACAAACAAAACTCAGGAAAGGAGCCGTTAATATGGCTAACAAAAAGTTAAAAGCACCGGTAAATATCCCGGTGAAAAAAATTCATCCCTTTGAGGGACATCCGTATAAAGTTCTTGACAATGACGAAATGAATAATCTCATAGAGAGTATTCAGAGTAAAGGTGTTATCTCACCAATTGTCGTAAGACCATTAGAAGATACAACCGATGAATATGAGGTAATCTCGGGTCATCGAAGACTCAGAGCATCAGTAAAAGCAGGGCTGGAAACAGTACCTGCTTTAATTTATGCCGTAAGCAGAGATGAAGCGGCTATTATGCTTGTTGACAGTAATCTTCACCGTGAGCATATTTTGCCGTCGGAAAAGGCATTTGCATACAAGCTAAAGTTTGAGGCAATTAAAAGGCAGGGTGAAAGAACAGATTTAACTTCGTCGCAAGTTGCGACAAAGTTCGATTCTGCAACTGAAATAGGCAATATTACAGGTGAAAGCCGAGATAAAGTTTATAGATATATCCGTCTGACTTATCTCATTCCCGAACTTCTTGAAATGATGGACGAAGACAAAATCGCTTTTTCTGTCGGTGTTGAGCTTTCATTCCTTGATGAGCAGATGCAGTATGTCTTGCTTCGTGTAATTGAGGAGCAGGACTGCACACCGTCGTATTCTCAGGCGTGGCATATGCACAGAGATTATAATTCAGGCACACTTACTGCAGAAAGCATTGAAGACAGGCTTATGTCAGAAAAGCCTAATCAGAAGCAAATGTTCAAACTCCCGCTTGAGCAGGTGCAGAAATTCTATCCGAGTGCAAACAAACAACAGCTTGAAGATTATGTTATGAAAGCCTGTGAGTATTACAACAGAGCTTTACAGCGTCAGCGAAGCCGAAACAGCAGAGATGAAAGATAAGGAGGTAGCCTATGGATGAAGTTAAGATAAAATTTACCGAAAGCGAGGTTAATTCCGATAATATCAGCGGTGTTCTCATTTCAGAGGATGCCGCTGAATCTCTTGTCAGATGTTTTCTTCCCGATATCGTATCCTTCTTCGAAAGTGAGCAAGGCAGAAAAGAGTTTGAAGAATGGGATAAGGATTGGGATAAATTAAAGGAAATTGAATAAAGAAACAGCGGGTGCGATATGAAAATCGCATCCGCACATTTAACAAAAACAAGTATATGAATTAGAATATTTACAGTTAATCAAAGGAGGTAAAAATATATGATAGGCGTTATCTACGCAAGATACTCTTCCGATAATCAGAAGGAAGAAAGTATTGATGGTCAGCTTCGTGAATGTAAAGCCTATGCTGAAAAGAACGGTATCCAAATCGTTGATACCTATATCGATAGAGCGTTGTCTGCCAAAACCGATAACAGACCAAGATTTCAGCAGATGATAAAAGACAGTGCTTCAAAGCATTTTGAGGTAATACTCGTATGGAAGCTTGACCGTTTTGCCCGTAACAGATATGACTCAGCTCATTACAAAAATATGCTTCGTAAGAACGGAGTTAAGGTTGTATCTATAACCGAAACCATATCTCAGGGTGCAGAGGGTATTCTGCTTGAATCTCTGCTTGAAGGTATGGCTGAATATTACTCAGTAGAGCTTGCAGAAAAGGTTACAAGAGGTATGATGGAAAATGCTCTTAAGTGTAAATACAACGGTGGTACCTTGCCGATTGGTTACAAGGTAGATAAAGAGCAGAATTATTTAATCGATGAAGTCACTGCACCTGCGGTAGTTTTAGCTTTCAAAAGCTATGCCGAGGGTATGTCTATGCAACACATTGCAAATATGCTCAACTACCAAGGCGTACGCACTCACAAGAAAAGCAAATTAGATGTTGATATCGTCGCCCGTATGCTGCACAACCGAAAATATATCGGTGAATACAAATTTAAGGATGTTATTACACCGGGAGGAATTCCCGCAATAGTAGATAAGGAGTTGTTTGAATTGGTACAGGAAAAAATGAAGCAGAATAAAAAAGCCCCTGCAAAGCACAAGGCGGAAGATGAATATCTTCTGACCACAAAGCTCTATTGCGGCAAGTGTCAATGCCTTATGGTCGGTGAAAGCGGTACAAGCAGAACGAAGTTTGTGCACCGATACTACAAGTGTGTAAGCGTTAAAAATCACAAAGGCTGTGACAAGAAAACAGTTAAAAAGGCTTGGATTGAGGATATTGTTGTTGACAGCATCCGCAGACTTATTATGAATGATGAAACCATAGAATATTTAACCGACCAGGCACTTGAAACCTTTAACAAGGAAAGTACTGTTCTACCGATACTGCAAAAGCAATACGCACAGACTCTTACGGCAATCAAAAATCTCATCACTGCTATGGAGAAAGGTATCATCACACCTACAACCAAAGAACGAATGGAAGAGCTTGAGGCTGAAAAGAGTGAGCTGTCAATCAGAATTATGAAAGAAGAAATGTCAAGACCAAAGCTTACCCGTGAAGAGATTTTATATTGGTTCTATAAGTTCCGTAAGCTTAATCCAAAGAAGCTTGACCACAGAAGAACCTTAATCAACAACTTTGTAAACTCAGTATTCTTATTTGAAGATAAAATGGTAATTACCTTCAACTTCAAAGACGGTACTGAAACCATAACCTTTGCCGACCTTGAAAAGTCGGCATTGGGTTCGGATTTGAAAGTGTCAGGTGCACCAGAAAAGACCCCATATTTGTCTGTGACAAGTGTGGGGTCTTTTCAATGAAATAAATCCCTTTCGGGATTTGTGAAATAACGCTTGCGTTATGAAATAGCTGACGCTATGAAATACGCTGCGGCGTATGAGGGATTTGTTTCATTTCACATTTTGCCGCTAAGGTAAAATATTTCATAATCCGAAGGATTATTTCATATTGCGCAGCAATATTTCATTCAATATGCTATATTATTTGCAGGGGTGAGTATTATGAAAGAAAATAAACTTGTCGATCTATCCATGGATTTTGCTATTAAGATAATTAAGCTCTGCGAAACCATCAAGGGACATTATTCCCTTGTGAATCAATTGGAGCGCAGCTCTACCTCAATCGGAGCCAACATTCATGAGGCGAATTATGCGCACGGTAAACCGGATTTTATTGCTAAATTACAAATTGCCTTAAAAGAGTGCTATGAAACGGAGTATTGGTTGGAATTGTTTGTTAAATCCGATATTTTGAGCAGAGAAACTGCCGTCGAACTTTACAATCAATGCGGAACAATCCGCCGTATTCTGATAGCTTCTATTAACACAGCGAATGAGAATAATAAATAATGAAATATTCTATTGAAAGTACAAACTTTGATGTTTGCCTGCAGCTAAAAGTTTTCGAAGCAGATATTAAATATTCATCCAACACAATTCTTACCATTTCCGTTAGTAGTGATGGTTTTTGCGCCAACACAGATATGGATATAGATATAAAGGAGTTTGTCACTTTTGTTGACACCTTATCTTCTCTTTACACAACATTAAACGGTATAGCAATCATTCAAGAACCATACGGTGAACGGCAATTCATTGAATTTAGTGCAGATCGATCCGGACATATCGGCATCAGAGGCAAGTTAAGTTCAAACGGACGCGGAGGTTTTGATCAGGAGTTATCCTTTGAAAACAGTATCGATCAAACATACTTACCTGATTTTATCAATAATCTGTCATCACTTTGCACAAAATATCGGTAATACTGTTTTTTCTTACTTTTACTTCAATTCTGCTCCGTTTTGTTGTTTTTCAATGATATCCGTTACTTGCAGAACGGGTGATATATCATTTTCTGTCAGACTTCTGATTTATACACAAAACTGCCGAAAATATCTTTTTTTTCAGATGATAGCCAAAAGTCCGTTCCGGCAATTTGCCGGTGCGGGCTTTTTTTGGAAAACATATTGACAGAAACGGGGGGTTGTGTTAATATGACAATGAAAACAAACTGCGTTTTGTTTTGAAAAGTGAATTGCAGACGGAGTTGATAATTTGTCAAATATAAGAAGTGAAGAGGCAACCGCTGAGTTGCACAGAAAAATCCTTACGGCTTCAACGGCACTTTTTTTGCAGAAGGGCTTTGAGCGTACCACCTTTACAGATATAGCAAACCTGGCAGAGGTTCCGAAAAGCAAAATTCTTTATGAATTCAGCAGTAAAGAGGAAATTTTAGGTTTACTTGTGACAAAATTTCTTGACGGTGTCACAGCGGCATCTGATGCCGTTTCAAAAAAGCTGACCGACGACAAGGTGCTTACCTTCATTGCCAATGAGGTTTTGCAACTGTATATGGCAGAAATGAATGAGGATATGAGAAACCTTTATCTTGCGGGCTATTCAATGCCGAAGACCAGCGAAGAGGTCCTGAAACGCAGAACCAATATAATGTATGAATCATTCCGTGAAGTGTTCCCGAAATTTGAAATCAAGGATTTTTATGAGACAGAAATTGCTTCAATGGGAATAATGAGAGCATATATGACCATTTCCTGCGATATGTATTTTACTATAGAGGCAAAAGCAAAAAGACTCGTAACAATGCTTCTGCGTATTTATGAGGCAGGTAATAAAAAAATCACCGAGGCACTTGAATTTATCGAAAAAATCGACTTTGAAGCTGTAGCGAAAGCGGCTGTGCAAAGCGTTTTTGATGAACTCAACATAAAAACTTAAAATAATCCCCGAAAGGAGTAAAACTACATGAAAAAACTTTTATCAATTATTCTTGCAATCTTAATGATTGTGACAACAATTCCTTTTGCCTTAGCGGCAGACGGTGATACTGTTATCCTTTACACAAATGATATTCATTGTGCTGTTGATGATTATGCAGTACTTTCCGCTTACAAGGCCCAGCTTGAAACTGAAGGCAGTTCAGTTGTTCTCGTTGATGCAGGCGATGCTATTCAGGGCGAAATTATCGGTCTGCTTACTGAAGGAGCAGCAATTGTTGACATTATGAACGCTGTAGGCTATGACTATGCTGTGCCCGGCAATCACGAATTCGACTACGGAATGAACGAGTTCCTTGATCTTGCTCAGAACAAGGCTCAGTATGAATACATAAGCTCTAATTTTTATGATCTTACGTCATTAAGTCCTGTTTTGGCTCCTTATGCAATAGAAGACTTCGGTGCATATCAGGTTGCTTTTGTGGGTATTTCAACTCCCGAAACCATTACCAAATCAACCCCCGAATTCTTTATGGGTGAAGGTGGCAATTATATTTACGGATTCCCTGTATACCCCGGCGGTATGAAAAATGAAGACCTTTATGACAGCGTTCAGGAAAGCGTTGACGACGCAATTGAAAACGGTGCAGATATTGTTGTTGCTGTCGGTCACACAGGCGAGCTTGAAACAACCGACGGCTGGAAAACCTCTGATATCATCGCAAACACAAGCGGTATTGACTATTTTATTGATGCTCACTCACACGAGACAGTTGTGGAAGAAGTTTATTTGAATGTAAACGGCGAAGACGTCATCCGCACATCAACGGGCACAAAGCTTGCAAATTTCGGTGTGCTCACAATAAGTGGCGATACTGCAGATTTTGAGCTTGTAAATCCCGACGGCGTTGATGTTGAAGCAATGTCAGAAGAAGCAAAGGCAGCTTATAATACCGTTAAAGCAAAGGTTGACGGCTACAATAAAGAAATTGCACAGCTTCTTGAAAAAATCGGAACATCCGAAGTAAAGCTTGTTACTTATGATGAGGATAACAGCTGGGCTGTACGCAAAAGAGAAACCAACGCAGGTGACTTTGTAGCTGATGCTTACCGTGCCGTAACAGGTGCTGACGTTGCTGTTGCCAATGGCGGTGGTGTAAGAGGCGAAATCGAAATCGGTGATGTTTCAAGAAAAATGCTTATGGATATGAATCCTTTCGGTAACTATATGTGCATTATCGAGGTAACCGGTCAGCAGCTTATTGATGTGCTTGAGCACGGCGCACGAAATTGTCCCGAATCTCTCGGCGGATTTTTCCAGGTTTCGGGTGTAACGTTTGAAATTCACACCTACAATGAATCTCCCGTCAGCTGTGATCAGCTCGGTAACTTTATCGATATTAACGATACAATGCCCCGCAGAATTCAGAATGTATATGTGGGGGATGAACCTGTTGACCTTAATAAAACATACACACTTGCAGGCAGTCAGTATGTGCTCACTCAGGGCGGTGACGGACTTACAATGCTTGACGGTGCAAAGGTTGTGCAGGATGATGGTTTGCTTCGCGATTACGAAATGATTATCAAATATTTTACGGAAACTCTTGAAGGAAAAATCACCGAAGAACAGTACGGAAATCCCGACGGAGACGGAAGAATCAGTATTATTGATGAACCTCAGAATGCCTCCGATTATGATTATGAAATAGAATACGGTGATACTCTGACAATTACAACAGAATCCCCCGACGGCGTTTTTGTTAAGTTTATCCCCGAAAAATCAGGCAAATACATTTTCAGAACCGAATCCGACGGCATCGACACCGCAGCTTACCTATATGATTCAAACGGTGAAGAGCTTTCCGGTGATTATAAAGATGACACCGAAGAAAGTAATGATTTCATACTTAAATATGAGTTTGAAGCAGGCAAAGTATATTATCTGAATGTTTTTGTTTATAACGGAGAAAGTGCAACTTTCGACCTTGTCAGCGAATGCGGTCATAATTTTGAGGACGGCAGCTGCCTTGTGTGCGGTAAAATCTGCGCTCACGATGAAATTGATTTTCTCGGTTACTGTCCTTGCGGAGAGGTCTTTTTTGGCACAGACATTAAAGACGGTGATGAATTTGATATTGAAAATGAAGATGCTTTTGAAATTTTCTGGTTCAGATACATTCCCGAAATAAGCGGTTTTGCATCCTTTAAATCTGTTTCTGAAAAAGCTGATCCCGATTGCAATCTTTATGATTCAGAGGGTGAATGGCTTACCGAAAGCACTGATGAAAACGATCTGGATTTTGACCTTGTTTATTATTTTGAAGCAGGAGAAACATATTATTTCAGTACGTTTAACTGGTATTCGCAGAGTGCTTTCAGTGTTACTCTTAACCGTTTGAGTCATACCTCGGATGAGGGCATTGAGCATGAGCTTGAATTCGTAGAAGGCACATATCCAAACTGCACGGAGCACGGATACACCGACGGACTTTACTGTAATGAATGTAAAGAATTCTTCTACGGACATAAAGAATTACCGCTTGATGCAGAATACCATATTGACGATAACTCTGATGAAATCTGCGACCTTTGCGGCAAAAAAACCACCGGGGATGAAGAGGAATGTTCTCACATCTGCCACAGTGACAATTGGTTCTTGAACATTATCTGGAAAATAGTTCGGTTTTTTACAAGTATTTTCAGAATTAAACCCTACTGCGAGTGCGGAGCGGCTCATTATTAAAATTAGTCTGATTCGGGTTTTTTAAGGGTATAAATAAAAAATCCCCTCGGAATGAAGAAATTACAAAAAAACAGAGTCTTGTATTAAATATGCGGGAAGCCTCTTTTGTCAGTCTCGGCAAGAGAGGTTTCTTGCTGCTTCAAAAGTAATGATTTGACAAGAATATGATTATAAAGTAAAATAAAGACAGTGAAAATTTCGGAGGTCGGCAAAATGAAAAAATCATCCGCTGCGGCTTTAACGGCTCTCGGTGCCGTGATATCGGGCATTGTTATAACGGAAAACGTATTCCTTGCAAAAATTATCAGCGAAGCGAAGAAGGATTACTCTGAAGAGCTTGACTATCTTTTTGTGCTGGGCGGTCATATTGTGGGTGCCGAAACACCAAGTGAGCATCTTATGAAAAGAATAGAAAAGGCGGCTCAGTATCTGAAAACACATAAAAATACAATTGCCGTTACCTGCGGCGGATGTTTCCGTGAGGGACAGAAAAAAAGTGAAGCTCAGATAATAAAAGAGCATCTTGTCGTAATGGGAATAGAAGGTGACAGAATCCTTCTTGAGGACAAATCCACAACCACCAATGAAAACTTCAGATTCGGGAAAGCCATCGTTGAAGAGCATTCGGGAAAATCGTTTTATCAGCTGAATACGGGCTTTCTTTCAAGCGATTACCACCTTTTCAGAGCAGGACTTATTGCAAAAATAAACGGTCTTCCGGGGCTTCGCAAAATCGGTGCAAAAAGCACATTGAAGGACTTTGTAAGAGGTGCCGCACGTGAGCTTCTTGTAGCTCCCGATATTATCAACAACTATTTTTCAAACAAATAAAAATCCGACCTTGAGCAGAAATTTGCTCAAGGCCGTTTTTTTATCTTGCCAACGGGAATTTGTTTTCCTCTTTTAAGTCAAGAATTGTTATTATTCTTTCAAAATTTTCCTTTGCGCTGTTAAGTGCTTCGGTTCTGTGGGCGTCGCTTCCGAGATAAAATTTGCATCCGCAGTCCTTTGCAATGTAATAAGGGCGCATCAGAATATCCTTTTCCTCGTCGGAATTGAATATGGTTTTTGTGTTAAGCTCAATTCCTATGCCTTTATCTGCACAATCGGAAAACACCTCATATAAAGCTTCATCCTTAAGAAGCTTTATAACCTCGGGCGTTCTTTCCTTCATAATATGTCCCGTTGTCATATGGGCAATTCCCATTTTATGAAAGGGGAGTGGCATAGAAAGAAGGTTTTTTATTTTAGAAAGCCATATTTCAGCCGCCTTTTCGGGGGAGGTGATTTTCTCCTTTACGGTATTGCCTGCAAGGTGCATATGTGTTGTTGCAACCGTCACAAAATCAAGCTTGCAGAGAGTCTCGGGGCTGATACCCAATATGCCGTTATAGTCCATATCAATTTCTGCACCGAAAAGAAATTCAAGGCCGTCCGCCTTTGGTAAGGGCAGTACGGAGGTAAGATATTTGTACCCGTGCTCCTCAATCCACTCGGCTTCGCTTTTTACCCTTTCATCCCAGAAATGATTTGTAAGACATATTTTTTTGTAGTTATTCTCTTTTGCATACTGTAATATGCGCTCAGGAGTCTGTAGCGGATCCTTGCAGCAGCGAGACACAGTTGAATGGATATGAAAGTCGTGGTCTGCAGTATATCGCATAGGCTTACAGCTTTATCTTCTTTTCGCCGAGGGGCATATTCTTTCTGAAGTTGGGGATTTCCATAGTCTTTCCGCCGTTTGTAACGGAAAGGTTTGAAAGAAGTCCTACTGCTGTCCATTCGCATGCCTTATAAACGTCAAGCTCGGGCTGAGTGTTTGTGCGTATTGCATTTATGAAATCTTCAACAATGAAGAAGTCGCCGCCGCCGTGACCTGCTGCAATCTGCTCGGGAGTAGCATTTCTGTACTTTTCGGGAAGTAAATCCTTGTAATTGTTTATATTCTCCCAATCCATTTCGCCTTTTTCGTTTGCATTCTTAGTAAGAGATACTCTGTCTACGTCACCTTCAAGATTTCCCTTGCGGTACTGTGAAGACTGGAAAATACCCTCAGTACCCTGAAGAAGGTAGTTGTCCATACAATGGGGTCTGGGAGACAGACAGTCTGTTCTTATTTCAAGAAGGCTTCCCTTGTCTGTACGGCACATTGTTGTGGTACCGCTGTCCTGCTTTACACCGTAGCTGTGACGGGGACCGGGGGAGAAGCAGGAAATTTCTGTAATTTTTTCATCGGGGAACCACTGCATAACGGGGCCTATACTGTGTGTGGGATAGAAATTACCTCTTGTACCGCACTGCCAGAAGCTTCTCCAGGAGGTCTTTCCGTCGGGATATGTAAGTAAATCGCCTATGTTGTGAAGGTACATACCCTCTGCATAGTAGGGAGTGCCGAACATTCCCTTTTTAACCATTTCCTTTACAAGCTGTACTGTGGGAGTATAAATGTAGTTTTCTGCATACATATAAATTTTGTTGTACTTTTCAACGCTTTCGCAAAGCCAGAAAAGCTCATCCATGGAAACGCCTGCCGTAACCTCACTCATAACGTGCTTACCGGCTTCCATAGCCGTAATTGCCTGAGGCACATGGCACTGCATGGGGGTTGCGATAATTACCGCATCAATGTCGCTTTCAAGCATATCCTCATAAATGCGGAATGTCTTTATGTCACCGTCTCCGATTCTGTCGACAGCTTTCTTGAGGTTATCCTCATTAAGGTCGCACATTGCGGTGATCTGTACATCATCAATAGCCTGAAGACCTTTAAGGGTAGAAAGTCCTCTGGTACCGACAATACCGATTTTTATCATAATATCAGCTCCTAGATTAGATTTGTAAACAGATTATATACCCGACTGTATATTTTTGCAATATAAGAAAAGGTTTTTTTCTTGTTTTTTCTGTCCGCTGGAACTATAAATAAAAAAAAGACCGGTTGATTGCTCAACCGGTCTGCTTGTTAGTTTTTCTCAGATGCCGAAAAGTCTTTCACCGAGCTCTTCAATAACACGTTCAAACATGTGTCTGATTTTATTGAAGAAATCTTTTATCTCGTTAAAGAATGATGTAATGGCATTTTCTCTGTAAACCTCAATTTCTGCACTTGCAAGAACCTCACCGTTAAGGATGTAGCTTACGGTTGTTGTTCCTGTTTTGTCGTTTGACGTGAACTTTGTGCCGTTGAGGGTACCGAGAGATTCGTCAGAAAGCTGAAGATATCCGCCCTCGGGGAAGTCTGTTTTATAGCCGTTCTTGTCAACCGCATAAACGTCGACATTCATTGATTTCTTTACATTTGTGTAGAAAATGGGCTCATTGAATACAATGTGGTCGAATTCGCCGGTTTTTTCAGCGTTTGTTACAACGTGAAGAGTTACGGCAACCTTTCTCTCGTAGCCGTTGCTGGGCTGATTTCTCAGTTCAATATCATCTGTGCCTTCACGCTGTGTAAGGAATGTGGAGGATGCACCGCCGTCAAGGTTCATAGCTGTTTTACAGCCGAGCGCATACATAACATTTGCCATTTCATAAATGTCGAAGCCGTATGAATAGGGATCCTGTCTGCCGTCGTTTACGCAGATAACAAGAGTACCGTCATCACGGAGTCCTACTGCTGTACGGGGAGCAAGCTTTCCTTCTTCAACTTTAATCCAGTTGCCGTTTGAAACAAGTAAGTGGTTACCGCCGACTGCGCTTACAAGGTCATCCTTTTTACCGCCTGCGGCTCTGATAACATAGTCACCGCTCTTTGTTACTCCGAAGAAATAGGGACGGCTTGTTGCATCGGTATAGGCTTCACCCTCCATTACAAAAAGGCCTGTGGGCTGACCTGTTCTTGTGTTATAGAAGCTTGCATTTACGGAAGCTATAACCTCAACGTCACGTGCGTCCTCAAGTGCATGAGCCTGGTCTCTTACGGTGCTCATTGCCCAGTCGTCAGCGTCACCGTCATTATAGCCCGTAACAACAGTTGCATTGCTGTCGGGAGCAATTTCAATAACAAAAATATATTGCTGATAGCTGCCGGATGCATTGTTGAGAATGATTTCTCTTTCGGTAACTCCGCCGATAAGAGGATAAACCTTTTCGGATGTTACGTGGTATCTTTCGAGCTTTGACTGGTCAATTGCAGAATCTGTTGCTGCTGATACTGACATTACAAAGGTCAGTAAAATCATCAGCACGGAAAGAACAACTGCAAGGGACTTTCTTAAAATAGTTTTCATAAATATCGTCCTTTCATTCTTGATTATTTTTATTATACATAATTTCCCACACATAAGTCAATGTGTGATTGAAAAGTTTTATATGTTTTTGACAATTACTTGATTATTTTTCTTTTTTGTGATAATATAACCTTGTATAAAATTTCCCTTGAAGGAGAATTCTTATGAAAAATCTGAAAAAGCTTGCGGTTATTATTTCCGTATTTGTTCTTTCAATGCTTTTCGTTTTTACAGCTTCTGCTGACGAAACGGGCATCAGTGCACTTTCCGTGTCTTTTGAGGCAGGGACTGAGAATTTAAGCGTTAACTGGTGGCAGGGCGAGGGACATTATTACCTCTTCTTACCTGCTGATGCAGATACAGATACGCTTAAGGTTTATTTTACTGCTTCCTCTGAGGTGACTGTTGACGGTACAGCAGTTGAAAGCGGTTCTGAGGTAAAGCTTGAAGCAAATAAAACATACACCTTTGCCTGCGGTGAAGCGGTATATAATGTATATGTGCTCAAGTCAGAGAATGTTCCTTCTCTTCACATAACAACAGAATCAGGCTCAATGGATGCCGTGCATGCTTCAAAATCCCACAAGGAACCGGCGGACATCACAATTATTGCTGACGGCGAAACCGTTATGTCAGATGAAGTGCTTGAGTATATCAAGGGCAGAGGTAATTCTACCTGGGCACTCAAGAAAAAGCCCTATAACATAAAGTTTGAGGAAAAGACAGACCTTTTCGGTATGGGAAAGGCAAAAAAGTGGTCTCTTCTTGCAAATTATACGGATGAAACCGATATAAGAAATATGGTAGCCTTTGATATAGCCGATAAAACGGGTATAGATTTTGTATCCAAGGGTGTTTCAGTTGACCTTTTTGTTGACGGTAACTATTACGGAAACTATCTCCTCTGCGAAAGTGTTGAGGTAGGAAAGACCCGTGTTAACATAAATGACCTTGAGGGCGACACCGAAGACGTAAACGACAAGGACCTTGATGAATATGCCCTCGGCGGTGCTCAGGAAAGCGAGTACAAGAGTCTTAAGGCAGGTACTCAGAAATGGGCAAAGATTCCCAATAATCCCGAAAATATTACGGGCGGATATCTTCTTGAATTCGAGCTTCCCAACCGCTATGTTGAGGAAGTAAGCGGATTTATCACAAACCGCAATCAGACAATTGTCGTAAAAGCTCCCGAATATGCTTCCGAAGCTCAGGTTAAATATATCAGCGCTCTTTATCAGGAATTTGAGGATGCCGTATTCTCTCCCGACGGCTGCAACAGCAAGGGTAAGCATTATACAGAGTATATTGACGTTGAATCCTTTGTTACAATGTATGTTTTCCAGGAATACGTAAAAAATCTTGATGCGGGAACAACAAGCTTCTATATTTACAAAGATAAGGACAGCGATGTTTTTGTTGCAGCCCCTGCATGGGATTTTGACTATGCGCTCGGAAACAGCTACGGCGCGTATGATTCAAATATTTCTGTTGCTGCAGAGTGGTGGGCATCAGGTTTATACTACAAGACAGGCAACGATGCAAAATTCCTTCCCACAATTCTTTCCGCTCTCTTTAAGCAGGACGATTTTTATGCACTTGCAGCAAAGGAATGGAACAATGAGTTTGCACATTTACTTAATGATGAATATTTCGCAGGGGTAAAATCGGTTGCTGAGGAAATTTCAGCTTCTGCGGTAATGAACGCTCTTCGTTGGAACACCTTCAAAACTGCCGATGCCGAATCAACCGAAAAGCAGTATATGAATCAGGTTGACGGTGTGCTTATTAAGTTTATGAAGGAAAGAAAGGCTTTCCTCACCAAGGGCTTTGCCGAAAATTCCGTAAGAGTTCTTTTTGACGGTAACGGCGGTAAGGGAAATATGTTCAACCGTGTTGCCGTAAAGGTAGGGGACAGTTATGTTCTTCCCGACCCTGACTACACCAATCTTCCTATGATTTTTGCAGGCTGGAGCACAACTCCCGACGGCTCGGGCGAGATTTACGATGCCGGTGAAAAAGTAATTCTTGAAAATGAAAAGGTTACATTCTATGCACAGTGGAAGGAAGTGCAGATTCTCTCAGGCTTCCAGAAATTCATTCAGGCAATCAAGGATTTCTTTAATATGATAAGAGATTTCTTCCTGAATCTTTTCAAATAAACATCAAAACCAAAGGCTTCAAGTCTCATCTGAGACCCGAAGCCTTTTTTTGTTGTTTATATGTTATCTGTCATAATAAAAATCAACCTCGGGAGCTGATTTTACGGGAGCATACTGTCCTATCCACATATCCTCCCACTTCTGACCGGCGATTCTTTCAAGACGCTTTTTCTGTTCGTCCGAAATTGTAACCGTTCCCGTTTCGTACTTCTCCTTGATAACACGCTGAATTTCCTCGTGGTCGTTCTTTGTCATTGAAAAGCTCTTGATAAGAATAAGAGTAATAATACCGAATATAATGGGCATTATTGAGAAATTCAGACGCAGACCGAATATTGTTCTTGCTGTCTGTTCAAGGGGCTTTTTCTTTGTAACATCATATCCGAAGAATTTAAGGGAGAAGCCGAGAATGCCTGTCATAAATGAGCTGATTGTCTTGGAAACGAAGCTTTTGAAGGTAGCAATAACACCCTCACGTCTTCTGCCTGTGATAAGCTCGTCAACGTCTGTGATGTCAGGCTGAATGGTTTCAAGCACAAAGCCGGGACCCGAGAAGCCGAAGTTATAGAGAATAGCAGCAAGGTAAAGGAAAAATACCGGAGTTTTATGGGTTATAAAGGCATTTATTCCGAGACCTGCAAGCATAATGGGTGTAAGCATAAGTCCCGATCTTCTCTTGTCAAAGAAGCGGGTAAGGAAGTAAATAAAGGGGGAGCCTGCAAATTCAGCCGCGCCTGCAATTGTTGTAAGCAGATTGAAATGACTGTATTTGTCTGCAATACTGATAATGAAATACTGATCGGAATAGCTGTAGAAGCTTGCTCTGAAGGAGTTGAAAATGCTTATAAGGAAATACTGTCTGAATGAACGGTTTTTAAATACCATATAGTATTCATTGAAAAGGTATTTCCAGTTTATGGGGTCATTTTTAAGGTTAAGTGATGACGGCTCGGGGCAGGTAAAGAAGGAAAGTATGGGTGACCATACGAACCATACGGCAAGAACAATACCGCATATAAGATATTTTCCTCTGTCGTCAGGCGACGGGTCGGGCAGATTGAAGCCACCCAGGGAGAAGCCCATAAATACGAAGGAGATTATCTGTCCCACGCTGTTGAACATATATTCAACCATTTTGTACTGCGTCCGTCTGAAATAGTCCGGCTCAATAGTCGGAAGCATTGCTACGTGAGGTACGCTCATCATAGTGAAGGATGTTGAATATATGAAAGATGTTGCAAGATAATAAATGAAGTTGAAGGTCATATTGCCCATTGATGAAACACCGAAGGAACACCACTTCATTATGTAAGCGAAGAAGAAAGGAATTGCGCCCAGAAGAACGTAAAGTCTGTGCTTTCCGTATTTTGAACGTGTGCGGTCTGTTATGAGACCCATAACCACGTCCGAAACAGCATCAATGATTCCGTTTATCATACTGATTGTGCCCGTGATATGTGTCGGCATCTGTTCAACGAAGCTCAGATACTGCTGATGGTAAAGGTTAATGGGATACCAGGCACCGCCAAGGGTGATGTTGGCACAGGTGTAGCCTGCCATCGGCTTTATGTATGTTGCGAAATTGCCTTCAATTCCGGCGGCATTTTTCAGCTGATTCCCCGTTTTTGTAAGTGCCTGCCGCACTTTTCCGCGGTTGTCTTTTCTGCCCATAAAAATTCTCCTCTTTTGTGCAAATTATTGTAATATGTAAAAATTATAACATTAATATAGTCATAATGTCAAACAAATTATCATAATATTTGTTGAAAAATTCTGTTGAAAAAGTCAAAAATCTTATTGCATTGATTTGACCTTTGTGCTATAATTTCCCTTGTACTCTTTTGGGAATTTGTTGTTTTTCACCATATTCCTCACATTTCTAGGAGGTAAACATTTTGAAACAGTATAACGCTAAAGACATCAGAAACGTCTGCATCGCCGGTCACGGCGGCAGAGGTAAGACCACTCTCGCAGAGGCTATGCTCTACATCGCAGGAGCATCCGACCGTTTCGGTAAAGTCAGTTACGGCAACACCGTAATGGACTTCGACGCTGAAGAAAAGCGCCGTCATAATTCAGTATCATCAGCTGTATGCCCTCTTGAGTGGCGTGACAGAAAAATAAATATTATTGACACTCCTGGTCTTTTTGACTTCGCAACGGGTGTTTCCGAAGGTATCAGAGCTGCAGAAACAGTTCTTATCGTAACAAAGTCAGGCTCAGGCGTCGGTGTAGGTGCTGAAAAGGCTTACAAGGCTGCATGCTCAAGAAATATGTCAAAGTATATAATCGTTACGGGCTGTGATGCAGAAAATGCTAACTTCTACAAGACTGTTGATGCATTCCAGGAAGCATTCGGCACACAGGTTTGTCCCGTTGTTGTTCCTTACGTTGAAGGTGACAAGGTTGTCAGCTACGTTAACTTCCTTCAGAATAAGGCTTTCGCATATAAGGACGGCAAGGCAACGGAAGTTCCCATGCCCTCAACAGAAAGAATCGAACAGCTTCACGCAGCCTTCACAGAGTCAGTTGCTACTGCAGATGATGAGCTTATGATGAAGTTCTTTGACGGTGAAGAATTCACACACGACGAAATCGTTATGGGTCTTTCAAAGGGTGTTCTTGACGGTACGGTAATGCCTATGTACGCTTGTTCAGCTTACACTCTTGAAGCTGTTGATCTCGTTCTTAACGGTATCACAAAGATGGCTCCCTCACCCGTACAGTTTAAGGAAGCTGCTACAGATGCAGACGGAAACGAAATTGAGCTTGAATGTGATGAAAACGGACCTCTTGCAGCAATGTGCTTCAAGACAGTTGCCGACCCCTTCGTAGGTAAGATGACTTACGTTAAGGTAGTTTCAGGTAAGATTGACGGAAATACTCCCTGCTATACTCCCAGAACAGCCGCTAACCAGAGAATGGGTAAGCTCATTATCCCCAAGGGCGGTAAGACTGAGGATACTTCAGTTATTGTAGCAGGTGATATCGCAGTTATCACAAAGCTTGACGGTATCAAGACAGGTGATACAATCTGCTCCGAAAAGCAGCCCATCTCTCTTGAAGCTCCCGTATTCCCCGCACCCTGTCTTTCAATGGCAGTTGTAGTTAAGAAGAAGGGCGAGGAAGAAAAGGTTGCCGCAGGTCTCAAGAAGCTTTCTCACGAGGATCCCGCTATCAAGTACTATACAAACGACGAAACAAGAGAGCAGATTCTCTCAGGTCTCGGCGAACAGCATCTTGACCTTATCGTAACAAAGCTCAAGACCAAGTTCGGTGTTGAGGTTGACCTTCAGATTCCCAGAGTTGCTTACAGAGAAACTATCTCCAAGAGAGTTGAAATCCACGGCAGACATAAGAAGCAGTCCGGCGGTCACGGTCAGTTCGGTGACGTATGGATCCGTTTTGAGCCCTGTGATGAGCTTGACCTTGTATTCGGTGAAGAGGTTGTCGGCGGTTCAGTTCCCAAGAACTTCTTCCCTGCAGTTGAAAAGGGTCTCAGAGAAAGCGTTAAGCGCGGTATCGTTGCAGGTTATCCCGTAGTTAACATCAAGGCTACACTTTATGACGGATCTTACCATCCCGTTGACTCCTCCGAAATGGCATTCAAGACAGCCGCTTCACTTGCTTTCAAGCAGCTTAAGGATACAGCAGGCCCCGCAATTCTTGAACCTATAGGAACCCTCAAGGCTTATGTGCCCGATGATAACCTCGGCGATATTATGGGTGACGTTACAAAGCGCCGCGGCAGAGTTCTCGGTATGGGTCCTGCAGAGGAAGCAAAGATGCAGCTTCTTGAAGCAGAGGTTCCCATGGCTGAAATGGGCGATTTCTCAACAACACTTCGTTCCGTAACAGCAGGCAGAGGATATTTCTCCTTCGAATTTGAAAGATATGAAAGAGCTCCTCAGGATGTTGCTGCTAAGGTTATTGCAGAATCCACAATGGAAGACGACGACGAATAACAGTCATAATTTTACCCGTTCCTTATCGGAACGGGTATTTTTTTGTTGAAAAAACGGAGCGGTCAGGCTTCGTTATCTCTCATAATGTGCAGAAAATACCCCTACCCTCGGAATTGGGGTAGGCGTGATGATTTGGTATTTTTTCTTATTTGTTATTTTTTATTTCTTCAATAAGGAAGGGGATAGCTTCCTCAAAGTTGACACCGTACCAGTTGTGGTTTTCTTCTTTTACCGTAGCCTTGATTGATTCTACGGTGTAATTTGCGGCGGTTTTAAGGGCACCTTCAAGGGAAAGTCCTCTCATCAATGCACCTACGCAGGCACTTGAGAAAACGTCGCCCGTTCCGTGGAAGCTTGCGCTTATTCTTTCCGTATAATAGCTCGAAAATTCATCCTTTTCTTTGTTATATGCCATAACACCCAGCTTTCCATCTTCAAAGGAAACACCTGTAAGCACCGCATTTTTACAGCCGAGAGCTGCTAATTTTTTAAGAATACTCTTTATGTACTCCTCGCTGTAACCGCTTTCAATGTATTCCTCATGAAGCATAAAGCAGGCTTCCGTGAGATTTGGAACGATAACATCTGCCTTAGCGCAAAGCCTTGCCATAGAATCTGCAAATTCCTGAGTAAAGCCGGGATAAAGTGTACCGTGGTCACCCATAACCGGGTCTATGAAAATGATGTTGTCTTCTGTTTTGAAATCATCGAAAAACTTAGTCATAAGCTCAAGCTGTCTGAAGGAGCCGAGATATCCTGTGTAAATAGCATCAAATTTAATACTTTCCTTTTTCCAATGCTCTGCTACAGGCTCAATTTCATCCGTCAGGTCACAGAAGGTAAAGCCCTTGAATGCCGTATGGGCCGAAAGGACGGCAGTAGGTATAACTGCAGCCTCAACCGAGCAGGCAGAAATTACGGGAAGGGCTACCGTCAGAGAGCATTTTCCCACACAGGAAATATCCTGGATTGTTACTATTCTTTTCATTTTTTCTCTTCCTTTAAGCTTTTGTCATCCTCTTCGATTTCATCTGCTGTATTGTCTTCCACCTGGAGCACATCGTTAAGGAAGTGAATGCACTTGTTCATGCATCTCTTTGCTATCTTGAAGCTCATATTAAGGTGATAACAATGATTGTTAAGAATTCCGTCAACAACGAATTTCTTATACTTTATTCCGCATTCAGTCAGTTTGTCTGCCATGGGCTTACCCTGATCAATGCAGAGAATATCCTCCTCTGCCCAGGTTATAAATGTGGGACACCAGTTTTCATCCACAAAATTTATGGGGGAGATAAAGTCAATATGCTCGTATTCATCGGTATTGGAATAGTCTTTTTTTATGTTGATTCCCAACACCATACTCATAGTTTTGGATACAAGCCCCATAACATTTGGTGTCGTTACAACCTTATCCATATCAAAAAGACCGCACATAAGGGCTACCGCCGCAGGCTTGTACTTCAGCGCCGGAAGTCTGAATCTTTCGCGAAGCTCGCTGTTATTTGCAAATGCACAGAGCATTGCGGAGAAATATGCACCTGAAGAGTCACCTGATACAACTATTTTATCTGTATCAATATTACAGTATTTGCTTAAGGTTTCTATGTAATTGAATGCTTTTACGATGTCCGCAAAATTCTCCTCAAGCTCAACCTCGGGAGGCATACGGTAGTCGATATTGAATACAAAATAACCGTGATGGGCATAGAATTCAGAGTTTGTGATTCTGTAATCCTTGTCGCCCTTTATAAAGCCTCCTCCGTGGACATACAGAAGAATGGGATGCTTTTTACCGTCGTCAAAAATATCTCTTCTGAAATATAAATCGGCAACATTATATTCTTCGGATGCAGTGTGATACGCAATATTCTGTACCCTTACAATGCGGGGATATCTTACTGCATTCTGGGGCTTTTCAGCCAAAACGTCAATTGCCTTGAAAACAAGTTCGGCTCTGTTCATAATCTTCACCTTTCCGATAAAAATTTCATTTATATAATACTCCCGAAAAAAGACAAAATCAAGAATATTAAACGAATAATCTGTATAAAAATGTGCATAAAAATATGTATATTTATATGAATATGCAAAAAAATGTTGTATATTCTTTATATATATGTTATATTATACTGGATTAAATGTATATATGCGGAGGTTTATTATGACAAGAAGCGAAGCCAGAGAGCAGGCATTTATACTTGTGTTTGAGAGAATATTCAATCCCGAGCTTTCAGTTGAAGATATGAAGGCATTTGCTCAGGAAAGCGAGCTTTTCACTTTGGACAAGTTTGCCGAAAAGCTTACTGTCTCAGTTATTGAAAATGAAGAAGCCATTGATGAAACAATAAAGTCATATCTCAAGGGCTGGACAATTTCAAGAATTCCGAAGGTAGCTCTTGCACTTCTGAGACTTGCCGTTGCAGAGATTCTGTATTTCGACAATGTTCCCGATAAGGTAAGTGCAAACGAAGCAGTTGAGCTTGCAAAGAAATATGCAGGCGAAAAGGATGTTCCCTTTATAAACGGCGTCCTCGGGTCTGTTATCAGAGGTAAAGTAAACTGATGCTCTGTCTCGGAATAGATACAAGTAACTATACAACGTCTGCCGCTTTGTATGACAGCGTTTCCGGTGAGCTTTTGCAGTCAAGGCGCCTTCTTACCGTAAAGGAAGGGGAACTGGGACTCAGACAAAGCGATGCTGTTTTTCAGCACACCGTCAATCTGCCCGATATGATAGATGAGGTTACTAAGAATCTTTCCCGTAAAATTGATGCCGTTGCGGTATCGGTTTCTCCCCGTGATGAAAAGGGCTCTTATATGCCCTGCTTTATGGCGGGCAAGGGGGCTGCACGAATGATTGCAGATGTTACGGGAGCAGAGCTGAGATTTTTCTCACATCAGGCAGGCCATATTGCGGCGGCTCTTTATTCAGCGGATGCCTTAGAGCTTCTCCGCCGTGAGTTTATTGCCTTTCACGTGTCGGGTGGCACTACGGAGGCTGTAAAGGTAAGCCCCTCTGAAGAAAGAATTTTTTCTGTGGAAATGATAGCTTCATCTCTTGACCTTAAGGCAGGACAGGCTATTGACAGAACGGGAAACCTTTTAGGACTTCCTTTTCCCTCAGGTATGATGCTTGACAAATTAAGTCTTGAAAGCGACAGAACCTATAAAATAAAGCCCTTTATGAGAGACGGAAACTGCTCGTTATCGGGACTTCAGAACAAATGCGAAAAAATGAAGCGTGACGGCGAAAGCGATGCCGATATTGCAAAATTCTGCATCGATTACATTTCGCAGGTGCTTTACGAAATGACAAAAAATCTTACGGAGAAATATCCCGGTCTTCCTCTTGTTTATTCGGGCGGTGTTATGTCAAACACCCTTATAAGAAAGAGATTTTCCGAGGAATTCGGTGCAGTTTTTGCAGCCCCCGGCTTTTCCTCCGACAATGCAGCAGGACTCTCGGTTCTTGCAAGTTTATAAATTATGATGAATGTACCTGTTTTTTCGGTTTCACACATAAACCGATATGTAAAATCTATGTTCGATTCCGATATGGGACTGCAGTCCGTATTCGTGTCGGGCGAGATTTCCAACTTATCAAATCACTATAAATCGGGGCATATATATTTTTCCCTGAAGGACGAAAATGCTTCAATAAAAGCGGTAATGTTCAGCCGGCAGGCATCCCGTCTTCGCTTTATTCCCGAAAACGGAATGAAGGTTATCGTAAACGGCAGAATCACAGTTTTTGAACGTGACGGTGTTTATCAGCTTTATGCCGAGGATATGATTCCTGACGGTGCAGGAGCACTTGCCGTTGCCTTCGAGCAGCTTAAAAAGAAGCTTGCCGCTCAAGGGCTGTTTGACGAGGAGCATAAAAAGCCCCTCCCGTCATTTCCTGAAAGGGTAGGTGTTATCACATCCCCTACGGGTGCTGCGGTGCAGGATATTTTCAATGTCCTCGGAAGACGTTTTCCCAAGGCTCAGATTGTTTTCAAGGGGGTATCCGTCCAGGGTGCTTGCGCTCCTGCGGAAATGATTGCCGCAATAGAGGAATTTTCCCGTAAAAACTGTGCCGATGTTATTATTATCGGCAGAGGCGGCGGCAGCGCAGAGGACTTATGGTGCTTCAATGACGAGCTGCTTGCACATGCCATATATAACTGTCCCATACCCGTTATTTCGGCTGTAGGTCACGAGACGGACTTTACAATCTGTGATTTCGTAAGCGATATGAGAGCACCTACACCCTCGGCAGCGGCAGAGCTTGCTGTCCCCGATATCGTAAGTCTTTCTATGAATACCGCATCTCTTACGGACAGGCTTTACACGGTAATAAACAATATAATTTCTGCAGAAAAAAGAAGACTTTCTCTGATACTTGAAGCAAGAAACTTCGGTGACCCGGGAAAATTCTTCCGTGCGGAATATGAAAATGTCTCAAAATATTCTCTCAGGCTCAGAGCCGCCGCAGAGAAAATACTATATAACGAAAAAAACTCCTTTGCAAAAACCTTTTCAGCCCTTGAAAGCCTTAATCCCTTAAGTGTACTGCTCAGAGGCTATTCCCTTGTAAGTCTCGGCGGAAAGATAGTCGAAAGTGTTGAAAAGATTGAGAAGGATGACCGTCTTCAGGTGTTTATGTCAGACGGCACCGTGGACTGTCAGGTGCTCTCCACCGAAAGGAAGGGTAAAAATGAGTAAACGAACCTATGAAACAGCAATAAAAAGACTGCAGGAAATTGTCAAGCTTCTTGAAAACGGCGGTCTTACCCTCGATGAATCCGTAAAGCTTTTTGAAGAGGGTGCTCTTCTTGCAAAATTCTGCAATGACGAGCTTAAAAATGCAGAACAGAAAATAATCTCTCTTGACGATGTAAGCGAGGAATGATTATGAATAACACTACACAGTATATTGAAATGATTGAAAATGCCGTAAAAAGCTGTCTGCCCGAGCTTTCCGAGGAGACGAAGTATATAAACGAAATGCTTATGTATTCTCTTGAAAGCGGAGGAAAGAGAGTACGTCCCCTGCTTTGTCTTGAATTCTGCAAGGCTGCAGGCGGCGACCCCGAAAAGGCGGTAAAATTCGCATTGGCAGTAGAATTTATCCATACCTATTCTCTTGTGCACGATGACCTTCCCTGTATGGATAATGACGATATAAGAAGAGGAAAGCCCTCCTCTCACATAAAATTCGGCGAGGCAAACGCACTTCTTGCAGGCGATGCGCTTCTTACACACGCATTTTATCTTCTTTCCGATGCAGCGGTTTCGGGAGATGTAAGTGCCGAACAATGTGTAAGAGCCGTTAAAGAGCTTTCAACGCTCAGCGGTATGAAGGGTATGATAGGCGGTCAGTATATTGACCTTAAATACGAAAATACTCGTGCAAATCTTCCCGTTCTTGTGGAAATGGATACCCTCAAAACCGCGGCGCTTATAGAATGTGCCTGTGCGCTGGGACTTATTGCAGCAGGTGCCGATGACGGAGAGATTTCCTATGCAAGGGAATTTGCAAGAGAGCTTGGTCTTGCTTTTCAGATTACCGATGATGTTCTTGAAGCTGAGGATGAAAATGAATCAAGTGACGAGAAAAACGGTAAGGTAACCTACGTATCCCTTTTCGGTGCGGAAAAGGCAAGGGAGCTTGCCGCAATCCATACAAAAAATGCACTTGCCGCTCTTAACCATTTCGGTGATGCGGCTGATGAAATAAGACTTATTGCAGAAAGTCTTCTCTACAGAAAAAACTGACGGATGCAGGGGGAAAAGCTGTGGAAGGAAAGTATTTACCTTATATAAACTGCCCCGATGATGTGAAGAGAATAGACGAAAAGGAGCTCAGTGTTTTAGCTGACGAGGTAAGACGAGAGCTTATTACCACCGTATCGAAAAACGGCGGCCATCTTGCTTCAAATCTCGGAGTTGTGGAGCTTACAATTGCGCTTCACAGAGTTTTTTCCTCACCCGAGGATAAAATCGTGTGGGATGTGTCCCATCAGTGCTATACCCATAAGCTTTTTACAGGCAGAGGGGACAGATTTGAAACCCTCAGAAAGCCCGGAGGAATTTCGGGTTTTACAAGAAGAAACGAAAGTGAGCACGACATTATGTCGGGCGGTCATTCAAGCGTGGCGCTTTCTGCCGCTTACGGAATTGCCGCCGCAAATAAAATAGAGGGTAACAAAAATTTTGTTGTAGCTGTCGTCGGTGACGGTGCATTTACGGGCGGTATGGTTTACGAAGCCCTTAATAATGCCGGAAGAGCAGGTACGGGCACAAGGCTTATTGTTGTTCTCAATGACAATGAGATGTCTATTTCCCCCAATGTCGGCTCTCTTGCGCGTTATTTTGCACAGATGAGAGCAACCCCCCGTTATGTGCGCTTTAAATCCCAGACGGAAAAGGCGCTGAATATGATTCCCCTTGTGGGCAGACCCCTTGTAAAGGGAATCTATAACACGAAAACATTTATAAAGAATATCGTTTATAACTCAACTATGTTTGAGGACCTGGGATTTCGCTATATGGGTCCCGTTGACGGACACAATATTTCTCAGCTGATTTCAGCTCTTGAGGGTGCAAAGGAAGCCGAATATCCCGTTGTGCTTCATATCAATACCCGCAAGGGTAAGGGCTATGAGTTTGCCGAAAAGGCTCCCGATGCCTTTCACGGTATTTCCGCATTCAATCTTGATTCGGGCGAGCCTGTTTTCTCGGAGCCCAGCTTTTCCGATGCCTTCGGAAAATTTATGGTTAGTGCCGCAGAAAAGGACGACAGAATCTGCGCCATAACGGCGGCTATGAGCCTCGGCTGCGGACTTGAGGAATTCAAGGCGAAATATCCCGACAGATTCTTTGATGTAGGTATTGCAGAGCAACACGCAGTAACCTTTGCCGCAGGTCTTTCAAGTGGCGGAATGCTCCCTGTTTTTGCGGTGTACTCATCCTTCCTGCAAAGAGCCTATGACCAGATAATCCACGACTGTGCAATGCAGGGACTGAAAATTGTCTTCGGCATTGACAGAGCAGGCTTTGTAGGTGCTGACGGACAGTCCCACCACGGTGTATTTGATGCGGCATTTATAAATACGATACCCGATATTACGGTATTTGCTCCTGCCTCCTTTACGGAGCTGGAAAGAGCTATGAACCGTGCGCTTTATGAGTGTGACGGTCCCGTTGCCGTAAGATACCCGAGAGGTGTCAATACCGTTCTTCCTGATGATTTTAAGGAAGAATTCGGCGACTATGATATTTACGGAGACAAGACCCGTGATATTGCAATAGTAACCTACGGCAGATGCTTCGGCGAAGCCGTAAGGGCAATGAAAAAGCTTGAAGACAAGGGCATAAAGACCTTTGTTCTTAAAATAAACACAATCAAGCCCGTAAACAATAATGCGGTAAAAGAGGTACTTTCCTGTAAAAATGTTTACTTCTTTGAAGAGGGACAGCGTTTCGGCGGTATAGGTGAGACCTTCGGAGATAAGCTGTTCAAGTTCAGCTTCCGCGGAAATTACCGCAATATCGCAGTAGAAGGGGAATTCCCCGGACAGGACAGCGTCAAGGGACTTATGGCACACTATTTCCTTGACTGTGAGGGAATGGTTAAAAAGATTTCAGAGGAATGTGACACGAATGGCTGAGAAACTGAGGCTTGATGCCTTTCTTACAAGCGAGGGCTATTTTGAAAGCCGCGAAAAAGCAAAAGCAGGTATAATGGCGGGAATAGTCTATATAAACGGACAGAAGGCCCTGAAAGCAGGGGATACCGTAAAGGAAACGGACTCCATTGAGGTCAGAGGCGGTATGGAATTTGTCAGCCGCGGCGGCTATAAGCTTAAAAAGGCTATGTCCGTATTTCCCATAAGCCTTGAAAACAAAGTATGTATGGATATAGGTGCATCAACGGGTGGCTTTACGGACTGTATGCTTCAAAGAGGTGCATCTAAGGTCTACTGTGTGGATGTAGGCTACGGTCAGCTTGCCTGGAAGCTTCGCAGCGACGAAAGGGTAGTAAATCTCGAAAGAACAAATGTGAGATATATTACCGAGGAACAGATTCCCGAAAAGACCGATTTTTCATCAATCGACGTGTCCTTTATTTCCCTTTGTCTTGTGCTTCCCAAGGTTTACGAGCTGCTTTCCGATACGGGCGAGTGTGTAGCCCTTATAAAGCCTCAGTTTGAGGCAGGCAGGGACAAGGTCGGGAAAAAAGGCGTTGTCCGTGAAAAGAGCACCCACGTTGAGGTAGTCGAAAAAATAATCGGCTTTGCAAAGGAGCTGGGCTTTACCGTCAGGGGACTTGACTTTTCACCCATAAAGGGTCCCGAGGGGAATATCGAATATCTCCTTTACATATCTAAGGTAAAGGGCGAGCATACTGAGGTTTCCCCTGCAGATACGGTGGATGCTTCCCACGCAGAGCTCGATAAATAAAGGGGGATGCTTTTATGAAAATTGCAGTTATCCCGAATCTTACAAGACACAAGGCAAGAGATGTTACATTCTCTCTTTGCCGTGAGCTTGAAAACCTGGGGATTGATTACTGCTTTTCCGATAAGTTAAAGGAAGAGCTTCCTGAAATCTCCGCAAAATACTTTGAAGACAGTAAAAAATATATAAATAATTCCGATATCGTAATTTCTGTCGGCGGTGACGGTTCAATGCTTCGTGCCGCAAAGGCAGCCGCGAGAGAAAACAAAAATGTTCTCGGAATAAATGCAGGAAGGCTTGCATATCTGTGCGGTCTCGATAAAAACGAGCTTTCTCTGCTGTCCCTTCTCAAAGAAGGAAAATACACCGTACAGCACCGTATGATGCTGAATGTTACCGTGCTTAAGGACGGTAAAGAAGTTTTTAGTGATGTTTGTCTTAACGATGCGGTGTTTTCAAGAGGTGCCGATTTAAGGCTCATTGACCTTAATGTCAAAACCGGCGGCAGAGATATTGCCGATTACCTGGCGGACGGTGCAATTTTTGCCACTCCCACAGGCTCAACCGCCTATTCTATGTCCTCCGGCGGTCCGATTGTAGAGCCCACCCTGGAAGCCATTCTTTTAACTCCCATCTGTCCCCATTCCCTTGCGGTAAGACCTTATATTTTTTCGGGTAATGCCGAATTTGAGGTTACCGTGAAAATAGTCGAAGGGGGAGCCGACAGAGTTTATCTCTTCTGTGACGGCGGAGAGGCTGTGCCCATAGACGGGGACTGTGTGGTAAAAATTGAAAAATCACACATAAAATCAGGCTTTATCTCAATAAAAACAGATAATTTTATAGATGTACTCAATAAAAAACTGGAAAAATAAAAGTGAGGATGTTTTATGAAAAAGAACAGACAGGCAATAATTGCAAAGCTTATTGAGGAGAACGTAATAAGCACACAGGAGGACCTTCTTGCGCGTCTTCTTGAGGCAGGAGTAAATGTTACCCAGGCAACTGTTTCCCGTGACATAAAGGAAATGCACATAGTAAAGCACCCTGCATCCTCCGGCGAATATAAATATTGCCTTCCCACTCAGAGCCACGAAGAAAACAGCGGAAAATATATGTCCATTCTTATAGGCTCTGCTCTTTGTACGGACATTGCTATGAACACCGTAGTTCTCAAGTGCCACGTCGGTACTGCTCAGGCAGCCTGTGCCGCCCTTGATTCTATGGGACTTCAGAATGTTGCAGGTACCCTTGCCGGAGATGATACAATTTTTATTCTCTGCTATTCAGAGGAAGCTGCTTCCAAAATCAAAAGAAAGCTCGATTCATTACTCGGATTT
The DNA here is from genome assembly GCA_017625435.1 of Clostridia bacterium. Classification (GTDB taxonomy): domain Bacteria; phylum Bacillota; class Clostridia; order Oscillospirales; family Acutalibacteraceae; genus RUG806. The sequence continues at coordinate 34,847 of JAGAKX010000011.1, forward strand.
TAATTATGCTGAAATCTCTTAATATTGAAAACATTGCAATAATAGAAAAAGCCTCCGCAGAATTTTCACGGGGGCTGAACATACTTACGGGTGAAACAGGTGCAGGTAAAAGTATTCTTATTGACTCCATTAATGCCGTAACGGGTGAAAAAACCTCCCGTGAGCTCATAAGAACAGGGGAGGACTATGCCGAGGTTTCCGCCTTTTTTGAGGATATTTCCGAGGATGTGAAAAGACGTCTTTCCGAATACGGACTGCCCGCAGAGGAGGACGGAACCCTTCTTCTTAAAAGAAGGCTTTTCCGCGACGGAAAAAATGCCTGTCATATAAACGGCGCCTCCGTTACTGTTTCAATGCTTAAAAGCATCGGTATGAATCTTATAAACATTCACGGTCAGAGGGATTCTCAGGCACTTCTTGACAGCGAAAGACATATTGATTTTCTTGATGCCTTTGCAGTAAATGATGCTTATCTTTCGGCATATTACGAAACCTTCTGCAAACTGCAGGAGATTAAATCCGAGATAAAAAAATTATCCCTTGACGAATCCTATAAGGAGCGTCAGACGGATTTATTAACCTATCAGATAAATGAGCTTGAAAATGCAGAAATTACAATAGGCGAAAAAGAAGCTCTTACAAAGAAAAAGAACATTCTCAATAACTCAAAAAAGCTTTCCGATGCCCTTCGAAATGCTCTGATGATGCTTTGCGGCGACTCGGATACGGAGGGTGCAGATTCCCTTGTCAGGGGAGCGATATCCCGCATTTCGTCCGTGTCGGCTCTTGCTAAAGGACTTGATACCCTTACTGATAAGCTCGGAGAAGCAAATTCATACATTGAAGACTGTGCAGGTGCTATTGACGACGTATTAAGACAGCTTGACAGTATGGATGCGGACATTGATGCCATAGAGGAAAGACTTGACGTAATTTATAAGCTTTCAAAAAAATACGGTGCCACGGAAGAGGAGATGCTCGGCTTCCTCGAAAAGGCAAGGGAAGAATTACAGTCCATTGAATCCTCTTCAGAAAGACTTGAGGAGCTTCAGGTTGAATATGCGGAAACTCTCGAATACTGCTACGAAAAAGCGGATGCTCTTACCCGTAAAAGAGAAGATTACGGAAAGAAAATTTCAGAGGCTGTGCAGAATGAGCTTCAGTTTCTTGATATGCCGTCCTGCCGTTTTGTCGTAAATATAGCCGAGTGTGAGCTTTGCGAAAAGGGAAAGGACAGCGTAGAATTTCTCATTTCCGCAAATCCCGGTGAAGAGCCGAAGCCCCTCGGAAAGGTAGCCTCGGGCGGTGAGCTTTCCCGTATAATGCTTGCCCTTAAAAATGTTCTTCATAAGGCAGGGGGAGTTGATACTCTTATTTTTGACGAAATTGATACGGGTGTCAGCGGGTCTGCCGCAAAGAAAATTGCCGTAAAGCTCTCTCAGGTGTCGGACAGCTCGCAGATTCTCTGTATAACGCATCTTCCGCAGTTAGCCGCCTTTGCTGACAGTCACAAATTCCTTTATAAGGAAGTGCACGGCGGCAAAACCTACACAAGAATAAGGGAGCTTTCCGAAGAGGAAAGACCCCGTGAGCTTGCAAGAATGACAAACGGCAACGAAATTTCAGATATTCACTTAAAAGCAGCAGCGGAGCTTATTTCCTCCGCAAATTCAGAAAAAAAGAAAAAGGGGGAGATTAAATGAAGCTTTACATCAAACAGAAGGTGTTTTCATTTAAGGACAAATTTAACATCTATGATGAAAGAGGAGAAATAAAATACACCGCAGAGGGTGAAATTTTTACTCTCGGCAAAAAGCTTCACATAACGGATACTAACGGTCAAGAGGTTATTTTTATAAGACAGAGGCTTCTTACCTTCCTTCCCAAGTATGAGATATCTCTGCCGGGAGGAGAAACCGTAGAAATCGTGAAAAATTTCACACTTCTAAAACACGTTTATACAATTCCCGCCTGGAATATCACCATAAAGGGTGATTTCTTTGCCCACGAATATGAGGTTCTGAGAAACGGAGCGGAAATTGCCCACCTTTCAAAGGAATGGTTCACCTGGGGAGATACCTATGCAATAAATATTGCCGACCCGAGGGATGAGCTTATGGCTCTCGCATCAATATTGGTGGTAGACTGCTGTATGGAGGCACAGAACAATGCAAGAAACTCTTAAATTCAATAAAAACGGAAAATTTGTGCTGATGCAGGTGGCAGACCCTCAGGATTTACACTTCGTAAGACACACAATGGTAAGAATGCTCAATAAGGCTTACGATACCGTAAAGCCCGACCTTGTTGTTTTTGCAGGGGATAATATTCTCGGAAACCACTTAAAGGATGCCCGTTTCGGCTCCCGTGAGGTTGTGCATACAAAGGAAAAGGAATATGAAAGAATGGTAACTGCCATCGGTCATATCTGTAAGCCCCTTGAAGAGCGAAAAATTCCCTTTACAATGATTTACGGCAACCACGATGACGTAAATATGATGACAAAGGAAGAGCAGGCAGATATTTACCGTTCATATTCAATGTGTATAGGACTTGACAATCCCGACAAATCCGTTGACGTTGACACCTTTAATCTTCCCTTATATTCCTCTGACGGGGAAAAGAAGCTTTTTAATTTCTGGATGCTTGACTGTGCAGGTCAGAACAAGGAAACAATGAAATGCTATGAGGCTGTGCTTCCCGAGACTATCGAATGGTATAAGAAGATAAGTGCGAAGCTCAGAGAGGAAAACGGAGGAGTGCCTCTTCCTTCTCTTATGTTCCAGCATATTCCTATGCCCGAAAGCGCATCGTTACAGATTGAGTGTGACAAGGACGATCCTCTTGCAGTACCCTTCTATGAAAACGGCGAGCTTACAAAATACGTAAAGCTTGACCCCGAAAAGGCACACGGACATCTTGGCGAACAGATGTGTGTGCTTCACGAGAATTACGGTCAGCTTGAGGCTCTTCAGGAAATGGGCGACGTAAAGGCTGTTGTATATGCCCACGACCATACAAATAACTTTATAGGTGAGCACGACGGTATAAGAGTTATTCAGACCTCCTGTGCATCCTTCCGTTGCTACGGCAACCATTTAAGAGGTGTGAGAGTGTTTGAATTTGACGAAAACGACCCCGAAAACTTCAAAACATACACTCTTACTTACTGGGACCTCTGCGGAGATAACCTTGTAAGCAGAGCCGCACATCTCTGGGATGCGGACGAGTGCGAAAAAACAAAAATGAAGCTTCTTATAGGGGCAGGTGCCGCCGTTGCTGCGGGAACCGGTGCCGCAATATCCGCACATATCATAAGGAGGAAGCGCAATGGATAATCTTTTTGAAAAGCAGCTTTCTTCAGAAAATGTGTATAAGGGCAGACTTCTTGACGTTTACTGTGATGAAATTGAGCTTCCGGGCGGTAATAAGTCAACAAGAGAATATATAAAGCACGTGGGCGCTGCCTGCGTTGTGCCCGTTGACAAAAACGGTAATGTTATTATAGAAAAGCAATTCCGCTATCCCTTCGGGAAAATCCTTATTGAAATCCCTGCAGGAAAGCTTGATTCCAAGGAGGAGCCACATTTGCAGGCAGCCCTTCGTGAATTAAAGGAGGAAACAGGCTTTGCCGCGGAAGAAATGGTGTATCTCGGAGAGTTTTAGCCCACCTGTGCTTATTCCGACGAGGTAATTCATATGTATCTTGCAACAGGTCTTACAAAGGGTGAGCAGAAGCTTGACGATGATGAATTTGTAAGTGTTGAAGCAATGCACCTTGAAGAGCTTGTTGAACGCATTATGAAGGGTGAAATTCCTGACGGAAAAACCCAGACCGCAATCTTAAAAGCATATTTTTATCTTAAAAATAAATAAAATACGGCAAAATGTTAAGGCACAAAACTACTTTTACAGGTAGTCTTGTGCCTTTTTTACAGTATAATTTTTTCCGATTTCCGAGCTATGCCTCGGGAGTGAGTTATTCTTCCGACATAAACTTCTTTGCAAGGGTTGTGTATCCCATTGCATTCATTTTGTTTCCCATAATCTGCTGAGGGGAGAGCTCCTTTACAACCGTTGCGGGAACACCTGCAACAAGGGAGTTGGGGGGAACTACTGTCTTTGCTGTTACAACCGCACCTGCCGCAACAATTGAATTTTCACCGATTACGGCACCGTCAAGCACAACGCTTCCCATACCGATAAGTGCGTTGTCGCCGATTGTGGCACCGTGAACAAGAGCATTGTGACCTACCGTAACACCGTTTCCGATAACCGTGGCGTCCTTCATTCCCACGTGTACTGTTGCATTGTCCTGAATATTTGAATTTTCACCTATGGTAATGGGACACATATCGGCTCTTAAAACTGCGCTGTACCATACGGAGCTGCCTTTGCCAATTGTGACATTTCCGATTATTGCGGCATTTTCTGCAACAAAAACGCTTTCACCAATTACGGGGGACTTGCCTGAGAATGCTTTTATCATATTTCTTCCCTCTTTCAGCTTTTTTTATATTTTACCATAAGTTAAAGATATAATCAATAATACAAATTTCAAGTGAATGTGGGAAAATCCGCAAAATTCTTGACTTGCCTTCTGTTTTATTTTATTATATTAGTAATATATTCCGGAGGAGAATTGCTATGAAGATTATACTTGTAGGCGCAGGTTCCATAGGCGGCACCACCGCTACAATGCTCAGAAGCAAGGGCTATGACATTGAAATTGTTGAGGCAAATCACGAAAGAGCAGAGAAAATCAGAAAAGAGGGTATCACTCTTACGGGTGCTCTCGGAAGCCATACACAGAAATTCACGGTTTATGAAAGCATTGATGAATTGACAGAAACCTATGATGTGTGCATTATTGCAACAAAGTATTTTGCTCTGGCTTCCGTTGCCGAAAAAATGCTTCCCCACGTAAAGGAAGACGGTATATTTATGTCAATGCAGAACGGTATCTGCACAAAGATTCTTTCCGATGTTGTCGGTACTGACAGGGCTGCAGGCTGTATGATAGGCTTCGGTGCCACAATGCTTCCTAACGGTGATGTAAACGTGACCTCAGGCGGTGAATTAAAAATCGGCCGTGTAAACGGTAAAATCGACAGTAAGATTACAGAGCTCGGTGAGGTTTACAAGGCTCTTCTTCCCACAAAGGTTGTGGACAATATTGATGCTCAGCTTTACTCAAAGCTTATTATCAATTCCTGCATAAACTCTATTGCAGCTCTTACGGGTGAATGTGTGGGTGTTATGCTTTCTGCTGACGAAGCCAAGTCAATTTTCCTTGAAATCGCAAGAGAAGCAACCTATGTTTCAAAGAAAATGGGACTTAAGGTTCCCCCCTATGCAACGGTTCTTAACTACAACCTTCTTCTCCTTTCAGAGGCAGACTGGTTCAAGTCAATCTGCAAGGCAGTTGTAACAGTTGTAGGTAAAAAGTTCGGCGATGTACGTCCTTCAACACTTCAGTCCCTTGACAGAGGCGAGAAGACCGAAATTGATATTTTCAACGGCTATATAGTAAAGCAGGGCAAGGAATACGGCGTACCCACTCCCGTTAATGAGCAGATTTATAACTTCATCAAGAGAATTGAAAACGGTGAAGACAAATCTTCAATGGATAACCTCAAAAAAATCAAGTTTTAATTAAAAAAGCCGCATTAAACGAGGTTTAGTGCGGTTATTTTACGGAGAATATTATGATTAAATTCGGTAAAAACGGCAAGCTTAAAATAATGCACATTACGGATACGCATCTGTCCCACGATAATATAGATGCCTCCCTGTGGCTTATAAGAGAAGCCTGCAGAAGAGAAAAGCCCGACATTGCGGTGATTACGGGTGATAACGTCCATAATTATGACGATGCCGGGAAAACAAAGTCTTATATAGACAGATTTATGGCAATTTTTGAGGAGTTGGGAATTGCTTCTGCCGTTACCTTCGGCAATCACGATTCCGAGGTCGGCGCTCTTTCCCGTGAGGAGCTTATGCTTTATTACAGTAATTTCTCTTCTCACGTGGAAAATGACAAGGGAGAGAAGCCCTTCAAATGGGGTACATACAATGTTCCCGTTATGTCATCCGATGAAAAGACAGTTAAATTTAACCTCTGGGTGCTTGATTCGGGAGATTATGACGGCAAGGGTAACTACGGCTGTATGAGTAAAGAGGATGTAGAGTGGTATAGGAATAAAAGTGATGAGCTGACAAAGGCTAACGGCGGAAAGCCCGTATATTCTCTTGCGTTTCAGCATATGATTGTACCCGAGGTCTATGATGTGCTTACAAAGGTAAATAAGAGAAAGCTTTATTCCTTCGAGCATATAATCAACAAGGGCGAATACTATATGTTCTCACCCGATACTGTGAATTTCGGTACCCTTAATGAAACACCCTGCTCAGGCGGAATAAACTTCGGTCAGTTTGATGCTATGGTGGAAAAGGGCGACGTTCTTGCAGTTTTCTCGGGACACGACCACACAAATGCCTTTGGTGTCAGAAATCAGGGAATTGATATCGTGAATTCCTTAAGTACAAGAAGCCAGTCCGACCGCTTCTCTACACAGTACGGCTACAGAATAATTGAAGTAGACGAAAAGGATACCGGAAAGTACACCTGCCGGGTTGAACGCTGGTATAATATGTTCACTTTTTCCGATATTAAAAAGATAAAGGCAAGCGGGGATACCTACGGTGCAGAAATCGCAAAGGGTGTGAAATTCAGAGGCTGTATACAGCGTTTCCACACCTTCACCGGCAGAACCTTCTGCAGAATTGTCACCGGCAGAAAAAATACATATAATCACTAAAACAATAAAAGCATTGAAAAGGATTGTATAAATCTCTCTTCAATGCTTTATTTTATTTCTTGTTCAAGGTCTGAAAAAAGCGGAGAATTAAAAAAATCAATTATTGTTATTTCAAGGCCGTCACAGATTTTTTTTATTGTTGAAATCGTGGTACTGTTATTTCTTCCCGATATAATGTTGTTCAAAGTTGATTGAGTAATGCCGCTTATTGTTGATAGCTTATTGATTGTAATATTATGCTCGTTGCACAATTCAATCAGACGGTGTCGTACAGCATTGCCTATTGTCATCCGTTTTCTCCTTACAATAACGATGTCTTCATCTATATTATAAGTATTATTTGAGAAAATAGTTAACTCAAAAGAGTTGACTTTTGTAATATACAATATATAATGGGATTGTGATTAAATAAGAAGAATGTGTTTTGCATTTTTGCCTTCGTATATATGAATATTTAACATTTATGCTTTGAACGAATTATAAAAATTTTCTTTGGTCATTTTTGGTAATGCTGCGTTTTTGTCATTTTTTGTGACGTTTTTGCAGATGGACTTGAATTGATTATATGAAATGGTAAAATATGTATAAAAAATGAGCAATGGAAATGGAGATGTTACCAATGTGGTTATGATGCATTTTTTTTGTTACACTTGAAATATAACTATTTGGAGGGAAAATGATGAGTATTAAAAAAATTTTTTCATTGGTATTTGTTTTTATGTTTATGTTTTCTGTGTTAACAGTTTCCGTAAATGCTGATGATAGTAAAAATATTATCTCTGATAAAGTAATAGAAATAAACGAATGGGATGCATATAATCGAATTGTCTCAATGTCGGATGATGAGCTTTTAAATGAAGGCTTTACAGAACAGGAAATACTAAAAATCAGAAATTTCAATTATGAAGAAGAAATTCGAAAAAGAGCTGCGCTTGATGATGAAACCTTGCGATTGTATGGATATTCCAAAAATGAAATAATTGAGTTGAGACAAGCAGCAAAACTAAAAATAATTCCGGAAAATACAATTAAATCAATATCTACTGCAACTATGTCAACGATATTAAGGTATATGGAGAGTTATAGTAAAGTTGAAAATGGCGCCAATATGTATTATTGCCGTTTTAGTTTTTCATGGTGTTGGAGTAGAATACCATTTTTTTGTATAGTAGATATGGTTGCTGTTGCATTTGGTTCTTCTACGAGTGATAAGTTTACATATTTTTCTGACAGTGACAATAAGGTGTATACTGCACTTACTCCGGTTGCTTCTTCTTCGACAACATACTATCAAACCGAATCTTGGCAGTATTCTACAAGCAAACCAAGTAGTATTTCTGCTAAATTTGCTGTTGGTTTGTATGATTATGACAACAATTTGACACATTTTGCTTTTGACGGATATGGCACATTTCTGCTGACAAATCGTTCCAATAATGCGCGATTGTATCTTGATGCATGTTATGGGCATACAACAATAAATATTGTGCCTACTTATTCGGTGAGCATAAGTGGTGTGTCTGTGGGCATAAATTTTATAGTAGGAATGGATGAACAGCATTGTACTGGCCAATTTTATGAAAACTTTACAATCACAACTAATTATATTTATTACGGTACCGTATATGGGAAAAACAATACCGGAGGAACTGCTTCATAAAAGCAGAGAAGGATAATCGATATGACTGCTGTACTTCTAATTGCCATTTTTTTATTTGCTTCGTGGATTGGCCTTGTTATTGCCGGCTCTCCGAATGATGCAGCTCAATTGTCTGCGGCAGCTGTATTGGGTTGTACTGTTGTTCTTGTTGTCACAGCTACAATGATACTGAAAAGACTTGATGTAATCATAAAAGACTTAAAGCTTTTAAAAGAAAAGGACAAAAAAGAAACAAAAACAAAGGGCGAACCAGAATAAACAGAAAAGCAGGCACAAAACTATTTTTATAAAATAGAGTTGTGTCTGCTTATTTTATTTCTTATAAAGTTTTCAGAATTTCGGGGTTTTGATTAATGTTGATTTTCTTGAAATTGACGTTGACATCGTAGAAGTAGCAGTCGCCGTCCTCGTTGCCTGCCACGGTGTAATATACCCCGTCGTTTATACAAAAGCCTGCTCCGTTATCACAGGCGATACCCGAAAGATTTTTGCCGATAATTGCCTTTTCAAATGTCTGCCAATGTTCACTCTGATAATGGGGACAGTTTATATATGGGATGATGTCAAGGCACTTTATAAAGGCAAATTCACCGCCCTCGAGACAGTCGTCATAGCCTTCCGTGAACCAGCACATAGCACCCGAGGATGTACCCGAAAGCACGGTACCTTTTTCGTAGGCTTGGAGAAGATATTTGTCAGTCTTGGTTGCAGTCCAGGTTTCCATTAAGAATTTAAGATTTCCGCCCTGCACGAAAATGCCGTCTGCGGACAGAATTTTTTCCTTTATAAGCTCTTCTGTCACATCCTCGTGAGTGAGGAAAAGAATATCTGCGGTACAGCCGTATTTCATAAAGCAGAGCATTACATCGTCGTTTTCGTCCATATTGTCAAAGCTTGCCGTGGGAATAAAAAGAAAATGCGGATTTTTCTTTCCCGTTAGTGAAATAATATGCTCCGTTACGTTATCCATTTCACCGTTGTCAAAGCGTCCGCCGCCGAGAGCGACAATTTTACCCATTTTTTTACCACCTCATATATAAAAATCAATAAGAGAATAAATAATTGCTGCAATAAGAGAGGGGAGCATATTTCCCACTCTGAATTTTTTGCCGAAGCAGATGTTTATGCCTACACAGAATATAAGCACATTGCCCACAAGGGACATATCGGAAATGACCGTGCCGACGCTGAAAAGAGGCTCGGCAAATTTTGAAAGAGCCGTAATGGTGCCCTGAAAAATACCGATGGGAATAAATGCAAATATGCATCCCTTTCCGAGGGTTGAGGTCATTACGATTACTATGAGAAAATCAAGGAGAGCCTTTGCAAAAAGCGTTGCAGGGTCACGGTTTATGCCGTCCTCAATTGCACCGACAACCGCCATAGCTCCCACACAGATTATAAGGGAGGTGTTGACGAAGGCTCCCACAAAGCCCCCGTCTTCAGTAGCCCGAGCTTTGATTTTCAGCCATTCTCCGAATTTATCGAGTTTGTCTTCGATTTTTATAAGCTCACCGAGGAGAGTTCCGACGATAAGTGAAATTATCATCATAAGTGCTTTATCGGTCGAAAGTGTTCCCTGGGGTGTTATTTTCAGAAGTCCCGAAAGAGCCCCCGAAATTCCTATAAAAATAACAGCTACACCTGCAGTTTTCATAAGGGAGTCACGGATATCGGACTTTATTTTCTTGCCGAAAACAAGTCCTGCGATTCCCCCGAGAATAACTGCAATTACATTGACAATAGTACCTATTCCGGGCATAGTTTTTATTACGCTTCCTTTTACATAGTTTATTAATGAATATATCACAAAATTTTTATTGAATCAACACAAATAAATAAAAGATTACACAATTGACTATATTTTTTATGTGTGTTATCATATAAGGAAAAGTAAGGATAAAAGGAGAGATTTTTTATGGCTTTTTATTACAGCGAACCTTCACATACCTTCAGCGAATATCTTTTAGTGCCCGGCTATACAGATGAAAACTGTGTTCCCTCAAATGTTTCGCTTAAAACTCCTCTTGTGAAGTTCAAGAAGGGCGAAGAACCCGCAATTTCACTTAACATTCCTATGATTTCCGCTATTATGCAGTCCGTATCCAACGATACACTTGCTATTGCACTTGCTAAAGAAGGCGGTATGTCCTTTATTTACGGTTCTCAGTCCATTGAAGACGAAGCTGCAATGGTTGCCCGTGTAAAGAATTATAAGGCAGGCTTTGTTGTAAGTGCCTCCAACCTTACTCCCGAAAACACATTACAGGATGTTGTTGAGCTCAAAGAGCTTAACGGCTTCTCAACAGTTGCAATTACAGATGACGGTACTGCAAACGGCAAGCTTTTAGGTATTGTAACCTCCCGTGACTACCGTGTCAGCCGTATGAGCCCTGACCTTAAGGTCAAGGAATTTATGACTCCCGTTGAGAATCTCATAACAGCTCCTGCTGAGACTACTCTTAAGGAAGCAAACGACATCATCTGGGACAATAAGCTTAATTCTCTTCCCATCGTTGACAAAAACGGCAATCTTATGTATTTCGTATTCCGTAAGGACTATGCACAGCATAAGAACAATCCCAACGAGCTTCTTGACAGCGATAAGAGATATATGGTAGGCGCAGGTATCAATACACGTGACTTTGCCGAGCGCGTTCCCGCACTTGTTGAAGCAGGTGCAGACGTGCTTTGTATCGACTCATCTGAGGGTTATTCCTGCTGGCAGGCTAATACAATCAAGTGGATCCGTGAAAAGTACGGTGACACCGTTAAGGTCGGCGCAGGTAACGTTGTTGACAGAGAAGGCTTCCTTTTCCTTGCAGAGGCAGGCGCAGACTTCATCAAGGTAGGTATCGGCGGCGGCTCAATCTGTATTACCCGTGAAACAAAGGGTATCGGCAGAGGTCAGGCTACAGCTATCATTGATGTTGTTAACGCAAGAAACGAATACTACGAAAAGACAGGTATTTATATTCCCGTTTGCTCCGACGGCGGTATCGTTCACGACTATCACATCACACTCGCTCTCGCTATGGGTTCAGACTTCGTAATGCTCGGCAGATACTTTGCACGCTTCGACGAAAGCCCCACAAACAAGCTTATGGTTAACGGTGCTTACGTTAAGGAATACTGGGGTGAAGGCTCCAACCGTGCACGCAACTGGCAGAGATATGACCTTGGCGGCAGCACAAAGCTCTCCTTCGAAGAGGGTGTTGACTCCTATGTAACCTATGCAGGTCCTCTTCACGATAATGTTGAAAAGAGCCTTTACAAGGTTAAGTCCACAATGTGCAACTGCGGTGCTCTTTCAATCCCCGAATTACAGGAAAAAGCAAAGCTTACTCTTGTTTCTTCCGTAAGTATCGTAGAAGGCGGCTACCACGACGTCACTCTTCGCACAACTTCAAATTCAAGAAACTGATAAATACAAAAAAGCGATGTGCATCAAACACATCGCTTTAAGTTTTTAAGGGGTATTGGTTCTTCCGAGAATATAGTCGGTTGTTGTATTATATAATTGGGCTAACCGTATCAGAATATCAGTGGGAATATCACGCAAGCCCCGTTCATAACGGTTATATTGCGGTTGCTTCATTCCCAAATACTCAGCAACCTCTCTTTGTGACATATCGTGGTCCTCACGCAAGTCCCTCAATCTTGGATAATAATTATCCACGCTGACACCATCTTTCATAACCAATTGGTATTGACATCATATCACAACAGATGTATAATATTATTGTGTTATAACCATTCGGTTATTATAAATACAGAAATATGTGAACAAAAATAAATCGACTATTATTTGTTATTTCGGTGTTTTATAACAATATATGGTTTTTATTAATTATCACAGTTTTTTGCTTTTCAATATAAACTGTGGTATAATAAAAACACGGAGGGATATATAATGAAGCCTTTTTTAGGAATCAATCTTACTGATAATAAGAAAAATACAGAACCGAACGGAGAAGAATTCTTAGTTCTCCGAACATCTTCCGGGATGTCAAGAATTCTGGAGGAATCCGGTGAAACGGTGAGTAATGTTGTAGAACAATCAAAGCTGCCGCTTCCATTCAGATTTTTACAGGGTGCGTGCGGTGTAACCGGGGCAATTGCTGTTGCAAGCTTATTTAAGGCATTGGCAAGAAGTGACGGCCTGACAATTGATGCTGCATATCAGAACGCGCCGTGGGTGTTCTGGCTTGCAGGCGGATGTGTCGTTGTGTGGCTGGTTCTCAAGCTTATAAGCAACAAAAAGGCAAGTACGGTTTTGCAAAAGGACGAAAGTACACAGGCTTTCTCTAAAATGGAGAGTGTTCTTAATACTGTTTATTCTGAATTGTCTGTTCCTGAAACCGCTAAATTTGTTGATGTGCTTTCTTTTTTCTATAAGGTTAAAGACGGAAACATTAAAGTTTGCGAGAAGTCATTGACGCAGTATTATAATTCCGAATATAAGATTTTTGCAGATTCCGAAAATCTTTATCTGGCAAATCCGGAAGGGAAGTATGCTTTTTCCAGGTCTGACATTCAGCGTATCCTTACTGTAAAAAAGCATATTCGCATTGCTTCTTGGAATAAAGAGGAACGTTTCAATAAAGGTGAGTATAAACAGTATAAGCTTACTTCGGATAATTACGGCAACATACATTGTAAATCATATTGTGTCTTGGAAATTAACAGAAACAATGAAATTTGGAATATATATTTTCCGTGTTATGAGTTGCCTGTTTTTGAGGAACTTACAGGCTTAAAAGCACAGTAAATTAAAGGGACTGTATCGTAAATCACATTTGTGATTGATACAGTCCTTTTCTGTTACTTTAATTCAAGTGTTCTTTTGTAAGCAGAAGTTACGGCATTCATTGCGGCACTTCTGAAGCCGCCGTCCTCAAGTGCGTGGACACCTGCAATTGTTGTGCCTCCGGGAGAGCATACAGCATCCTTTAAGGCTCCCGGGTGATTTCCCGTTTTTAAGACCATATCGGCAGAGCCCGAAAGCATTTTTGCCGCATACATCATTGCCTTGTCTCTCGGCACTCCGCATTCAACGGCACCATCTGCCAGAGCTTCAATAAACATATAAGCGAACGCAGGACCGCAGCCCGAAACCGCACTTGCGGCATCAATTTTATTTTCGTCTATTCTGTCAAGAAGTCCTGCACCCGACATAGCATTTACGAAGAAATCAACCTGACTGTCCGATACTGCCGCATTATTGCAGTAAAGAATCACACCTTCACCGATGAGAGCAGGAGTGTTTGGCATTATTCTTATAACGGGCATTTCTTTTCCCGAGAGTGTGCAGAGCTTTTCTATGGAAGTACCTGCCGCCATTGAAACGATAACGGGGTCACATTCATTGAAAAGGGGAGCGATGTCAGAGAATAATTCGGCTAACATCTGTGGCTTTACACCTATAAAAATATACTCACTTTCTTTAACAAGGGTGTCAAGTGACGTTACTGTTACATTTTCATATTTCTCCCCGAAGCATTTTGCCTTTTCTTCAAAAACATCATAAACAGCGAATTTTTCCGAAGGGTTACCGTTTGCGGCGGCTGTGAGCAAAGCACCGCCCATATTACCGGCACCGATAAAACCGAATTTGTAAGTCATTCTGTGTCACTCCTTATCTTATCTGTCCGTCACCGGAAATGATATATTTGTAGGTTGTAAGCTCTTTAAGGCCCATAGGACCTCTTGCGTGCAATTTCTGTGTGGAAATGCCGATTTCACAGCCGAGGCCGAACTCTCCGCCGTCTGTAAATCTTGTTGATGCGTTATGATAGACAGAGGAAGAATCAACAAGTGCCGTGAAAAGCTTTGCATTCTCTTCATTTCCCGTTACAATGCAGTCGGAATGCTTTGTGGAATGAGCCGAAATGTGGTCAATCGCCTCGCTGACGCTGTTTACAGCCTTTACGGCTAAAATGTAATCGAGGAATTCTGTGTCAAAATCCTTATCTCCTGCAGTAGTACCGTCAATAATTTCACCACAGAAGCCGTCAAGACGAAGCTCTACGGGAGTAAGTCCCGAGGCTTTTCTTTTATCAACCAGTTTTTCTCTTAATTTCGGGAGAAATTCCTTTGCCACAGCCTTATTGACTAAAACTACCTCACAGGCATTGCAGACGGAAGGACGGCTTGTTTTTGCGTTGTTTACGATATTAAGAGCCTTGTTAAGGTCTGCATATTCGTCAACATAAATATGGCATATACCCGTGCCCGTCTGAATGCAGGGAACCTTTGCATTTGCGACGCAGGCGGAAATAAGTCCGGCACCGCCGCGGGGAATAAGAAGGTCAACATATTCTACTGCGGTCATAAGCTCATTTGCAGAGTCACGGGAGGTATCCTGTATAAGGTTTATGAGATTTTCGGGAAGAGAGCATTTCTTAAGACCTTTTCTCATAGCCTCAAGTATTGCATTGGAGGAGCGGAATGCCTCCTTGCCGGAACGAAGGACACTTACGTTTCCGCTTTTAAGTGAAAGTGCCGCCGCATCTGATGTGACATTGGGTCTTGACTCATAAATCATTGCAACAACACCCATAGGAACAGATGTTTTCTTTATAACAAGTCCGTTGGGGCGTGTCACGGTTTCGAGGACCTCGCCTACGGGGTCGGGGAGCTTTACAACATCGCGTATACCGTCTGCCATACCCTTGATTCTTTCAGATGTAAGAGTCAGTCTGTCTATCATTACGGGGCTTATTTTATCTTTTGAAGCCTCAATATCGAGAGCGTTTTCCTTTAATATTTCCTCTGTGTTTTCTTCGAGTGCATCTGCCATTGAAAGCAGAGCCTGATTTTTCTGCTCTGTGGTAAGAGTAAGCATTGTTTTTACCGCTTCTTTTGCCGAGCGCAGTATTTCGTTTGTTGTCATTTTATTTCACCCTTGCTATAAATCTTGTGCCGATGCTTTTTCCTTCGGCAATATCGTAAAGTATACGGGGATTCTGTCCGTTTGTGATTATCATATCCGTGCCGTTTGCGGTGCAGATTTCGGCAGCGTGAAGTTTTGTCCTCATTCCGCCCGTCCCGAGTGTGCTTCCTGCGTCACCGCCCAGCGCCATAATGTCAGCGGAAAGCTCTCTGATTTCAGGAATAAGAGATGCTGTGGAATCCTTGTGCGGGTCAGCTGTATAAAGCCCGTCAATGTCGCTCATAAGCACAAGTAAATCTGCATTAATGCTTTCTGCAACAAGGGCAGAAAGGGTATCGTTGTCGCCGACACTTATTTCATCTGTTGCAACCGTATCATTTTCGTTTATAATGGGAAGAACATCGAGCTCAAGAAGTCTCATCATTGTGTTTGAAAAATTCTGATGTCTGTCCTCGTGACGGAAGTCCGAGCCTGTCAGAAGTATCTGCGCTACCGTATGATTATATTCTGAAAAAAGCTTGTCATAAGTATACATAAGCTCACATTGGCCTACTGCGGCTGCTGCCTGCTTTGTGGGAATATCAGAGGGCTTACCCTTGAGGGAAAGCTTACCTGCTCCCATGCCTATTGCGCCCGAGGAAACCAGAATAACCTCGTGACCGCAGTTTTTAAGGTCGCTCATAACCTTTACAAGCTCTTCAACTCTTCTTATGTTAAGTCTGCCCGTTGAGTGTGCAAGGGTAGATGTGCCGATTTTTATAACGATTCTCATATTTTCTGCTCCGTGTCGTATTAGTGCTTTACTGTAGTAAATTGATATAATATCTTATTATACCGATAATTTCACGGAAGGTCAATAAAATAATTAAAAAATAACCCATAAAATAAAACGGATACCGCTCCGTGTCGGAGAGATATCCGTTAATTGTTTTTAATTTATCAAAAACGGGCTTATAAACGGTTTTTTATGACACAGCCTCAATGAGAATTGCTCTTGCATCGGAGCTGTCGATTTTGCCGTTTTTGTTGATGTCGCCGACCTTCATCTGAAGAGCTGTGGGTTTATCGAGAGCTACGGAGAATCTTAAAGCAAGTCTTGAGTCGGAAGCGGAAACCTTTCCGTCGAAGTCAAGGTCACCTTCTTCAAGAAGACCGTTTTCAAATCTTTCGCCGTTAATGAGGGCAGGGTAGTCAACGTAAAGGCGATTAAGGTCAATGTCTTTGTTTGATGCGCCTTTAAGTCTGCCGTCCTCGGTGTACTGCCACATATCAACTCTGCCGTTGTAACAGCATACGTCTGTGCCCCATTCGGCAATCCATGCTGAACGGCCTTCGAATGTTTCGGGCTTTACGTGTGTTTCGGCAAATGAACTGCTTACATAGATACCTGACATATAGCCTGCTGCTTCGATTGTCTTGCAGAATTCGTCAAGAACCATTGAGCATACCTCTTTGCCGGCTTTGAGGTGTGATTTGTCGCTGCCGAAATCCTCCATATCAATATATACGGGAAGGTCAAGCTGACAGTCGTTTATTTTAAGAACATCAAGAGTGTACTGAGCCTCTTCAATAGCCTCTTCCTTTGTAAGGGCATAGCTGAAGAAATATACACCTATGTGCATATCAGCAGCCTTTGCAGCTTTGTAATGCTGAAGGAAGGACTGGTCGGAATAGATTTTTCTGCCGTTGGCAGAGCCTCTTCCGCCTATACGGATAATAACTCCCTTTACGCCTTCACTCTTGAGCTGCATCCAGTCAAGATCATCAGGGGACTGTGAGTAGGAGATATCCATTACAAGCCAGTCAACCTCCGGGTCGAATTCAACGCTCCAGTTAAGGCTTATCCAACCGGTAAAGCCGTTGAAGCTTACCTTACCCCAGTTGTCGGATGTTACTTCAAGCACCTCAACAAGTGTGCCTGCGGGGATTCTTGTAAGAATCTTACTGCTTGTTGTGTAAGACTCTCTGATATTCATATCCTCAGTTACTCGGTACTGCTTGTTTGTAGTGGGAGTAACGGGAGGGGCTGTGTTATTGTTTTCTTCGCCTTCAACTTCCTCTGAGGGAGGAGTGTCTGCAGAGGGCTTATACTCGCTGTATTCAAGCGAAATCCAGCCTGTATTGCCTTCATACTCTGTTTTGCCCCATACACCTTCAATTGCTGTAATCTGAAGAAGAGTGCCTGCGGGTATAGTGCAGAGAACCGTTGAACCGGGTTCCTTGCGGAAATTCATAATTTCCTTGGTTTCGTACGTGCCTGCTTTGTAGGTCGTAGTGATTTCTGTGCCTTCAAGCTCGATACCTTCGTATCGGGGTGTTGCGAAGCCTGTGATATAATTGGTATATTTTCTGTCAATCTGACGTACTCTGTCAGGACAGTTGCCTTCAATACAGGTAACGTAGGATGATGTAGCTTCAAGAACAAGACCGACATGAGTGATATTGTTCTGGCTTCTCTGATAAGTATTTGTGCTTGTAAAGAATACAATGTCGCCCTGCTTCGGAATATAGGTTCCGCCGTAAGATACGGAAAGGTGATAAAGTCCCTCAGATTTGAAATAGTCGCGCATTGCTGTGCTGGAGAGATTTGTGGGGATTACATTCTGAGGAATACCTGTTGTTCTTGCACACCAGGATACAAATGCTCCGCACCAGGGGCCCTGATAGTTAAAGTATGCTCCGTACTTTGAATAGTCGCCTGCGCCTTCCATATAGCCGACCTGAGAGGATGCTGTAGCCATAATAGCGGCGGCTCCGTTGACCTTTTCTGTTTCGTCTGCACCGGCGATAACTAAGCCTGAAAGACTTAATACAAGTGCCATAACTACACTCAAAGCTCTGAGCATTAAATTTTTATGCATTAAAAAACCTCCGAATATTTGAACATAATTCAAACCATTGATTTTCGCAACACCGCTATTATGCCTTATTTTGCAAAAAAAAGCAAGTAAAAAATTACAAAAAGTTACAAATTGGATGCAACTTTGTTAACAATCAATAAAAAAAGGCGGTATTATACCGCCTTTATGTCAATATATACAAGGAAATATTTTACAATTTGTCTATTTCATTCAAGAGTTCTGTAAACAATTCTTCCTCTTTAACTTTTTTCAGAATTTCTCCTTTACGGAAAATAAGTCCTTCGCCGTTACCGCCCGCAATGCCGATATCGGCTTCCTTTGCTTCGCCGGGACCGTTTACTATACAGCCCATAACAGCAACTGTTATGTTTTTGTCACAGCCTCTTAATGCTTCCTCTACCTTTCCTGCAAGACCGATAAGGTCAATTTTCGTTCTTCCGCAGGTGGGGCAGGAAACAAGATTGACACCTGTTTTGCGAAGTCCTGCAGCCTTCAGTATATCGAAGCCTGCATAAACCTCCTTTACAGGGGGAGCGGTAAGGGAAACACGGATGGTATCGCCTATTCCGTCAAGAAGAAGAGAGCCTATTCCCATTGCGGATTTTATAAGTCCCATTCTTTCGGTACCGGCTTCTGTAACGCCGATGTGAAGGGGGTAGTCCGACTTCTCAGCCATAAGGCGGTATGCCTTGCAGGTCGTTACAACATCCGAAGACTTTATTGAAATTACAATATCGTCAAAATCGAACTTTTCCAGAAGACCTACGTGATAAAGAGCACTTTCAACGAGAGCCTCGGGGACAGGTGCACCGTATTTTGCAAGAATTTCTTTTTCAACGGAGCCGGAGTTCACACCGATTCTTATGGGCACGCCCCTTCTTTTGCATTCGTCTGCTACTGCCTTTACTCTTTCGTCGGAGCCTATGTTGCCGGGGTTGATTCTTATTTTGTCAACACCTGCAGCAAGGGATTCAAGTGCCATTTTATAGTCAAAGTGAATATCAGCAACGATAGGCACATTTACGCTTTCTTTAAGTGCCGCAATGGTTTTTACTGCATTCATATCGGGTACGGTAGCCCTTATTATTTCACAGCCCGCCGTTTGGAGCTCCTTTGCCTGAGAAACGGATGCTTCAATATCTCCCGAAGGAGTATTAAGCATAGACTGTACTCTGACGGGGGCACTGCCGCCGATGACAATATCTTTAATTTTTACTTGCTTTTTACTAGCCATATTTTATCATCCCTTTATAAGATTTGCTATATCATTAAAGGTAATAAGTGCCATAAGACCTAAAAGAAGGATAAGACCTGCCGCATGGACAATTGCTTCAAATTTCTTGGGTACGGGACGTCTGCAAACAAATTCAATGGCGATAAACAGAAGTCTTCCGCCGTCAAGAGCAGGTAAGGGGAGAAGATTAACAATACCGATGTTTACGGTAATGAATGCAAGAATGAATATAATTGAAGCATAATCTGCCGAGTGTACCGCATCGCTTGCCGTATCAGCAACAATACCGATTGTGCCCACAGGTCCCGAAAGCTCATCCATTCCGAAGTGGCCGCCGAGCATATCAATAAGGCTTAGCCATATCATCTTTGTCATCGAAAGAGTTTCTTTGACGGCACCGGGGATAATGTTGAGAATGGACACCTTTTCGCTGCCTACTATAAATGAACAGAAGCCCTGCTCCATATCATAGTAAACGGGAAGCTCTGTAAACTCAATTTTCTCTCCGTCTCTTTTAAGGGTTATATCGTACTTGCCGTCGTTGTTTCTGTAAAGACAGTAATAAAGATCACGTGCCGAATGTACTTTCGTGCCGTCAATGCTTAAAATTCTGTCACCTGCGACAATACCAGTTTCGGCGGTGTACATATTCTCGGAAACATCGCTGACAACGGTAGTGGGTACCGTTCCGCTTATTCCGAGCATTATTCCTATGAGCACAAGACCGAGAATAATATTGAGTACTGCACCTGCGGCAATTACGATAAAGCGCTTCCACGCCTTCTGATTGCCGAAGGCTCTCGGGTCGTCGGATGCCTCATCCTCTCCCTCGAGGGACACAAAGCCGCCTATAGGAAGAAGTCTTAAAGCATAAAGCGTTTCTCCCTTACGCTTTTTGAATATTGCAGGTCCCATGCCTATTGAAAATTCATTTACTTTTATCTTAAAAAGCTTTGCCGTGCTGAAATGCCCGAACTCGTGAAGTGCAATTATAACTCCGAAAAAGAGAATCGCAAAAAGAATCGGCCATACTTTGCCCCATACGGCACCTGCAGAAAGTGAAAGAGCAAGGTTATGCAAGGAATATCACCCTTTTAAATATTTTATCATATTATTTATATGTTTGAATGCGAAAATTATACAGCGTCCAATACAGCCTGACGTGCAAGGCGGTCTGTTTCGAAAACGTCCTCAAGCGTGAACTCCTTTTTGTCGGGAGTTACGTCGAAGGCAGTTCTTATAAGTCTTCCCAGATCCAGGAAACCGATTTTTCCCTCTCGGAAAAGGCGGTTTGCTTCTTCATTTGCGCTGTTGACAGCCGCAGGGTAAAGTCCGCCCTTGGTTATTGCCTCACGGCAGATGTTAAGACAGTCAAACACCTCATAATCAGGCTCAAAGAAGGTAAGCTTTCCTATCTCTGCAAGATTCAGTTCCCCTACGGGAGAGACGAATCTTTCGGGATATGTCAGCGCATACTGAATGGGAATTCTCATATCGGGAAGCCCCAACTGTGCAATAACGGAATTATCGTCATATTCAATCATTGAGTGAATAATGCTTTCTCTGTGCACAAGGATATCAATGCTTTCGGGGGCTACTCCGAAGAGGAAATGTGCTTCAATAAGCTCAAGACCCTTGTTGAACATAGAGGCTGAATCTATTGTGATTTTAGCTCCCATATCCCAGTTAGGGTGCTTGAGTGCATCTGCAGCCGTTACGTTTTTGATTTCATCTCTTGTTTTGCCGAAAAACGGACCGCCGGATGCCGTAAGAATAATCTTTTTAAGTGCCTTATTTGAGGGCTTACCCTGAAGGCATTGGAAAATTGCCGAATGCTCGCTGTCAACCGGCAGAATCTTTTTACCTGTTTTCTTTGCGGCTTCAAGAACAAGATATCCGCCTGCAACAAGGGCTTCCTTATTTGCAAGGGCAAGAGTTTTGCCGCTTTCGAGAACGGAAAGTGCGGGACGAAGACCTGCAAGACCGACGATTGAGTCAATAACCGTGTCTGCGTCCGTTTCCGAGGCACACATACATACGCCCTCGGCACCGGAATAAATTCTTGTGGGTGTATCCTTACAGCGCAGTCTCAATTCCGCAGCAGCGGCTGTGTCCGAAAGGGCAGCCATTTCAGGCTTGAATTTTCTTATCTGCTCTTCAAGCTTTCTGAAGTCACGGTTTGCCGTAAGGGCCTTTACCTGATAGCCTGCCTTTTCTGCCACGTCAAGGGACTGAACGCCTATGGAGCCTGTTGAGCCTAAAACTGCAATTTTCTTTTCCATAGCTTATCCTCGTTAAATAGAGTTTATGAGAATGATAATTGAATAGAGCACGGGGAAAACAAAGCAGGAGCTGTCGAAACGGTCCATAACTCCGCCGTGTCCGGGAAGAAGATTTCCGAAATCCTTGATTCCGTGATGCCTTTTGATTGTTGAAGCGGCAAGGTCGCCGAAAATACTGATAACTGAAAGACAAACGGATGCAATTATTACAACGGGAAGAGTAATTTCTGCAGAGAGATTAAAGAATTTCTTAAAGACAACAAATAAAACAACATTGAGTACAGCCGTGCCGATAACACCGCCTATGGCACCTTCAACGGTTTTCTTGGGGGAGATAACGGGGGAAAGCTTGTGCTTTCCGAAGAATTTTCCTGCAAAGAATGCGAAGGTGTCCGAAAGCCAGCAACAGAAGAATCCGAAAAGTATAAAGAAAATACCGTCGGTTTTTATGTACTTATCGGGGAAAGCAAGATACAAATCTCTGTAGAGGATTATGCAGGAAAGTGCCGAAGGAACGAAAACTGCCGAACACAGAGAGCAGGCAACCTGCTCGAATTTCAGCTTTTCGAAATCAAGCACCATTATTATAAGAGAAGCCACAACCGCAATTGTTACAACGGGGAAAACGGGGATGTTCAGCTTTTCCTTATATTCAAACCAGAAGGGGAGTGCAGCGGAAACAGCTATGCAAAGACCCCTGAAAACGGGATTTTTAACTTCAAATGCCTTTGTAAGCTCAAATACGCCGATAGCTGCGACAAGGGCTATAAAAACGGAGAACACGGGAGTGTACATTGAGAAAAGCCAGCCGATAACAGCTATTGCACCGACAACGCCTGTAATAATACGAGTTTTCATAATAAAAATTCCTTATAATTTAATATCAGGCGGATGGGTAAACATCCGCCCTTACTTCTGTGATTAGCTGAAAAAAATGAATTATACACCGCCGAAGCGACGGTTTCTCTTTTCGTAGGCTCTTAAAGCCTCGTCAAAGTCCTCCTCCGAGAAATCGGGCCAGAGAACATCTGAATACCAGAATTCCGCATAAGCCGACTGCCACAGAAGGAAGTTTGACAGTCTCTGCTCACCGCTGGGACGGATAACAAGGTCAACGGGAGGCTGCTCCTCAGTATAAAGACCGTTTCCTATTGTTTCCAATGTTATTTCATCGGGCTTAATTTTACCTGAAAGAACATCCTCAGCGATATTCTTCACGCTGTGGAGAATTTCCTGCTGCCCGCCATAGTTTACCGCAAGGTTAAGATTTACCTTTGTCATATCCTTTGTTGAGTTTTCAAGATAATCCATAGCAGCAGCAAGCTCAGGTGTCAGACGGCTTCTGTCACCTAAGAAACGAAGTCTTATGCCCTTTTCGAGGTTTTCCTGAAGTCTCTCCTCAGCCTCCTGAAGATAGTCTCCGAAAAGCTTCATAATTGCATTTACTTCTTCCTCGGGACGTGCCCAGTTTTCCGTTGAAAAAGCATAGAATGAAATATGCTTTACTCCGAGATTACCTGCATATTCGCCGATTCTTCTGAAGGTTTTTGCACCCTCAATGTGACCCATCTGACGGGGAAGACCTCGGTTTTTTGCCCATCTTCCGTTGCCGTCCATAATGACGCCTACGTGGGCAGGCAGAATGCTGAATTTTTTTTCACTCATAATCAGATTTCCATAATTTCTGCTTCTTTTGCGGAAGCAACAGAGTCAACCTGCTTGATGAAATCGTCTGTAATCTTCTGAACCTCGCCCTCACCGAACTTAAGGTCGTCTTCGGTGATTTCGGAGTTCTTCTTCATAGTCTTGAGCTTTTCAATTGCATCTCTTCTGATGTTTCTTATGGCAACCTTTGAATTTTCTGCAGTAGCCTTAACATCCTTAACGAGAGTCTTTCTTCTTTCCTCTGTAAGGGGAGGGAAGGCAAGACGGATAACGGAGCCGTCGTTCTGAGGATTGATGCCGATATCGGAAGCCTGGATAGCCTTTTCAATAAGCTTGAGAGCGGATTTGTCCCAGGGCTGGATAACAAGGATTCTTGCTTCTGCAACGGAAACTGCAGCCATCTGATTTACGGGAGTGGGAACGCCCCAGTAATCAACTCTGATGGGATCAAGAACTGCAGGATTTGCTCTGCCTGCACGGATAGAATTATATTCTGAGTTAAGTGCAGAAATGGATTTTGTCATTTTTTCCTTTGCGAATTCAAATACGGTTTTCATATTGTTTACCTCCGAAAAATATTGTAATGAAATTATTTGACTATTGTGCCGATGTTTTCGCCGAGAACCGCACGCTTTATGTTCTCGGGATCGTTAAGATTGAAAACAAGAACGGGAAGACGGCTGTTGCCTGCAAGTGCTGCTGCCGTATTATCCATAACACCGAGATGCTTTTCAAGTATTTCGTCGTAAGTGAGCTCATCGTATTTTACAGCATCCGGGAACTTGTTGGGGTCCTTGTCATAAACGCCGTCAACATTTGTTGCCTTGAAGAAAATGTCGCATTCTGTTTCGATTGCTCTGAGAGCAGCCCCTGAGTCTGTGCTGAAAAGGGGGCTTCCCGTGCCGCAGCCGAAAATAACGATTCTGCCGTTTTCCATATACCTTACGGCTTCATCCTTGTTAAAGGGAAGTGCCATTCTCTGAATATCAAGAGCGGTCATAACGACAGCATCATTGCCTGCCTGAATAAGGCCCTCCTGCAAAGCAAGACAGTTGATAACGGTTGCAAGCATTCCCATGTGGTCTGCCCTTGTTCTGTCCATATCACCGCTGCTTCTGCCTCTCCAGAAATTGCCGCCTCCTACAACTATGCCTATCTGCACACCGAGGTCTGCAACCTCCTTGATTTTTGAGCAGATGCCGTTTACCATATCAAAATTAATGCCGTGTCCCGCTTCGCCTGCGAGAACCTCCCCGCTTAATTTCAGAAGTATCCTTTTATAAACAGGTTTCATAAAATCCTCCTATAATTTTCCTGATAACCATTTTACCCCAAAAAATACGATATGTAAAGCAAAAAATACAAACTTGACTAATTTTTTATATATGGTATAATTTTTATTATAAAATAAGGAGATGGCATTTTATGTTTACTTATGATGAAATAAAGTCAATTCTTGATAATTTTTCTATAGCAGGTAAGTTAGTTTCCTTCGGTCCCATTGATGACGGACATATAAATGATACATTCCGTGTTGTTTATGATGTCGGCGGCAAGGAAATGTGCCATCTGCTTCAGAGAATCAATACAACGGTTTTCAAAAAGCCCGATGAGCTTATGGCTAATGTTGACTGTGTTACTTCCTTCCTGCGCGACAAGATAATCGCTTCCGGCGGCGATACGGAAAGAGAGACGCTTTACTGCAAGCCTACAAGGACAGGTAAAAAGTACTTTGTTGATGAAAAAGACAGAGTATGGCGTCTTTATAACTTTGTTGAGAACAGCTATTCCAATAATTCAATAAACAGTCCTGCGGTTTTCTTTAACGCCGGTAAGGCTTTCGGTGAATTCCAGAGACTTCTTGCGGATTTCCCCATTGATAAGCTTTATGAAACAATTCCCGATTTCCATAATACGGGTAAGCGTTACAGAAATCTTGTAAATTCAATTGAAGCTAACCCCAAGGGCAGGGTAAAGTATGTATCGGAAGAGATTAACTTCTGCTACGAGCGCCGTAATGAAACCTATATTCTTACGGGCAAAACTCTTATCGGTGACCTTCCCTTAAGAGTTACACACAACGATACAAAGCTTAATAACATTCTCTTTGACAAGACTACGGATGAGCCCATCTGTATTGTTGACCTTGATACCGTTATGCCGGGACTCAGTCTTTACGATTTCGGCGATGCTATCCGCTTCGGTGCAAACACAACAACAGAGGATGACAAGAATCTTAATAATGTTTCCCTTGATCTCGGTCTTTATGAGCAGTATGTAAGAGGCTTTTTGACCTCTGCCGGCGAAAGCCTTGTTCCCGAGGAGGTAAGACTTCTTCCTTTCTCTGCTAAAATGATGACCCTTGAATGCGGTATGCGTTTCCTTACTGACTACATTGACGGTGACGTTTATTTCAAAATTCACTATCCCGACCATAACCTTGACCGCTGTCATACACAGTTCGCTCTTGTTGCGGATATTGAAAGAAAGTACAATGAAATGATGGAAATTACCGCAAAGGCATACGAAGAAATCTGCGGAAAAGCATTATAATTACTCTGAAAACAAAAAGGGCGTATCAATAGAGTGATACTCTGAAGGATAGTTTTTAAGAGCACATTAGCTAGTTACAGAAAAATACTGAAACCGCAGATTGATTTTCTGCGGTTTCTATGCTATAACGGCAGGATAAGTTTAGCTTTGTTAATGAAAACTTTACCTCAAAAGGCTGAACAGCAAACAATAATTTGACAAAGGAGTGTGATTATATGAAAAAATTATTACGGCGTTTTATTAAAGATCCGTCAAAAAAATACATCAGAAAAATTCGTATATATCCCTCTTTTGCTTACAAGAGCCTTGATAAATGGTTGAATAAAATGAGCAATTCGGGGTGGCATTTGGTTGACAGCAACTTAATTTCTTTCCTGTTTGAATGCGGAGAACCTGAAAATAAGATTTATTTTACATATAACGCAGGATGGGCACGTAATGATTCGGGGAAATACAGTATTCCTTTAAGGTATCCTTTTCTCGAAAAAACTTATGGTATTAAGCCTAAATACTCAAAGCTGAATAAAAATCAATCGAAGACATATTTGACTTTAGAGATAGATACACAAAAAATTGATACAGAAAACAATGCAGGGTATAGGGAGCTTATAAATGACCGAAATAAGCTTTACAGTAAGCTCGCAATTAGAAACACTATTATTTTTGTTCTGGTTATTTTAATTTGCATTATTACTGTACTTCTGAAATGACAAATTCACATTTATCAAGAAACATTATATCGCAAATCTAAAAAGGCTCTCTTTACACAAGGGAGCCTTTTTATGTTCAAGACGCGAAGCGTCTTCCGAAACATTTTCCGCAGGAAAATATATCACTTGCTTTGAAAAAAGCAAATATCACTGCGAAGCAATATCACTCATTCCAAAGGAATGAATATCACTGAATAATTTATCGCAGATAAATTATTCAATTAAAAGCTTCCTCTTGAGCCGCCGTGGGATCTTCCTGAGGATGAACGGTGTGTTGAGCTTCCTCCTCCGAAGGAGCTGCCGCCTCTGGAGCCTGTATTGTTATTCTTGGGCTTGGGTGTTTTCTTTACATTGCTGTAAAGATAAACGTCACGCTGCCCCGTAAGGCTGAAGCTTCCCGGTATTACGTAATCGGATGCAGAGGGCTTGCTTCTAACGGTTTTAAGCTGAGATTTAAGGAAAGAAGTATAGAAAAAAGCAATTGCAAGACCGATTATAACAGAGATTACAAGCCATTTGGGAGAGAAAAGATAGCTGATTATGCTTTTTGGTGGAGTATAGTAGTCATCACCGTACATATAGTCATCTTCATATATGTAGTCATATTCATCATCTGAGGGGATATATACCTCACCCTCACCGCCGTAATCGTTGAGATATGTATTATAACCGTCGAATATATTCACGCATTTTTCATAGTAGGCAATAAATGCATCCGTATAGCTTCCCTGTGAGAGATACGGCACAAATGCACTTTCAATCTGTGCGAGATTGTAATCGGTAAAAATGTCAATTGCCGTACCGTAGGTTGTAATTGCAAACTCACGGTAGCCCATATCCACAACAAGCATAATGCCGTCGTCGTTTTCTCCCCAGCCGAAGCCGTTGTAGTCGTAGTAATCGTCAGCGAATGCGGTGATATCGTAGCCGTCTGTGGAATTTACGGTGAGAACTGCCACTTCACATTCATAGGTTTCGCTTATCTGCTCAAGCTTGGAATTCAGAGTTTCCTCATCGTAATCGGGGATAATTTCTGCAAAGTCATTTACAAGTGCCGTGCGGTCTCCCTCTTCATATACATAAGCGGATGCTGAGAGGGTGATGCTCATAAGCAGAAGCACGGACAACAGAATAACGGTAATCTTTTTCATTTTTCCGTACCTCCTTAACCTATAAACAGATTGTAAAGAACAGTAAGACCGAAGCCGATAACCGTTCCCACGGCAGCAGAAATGCCGAAATACTTTCCGTATTTTTTCTTGTCAACGGGCAGGTCGCCTACAAATTTTCCTGTCTGTCCGTTCATGGCAAAGGTGAACTTTTCACCGTTGAAGGTGGTGTTAAGAAGCCATACGGGATAAAGGGCGTATTTTGAAGAGCCCGAGGTCATATTTACGTTACAGCCCGAGGGTAAAACGCCGGTGTATCCGCTGACGGTTGAAGAAAGGGCATCGGACGTGCTTTGTCTTATTCTCTCATTTGCACGGGCTATGCTTGCATTTACATCCACGTCGTATTTGTCTGCAAAGAAGCCTGAAAGGTAAGCCGTCTGAAAATCAACTGCCTCTGAAAAATTGAAGGGCTCAATAGATTCCATAAGGTCGTCTGCCATTTTCGTTGAGCCGTCAACGGGAATCTTTGAAAATGCCATATTGCCGCTTCTGAATACGGAATAATGCTTTGTTTCCGTGTAATTATAATTTGTATCGCTGTAATGACGCACTTTTGTAGCCTTATACTGTGCACTTCCCGTAACAGAGGCATCAAAAAGCCAGAAGGGTACATAAACACCCTTTATTTCATCAATGTGGTTTTTGTCCTTGAAAACAGTCGGCAGAAGCTTTTTACCGGTGATGTGCTTCTTGTAGGCATCCATTGCCTGTTTTTTGTCGAGCTTGAAGGGGATGACAAAATCAGGCTTAAGAAGTCCTTTAAGATTATCTGTCATAACAACGGGATTTCCGCAGAAGGGACAGCTTGTGGCGGCTGTTGTTTCATCTGTTATTATTTCACCGCTGCAGGAATTGCAGAGATAGCTTCTGATTCCGCCCTTTTCTGCATCTTCCCAGATGTTTTCGTTATTGTTTTCCCAGTTGAAGCTGTCTTCCTTGGTTTCTTCTTCACTCAGTGCATTGTCAAGCTCCTTCAGAGCCTCGGTGTCATACTCCGTATCGCAGAAGGGGCACTTCATTTTCTGCAGAGCGGGGTTGAACTCAATTTTACCGCCGCAGGACGGACAGATATAATCCTGGAGATTTGACATAAAATCACATCCTTATTAAAGATTCATAATAGTTTTTTCAGCCAATAGGCAGGCGTACAGCTCCAGGCGTGGCAGGCTGAATTGATTTCGGGGGCATTATAGGGGGATTCAAACTGATTTTCCGTGTTGAAAACTTCGGGACAGCAGTCAAAACCGGCAGACATCATTTTTCCCCATTTGTCTTTTATAAATTCAAGGGCTTCTTTTTTAAGCTCCGAATTATAAAGAGCTTCGATATAATAGTGCATCATATAGGGTGTGCGCATAGTAAACTGTGTGGGATATTCTTTTATAGCGGTCAGCACGCTTACGGCTTCTTCTTTTGTCAGAACTCCCGACAATACCGCCCATATCTGAGTATGATATGAAATCTGTCCCGAGGGAGTTACAAAAAGTCCTGTTTTTTCATCGAAACAGCTCAGCAGTATTTCTGCCGCGGCAGTTATTTCTTCTTTTACGGCTTCTGCGGATTCTCCGAGAAGCTCTGCCAATTCCTTCAACTGCTTCAGGGCATAAATATATACACCCAGAAGAGCGGTTGATTTGTCAAGCTCCGGACACCAGTCTATGAAGCAGTTAAGGTCAATTCTTTTTTCTTTCCTGATAAATCTTTCCTTTATTACATCAAACTGGGTATATGCAACGGGGTAAAGCTCCTTTACGAGAGAAATATCTCCCGTGTTTCTGTACCAGTCGTAAAGGCAGGAAATAAAAAACAAAGAGTAGTCACAAAATGTCCATTCATCAACGTAAGGGGGAGAATCGGGGAAAATGCAGGGGGCAACCATTCTGTGCTCTCCTGTGGCAGATGCGAAAAGATATATACACCTTTTTATTAGGTCAAGATTTCTGAAAATGCCGTAATCCGTCATAGCCTGAAGCTTCAGGTCCCCGATCCACAGCCTGCGGTCACGCTTTGGACCGTCTTCAAAAACCTCCTGCTGACACTCCTTAAGGGTCTTTACGGACATTTTATAGATTTTTCTGAAAATTTCATCGTTTGTTCTCGGTACGGGAGCATTTTCTTCCCTTACAGCCGAAACTGCAGTCACGCTTAAATCTTCAATTTTTACCGGGAAGGATGCATTATCCGTGCGTCTGATTTTCAGGTAACGGAAGGAATATCTTCTGTCAAGGCGTGCTTTACAGGGGAGGAACACATAAGAGCGTTCTTCATTCTGCAGCCAACCGTTACCGAGTCCCCCTTTATACTCTTCGGGGGGAGTTACGATTTCAAGGGGGAATTCACCGAAGGTAAAAAGAAGCTTCAAGGGTGAATCCGTAATTCTTTTGAGCCCGTCATTGCCGAGAGAAATATTCAGATACCCTACAAAATGGTCACCGAAATCAAAAATAATTTCTTCATCGTTTTTAATTTCAACAGGGAAAGCCGCATCACCTTTTTTTATAACCGAAATTCCCTGAAAGGCATCTTTGTCTTTTTCTGTGACAACGATTCTTTCGGGGCGGACAGTCCTTTCAATGAGAGGGGCTTTCAATTCTTCCGCTTTTTTGCGGAAAATATCATTAATAACAACGGACATAACAGACCTCTTAAAGTGATTTTATATTACCTTTGTATTTTTTTATAAAAGCTTCGTTTACAGCATCTCCGCCGTCAACATTGCTGCTTGAAAAAACCTCGGGAATTACACCGTCGCGAAGCATAATTTCAATTGTACCTGCAACAACCGAGTGAAGAATTGCAGCCCCGACAGAGGTGGATGTGGGACAGGCCTTTCTGCCGAGCTCCGGAAAATCTACCGAAGCATCGCCTAATTCTCCCATATTGTCAAGAACAATATCTGCAATTTCAAAAAGCCTTTTTCCGCTTTTATGTCTTGAAGCTCCTGATTTTGAGTGGTTAATGCTTGTAAGTGCAATTACTTTAAGGCCCTTTTCCTTTGCGAGAAGTGCCATATCAACGGGAATTCCGTTCCTGCCGGAGTTGGATGCTATAACGATTACGTCATCCTTTTTCATATTGTAGGAATTAAAAAGAATTTCGGCATAGCCCTCCAGTCTTTCAATTTCCGTGCTCTTTGATGCTGATTCGTGAAGCATAAGTGAGGTTTCAAGGACGGGCTGAAGCTTAACAAGACCGCCGGCTCTGTAGAAAAGCTCCTCTGCAAGCATATGCGAATGTCCCGTTCCGAAAAGAAAAATTGTTCTGTCATTTTTAAGTGCTTTGGCGAAGACCTCTGCACATTTGTCAATTGCGGGCATCTGCTTATCCGAAACGTCAGAGAGAATTCTTAAAAGATTGTCAAAATATTCAACTGATTTTTTCATTTGCTTGTCTCCTGCAGTTTTATTCCGAATGCTAAAGAATCCGGTGTTTCTTCCAGAAGCCGGAAACCGTATTTTTTATAAAAATTAATGCCTTTTTCGTTCTGTGAGCTGACTTCGAGTACTACTCCCTTTATACCTTTTTTCTTAAGGTGGGAAATAAGGGCATACATAAGCTTTCTGCCAAGCCCCATCCTGTGATAATCGTATAAAATATCAATATGAAGGTGGGCAGGGTAGTCTTCCTTAAATTTTTTCTGAACAACGGTTGATGTTGAAGCGTAGAATCTGCTCACGGTATCCTCTTCGGGAATTCTTGTGAAGTATTCCTCTTTGAAAGTCTTTATGAACTTATCAAAATTCTCTGCACAGATAATATATCCTACAGCCCTGTCATTTTCGTCAGCCGCCACAAAGCAGTTGAAGGGCTCTTTTTCTATGTAGTAATCGCAGTATGTGGAAAACAGAAAATTCTTTGTGCTTTCCGAATAGTTTTCGGGACCGTCACAGTAAAGGCAGATATTGTGCACAGCCTCACGGTCTGTTTCTTTATAAGGTCTTATTATCATTTCTCTTCTCCGATATTTTCTTTATTACAATATAACATTTCGGCACCGAAAATGCAACAAAAAACAGGCACAGAAATCACCTGTGCCCGTAAAATTATGCTTTTATTCCGGCTTTGCCGTTTTATGAGGAATGTTTTCCCTTACTGCTGCCAGAAGCTCGTCAATTCCTACAACCTCAATATTGTCACCAAGCTGATTTACAAAATACAGAAGGTCATCGGGACCTACCGTCCAGGGATGCACATTTATAACCGTGTAACCGTTTATTGTGTTTATATCGGCTTTTTTTGCGTTTATAATGTCAGCCTGTTCTTTAAGCCAGGTCTCAGTCACTTCATCTGCATTTCCGCTGGGGTGCCAGAGGCTGAAGCCGACACAGATAAACGGCTTATCGTTTGAGAACATTACTCTGCCCTTGCCGCCTGAATAGTTGTCGGGATCAAGCTGAAGAATACCGCCTTCAATATTATCATATCTTGCGAAATAAGAGAGTCTCTTCTCCATGCTCTTGAAGAAGCTCTTTTCATTGCCCTTTATTGTGTCAAGCAAGGTCATAATGCCAAGTCCCGATTCCTTCATAACAGAAGCGGTGTAGTCGGAGAAGGCTTCAAGCTCATCTGAGCTCATATGCATAATTCTTGAATATCCGCCGCCTGTGGGACCTGTGATAAATGTAGTATCTCCTGCAATTTCAAGGGTCCTCTTTATGTCAACCTCGGAAATCTCCGTAAGAAGGGGACAGAAGGTCCAGCTGACGGGTACGTCCGAATTGTAGCTCTGCCATGTGTGGTATTCGGAAAAACCGTTCTGAATCCATTGTGCATTGTCGCCGTCGCTGTAAACTATTGAAACATAGTGCTTTTCGGGGTCAAGCTCAACGTTTTCGGGAATTGTAGTGCTGAATTCCTCTTCGGTTGCATCAAAGCAGGAAAGAATACTTAAGTTATAGGAATGGTCTGAGGGTATAACCGTATGACCGAAACGGGATGCTGACTGAGTGAATTTTATTTCGTACTGGCACCAGCCGAAAATGATAGAAGAGGGAGTAAGCTCTCTCATAATTCTGTCACGGAAAAGTCTTCCCGTGAAATCGCTGTCCTCTATGTAAACTGTAAAGATATTCTGCTGAATTGCAAAATCTCTCATACCTGATGCATAGTGGTACAGATGCACAAGAGCGGTTTTCCTGAAGCTGTCTTTGTGCTCATCATAGAAATTCTCAAGGTATTTAAGGTCAATTTCATCATCGCTTATGTCTTCCTTTTTTGTAAGACCGAGAGAAATTACAGCCTCTTCAAGGTCGGGTGTCACGGGAAGCCAGCCGTATATTGTTGCAAGGTTTGTTGCAGTGTTCAACTGACCGTGATCCTCCGTTGTTTTATAAAGCACGTAACCGCTATCCTTGATATAAGAGCTGAATTTCTTTATTATGCTTTCAAATTTCCAGGGATTTCCCTCTTCATCTGTACGGGAAATTGTATAGCCTGCTTTTTCCATTTCGGCAAGGGCATACTGATGTGAAGCTGAGCCGTAATTAATAAAAATTGCAGGCTTTTCACGGGCTACAAGACCCTGAAGGAAAATAATTGTATGTCTCTGGGAAAGGGAAAGCTCTCCGAGGTTTATGACGGTAATTTCGTCGGCTATATCGTAATTATCGAAAATATCCTGAATTTCCGCCAGCTCGGCTTCGCTTTTTGCTTCGGGTGCGTTTTTAAGAAGAGATGCATCAATTGTATTAAAAAGAATTGAAAACATCATAACAACAAATGAAAGTCCGTTTAATATTTTTGCCATAAGAATCTCCTGCCTTACTGATTATTTTTTTCGGGATTTAATCAAGAGCATCTGCAACTCCGCCGAGAAATGCACCTAAAACGCCTGCAGTTTTTGTGCCGGCACTTGCAGGGGCAGAGTGAGCTGTGGTGGAAACAGGAAAACCGCCTACCGTACTGTCAATGGGGGCAAGAAGTACCTTGCCTGTTCCCCTGTAAACATTAACAAAGCCTTCTCCGGAAGCCGCTGAGCCTATAAGTGTTTTACCTGAACGCTCTACCGTAAATGACAATGAATCGCTCCAGGCAATTGCAAAGCTGCCGTCAACTCTCAGTACATCGTTTTCAAGAAAAACCTCAATAAGCTCCTCCTGTGGACAGCGGCATTCAAGAACGGCTATACCGTTTCCGGCAAGAGCGAGATTGAACAAGCCCTCTCCGCCGAGAACCGCAGAGGAAATATTGGAACGTGCAACTAATTTCTGTTTTATCGAGGCTTCGCAGGCAAGAAACAGTCCGTCGTCAAGAACAACCTTGCCGTTCCATTCGCTTGTGTCAAGCAGAATAAGGTGTCTGTAGGTGGGTTCCAGCACAAGTGTTCCGTTGCCTACGTATTCGGGCTTAATCGCACTTTCGCCCGTAACCTTTCCCTTGACCAGCTTTCCGAGAAAGTCTGAGGCACCTTTAACTCCCGTGGTGGCTTTAACATCACCGACAGTCCATTGCATAGCGCCTGCCTGACAGATAATGCCCTCAGCCTTTGAAAGGTCGCAGATAACCTGTCGCTTTCTTATGTTCATTTTGTCGCAGAAGTAAGCATTAACCGCCGTAGACGGTGAAACACTCAGATCTCTTTTATACTGAATAACCTGAAAAGGACCTTTTTCCGCAATGATTGCGACATCATCATTATTCGTAAAATTGTTAATCTTGAACATACTTTTCCTCCTGACTGTAATTTAAGCCTCCCCAAGGGCTCTTTTTTAGGATAACATAATACAGGAATGTTTTCAAGTGAAACAATAATACGTGTTTGGATTATATGTAAAAAATCAGTTGCAGACTCACTTCTCTTCGCTAAAAACAGTCCGCCGGACTGTTTTCTTCACGCTCAGACCTTCATAAGGTTCGCCCCCTGTATTCAAAAAAGCCCGTACCAACCGGATGGTCGGCACGGACTTTTGAAGATACCGCCTAATTTTGATACAAAAATCGGTAGGGGGTGCATTTGGCTTGATTTTGGTGGTCGAGGGTGCAAAATGCCTGTTTTTTAACCCGAGAGGGTGCAAACCTACTTTTTGAGCCGTTTTAACACCTCGTCTTTGTACGGATCAAGGGGCGGTTTGTACTTTTTCAGCATCTCCTCTTTGCATAAATGCAGTTCTTTTTCGTTGATGACACCACGGGAGTGCATTTGCTTGAACATAATGAGTGCGTTCATATAGTGGAGCTGTCTTTCGGTTTCTTCGGGGTTTATCCCCGGCAATGGCTTTTTGATATTCATAAAAGCACCTCTTTCAAAATATTAGCCCTGCGGCTTGGTTTAATAAAGATGCTCAAAGTTTACGAAATGTCAAGTCCCCGAAAAAACAAATCACCACGCCTATTATAAGTAGACGCGGGAATTGATAAATTATTGTGAACGGAGGCTAATTTTGAATATTGGCTCGTTTTAAGTACTGTTCTCTCAAATATTCCAATGCATTATCGGTATAAAAGGTTTTCGCAGCTGATTTTGCGTTTTGGTTATCGAGCCTTTTGGTATAGGCAAAATCAGGGTTCTTTTTGATTTCACCCATAATTGTATAGAATAGAGGATTTTGCTTAAAATCTCTGATATTTTCTTTTGCCCATCTCTTCACATCGTCGTGTGTATATTTCCAGTTTTCACGGAATCCTTCATCGTTCATATTGTAAACTTGAGCGTTCGGATCATTAGAAAAATGCGCATGGGTTACTTTTGTGAACGTAGCATCTGCTTGATCTGCCGATGTAATAGCTGCGAGTATGTCGCTATTTGTAGCCTTTTTGACACTTTCAAGATATATGTCAAATCCTAACACAATGGAATCCTCAATCCCATCATCTTTTAATGATTTTATAACATCAACTATGTCTTGGATAAATGCTCGGCTTTCTGGAGAAGCGGCATATTTGGCGGAATTTTTAGATAGGAAATCTTCAGGGCAAAAAGGTAACTTGAAGCCAAGGGGCATAATGAATAATCCATCATCCATCATTATGTCTTTTGAAAAATAATTCTTAACAAAATCAACGTAATTCAAAGCCGATCTTGCAACCAACATAAATATATATGGCTCAAGTTCTTCGCAATAAAAATGTGTTATATTGTTGCGGTACTTTTCAATTTCTTCAATATTCTTCTGTACAGCAGTAAAACTATTTGGCTTGATTGCATTTCTGTGTTCCGTTACATAAGCTAACGCAACATCTGCAGAAATAGTATGGCTGTCTTCGGTAAAAATAGAGCGGTTTTTAATATATTTACGAACATATGCCTTTAAGGCTAGCTCCCATGCATTCATTAGAAGCAAAGTAACGGTTTCATACCTATATGCTATATTTGGCTTGTTATGAATTTCAATAGCAGCAAAGTAAGCTGCTATTGAGTTTTTTATCAGATTGCTTTGGATCATTTTCCTTTTTTTCATATAAAAGCATACACCTCCTATTTATAATAAAGCATCTAAACTTACTCACTTTTATTATCCATTGTCTTTTTTGCGCTTTCTGCAAAAAGGGCAATTAGTTCCATTTGATCTATCATTCACTTTGGCTTGCCATTCATGACCTTCTTTGCACATCCACCAAACCTTTTTATTTGAGCCTGGTGCAATCATGTTAGGTTTTAAATCTGCATTTTTTGTAGGATGCCATTCTCTTGCTAGCTTGGGATTTTTGGTTGCTAAATCATTGTATCCAGGAAGGATTCTTTTGTTAGCGCATATCGGACATCCTCTGCCGTCTGTTCGGCTCGATATCGAAGCCTCCCATTCATGGCC
The DNA here is from genome assembly GCA_017625435.1 of Clostridia bacterium. GTDB lineage: Bacteria > Bacillota > Clostridia > Oscillospirales > Acutalibacteraceae > RUG806. Next base: position 71,447 of record JAGAKX010000011.1, read on the forward strand.
TTTCTCACACATCCACCAAGCCTTTTTGCTAGATCTAGATGCAACCATATTGGGAGTTAATTCACCGTTTTTTGTTGGATGCCATTCTTTTGCAACTAGTGGATATTTTGTTTCTAAATCATTATACCCCGAGAGTATTTGTTGGTTAGCACACACTGGGCAACCATTGCCTTGTACTCTCCAGTTAACACCAGCTTGCCATTCGTGACCTTTTTCACAAATCCACCACACTCTTTTACCTGAGCCGAAAGTAACCATATCAGGTTTCAATTGCCCGTTTTTTGTAGGATGCCATTCTTGAGCAATTTGCGGATATGTGGATTCAAGACTTTTCGATTTAGTGGTTAAAATATATGATTCATATATTTTACTTTCATCACGATCTACATCAACATCAATTTCAATTGTATTATCAATATATGAAAAAATCTCTTTGGCAATTTGGTTTAAACTACTGTTGTGTTTTCGATCTTTTCTGACTATACAGCAACAATCATCAAACAATTCGAGTCCATTCTCACGTACTCTTATCAAAAATATATCATTTTCTTTGCATAATTGATTTTTTCTTCTCTCGTTCAAGTTGTCCTTATGCCAGTTGTAACCGTCATATTCAACAGCAATATTCATCGAAGGAATATAAATATCTAACTCTAAACCTATTCTTTCTCTGTTTCCGCTGACAACATCCGGAAAATATAGTTTTATATAATAAAATAGTACTTGCTCCGGAAAAGATGTATGAGTTTCTTTACTGCAGATCGGACATCCTATTCCGTTTGTTCTATCGGATACCAACGCTTGCCATTCGTGACCTTTTTCGCACATCCACCATACTTTTTTACCGGATTTTGGGGCAATCATATAGGGAGTTAATTCACCGTTTTTTGTTGGATGCCATTCTCTTGCTACTAAGGGATGTCGTGTTTCTAAATCGTTGTATCCAGAAAGCATACGCTGATTAGCACATATTGGACAACCTCGGCCTCGAACTCTATCTGTAACGGTAGCTTGCCATTCGTGACCTTTTTCACATAACCACCAAACAGCTTTTCTTGAACCATCAGTAATCATATCGGGTTTCAAGTTTCCGTTTTTAGTTGGATGCCATTCATGAACAATATTAGATTCTTTAGTTTCCAAATCGTTATACTTTGGAAGAACTTTAACATTAGCACAATATGGGCATCCTTTTCCACTTGCTCTATCAGCAACTCTAGATTGCCATTCATGACCTTTTTCGCAAATCCACCAAGCTCTTTTACTAGATTTTGGAGAGACCATTGTAGACGAAATTTCTCCGTTTTTAGTTTGATGCCACTCTTTCGCCAAGTTAGGATTCTTCGTTGCCAAATCATTATATCCACTTAGCACTTGCTGATTGGCACATACAGGGCAACCATTACCAAAATGACGGCTGTTTATGGTCGCTTGCCATTCGTGACCACAAACTCCAAGCCACCATACTTTTTTATTAGATGTAGATGCAAACATATCGGGCTTCAAGTCGCCATTTTTGTTAGGATGCCATTCTTTTGCTAAGTTTGGGTTTTTGGTTGCCAGATCATTGAATCCTGGAAGAACTTTTACATTGGAGCAATAAGGACAACCGTGTCCACTTGTTCTAATGTATACTTTTGATTGCCATTCGTGTCCACACTTGCCCAACCACCAAACCAGTCTCCCGGATTTTTGCGTAACCTCGGTAGGCAATAACCCCTCGTTTTTAGTTGGGTGCCATTCGACGAGCAAATCAGGATTTGTTTCGGCTAACGATCCGTATTTGCCTTTCGGCCTATTATTGCTTGCAATATTTTTCTTTTCTGCCATAACCTTGGCACCTCGCTTTTTGAATATCGCTTACGATATTATACCATAAATTTCTTCAATAGTAAATACATCTCTGAATTCATAACCTGTTATGTTTTCGGTGTTCGTTTACGGGAGCAAATATTCATTGCCGGGCAGAAGGTGAAAATGCCGATTTTAGGTATTTTTCGGTAATGAGGTAACCTTATATCCCAGATACAATTTTAGTACAAAGCCCTATTTTTACAGCGCAATGTACAAATTAAAACACTAATAACAGGTGAAAAAGTACAAAAAAATTAAGGTTGATTCGTTTTGAATCAACCTTAATGAGTATTGGTGCGGGTGACAGGGGTCGCCGGGTGCTGCGGCGTTGCCTTGCGCCCGATGGCTCGGCGACCGCACACATAAGTATGCAGTACCCGCCTCACCGCCCTTCGCTGAGAATTTTAATGAAATCGTTCGCTTGTGCTCACGGTGAAATAATTCACTTTGTGAATTGTGAAATATTTTGCCTTAGCGTCAAAATGTGAAATACAATAAATCCCTCATACGCCGCAGCGTATTTCATAGCGTCAGCTATTTCATAACGCAAAGCGTTATTTCACAAATCCCGTAAGGGATTTATTTCATTGAAAAGACCCACACTTGTCGAAGACAAATGAGGGTCTTTTCTGGTGCACCTGACACTTTCAAATCCGAACCCAATGCCGACTTTTCGAGGTCGGCAAAGGTTATGGTTTCAGTACCGTCTTTGAAGTTAAAGGTAATAACCATTCTGTCTTCAAATAAGAATACCGAGTTTACAAAGTTGTTGATTAAGGTTCTTCTGTGGTCAAGCTTCTTAGGATTGAGTTTACGGAACTTGTAGAACCAATATAAAATCTCTTCACGGGTAAGTTTTGGTCTTGACATTTCCTCTTTCATAATCCTGATTGAAAGTTCGCTTTTTTCAGCTTCAAGCTCTTCCATACGCTCCTTGGTAGTAGGTGTAATAATACCTTTCTCCATAGCTGTAATTAGATTGTTTATTGCTGTCAGAGTCTGTGCATATTGCTTTTGCAGTATGGGAAGAACTGTGCTTTCCTTGTTAAAGGTTTCAAGAGCTTGGTCAGTTAAAAATTCTATGGTTTCATCGTTCATAATTAATCTGCGGATACTGTCAACAACAATATCCTCAATCCAAGCCTTTTTAACTGTTTTCTTGTCACAGCCTTTGTGGTTTTTAACACTTACACATTTGTAATAACGGTGTACAAACTTTGTTCTGCTTGTACCGCTTTCACCTACCATAAGGCATTGACACTTGCCGCAATAGAGCTTTGTAGTTAAAAGATATTCATCTTCCGCTTTGTGCTTTGCAGGGGCTTTCTTATTCTGCTTCATTTTTTCCTGTACCAATTCAAACAACTCCTTATCAACTATTGCGGGAATTCCTCCCGGTGTAATAACATCTTTAAATTTGTATTCACCGATATATTTTCGGTTGTGCAGCATACGGGCAACAATGTCAACATCTAACTTCGTTTTCTTATGAGTTCGTACACCTTGGTAGTTGAGCATATTTGCAATGTGCTGCATAGACATACCCTCAGCATAGCTCTTAAAAGCTAAAACCACTGCAGGTGCAGTAACCTCGTCAATTAAATAATTCTGCTCTTTATCTACCTTGTAACCGATTGGCAAGGTCCCGCCGTTGTATTTGCATTTAAGAGCATTTTCCATCATACCTCTTGTAACCTTTTCTGCAAGCTCTACTGAATAATATTCAGCCATACCTTCAAGCAAAGATTCGAGCAGAATACCCTCTGCGCCCTGAGATATGGTTTCAGTTATAGATAAAACCTTAACTCCGTTTTTCCTGAGCATATTTTTGTAATGAGCAGAGTCGTATCTGTTACGGGCAAAACGGTCAAGCTTCCATACGAGTATTACTTCAAAATGCTTTGAAGCACTGTCTTTTATCATCTGCTGAAATCTCGGTCTGTTATCGGTTTTGGCAGATAACGCTCTGTCGATATAGGTATCAACTATTTGAATACCGTTCTTTTCAGCATAGGCTTTACATTCACGGAGCTGACCGTCAATACTTTCTTCCTTTTGATTGTCGGAAGAGTATCTTGCGTAGATAACGCCTATCATATATTTTTACCTCCTTTAAATTCTGTAAATATTGTAATTCATATACTTGTTTTTGTTAAATGTGCGGATGCGACTTTTACATCGCACCCGCCGTTTCTTTATACGATTTCCTTTAACTTATCCCAATCCTTGTCCCATTTCTCAAACTCTTTTCTGCCTTGTTCACTTTCAAAGAAGGATACAATATCAGGAAGAAAACATCTGACAAGAGACTCAGCGGCATCCTCTGAAATGAGAACACCGCTGAGATTATCGGATTTAACCTCGCTTTCATTAAAGTTTATCTTAACATCACCCATAGGCTACCTCCTTATCTCGCATCTCTGTTTCGCTGTCGCTGAAGGTATCTGTAATAATGCTCGCAGGCTTTCAGCACAAAGTTTTCAAGGTCACTTTCTTTTACCTTTGGGGCAACTGTCTTTAACTTCTCAACAGAAAACTTTATTGTCGGCTTCTGATTTGCCTTTTCTTCTGACAATATTTCACTAATATGCTCAGGCGTTAAACCTTCCTCTCTGCTGATTGCATGAAGCCTTTGAGCCTGAGATAAATTAGGTGTAGCATCACATACACGTATTTCTTCAACTAAGTCAGCCTGTTCTACCTCATTCAGATAGGAAAGCTCTACTGCGGGAGTGAGCGCGATTTTTCCTTCATCAACAAGGTTAAGGAGTTCAGGAATGAGATTTGTAAGACGAATATAGCGGTGTATCTGTCTTGAACTTTCATTGACTGACTCTGCCATTAAATCTCTACTGTACTTTTGGCCAACTTGTCCTAAAGCTTTTCCCTGATGATTAAGCGCATCAAGTTTCATCTTGTAAGCATGTGCCTTCTCACTTGGTAATATATGCTCTCTTTGCAGATTAGCATCTACCATTGCAATAACGGCCTCTTCATAAGTGAGTTCATAAATGAAAGCAGGTATCAATTCAAAACCTAACTTCTTTGCCGCATAAAACCTTCTGTGTCCTGAAATGATTTCGTATTCTGTGCCGGATATTTTTCTGACTGTAAGAGGTGTGAGAATACCTCGCTCATTGATACTGTCAACAAGGTTCTGCATTTCCTCATTGTCAATTACCTTGTAGGGATGGTTTTCAAAAGGTCGCAAATACTCTATGGGTATTTTATTAGCCCACACATATTCTGTGCGGGCCTTCTGTGCTTTGTCGTATAAGGTTTCTTTTGTGGGATTATTTTCTTCAATATCACGGGGATATACTTTTGATTTTGGTTTAATAGCCATATTATCGGCTCCTTTCTATTTTACGAATTTTGTTAGTTTCTAATTGATGCTCTTTTTGCAAGAGCTCATACAGATGCGGAGATTTATCAAGAATACCTTCCGCCTGTTTTAGTTTCTTTCTCAATGGCGTGATTTCTTGTGTTATCTCCTTACGCAGAGCTTTGTACTTCTCTTTTTCTTCAGGGGTATTTGCTCTGCGTTTTTTGTTGTCTACCTTGCTTCGCTTTTCTTCAAGCTCGGCAATCTTTAACTGTGTTTCTTCAATGGTTGCTGTTAAATCATCAGTAGTGTGAATTTGGTTGTCGGTAAGGAAATGATAATCAGCCACATACTGATTAATATCTTTTGCGGCATGTCTCATTTCAGGTGAGATAAGCATTGCATCTGCTATTTCCTTTAATAACTGAAATACCAAGATTATCAGTAAGAACATAGTGTCAACATAAAAAACCTCAGGTCTTTTGCCGTGCTCAATGCTGAACTCCAATTTCTTTCTAACTGATTCAAGAGGAAAGTATCTGCGCCTTGCATAGAAGAAGTTATTCCAATCAGCAAGGTGATGTCCGCTGTAATAGGTTTCATTAAATCTTTTCTCTATGCCTTCTACGGTGTAGCCAAGACCTTCAACCCTTACGCCTCTTTCCCAATCCTTTGCCTTGATAGTAAAACGCCTGTAATCAACCTCATATACCATAGTTGCAAGAACTCTTCTGAATTCGTCCCAACTTGTTGCGACGGTAAGACATATTTCAATATCTTCTCTGAGCATATCTCTGTGAGTTTTCTTGCCTTGTTTATGAAGCCAATAGGCTTTCTTTTCACCACCGTAAAAAGGTGCATTTTCAAGAACTGATTTGCCTCGTTCCTTACAGATAGCATCAGAAATCTCACGGAGCTTGTAATGGTCAGAGATATGGTTTTCAAACTTCCTTCCTGTTCTGAAAGAAACAGAATTTACAACAAAGTGATTGTGCAGGTGGTGATGCTTATCAAGGTGAGTTGTCACAACAATCTCATATTCATCACCCCACATTTGTTTTGCCGTTTCAACACCGATACTGTGACACTCTTGGGGTGTGACTTCATTTTCTTTGAAGCTCTGAAAACCGTGATAAGCAACATTTCCGCCGAGCTTTCCGTAATGAAGTTTTGTTGTCATCATATGCTCATAGGCTCGTTGTACAGGACAGTTAATTGCAAACACATAAAGTTTCTCATCAGTTTTCTTATCGTTCTCGGCATATTGCAGTGTTTTGTACAAATCCTCATCAAGATACTTCTTATCAATGGTTTTATCAGGGTTTTCAGCATACTGAATAACCTCTTTGAGTCGGCTCTTTACGGGCCAGAATCCTGTGGTAGCAATAGTTTATTCACCTCCTTTTTAGGACTTAAAATTTCACTGTGGATTTCATCAATGAGAGTGAGTAGCTTTGCTTCGGTTTCGGGTGTCGTTTCAGAATTGCAGATTTCACATAACTTTGTGTAGAAAGTAAAAAAGGCATCGGGCAACACCGTTCTCGGTGCAAATCCCAATTACATATAGCAAAAGAGCTCAATAACGATATATTGCTTGCACATGTATACAAGAATGCATATTTTTTAGAGCAATTTTCGCTTGAAGAAAAAATGCAATTAATGGATGATGCATCTAAAATATTTTCCAATAATGGAATGGAAGACCATCCTTGCTCTTTTAGCACTTGGTTTTAAGTGACATCATGGAGTTTGCCAATAAAAAACTATTCAAACTAATATTTCCCATAATTTCATTAAGAGATTCTTTACACTGATGTAAGGTGGTGTTTGTATCTATTGATTCAAATGAAAAATTAAAGCTGTTTCCATCTCTTATGGTTGGCATAACATTAATTTCAATAAAAAAAGTATCATCAAAAGAAACAACAGTGTTTTTAGGATTGTGATACCAATTATCTTTGCATCTAACACGAGCATCTATTCTGCAAAAGCATTGAACACCCAAGACATTCAATAATTCTATGTATTTATCAACTAGTTTTTGGTCTAAATGAACAATTTTAAATTTAAACCCACTTCGTAATACTTTTTCTTTTTCTCCATAAAACCACTCCAAATCTTTATTATCTGGTAAAAACATTACTGTTGGCATGAGTTCCATTTTTCCAATCAAAGGATTATAAACAATTGGTGTTGTTATATCATAACCATGTATAAATTCTTGATACAAACCATAAGAGTATTTTGAATTAAAGCCTCTTGTCACCCCCATACTATTTCCCAAGTTTATAGGTCTAAAAATGCCATTTTTGTCATTTTTATCAAATGTTTTAGGAACATTTAATCCTACAGATTTTGCTATACCATTTGATAAAACTTTGTTTTCCCCTGCAACAATTGAAACTGCATTGCATGGAATACAAGGAATGCCGATAGAACTACAAGTAGATGGAACCAAAGCCATTGAAGACAAATCGTATGTTCCAGAATTCATGTTTAACACATAATCGATATGTGGCAATGTTTTATTAATTGCTTTTTCTACAAATGTTCTTACATCTAAAATTAAAGGTGAACAATGTATTTCTTCAACTGCATTAATCCATTTGGTTAAAACTTTTCCTTTCCATACAAAGAAATGATCAAAACCAGATGAATTATCACCTTCAAAAATGTAAACTATCGCAATAGTTTTACCTTTTACACAACAGAAATTTTCTTTAAATTCTTTTATATCAATCATTTTATACCTCCAATTTAGAATGTAATTATTATGCTTCCACATTGATCTGTAATTGGCACACAACAAAAAGATGGATTTTCATCCAAAAACTCATTGACGGCTGCTTTCACTCCAAAAAGCTCATGTTGATTATAATCATGTACAATTAAGTAGCCGTGTTTTTCCAACCGCGGTGCAAAAAACACTAATGCTGCTTTTGTCGACTCATATAAATCTACATCTATTGACACCAAACAAAAAGTTTCTTTTATGTCTTTTGCAGTATCGGGAAAGTATCCTTTTTTTATGATACAAGAATTGGGATAAGGCATAGTGCTTATGACTTTTTCAACTGAAGTATTCTTAAATTTAGGGACTATATCTAAAAAACTTTTTTTCAAAAAATTATTATTAACTTCTTTATGTATTTGTGCAGAGGAGAAACCATTAAATGTATCAAACAAATATAGTTTCTTTTGGGGTAACAGTGAATTTATGTATCTTGAATACAAACCTTGATACACTCCAACCTCAGCTGTTTCACCCTTCAAATTGCGCCGTTTAATCTCGTATATTAACAGCTCTAATGTTCTATATCTTGTATAATCAAATAGACTAAGTCTCAACTCATCTTCAAAATCAGGTGTAGAATATAAAGAAGGAACGATCTTGTCAAAAAACATTCTCGATACAATATTTAAATTTCCTTCCGGATGAATTGAATTCAAATCATTCATAAGCTGTACAATACATTTATAGGCATCATTTGATTTCATGTTTTTTTCCTTTCATTTATTATTTCACTCACAATAATTAGGTGTTATTGCCAGTTTCTATACACAACTCTCCCCGAAATTCTGTTAAAATGATTTTGCGAACACATTTTCAAAATTTCGAGGAGTGATCAAATGAAAAGTATAAAAACAGCAAGTGATGAATTTATACAAGTCATCCAATCTACAAAAAATTTATCCGATAAAACGATAACAGCTTACCGTTCGGATTTAAAAGATTTTCAGGTGTTTCTGCAAGACAATGAGCTTGACGACGCAGTTATCCTGAAATATGTGCAAGTGTTATCTAAAGAGCGAGGGCTCAAAGACAACACAATTTGCCGAAAGTTAATTACGTTGAAAATGTTCTTCAGCTTTCTTTATGAGCAAGGTTATACTGATATAAATTACTATCAGAATCACCATTTCCGATATAAAAAAGAACGAAGACTTCCAAAAACATTGGCAGTTAAAGAAACATCAAAGCTACTCACATATTTAAGTAACTGTACCGAAAGAGAAACAACTGTTTTTGATTCTTGGAAGAATTACCGTAACCTTGCTTTAATTGATGTTTTAATCAGTACAGGCATTAGAATCGCAGAGGCTTCAAGCATCTCTCTTAGTGATGTAATTTACTCCGAACGGACAATTCTCATTCACGGCAAGGGGCGAAAACAGCGACTAATTTGCTTCTGCGCAAGGTTTTTCATCGCTTACAACACGCAGAACATATTTATCTTTCTCACTGAAAATATTGCTTATCTTATATTTTTTTACATAGTCTTCCATTTCGTTTGTTTTAGCCTCTACTCGCCATACCTTTTCTGAAATATCACTTGTAAGTTTTTCGGGAGAACCTGAAGATACCACCTGACCGCCGAAAAGCAAAACGACCTCGTTTGCTATGTATTCAATGTCAGACACAATGTGTGTTGCTACAATTACAGTACGATTTTGGGCGATTTCAGATAAGAGATTTCTAAGGCGTATTCTTTCAATGGGATCGAGTCCTGCAGTAGGTTCATCAAGTATTATTACCTCAGGCTCTCCCAAAAGTGTTTGTGCAAGACCTACACGGCGAAGCATACCGCCTGAAAATGTACCGACCTTTCTATCTTTGTGCTCAGTAAGATTTACAAACTTCAAAAGTTCATTTATCTGCTTTTTGTTGTTACCTTTAATGCCTTTTAGTGCAGACATATACTCAAGAAACTCATAAGCAGTATAGTTTTTATAATATCCGGGGTACTGCGGTAAAAAACCGAGCTTTGAAAGAAAAACGCTGTCCTTATCAGTTGTGTTTTTACCGTTATACTTTACTTCTCCCTCACTCGCATCAAGAAGGCCCACCATAATGCTCATCAATGTAGTTTTTCCTGCACCGTTGGGACCAAGTAATCCGTAGATGCCTTTATCGAAATTGAGATTTATACCGTGAAGTATCTCTTTTTTGCCAAAGCTCTTTTTTACATTACATATTTCAATAGCCATATTACACCTCAATAATTTATTGCGGCTATGCCGAATTCGCTTCCATTTTGAATAGCAATATAAACGAATGAGTTTTCGGTATCGATGCAGACAATATTTTCTGTGACATTGACAGCATAAGTAACCTCAAATTCACTTAAAAGATGTCCCGTTTTTACATCGTATAGCCTGAATGTACCGATTTTATCAAAAGTCAAAACAACCTTTCCGTCTTTGCTGACCTTTGCCCAATAGCTTTCCGTTTTAGTTTTAAGAGTAACATCTGCATCTTTTCCTGTTTGCAGATTCAAAACTGTTACTGAGGGGCTTACTTCCTGATTATCATTGTAATTATAAATAACTGCATAATTGCCGTTTGAAGCACATTTTTTATATGAACCGTAAGACCACTTTTTCTGAACAGTTCCGTTTAAAGAGCAAAGTTCAACAACCGTACTGCCGTCCTCGGTATAATAGGTAAGATATGAATTTCCAGAACAACCAACAAAGTGTCGAAGCATTGTATCATCATATACAAATCTTTCTTTTTCACTATTTTTGAGATTTACTTTATAAGGGGTATTTTCTGTTCCGTAAATCTCATTGTAAAAAAGGCTTTCACCATCAGAACTCCAGCAAAAAAATATGTTTAAAAGTTCACTGCCTGAAAATGCACTTTCTTTAATTTGCGTATACTCTTTATTTCTCATTTCATCGGATAAATCAGCTGTATCTGTTGCAAAATCAGGATAATAAGCTTTTATATACTCTTCAAAATACTTATCAGCTGAAAAGCCCGTGTTAAAAACAAATGAGTTTTGGAGAGTACCATCAAAAGAATAATCATAAACCATAGCGTTTTCCATAAGTGTATTATCTGCTGCAAAGAAATGTCCGCTTACGGCATTGTAATATTCTGCATCGTCAGAAAGTTCGCTTTCTCCAAGTAGTGCGTTGTTGCTTGTATCATAGAAAACAGCACACTTATTTATACATTCATCGTTTTCATCAAAATCTGCAGTAACACAGCAAATAATACTTTTGCTGACTTTTCCGATGTAAAGTATTGTTTTGTTATCGAGTATTTCTGTAAGCTCTACACTTGATTCGTCAAGAACAACGGTTTTTATAGTATGCTTTTCTTCGGTGGTATAAATCAAAGTTTCTTCGCTGTCCGGTGAAATATCAATATTTAGAATTATAAATATAGCAAAGGATAGCACACCGAAAACAAGTGCGACAGAAATAATTAATGCTTTCTTGAAACCCATTTCAGTTTACCTCCTTATCATTTTTTTCAACAATAAAGAAGTGTGTATTAGTTTTATCCGCATAAATGTAAGTGTTGTCAGTCATAGGCAGTTCACCATTATTTTTACTGAATAAAACCACATAAGCATGATTGTTTTCTCCGAGAGCAGAAATATCCACCGGCAAATTAATTCTCGTAACTGATTTTGAATCAACGGCAAAATCCACATATGTGCTACCGTCAGAAAGTTGAACAAGCTGATGATTAACAAAAAGTGCGGCTCTGTATTCGTCAGACTTTCCAAAAACTTCAAGGGTTATCTCCGCTGTTTTATCGTCAGAGGCACGAAGCACTTCTGCACCTTTTTCGAGAGTTTCCCTATCTGTATAAATTAAAAACTTATAGTCAGTTTTAAAGGGGTCAAGCTCTATTTCGGAGAACATTGATTTATAAAATTCTGTTATCTCTGCTTGTTCGGTTTTAAGCGTGGCTCCAATTTGCTGTGTAGGTGCATCAGTTTTCATTTTAAGAACAACACCACTGCTGGCATTATAAGCATGATAAATGTAAAGTCCGTAGCTATCTTTTGTTCCGTTATATGTGTTCTCATAAGACGGCATAACCATTGTTCCCACAGCTATATTAAGTTCGTCTCCGGCTTTTCCGGTATTGGGTGTAAATTCAAGAGAAAAACTTACACTTTCGCTTTCACCTGCATTTATAGTGTGCATATATGCTTCATCGGTTGCTTTTCCGTCTTTACTTATTAATTTAAAAGCCTGATATATACCGTCAAGAACAAGAGTAACACCGCACTCCATTGCATCTCCGCCATTATCAAAAGTAAAGTCAATTTTCATTCTTCCACCGGTATATTCATAACATTCCGTGCCGTCAGAAAGTTTTACATATCCTGTACCGCCTGCAAATGACTTGCCGTAGAAATAATTATTGTTTAATACTTTCTCTGTTTCTGACAGGGTTGTACTTTCGCTTTCAAAGAGATTTTCTTTTGTTATTTCTGTTGTTTCACTATTTTTGACAACAGAACCACAAGCCGTCAGCGAAAACAGTATCGCTACAGCCATAAAAACAGCTATTAACTTTTTCATATTATATTTTAACCTCGCTTAATCTCATTTAGTTTTTGAATAAACAGCATGCATTTCGCCACTGTCGTCGAAGGATATTTCAACCGTAAAACTATCACTTGTTCCGTCGTTATACTTTACGGTAAATGTTATAATATCTTTAATGGCAGAAAGGGGTAAACTGGGATTTTCGTTAAGCATATCAAAAAGCTCACTGCTCCAATTCCAGAAAATGCACATGCCCTGTTCATTCTCGTTACGGTTGCCGTAAAGTTCAACATACTGTTTTGCAGGAATTACAAAATGTTTGCTTGTATATTCAGATTCGCCGCCTAAAGAAGTACGGTCTAGTTCAATATCACCAATTCCGTCAAGGGTGATTTCTATTTCAGACAACCTATCGCAGTCGATACCGTTTATTGAAAAATCATTTATGCATCCGTACCGCAGAAGAATAGATTCATTGTAATTGCTTGTAATTCTACGACTTCTATTTTCTTCCGAATAAAGTTTCAGATCTTCACACATAGTCCTGAAAGTTTCTTCAGCGAAATCGGATCGCTCCTCATCTGTAAGTGTTGAAACATCATACAACTGTAAAATGCCCTTCACAGGTAACTCCATTGTTGTATTGCCTGAAACAGAAACGGTGTACGGCTCTCCGTCTTCGGCTGCAGATACCAACAAAAGACCAAAACTGTTATTGCTTTTGTGTGAAGTATCATCTGGCCAAAACGGTAAAAATGTTACACTTCCGAATGCTGATACGACAAGAAGTACAACTGCAACAGCTACAGCAACTACTTTTCTCGGTACATATGAATTCCAAAAAGATGATTTAACACTGGATTGTGGTATTGACATATCTATCCCCGACACCGATAATATTTCATTTAAGTTGTCAGGTGTTTTTTTCTCTGCTTGTCTTTTAATTTCTCTTTTAATTTTACCGTACATCAAATTCACCATCTTCCTTCAGATATTTTTTTAGTTTTTTCATTGCGTTATTATATGACCAGAAAACACTCCCTTTCGGCAGATTCTTTTCACGGGCAATTTCAGTGAGAGTGAATCCGCATATAATACGGAGAATGACAATATCACGTTCTTTATCGTTCAGGCATTCAAGCATTTGAAGATAAATAAGCTCTTCGTCTACCGGAGGACTGTCGCTGAAAAGTTCTTCAGCAACAAAATCAATAGGTACAGTGGGGTGCTGTTTTCGTAAGAAGTCCAATGTTTTGTTTTTAGCAATAGTATAAATCCACGCAGCTGCTTTACCTTTTGATTTATATTTCCTGCTGTATTTGATTACAGAAACAAAAGTTTCTTGCATAACATCTTCGGCATCAGCTTCATTACCGAGCAATTGAAGAATGTAAAAATATATAGGAGTACGCATTTTATCGTACAGCTCTGTTATTGCATTAACATCACCGGTACCTATTCGTTTCAACAGTGTATCTGTTTCGTGATTTGTCATTATTTCACCTCCTGTACCCGTTCACTTAAATAAACGCTGAAAAAAGTCAAAGTATTGGGTTTTATAAAATATTTTTTTCTTTTTTCTTTACACTAACAAAATTATCGGATAAAGTCTATGGATGTAATGAATTTTTAAGATTTCAAATAATTGTACGCAAAAAGCAACGAGAAAAATCCCGTTGCTTTTTGTTGTGATATTAGGTTGTATAGATAAGCTCTGCACAAACAATTTCTCTTGCCCTTTGCTCAATATTACCCATACGGCACACCCATTCCATTTGATTTTCTTCTTTCAGTTGTTCATTGACGCCCTCAGCCTCTTTCATTTGCTCAATGAGAGTATCAAACATATCCCGTGCCTGATTTCCTACTTCAAAACAGTGTTGATAAAGTTTGCCTTGCATTAACAGCGAGTTAAACAGTACCTTTTTATGCTTTTCAAGATAATCTTTGTGTATCATTCCCCATTTGCCAAGAGTGATATTTGCTTCTTCGGGCGGGATGATGAGGTTAGGGATGAGATAGTCGCCAACCTGACGGTAACTGATAGAATTTTTGTTTGACATAAAAATAGCCTCCTTTAATTTTGTAAGTTCATTTTACAAATTAAAGGAGGCCTTGTCGAATGTGTGGATTATGTAGTGTGGTAAAATAGGAAGAAAAATAAGCGTTTTTGTCGAAAATAGAAACATTTTTGCAATAAGGATTGTGATTAATGATAATTTGGAATACATTAAATATGAACTTATCTATTATAGTATTTCCCTTCTTATTTTTCACTTTTGCCAATTATTTTCAATAACAGTTCGTCAACATCCTCGGTGGGTAAATTTTTAGCTAAAAAAGCATATTGCGAAACTCATTCATACCGTTGACGAGTAACTTTGCACCCAAAATCTGTAAACTTATTTTTTACATTTCTGCTCATAAAAAAGACCTCCTGTTAATTGGTAGCTTCTTTCTACCTTATAACGGGAGGTATTCGAATGTGTAGATCGTTTGAATGCTGTTTTTACAAAGAATTATAGTTGAAACTTAATACAAATGCAGGTTATTGAAAAAACTGTTAAATTGAAGTATAATTTAGGTGTATTTTTGTATTTGCTTTAACTAAAGAAAGGATATAGATATGCATAATGTAAAAAATGTCCGCTTTAAAGGATATAAAGTTTTTACTAAGAATAATTATGTTGAAATGAAAGATATTTCTCATGTTAATGTGATTATAGGTAAAAACAACTGCGGAAAAACGAGTTTATTAGATATTATTGAAACTATTTTTAGCTGCAAATCATTGCTCCGTCCTGGGATAGATGTTGAAAATATTCAGTTTGATGTGCCCTTTGATAAAACTATGGTAGATGGTATTTTCTCTGGTTATTCAGGAATAGGTCAATGGACAGCGACTAAACTGGCAGAAGCTACAGAAGGAAAATTATATCCAATAAATTTAAAGGCGGGAGAAACCGTTGAAATAGCGGATAATTCTTTTGGATTAAGTCAGCATATTAATGGTGCCAATAGAGTTCTTGCTTCAAGAAGAGGAAACTATAGTTTTAGAAAAATTTCTGCAGAACGAAATGTATATCCTGAAGCCGAAAGTGAACCGAATCTTTATAGCGAAGGCGAAGGTGCAAGCAACTTAATTGCGACATTTTTAAACGATAGTAATTATGATGAACATATTATTGAAGTTGATTTTTTAGATGCTTTAAATCGCATAATGAAACCGGAAGCTGAATTTGAGAGTATAAGAGTGCAGCAAGTAAATTATGACGGCAAACGTTTATGGGAAGTATTTTTGCAGGAAAAGGGCGCTCAACGAGTGCCTCTTTCAAAAACAGGAAGTGGATTAAAAACAATAGTTTTGGTATTATTGAATCTGTTAGTTATCCCTAATATAAAAGCGTATAGTGGAAAAAGGATTGTTTATGGATTTGAAGAATTGGAAAACAATCTACACCCTGCATTACAGCGAAGACTATTTGAATATTTATATGATTTTTCACTTGAAAATGATGTTATATTGTTTTTAACAACTCATTCCCATATTGCTATTAATGCTTTTTTTGATAAAGAAAACACATCAATTTATCATGTGATAAAAGAAAACGGTAGTGCAAGTATTAAATGTATTGAAACTCATATTGATAAAACGGAAATATTGGATGATTTAGATGTAAAAGCAAGTGATATTTTACAAGCGAATGGCATTATTTGGGTAGAGGGACCATCTGACAGAATATACATAAAACGATGGTTTGAATTATTTACGCCTAATAACTACAAAGAGGGTAAGCACTTTCAGTTCTTGTACTATGGCGGAAGATTGCTATCACAATATTCTGCAGAAGAAGAAACTGATTTGATTAGCATTATCACCACAAATAGGAATGCTGCTATTGTTATTGACAGTGATAAGCGATATAAATCTGCAACGCTGAATGATACAAAGAAGCGTATTATGCAAGAATTTGATAATTTGCAAATGTTTTATTGGATAACAAAAGGCAAGGAGATAGAAAACTATTTACCTAAACAAGCAATAGAAAATATGCAGAGTGTTAAAATAAAAAAAGAATGTGGTCAATATCAGTTGTTTCCTGATTATGTTGAAAAATATTATAAGAATTTCTCTAATAAAAAAGTTCCTTTTGCTAATAAAATCAAAGAATACTTAACTGAAGAGAATTCTAGAAATGTTTTTGATTTGAAAAAGCAAATCGAACAGTTATACCGACAAATTCAATATTGGAATGAGTAGTTAAAAAGCTCCGCATACCACGGAGCTTTTTATATGTACAACTTAGATATAAATAAAAAATCCGAACCCTTTTCCTATTGGTAAAATTTGGTTCGGATTTTTCTGGTTTGGTGCGGGTGACAGGGGTCGAACCTGCATGCTTTTGGCACAAGAACCTAAATCTTGCGTGTCTGCCAATTCCACCACACCCGCGTATTGAAGTAATAAGTAAAAAGTAATAGTGAAGAGGTAAGGAGATTATATAACATCGGAAGGGAAATGGCAAGGGGAAAACAAAAAATTGTTCTCCCCTTAAAAATATTATTTGAAGATTGAAGCTTATTCTGCCTCTGCGATTTTCTGTGCAAAGGCATCCTCTTCCTTTTTGCCGATGTTGTAGATAAACTTCATAGAAAGGAAGGCAATAAGTGAGCCTACAGCAAGAAGGATGAAGTAGAGAGATTTTACCTTGTCACCGAAATCAGCAGGCTGAACGGCATTTTCACCTTCAACAAAGCCGATTGCGGAAAGACCGAGAGCAACAACAGCCTGACCGATACCCTGAGCCAGCTTTCTGAAGAATGAATACAGAGCGTAAAGGGAGCCTTCCTCGCTCTTGCCGGTCTGTCTGTAGGAAACCTCGATACAGTCGGCGATAATAGCCCATACGGAAATCTGGAAGCCCGCATTGCCGAGGTTAAGTCCCATAAGGCAAACAATATAGAGAATCATACCAGTTGAATCGGGAGAAATCGGAAGAACGAGAGATACGATTCCCGAAATTGCACCGATAAGCATTGTTGTGACAATAACGGTTTTTTTGCCGAATTTCTTTGTAAGCTTGCCCATAAGAGCCATAAAGATAATCATAGGAGCATAGCTTCCCACCATAGCAAGTCCCATTTTGCCCGTATCGTGGAAGAAATACTGGAAAACCATATTGTTAAGAGACATAGTGGAGTTAAAGAGAGCAACTGATGCGACGGATGCGATTGTAGCACCTATCATTGCACGGTTTGTGAAGAAGGACTTCACGGAGGACATAATAGCCTTGAAGCCTACTGTATTATCATCGGATTTGTGATTTACTCTTTCCTTTACGAGCTTTGTTGTTGCCCAGAAGGCGACGAGTGCAACTACACCGAAAACAAGTGCCACGGGGAGAAGGGTGGGACCTTTAAGAATGTCAACCTCTTCACCGAGCTCGTTTATCTTTGTTTCATATACAACCTTGGGAAGAACTATCATAACAATGATTCCGGGAAGAGCTGCACCGATGCTTCTGAAGGTAGAAAGGGAAACCTTCTGCTGAGGGTCATCCGTGATAACGGAATGAAGTGAACCGTAGGGAACATTTACCATAGTGTAGGCAATTGACCACAGACAGTATGCGCCGAGACACCATATATATTTACCCCACTGAGAGAAGCCCTGCACGGGTGCGAAAAGCATAACGTTAAAGATTATAAGGGTAATACCGCCGAGGAGAATCCAGGGCATATACTTACTTTTTTTGCCGATTCTCTTTGTGTCAACAAGATTTCCGATAACAATATCGTTTACGGCATCAAAGATTTTTGAAAGAATGATTATGATAGCGTATGCACCTTCTTCAATGCCGATGTACTGCATATAGAAAAGCTGCATATAGGTGGATACCAGCTGGAAAGAGAAGTTACAGCCCATATCACCGAGAGAGTAACCGATTTTGTCAGCCCAGCCAAAGGGACGGATGGCATTTGCGGGAGCTTTTGAAGAACTCATTGTTTTGTCATCTCCTGATTTGTTTTTTTGCAGAAATAATTATCTGCTGTTTGTTACTATTTTACCCGAAAAAAAGTAAAAAGGCAATAGTTTGTATTATCGGTTAAGCTTAGTCAGCTCTTTTTTCAGCCTTCTGTTACAGAGAAATTCCCATAAAGGCATTATAAGACCGCCTGTAAGCCTGCAGGATGCCTCATTGAGGGCGCCGTAGAAGGCAATTCTGAAATCGGCATTCTCAGATAACGGGTAATGCTTTTTGTAGGTTTCAAAAAGATAAAAGCTGTTGCCCCACATATTAAGAAGCTGAAAAAGATCATATTCACGGTCAGCATAAATATAACCTGCCGGGTCAATAAATCCCCGGAGCTTCATGGTTTTCGGGTCCGCCATAATGTTCATTATGTTGATATCTCCGTGAATCAGCACGGGACAGTCGGGCTCAAGAGCCTTTTCTTTATAGATTTCAGCCGCTTTTTCTAAAAGTGCGTAGCTTTTCTTTGAATACTTTCCTTTGCTGCAAAGGTCTTTAAGACCCTGCATTTTCGGGATTATATGCTCTTTTTCATAATACTCAGTCCAGCTGTCATAGGTCGGATTCAGAAGAGAGCCGTATTTTTCCCCTTTTACCGAATGTATTTCAAGAAGATTTCCGATAACCTCCTCGGCAAAAGCCTTTTTCTTTGCCTTTGACTTGAAAAGATAAGAGGGTGAGAGGACATTTGTCCCCTCAATAAAGCCCATACCGAGAAGAGCAACACGGCTGTCCGAACAGGAAAAATATATTTCCGGCACAGCAACAGATGTATTTTCTTTTATTGCTCTCAGCTGTGCCGATTCCTTTTCCATCATTCCCTCGATACGGAAGGCCTTTACAACTATGCTTTTATCGGGAAGTGTGCACCTGAACGCCTTGCCGTTTGAACCGCCGCCGATAAATTTAATACTGAGAGTATCAAGGTTCATATATTCCTTTATTTTTTCCGGAATAAGTGTGAAAAGAGTTTTGTTGTCAATAATGAGTGACATAAAAATTCTCCTTAAGGAATTATTATGTTATTTCTGCCTGCTTCAAGAAGATAATCTCCGCTTTTGAGAATGTCTGCGATGTCAAAGGATTCACAGGGGAGAGTTTTGGTAAGTATTGCCGACACACCCTCGTGCTTTTGGTTTGTATGATGGAAGTCAGAGCCTGCCGTTACGATGCTGAAATTATTTTCCTTGGCATATACAGCGGCAATACCGACCTTTGAATTGTGACGGGGGTGAAGATTGAAAACCTCAATGCCGTCAAGAATGGCGGGATTTACTCTTTCCATATCTTCCCTGAAGGGATGTGCCTGCAGGAAAACGCTGTCGGGCATACTGTAAACCTTTCTGAAATTCTCAACACCAAAGGGCAGAAGGTCGTAGATTTCCTCCATCATCTTTCTCGTGACGCCGTAAATAAGGTAATCGTTTTCATTTTCCTCAAAACGGATTTCAGCCGCAAGAATTACCTTTATTCCGATTTCATCTCCCTTTTTCTTAGCTCTCTCAAAGTCTTTGAAGAATCTGTCAAGAACCGTTTCTTTGTCGCTTCTCTGATAGTTGAAAGAAAAATGATTTGCAATTGTTACTGCTGAGTAACCGAGGTTTTTGTAAATTGTTGCAAGCTCCTCGGGGGAGACCTCCGAGCAGGAGCTTGCAGGTGAGGTGTGTGCGTGAAGCTCAGTACGGTAGCAGTATTCCTTCAATAAGTCGTTTTTTAGTGCTTTAATATCCATTTTTATCACCCTGATGTTTGTTTTTGTTATATTTAAGCCATTGTTTCCAGCATTTTAAGGCTTACCTCGTATTCGGTATGTTCGCCGTTTAAGTATTTTTTGAACTGTGCCAGCTGATATTCACCCATTCTTTTGACCTCATCTCCGTAGCTTCCCGCAATATGCGGAGTGAGTATGCAGTTGGGAAGCGAGTAGAAGGGATGTCCTTCATCCGGGGGCTCGGGGTACGTTACGTCAAGTATAGCAGTCAGGTCCTCTCTTTCGGAAAGGACAGCGCAAAGATCTTCTTCAACTACCTGAGCGCCTCTGCCCGTGTTTATAAAGGTCGCATATTTTCTCATAGAGGAAAAATGCTCCTTTTTCAGCATTCCCTTGGTTTTTTCATTGTCTGCAAGGTGATTTGAAATAACGAAGCAGGTACTGAAAATCTCTTCAAGGGAGCATTTTGTGACACCGAGCAAGTCTGCTTTTTCATCACTTAAAAACGGGTCAAATACCTTTACGGATAATCTGTAGGCTTTAAGCATTTGAGCTGCAAGTGAGCCTATCATACCGGCACCTATAAGTCCGACTGCTTCACCGAACGAGCCGGGATAGCACTCCTTTAATTCAGACGCCCTCTTAAGATTTCCCGTGCTCTGACAGCGGGATGCGGCAAAAAAGCCTTTATTGGCAAGAATAATCTGTGCTACGGTGTATTCCGCAACGGGTACGGCGTTTGCCGCCCAGGAGGAAAACACCTTTACCCCTGAATTGAGAAAGGGACGGGCAAAAAACTGAACGGTTCCCGCACCGTAAAACACACATTCAAGGGAAGGGAAGATGTCTTTTATTTCTTCCTCCGAAAAAACGGGCATCCCCCAGGTTGAGAAAATGTAGCGTGTATCTGAAAACCTCTCTTTATTTTTAAGCACTTCTTCACGGGAGTAAACATCATCGGTTATGTCGGTAAAATTTTTCAGTTTTTTTCTCGTGGCTTCGTCATAAATCTTTAAAGGATTCCTTTTATCGTTACATAAAAAAACTGCTTTCATTTTATGAGCCTCCTGAGAGCATCGGCTTCCGTTTTAAGAGATGATATATTGTCATCGGGCATAAATTCAAGAAGCAGGGTGTTGTCGGAGAAATATGAAAGATATTCCTTCCATAGCGACTCTGCTTCTCCGAGAGGAAATCTCGACGTCTCCGTCCAGTTGAAAACGTGAATATGCTTCGTAAAAGGGGAGAGCAGCCGTGCATACTGCTTGTTTTCTTCTTCTGAAGTGAACTGATTCGGCTGCCAGTACATTCTGAATGAAGGGGAGTTTACGGCTTTCATAAGCTTTATTGCTCCCTCTTTTGTATCTGTGTAAGTGCCGTTATGACATTCCATACATAATGTTACGCTGTTATTTTCGGCAATTAAAGCCGCCTCCCGGCAGAGTGAAAAAAGTGCGTTTTCCTCTTCTTTCGTGTATTCAAGAGAGCTTTTTGTTCCGCACCACAGTCTTAAAATATCCGTACCCAGTATTTTTGCGGCATTTATATATTTCTGTAAGTCTGCGATATTGCTTGCACCTAAACGGAAATACGTACCGTAAGAGCAGCAGAAAAGTCCGGCTTCTTTTTGTAAATCAGCAATTTTCTGCAAGTTTTCCGTGTCACAGCAGGGTGCGTGGATATCGCTTCCCCATTCAATGCAGGAAAGACCGGCATGTTTTACTTCCGTTATAATTTCCTCGGGAGAAAGTTCTCTGAAAGAAATTGATACAAGACCTGACTGAGGCATACTATCACCTTAATATATATTTTTGTTTTCTCTGTACGTGCGCCACACGTTTTCGAAAAATCCGTCATTTTCGGGAATGGGGCGGACAGACCGCCACTTCACGGTAAAGTCACCGTTTTTATAGGAAATTTCCTGAATTCTGTCTGCAGGATTCACGGATTTCTTTTCTTTATCTGTATTTTTATAAACTGCGCTGCCTCTTGTGTATGCGGTTTCCTGCCAATAGTCTTCAATTGCAATCAGGACAGCCGTTGATGTGAGAAGAGCGTCGTAGTATTTATATGTATCAACAAGACCTTCTGTATCCTTTGCGGTAATAAGGAAGGGGAAAATGTCAATATCTCTTTTTCTTCTTGCCGTAAGCTCTTTTATTTCCGCTATATTTCTTACCGCTGCGGCACTTTCGCTCATATTGCTTCTTACGGACGAAAGGAGAGTGAATGCGGTATTTTCATTACCCGTGATTTTTTCCTTCAGCTGCAAGTGATAAGAAAGGACTTTTTCTGCAAGTGATAAGAACTTTTCTCTGTCCGTTTTTTCTTCCTTTTTCCGTGAAATGAACTGTGCTGCACGAAGTGAGCCTGCCTGACCTGAGTTCAGCGCAGAGCCTCCGGGGCGGGAAGCGCCGTGTGTACCTGCACACTCTCCGGCGGCAAAAAGTCCCGTAACGGATGTCTGCCACCATAAGTTGACGGCAATTCCGCCGTTATTGTGCTGTGCACAGAGTGCAATTTCAAGCATTTCTCTCTCTAAATCCACACCCTTACCGAGGTATAATTCCACGGCAGGGAGATTCATTTTTTTCAGTCTTTCTATGGGTGTGCCGAAAAGTGCCCCGGCATTTTTAAGATAAGTATATGCCTCACCCGACAGCTTTTCATAATCAATGCTTTCAAGACCGAAGGGATTTTTCCTATAATCGAGAAAAACTCTTCTGTCATTATTTACACACTCGTTATAAACCGCAAGGTCAATTGCGGAAGAACCGTGCTCTGCCTTTGACGAATCAAAGGGCCATTGATAGCCCTTTAAGAAAACGAATGAAAGAGCTTCATAGATATCGGAGAAATAGTCTCTTAAAAATTCACGCTCCGTTCCGTTTTCATCAACAGAAACAAAACGGGGAAGCACCTGCATATAAGTACCCGAAACATTCCATTTCGGATTTACGCTTGCAAGACCGTATTGCCACTCTGTCATATTCTGTAAGGATGCTCCTGCTTTAAGCGCTAAGCCCGTGCTGCCCGTATGTCCTTCGGGATAAACAGTATCCTCGTATATCCCTGCAGGTCCTCCTGTTGCAAGAATTATGTTGTTGCAGGAGAACAGCCTGTATCCGCCGTGATTCTTATCGAGACACAAAAGTCCTCTTACGGTGTTATTGTCTGTAATTATTTCTACTGCCAGAAGTCCGTCAAAAACGGGAATTCCCATACTTTCAGCCTGCTTTTCAAGTACCTCTGTCATAAACCTTGATGTTAAAGGTCCTGCAGAGGTTGCTCTCATATACGGGTCGTGGTCTGTCTTATAGCCTACATATTCACCGTAACGGTTTACGGGAAATGGTACACCGAGGGAGCAGAGATTATAAAAGCATTTAGAGGAAAGAGCTGCTTCTGCAAGAGCGTTATCACCGTCAACAGAGCCACCCGAAAACAGGTCCCCTGCCATTTTTCTTACAGAATCGGGGTTATCACCGGAAAGAGACAGCTTATAATAGGTCTGCTTGTCGCTTCCCGTGTTTCTTGATGTGCCCGTGTTTACACCCTCCGTGACAATGCAAACACTTTTGTCACAGAGCTTTTTTAATTCAACTGCGGCATTGTAGCCTGCCGCTCCCGTACCGATAACAACGGTATCAAAATAAAGATATTCCATAAATTATAACCTTCTTATGTGAAAACCGCCGTCAACATCAATTGACTGTCCCGTAACATAGGGGAGTGCCCCGTTTATAAGGGAGAAAACTGCTTTTGCCACATCCTCGGGGGTGCCCCAGCGTTTTATGGGAAGAAGTCCGTTTTCAATAAGTGTATCGTATTTTTCCTTTACCTTGCTAGTCATATCCGTGGCAATAATTCCGGGACGCACCTCGTTTACGGGAATGCCGAATTCAGAGAGTCTGTCGGCAAAGAGCTTTGTAATCATTGAAACGCCTGCCTTTGAAATACAGTATTCGCCTCGGGATACTGAGCTTGTATAGGCTGAAAGAGAGGATATGTTTACAATTGCTCCCTTTTCGTCTCCCTTATTTTTTATCATTTCGTTGGCAACTGCCTGAGTAAGAAAAAGCATTGCCTTGGTGTTAATATTCATTACTCTGTCGTAGCTTTCCTCAGTCATTCCGAGAAGGTCTGTGCGTACCTTAGGGGCAACTCCTGCGACATTTACAAGTATATCAATTCTGCCGTTGATGCTGAGAGCGGTGTCAATCAGCCTTTTACGGTCTTCAGAGTCTGATACGTCACCCTGCACGTAAATAAAATTTTCTTTTGGGGCATTTTCTGCCTTTTCTCTTGTTCCCATTCCCACTACGGTTATTCCGTTTTCGGTAAAAAGCTTTGCCGTGGCAAGTCCTATGCCTGCGGAAGCTCCCGAAATTATGGCAGTCTTATTCACAGTCAGCACCTCCGCACTGTTTTTTGTATATGGGGGCATAAACCTCTTTATCTCTTATTACGCAACCGGGGGTTCCGCCGGGGGTGCGCATAATTTCCGTGCATTTTCCGCAGCAGATACAGATTTTGTTCTTATCTGTTCCGTCCGTGGTGAGAATATCCCTTGCAAAATCGGGGTAGGCAAAAATTGTTCTGCCAAAGCCCGCTATGTCAAATCCGCCCTGTTCAATAAAGGCGGCGGCTACAAAGGGGGCCGCAACTCCGAGATAGGAAAGTGCGGAAGAAATTATCTTCATTTCGGGGACCGCGTATTTTATTTCGGCAATGCCCTTTAACATTCTTGCAACGCCCTCAAGGGGATGCTCGGAATGAACATAGCCGCCCTTGGCAAAGGGACGGTTTACATGGGGATTGAAGTAGGGGTTACCCATAGTGATATTTATAAGCCGTACCCCGTAGGAAAAAAGCATTTCAATGAGCTTTTTCGGTTCCGTAAGGTCAATGTCAATACCCGAGTCTTCTCTTACTCCGAAGCCGTAAGGATAGGGGAAGCCATCGTAGACGTTCATACGGGTGGAAACAATAAAATCCTTTCCCGTAACCTCCATAGCACCTAGAATGCTTTCTCTTAAAAGCCTTGTTCTGTTTTCGAAGGAACCGCCGTATTTACCTGCTCTTTCGTAAGCTGAAAGAAGCTCGCAGTTAAGATATCTGTGGCAGGCTTTTATGTCAACACCGTCAAAGCCTGCTTTTTCGGCAAGACGTGAGGCATTTATAAGTGCCTCCTTTACACGGTCTATGTATTCATCCGTTACGATTCTGTCAGGGGAAACAGGCTTGTCCTTTTCGAATATGGGATTATTGTACGCAATAAGGGGAGCGGGAACACCTTCGGGCTTCGAATATCTGCCGGAATGTGTTGCCTGCATAATTACAACGGGCTCATACCCGTTCTTCTTTAATGCTGTTTCCTTTATTCTTTCAACCTGACGGGCAAATGCATCAATATTTCTTTCGTTTATATAAAGCTGTCGGGGATTTGCCTTTCCCTCCGGCAGAACGGCAGTTGCCTCGTACCATATAAGTCCTGCACCGCCTTCGGCGAAACGGTCATATCTCCTGAGGGTCAGCTCTCCCGGTGTGCCGTCCGGATTTCCGTCACAGCCCTCCATCGCCTGACAGGCAAGGCGGTTGGAAACCGTATGCGCTCCGACAGTCAGAGGCTTTCCCAGAATCTCAGTATTGTCGGAATAGGGAAGCTCTGTTTCAAGCTCACGGTTCTGTAAAATAAAATCTTCAATTGAGGTATAAACCTTACGGATCATAATGCTCTCCCCAAAAATGTTCTTTTTTACATAATAATATTTTTTACCATAATAATCAATAATCAAAGTGAAAAATACAAAAAAAGGACAGCAGAAATCTGCTGTCCCGAAAATTATTGAGTTTTAATTTTCACTTATGCAAGCTTATCAAGACCAACTGCAACTCTGAGGATAAGACGTGCGTCTGTTGCGTCAACCTTTGCGTTTTTATCAACGTCTGCAGCCTTTTCCTGAGAAGCATCGAGCTTATCAAGACCAACTGCTGCACGGAGAGCAAGTCTTGCGTCTGTTGCGTCAACCTTATCGTTGGAGTCAACGTCACCGAGCTTATATGCAGCGGGGATTTCGTAGCCTTCTTCGAAGAGACCTGTAAGGAGATCGTCAACGAGGTCGATAACAGCAACATTAATCTTCTTGTCGAAGAGAGAAGCTTCTTCATTTTCTGCAAGCATTGCTACAGAAGCTTCAATATCAAAGTTAAGAAGATTGCCGAGGAACTTATCCATAAGCATTGTTTCAAAATCAAGTGCGAATGTGTCGTTGCCGCAGCCTGAAATGAAGGATGTATCAAAGAGAGAATCAAGGATAACATTAAGCTTGAAGAAGCCGCCTTCACCGTCAATAACGCCTCTTTCAGTTGAAAGAATGTCTGCGGATGCGGGGAGACCGTCAACAAAGTTAAGAGCCCAGTCTACGATATCGTCAAGATAATCTTCGCCTGTCCACTTGCTTGTGTCTTCGGGAAGCTCATAATATGTTGTACCCTTGTTGTAGTTGAGAGCCTTAGCTGCAACTTCCATGCCGATTTCGAATACGAGGTCGAGACAAGCTGCTTCGTCCATCTTTTCAACATTAACTGCTTTCTTTACTGCAACGATGTCCATAGGAACCCATTCCTTGTTGCTTGCTGCAAACTTTGCGGCAAGAACTGCAAGCTGTTCAAGGGTCTTTGCCTTGTCAACTTCCTTCATATCAGCATTTTTGAACCAACCCTGGAAGAAGAGCTTGAGAACTGCAACTGCCATTTCTTCAGCGGACATATTCTTAACTGCATCTGCTGTGAACTTGGAAAGGTCAACACCGAGATCGGGAAGATCCTTAATAAGAGGAAGAAGGTAACGGAATGTCTTTGTAAGGTTAGAGTTGAGCTTATCGTTGCCGCCTTCTTCAAGACCGAGCTTTGCAAATTCAGCGGGCTGGATAACTAACTTGAGAACTGTGATGATAAGGTTGTTGAGCTGAGCAATCATGTTGCCCTTGCCTACGCCGAGGTATTCGTCGAAGGTGTCAGCCTTGAATTCATACTCAAGGTTGATAACCTGAGAGAGCTTACCTGTTGTGTCCTTTGCTGCAAGGTCTTTAAGAGCGGTTCTTGCATCGTTGTTGAGGAGATCAAGAAGAAGATTTGCATAGATGTCACCGGCATAAGTTTCAAGGAAGCCGTAGATTGAAAGCTGCATAACGTCGTCAGCGGCCTTCTGGTCAATTTTTTCGTTTGAGCCTGTAAGGAGCTTTAAGAAAGCAGCAGCAAGAATCTGGTCTGCTGTGTAGTTCTTGTATGCTTCATAATCAAGCTCTATAGCATCGCAGAGCATTTTCTTGATAGCATCGGGGGAGATATAGTCCTTGATAAGGTCATTGATAAGGCCGTTTACTGCAGCAAGAAGACCGAGGTTAACCTTACCTGAGAGAACCTTCTTGAAGAGGTCGGTATTGTCGCTGAGGAACTGAAGAACAGAGTAAAGAGCACCGAGGTTGCCGGAATTTTTAACTGTAACGAGATTTACTCTGAGACCCTTCTTTTCAAAGATAAGGGATTCTTCCTTAAGGTTTGAAATGTCACCGAGACCTACTGTTGTTGCAAGTGCGTAAAGAGAAGAAATGATCTTGTCAACGGAGCCTACATCGATGTTAACGATTTTGAGAATAGACTTAACTGTATCATCGGAAGCAAGGTCTGCCTGTAAGCCGGGAAGAATGTCAGCATTGAGCCAGTCAACAAGAATCTTTGCAAGAGCCTCGTCATCTGCTGCGAGAACGTCTGTTTCACCGACCTTTGCCTGAAGAGCTTCGTCTTCAACAAGCAAAAATACAAGAGAAAGAACAGAGCCTAAAATTTCTTCCTTTCTGTTGTTGATGTTCTTGAGAAGCCATTCAACAAGGTTGCCGAGGCTTTCGCCCTGAATGAGCTTTTCAACTGTGTCTACGTCATCCTTTATTGCTGCGGCGGAAGCCATAAGCGGTACGGATGAGAAAGCAAGTACCATAGCAAGAATAACAGCTATGATTTTGTTTGTCTTTTTCATAAGAAAAAACATCCTTTCAAGAAAATTATAACCTTTTCGGACACACCGACTGATTATGTTTATATTTTAGTTTACGGCATTCCCGTTGTCAACAGCATAATAATTGTATTTTTTAACAATATTTGGTTTATAAATTTGTTATGTTTTATTAATACAACTGTAACATATTATATTCCGTTTTCCCCGGGCTTTCGTGAGCATCCGGCTTAATTTTCCGGAACGGAAATTACAGTGTAAGTCTTTAGAGGCTGAAAGCACACAAAATTTGTAGAAAATGCAGAAAAGAAGAAAAAATAGTAAAAGTTGTGTAATATTTCTTGATTTTGTATGATTTGTGCTGTATACTGTCATTGTTTTGAAAAATCACTCGGAGGAAATACGGATGAAATTGCTTGAAGAAAAGATTCTTTCCTGCGGAACAGTACTTCCCGGAAATATTCTCAAGGTTGACAGCTTTCTCAACCATCAGCTTGACGTATCTCTTCTTTCAGAGCTCGGCAAGGAGTTCTACAGACTTTTTGCAGACTGTAATGTTACAAGGATTCTCACGGTAGAGGCTTCCGGTATTCCTATTGCCTGCTTTGCCGCACAGCATTTCAATGTTCCCGTTGTGTTTGCAAAGAAGGGACATCACAAGAATATCGGCAACGATGTTTATACCGCTGAGGTCTTTTCTTTTACAAAAGGGACAAGCTATACCATATTTGTTTCAAAAAAGTATATCAATCCCGGAGATAATATTCTCGTTATTGACGATTTTCTTGCAAACGGACAGGCAGTGCTGGGGCTTAAGAAAATCATTGAGGATGCAGGCGCAAACCTTATGGGTGTCGGTATAGCAATTGAAAAAGGCTTCCAGAACGGCGGAAAGGAAATCCGTGCTCAGGGAGTGAATCTCAGGTCTTTAGCAATTGTTGATTCTATGACTGATGACAGCATCAGTTTCAGAAGCGATGATTGAAAAGAATAAAAAATTTTATTGGAGGAACCCAAAGTGAAAAAAGTATTCAAAGTACTCGCTCTCGTTCTTGCTCTTTCTATGGTAGTTGCTTTCGCTGCTTGCGGCGGCACATCCGAAGAAACAACAGCTTCTGCAGACGAGACAACAACCGGCGAAGCTGCTGAACTCGACCTTTCCAAGATTAAGATCGGTTTCATCTGCCTTCACGACGAAAACTCAACCTATGACAAGAACTTCCTTGACGCTGCAAAAGAAGCTAAGGCTGCTCTCGGTCTTACAGACGATCAGGTAGTTATCGTTACAAACATTGCAGAATCTGCTGCTTGCTACGATACAGCTGCTGACCTTGCTGAAGACGGCTGCAACATCGTTTTCGCTAACTCCTTCGGTCATGAAGACTTTATGATTCAGGCTGCTAAGGAATATCCCGAAGTACAGTTCTGCCATGCAACAGGTACAAAGGCTCACACAGAAGGCCTCAAGAACTACCACAACGCATTTGCTTCTATCTATGAAGGCAGATATCTTGCAGGTATTGCTGCAGGTCTCAAGCTCAACGAAATGATTGCTGACGGTAAAATCACAGCTGAACAGGCTAAGATGGGTTACGTAGGTGCTTTCACTTATGCTGAAGTTATCTCCGGCTATACATCCTTCTACCTTGGCGCAAAGTCCGTTTGTCCTTCAGTTACAATGGACGTTCAGTTCACAGGCTCCTGGTATGACGAGCAGGCTGAAAAGGAAGCTGCTGTTACACTTATGAACAAGGACTGTGTACTTATCAGCCAGCACGCTGACTCAATGGGTGCTCCCACAGCTTGCGAAACTGCAGGCGTTCCCAACGTTTCCTACAACGGCTCCACAATCGCTGCTTGCCCCAACACATTCATCGTATCATCCAGAATCAACTGGGCTCCCTACTATGAATACATCATCAAGGCTGTAGCTAAGGGTGAAGAAATTGCTGTTGACTGGTGCGGCGGTATCAAGGAAGGCTCCGTTGTTCTTACAGACGTTAACGAAGCTGCTGCTGCAGAAGGCACACAGAAGGCTATTGATGACGCTAAGGCTAAGTTCCTTGACGGTACTCTCAAGGTATTCGCAACAGATACATTCACAAAGGACGGCGCAGCAATGGAATCCTACATGGCTGACGTTGATACCGATGCAGCTTACACAGCTGATACAGAAGTAATCAAGGACGGTTACTTCTCAGAGTCCGAATTCCGTTCAGCTCCTTACTTTGATGTAAGAATTGACGGCATTACTCTTCTTAACGAAAAGTTCTGATTCGGTTAGATTAAAAGATAGGCGGAGCTCTTTTTCTGCTCCGCCTGTACTTAATTTTTTCACGGTTGATTTCTGAAAAAGCATCATTCGGTGCAGTTGGTGCTTTTTGAGAAATTAACAAAGGAGGAAACAAAAAGTGTCAGGTAATGCGGCAATTGAATTAAAGAATATTACCAAAACTTTTGGCCCCATCGTTGCAAACAAGGACGTCTGTCTTACCGTTAACCGCGGAGAGATTCTGTCAATTCTCGGTGAAAACGGCAGCGGCAAGACAACGCTTATGAATATGATTTCGGGTATTTATTTCCCCGATCACGGTCAGATTTTTATTGACGGTGAAGAGGTAGTTATCCGCTCTCCCAAGGACGCATTTGACTATAAAATCGGTATGATTCATCAGCACTTCAAGCTTGTTGATGTGTTTTCCGCTACGGAGAATATTATCCTCGGTCTTGAGCAGAAGGGAAAATTCAACCTGAAAGAAGCGGCTGCCGAGGTAAAGAAAATCAGCGAAAAATACGGCTTTGACATTGACCCTCTCAAGAAGATTCACGAAATGTCCGTTTCCGAAAAGCAGACGGTTGAAATTATCAAGGTTCTGTACAGGGGAGCCGATATTCTTATTCTTGATGAGCCCACAGCCGTTCTTACTCCTCAGGAGACACAGAAGCTTTTTGCAATTCTCAGAAGAATGAGAGATGACGGAAAGGCTATTATCATTATTACTCACAAGCTTCACGAGGTTCTTTCTCTTTCCGACCGTGTATCCGTTCTCAGAAAGGGCGAGTATATCGGAACGGTAAACACTTTCGAAACCAATGAAGCTGAGCTTACCGAAATGATGGTAGGCAAGAAGATTTCTCTCAATATTGACAGAAGTGAGCCTGTAAAGCCTGAGGAAAGGCTTGTTGTATCAGAACTTAACTGCATTAACCGTGAGGGTATAAAGGTTCTCAATAATGTTTCCTTTACCGCTTATTCCGGTGAAATTTTGGGTATTGCAGGTATTGCAGGCTCCGGTCAGCGTGAGCTTCTTGAAGCAATTGCAGGTCTTCAGAGCCTTAACGAGGGCAGTATTATGTACCACGATCCCAAAACGGGCAAGGAAGAGAATCTCAGAAACAAGACACCCCTTCAGATAAGAGATCTCGGTGTCCGTCTGTCATTTGTTCCCGAGGACAGACTGGGAATGGGACTTGTCGGCAGTATGGATATCATTGACAATATGATGCTCCGTTCATACCGCAAGGGTAAGTCAATGTTCCTTGAGAGAAAGGCTCCCAAGGATCTTGCAAAGAAGATTATTGAAGACCTCGGAGTTGTAACACCCGGTGCCACTACTCCCGTAAGACAGCTTTCAGGCGGTAACGTGCAGAAGGTTCTTGTAGGCCGTGAAATTTCTGCAGCCCCCACAGTACTTATGGCAGCTTACCCCGTAAGAGGTCTTGATATCAATTCGTCCTACGTAATTTATAACCTTCTCAATGAGCAGAAGGAGCACGGTACAGCCGTTATTTTTGTCGGCGAGGACCTCGACGTGCTTATTGAACTTTGTGACAGAATTCTTGTTATCGGCTCAGGCTCCGTTGCCGGCATCGTTGATGCAAGAAGTACAACCAAGGAAGAAATCGGTCTTCTTATGACAAAATCAAAAACAGAGGAAAAGGAGGGAGCATAAATGAAGAATAATGAAATCAAACATTCCGAGCCTCTTTTTCACATTTCAAAGCGTGCCGACATTGTGTGGTGGAAGGCCTGGCTTGTAAGACTCGGTGCAATTGTGCTTGCTCTTTTTGTTTCGGCGGTTCTTACCGTTGTTCTTACAGGTGAAAATCCTCTTGATGTTTTCTCTTCTCTTATCAAGGGTGCAATCGGTACCAACAGACGTATATGGGTTCTTTTCCAGAATACCGCAATGCTTCTGTGTGTGGCTCTTGCCGTTACCCCTGCATTCAAGATGAAGTTCTGGAATATCGGTGCCGAAGGACAGGCACTTATCGGTGCTATGGCTACAGCAGCTGTTATGATTAAGCTGACGGATGTGCTTCCCCCGATGCTTCTTATTCCCACAATGCTCGTTGCCAGCATTGCAGCAGGTGCTCTTTGGGGACTCATTCCCGCACTTTTCAAGGCTAAGTGGAATACCAACGAAACGCTGTTTACACTTATGATGAACTATATTGCAATTCAGATAGTATCATATTTCTCCGGCGAATGGGCAGTACCCAAGGGCTCAGGTAAGATAGGTATTATCAACGGCACAAACTATGAGGGCTGGCTTCCCGCCATCGGCGGAAAGAACTATCTTCTCAATATTATCATTGTAGCCGTTATCACAATCGGTATGTATGTTTATCTCAAGTATTCAAAGCAGGGCTATGAAATCTCCGTTGTAGGCGAAAGTCAGAATACTGCAAGATACATCGGTATAAACGTCAAAAAGGTTATTATAAGAACAATGATTATTTCCGGTGCTCTTTGCGGTCTTGCAGGCTTCCTTCTTGTTGCAGGCACAGACCACACCGTAACCCGTGATACAATTGCCGGCAGAGGCTTTACTGCAATTATGGTATCATGGCTTGCAAAGTTCAATCCTCTTTATATGGTTCTTACCTCTCTTCTTATAGTATTTATGGAAAGAGGCGCAATACAGATTTCCACATCCTGCGGACTTAATAATTCCTTCTCCGAAATTATAACGGGTATAATCATATTCTTTATAATCGGATGTGAGTTTTTCCTTAACTATCAGATTAAATTCCGTGAAAAGGAGGGCAAATAAATGATAGCAGCATTTATACACCGTGCGGTAATGCAGGGTATTCCTCTTCTTTTCGGTTCAACAGGTGAAATCATCACCGAAAAAGCAGGACACCTTAATCTCGGTATTCCCGGTATAATGTATGTCGGCGGTATTTCGGGTGTTATCGGTGCATTTTTCTATGAGCATTCTCTTGCAGACGGCGGTCAGCTCAACGGTGCTCTCGCAATTCTTATTCCTCTTCTTGCTTCGCTTTTCGGCTCTCTTATAATGGGTCTTATCTACAGCTTCCTTACAGTAACTCTTCGTGCAAATCAGAATGTTACGGGTCTTGCTCTTACCACCTTCGGTGTTGGTGTAGGTAACTTTTTCGGCGGCTCTCTTATTAAGCTTGTTGATACGGATATGCCCTCAATTGCTCTTACAAAAACAAGTGCATTTTTCAGTAAATCGCTGCCCTTTGCAGATAAGCTCGGTTGGTTCGGTGAGGTGTTCCTTTCCTACAGCTTCTTAGCTTATGCCGCAATTATAATTGCCCTTATTTCTGCTTTCGTGCTTAAAAAGACAAGAGTAGGACTTAATATCAGAGCTATAGGCGAAAATCCCGCAACGGCGGACGCAGCAGGCATCAATGTTACAAAATATAAGTATCTTTCCACCTGTGTCGGCAGTATGATTGCAGGTCTCGGAGGACTTTACTATGTTATGGACTACGCAACGGGCGTATGGTCAAACGACGGCTTCGGTGACAGAGGCTGGCTTGCAATTGCCCTTGTTATTTTCGCAGTATGGCGTCCCAATGTGAGCCTTATAGGTTCAATACTTTTCGGTGCTCTTTTCATTGTCCATAATTACATTCCCAATCTCTCAATGAGTGACCAGGAGCTTTTCAAGATGGCACCTTATGTTGTTACTCTTATTGTTCTTATTGTAATCTCTATGAGAGACAAGAAAGAAAATCAGCCCCCCGCATCACTCGGTATCTCTTACTTCAGAGAAGACAGATAAAATCATTCTGCTGCAGCCTTTACGTTTTTGCGTAAAGGCTGATTTTTTTAACATAATTTCTTGATATTTTTGTATAATTATGTTAAAATATTTGCGATTGGACTTTCAGGAGAGTATAAATGCGAGTATTTGTAAAAACCGCAAGGCTTCTGTGTATTTTGCTTATGATTTCAGCCGTTGTTTTTAGCATTTCCGGCTGTACGGCACAGAGCTTTGACAGTATAGCTATAAATTCAATAAAAAGCTCGGAGGGCGGAAGCAATTCCTTCCGTGTCCACGACAGTTCCGATAATGTGAAGCTTGCAGCAAGCGAATCTGCGGAGCTTTATCTCAATAAAAATAACGGGGGAATATCCCTGGTTTCCCTTTACACGGGAAAAAAGTGGACGTCACTTCCTGTTTTTGAGAATTCATTTGCTGCATCCTTTTCGGCAAAGGTAACTGACGGGGAAACGGTTTATGTTCTCGATTCCTCTGCCGGCATTAAGAAGCATAAGCCGTCTGTCGAAAAGACAGCGGACGGTGCCGTTGTGAATTATGAGCTCAGATGGGATGCATTAAGCATAACTCTTCCGGTTGAATTTTCTCTTAAGGGTGCATCTCTTGAAGTATCTGTCGATATGTCGTCTGTTGTAACGCTCAGCGACGGGCTTACGGTGCTCAGTCTTTCAATGCTTCCGTATCTCGGTGCTGTAAGATATACTGCGGATACTGCAGATCATTCCGTTTTCGGAGATTATTTTCTCCTTCCCGACGGTGCCGGTGCTCTTATGCACACCGCACTTGAGGATGAAAATACTGCGCTTACATTTTCCGTTTACGGGAAAGACTATTATGAAGATAATATCCCCGTTTCTCTCGGTGCTTACGGTATAGTACAAAGCGGAAGAGGACTTTCGGCAACTGTTACCGAAGGCGAGGAAAATGCAGTTATCCGTGTTTTCAGAGCCGGTAATGATGAAAAGGATGTCAACAGAATTTATCCCGAGTTCATTATAACCCCCGTCAGCGGAGAAAAGGGAAAGGTGAATATCGGCAAATCCTATAACGGAAGAATTGCCGTAACCTATGAGGTACTGTCTTCGGAGAATACCTCTTATACCGATATTGCTTCTTCCGTAAGGCAGGCACTTATCAGAGCAGGCTTTATGCCTGACGGAAATTGTGAAAATGAATATCCTCTGACCATAAGTATTGTTGCAGGTACGGACGGAAAAAGAAGCAATGTAACGGCAGATTATCAGCAGATTGAAAATCTTCTGGGACTTCTTAAAGGTAAGGGCATAAATGAAATCAATGCCGTGCTGTCGGGAGCCTTCAGGGGAGGTCTTTCCGCATCGGTTACAGTAAGAACAAAGCTTATGGGTGCACTCGGGTCTAAAAAGGACCTTCGGACACTTCTCGGTTTTTCTCAGTCTCAGAATTTTAACTTTTTTGCTGAGGCAAATCTTCTTTCTTCAGAAAAATCCCTTTATTGCGAAAAAGGTGTTTCCGGGGAATATAAAGTTACGGACAGAAAAAATCCTTTAAGCCCGTATATCGGTGAAGAGAGCTACACAATGAAATATCTCGGAACAAGAGGTATTGCAGAAGGTACAAACAATATTCTGGGATTTGTTTCTGAAAACGGCTTTTCCGGGGTCTGTGTTGCAGATAGCCGTATTTCCTGCCATGAGGCACAGGGCTCGTATTCCGCATATAATTCATCCTTACAGAATAATCTTTCTGCGATTTCCTCCGAAACAAAGCTGATGCTTTCCGGAGTTCCCGTAAATCTCATTAAAAATGCGGATTATCTTTATAATGTTCCCACAGAAACTGCGGTTGAAGAAACGGCTTACTATACTGCCGTGCCCTTTATGCCTGCGGTAATTCACGGCTCCTTCGTATATTCGTCCGAGCCTCTCAATACATCTTCCGTCTCTGCAATTGAGCTTCTTAAGGCTGTGGAGTACGGTGCCGTCCCTCATTATATCTGGAATTTCAATGAGAATTCGGATAAATTCTACGAATACACCGTAAATGAAGCTGTAGAATTCTGCACTAAAGCAAAGGCAGAGCTTTCTGACCTTACATCAAAAAGAATTACGGGACATGAAAAAATCGCAGACGGTGTTTACTGCACGCTCTACGAGGGCGGTGCCCGTGTATACGTAAATTACAATAATTACTCGGTCATAATAGGCGAGATTTCTGTTATGCCTTATGACTATTTAAGAATAGGATAAGCACTATGGCAAATGAATTTGATGCACTGACACAGGATGTGGGTATCGGCGGAGTCCGTTCAAGACTCGGCATACGCGTGCTTCTGTGTTATATACTGAAAAATGTAAAAAGCGAGGTTTCAAGAACTGCCTTCGGTGAAATTTTAAGAAGCAGTGAGCTTGTGAATTTCTTTGAAATAAATCCTGCTCTCGATATGCTTTTTGAAAGCGGTCTTGTGACACGCACGGAAAAAGAGGATGACGATTATTTCAGCATTACGGAAGAAGGTATATCCGTTGCTGAGAAGCTTCAGACGGAAATCCCTCTGACCGCAAGAGAAAAGGCTCTTTCCGTTGCATTTACGGTTGTAGCCCGCGAAAGACTCAAGGGAAGTGTGAATTATACTGTAGAAAAAGCGGAAAACGGCTGTTATGTGACCCTTACCGTCCGTGACGGGGAAACTCTTATGATGGAAACAAAGCTTTTTTCTGCCGACAGTATGCAGGCACAGCTTGTGGGAGAAAACTTTATGAAGCATCCCGAAAAACTTTACGAGGGCATAATTGATGCTCTTGCACGCTGAGGTAAATGTATGTTTGAACAGATTATAAATATTGACAGAATGGAGCAGGCGGTAAGCCTTTTCGGAAGCTTTGACGAAAATGTAAAGCTTCTCGAAAAGGAGTTCTCCGTTGAAATTGTGAACCGCGGCTCTCAGCTGAAAATCACCGGTGAGGATATAAATGTCACCAAGGCAACAAAGGCTCTGCAGGGACTTATAATGCTTATAAATAAAGGCGAACAGCTGACAGAGCAGAATGTAAGATACTGTATATCTCTTGTAAATGAAGGAAACGACGACAAGCTTCCTTCTATTTCCTCGGACTGTATTTGTATCACAACGTCCGGCAAGCCCGTAAAGCCCAAGACCCTCGGTCAGAAAAAATACGTTGACACAATAAACAAGAATACGATAGTTTTCGGTGTAGGTCCTGCAGGTACCGGTAAAACCTATCTTGCGGTGTCAATGGCTGTAAAGGCGTTCAGGGCAAAGGAGGTAAACAGAATAATCCTTACCCGTCCCGCAGTTGAAGCAGGTGAGAAATTAGGCTTTCTGCCGGGTGACCTTCAGCAGAAGGTTGACCCGTATCTGAGACCTCTTTACGATGCACTTTTTGATATGCTGGGTGCTGATAATTTCCAGAAATATCAGGAAAAGGGCAATATTGAGGTAGCTCCCTTAGCTTATATGCGAGGCAGAACCCTTGATGACAGCTTTATTATTCTTGACGAGGCACAGAACACCACTCCCGAACAGATGAAGATGTTCCTGACCCGTCTCGGTTTTAACTCGAAAATTGTCGTAACGGGCGATATTACGCAGATAGACCTTCCCGACGGTAAAAAATCGGGACTTAAGGAAGCTGTTAAAATTCTTAAAGGAATTGAAGATATAGAGACAGTGCGTTTTTCGGAAAAGGACGTTGTCCGCCACAGACTTGTGCAGGACATCATCAAGGCATACGAAAAAGGCGAGAAAAAGTGATTACGAGATTATTTATCGTGAAAGGAAGATTATATGGCAAACAAAATTAAAGTAATCATCACAAACGATCAGAATACCGTAAAGGTTCCCTCAGGCGTAAGACTTCTCATAAGACGCTGCTGCAATGCTGTGCTTCTTATGGAGGAATTCGGTGAATCTGCCGAAATCAGCGTACGCTTTGTGGATAACGAGCAGATAAGGGAGCTTAATAACGAATACCGTGATATAGATAAGGCTACGGATGTGCTTTCATTCCCGCTGGGTGAAAACGGCGAATATGACCATAATCCCTCAAGCGGTGCAGCCCTTTTAGGTGACATTGTAATTTCTATGCAGAGAGCTATGGAGCAGGCAGAGGAATACGGACATTCTCTTGACAGAGAGGTAGCCTTCCTTACTGTACATTCGATGCTTCATCTTCTCGGCTATGACCACGTAAACGGAGGCCTTGAGGCCCTTCGTATGCGCGAAAAAGAAGAAACCGTACTTACTCAGCTGGGTCTCAAGAGAAACGGCGCTTATTATCTTGACGAGGAATAATTAATTATGACAGAACAGAAAACTGCATTTATTGCAATTGTCGGTTGTCCCAACGTGGGCAAATCCTCTATACTTAACAGACTTTTAGGAGAGAAAATCGCTATTGTTTCCCCTAAGCCCCAGACCACCCGCACAAGAATTATGGGTGTGCTGACTGAAGGGGAGATTCAGCTTGTTTTTACGGATACTCCCGGCTATCACAAGCCGAGAACAAAGCTCGGCGAAAAAATGGTGAAGGCAGTAGGCGAGGGAATCCACGATGTTGATGCCTGTCTTCTTGTGGTTGAGCCCAAGGGGGAAATAAGGGAAGAGGAGCTTACCCTTATAAAGAAGCTTAAGGGTGCGGATATTCCTGCAATTCTTGCAATAAATAAGGTTGATACCATTGAGAATAAAGAGGATTTGTTGGCAAGAATTCTCGAATTTTCAAAGCTTTACGACTTTACTTCAATTGTCCCTATGTCTGCCCTTGACGGAAACGGCCTTGGTGACCTTCTGAAGGAGCTTAAAGCTTTAGCCTTTCCCTCACAGCATCTTTTCCCCGACGATACTCTTACCGACCAGCCCGAAAAGGTTATTGCCGCAGAGTATATAAGAGAAAAGATTCTTAAATACACGGACAAGGAAATTCCCCACGGAACTGCAGTTGCAATTGAGCGTTTCAGGGAAAGAGATGACAGCGATATTCTTGATATTGATGCCACAATTTACTGTGAAAGAGAAAGCCATAAGGGTATAATAATCGGCAAAAACGGTGCTATGCTCAAAAGAATCTCAACTGCCGCCCGTCACGATATGGAAAAATTCTTTGACTGCAGAGTTAATCTCAAATGCTGGGTCAAGGTCAAGGAAGACTGGCGCAACCGTGAAGGACTTATTCATAATTTCGGTCTTGACTGATGGAAAAATTTACCGTTGACGGAGTTGTAATAAAAACCTCGGTAACAGGTGAAGCAGACAGAATCGTATGGGTGCTTACCCGTGACAGAGGGGTTATACGTGCTTTTGCAAAGGGTGCAAGAGGTACAAAAAACCGTCTTCACGGCGGCACCTCTCTTTTTTGCTACTGCGATTTTACATTCTCCGAAAAAAATAATGTATATAACATAAACGAAGCACTTGTGAAAGAAGTGTTTTTTGACCTTCGGAAAAGTATGGAGATTCTGACCCTCTCCCAGTATTTCTGTGAAGTAATAATGAAGTGTGTGCCCGATAAGTGTGATGAAGAGATTTATCTCCGTCTGCTTCTTAACAGCTTTCACTTCCTTGCAAAGGGAAACAGGAATCCGCTTCTTGTGAAATCTGTTTTTGAGTTGCGGCTTTCCTGTATTGCAGGTTATATGCCGTCACTTATTGCCTGCGATAACTGTTCGGAATATGAAACGGATATAATGTATTTTAACTGTGCCGACGGCAGGCTTTTCTGTAAAAACTGCGGAAGGGGAATGGCTGTTCCCGAGGTTGGCGTTGCAGTTATATCCGCTATGCGCCACATCTGTTTTTCTGATTTTTCGAAAATATTTTCTTTTGAGCTTCAGGAGAATTCCCTGAAAACTCTCAACAGACTGACAGAAAGCTATCTTAAAGCCTCTCTTGGACAGGATTTCAGCCTTCTTCGCTATTTTGATGGGATAAAAGACTGATTTTTTTTAGAATCATTAAAAAAATTTTAGAAAAACTCTTGACTTTTCTTTTAGAATCGTTATAATAAATTTAGAATGATTCAAAAATAAATCAGGAGGCGATATAAATGACCAAACAAAGGGCTGCTATAATTAAGGTTATGCGTGAAAACTGCGGCCATTTTACCGCTGAAGAAATATTTTTATTGGCAAAAGAGGAATATCCTTCAATAGTCCGTGCTACAATATATAATAATCTCAACGGAATGGTTGAAGAGGGAAGCATCCGAAGAATCTGCCAATCGGGACATCCCGACAGATTTGACAGAAATCCTATGCCTCACGAGCACATAATATGTACCGGCTGCGGCAAGGTTGAGGATCTGAATATTCCCGGTCTTACCGAAGCTATGGAAGATGCAACAGGCTGTGAGATTGAAGATTATGAGCTTGTTATTCATTGCAAATGCCCCGAATGCAGGGTAGTATAAATTATATCAGGAGGAAATAACAATGGAACTTAAGGGTACAAAAACAGAGAAAAATTTAATGGAAGCTTTTGCAGGCGAAAGCCAGGCAAGAAACAAATATACCTACTTTGCTTCAGTTGCAAAGAAGGAAGGCTATGAGCAGATAGCAGCTATCTTCCTTAAGACAGCAGAAAATGAAAAAGAACACGCAAAGCTTTGGTTCAAGGCTCTCGGTGAGCTCGGTGATACTGCACAGAATCTTGCAGCAGCTGCAGCAGGCGAAAACTACGAGTGGACCGATATGTACGACCGTTTTGCAAAGGAAGCAGAGGAAGAAGGCTTCACAAAGCTCGCTTTCCAGTTCAGAGAGGTTGCAAAGATTGAAAAGAGCCACGAGGAAAGATACAGAAAGCTTCTTTCAAACGTAGAAATGCAGGAGGTTTTCGCTAAAGCCGAGGAAACAATGTGGGAATGCCGTAACTGCGGCCACCTTGTAATGGGCAAGAAGGCACCCGGTATGTGTCCCGTATGCGCTCATCCTCAGAGCTTCTTTGAAGTAAGAGCAGAGAATTATTAATCAGTTCATTTTTAAGAACCCCTTTCTTTGACTATAGCAAAAGAGTGTCTGTCACAAATCCGTGGCAGACACTCTGTTTGTTTTTTAGTATATTGCAGCCGATTATTCCGCAACAGCCTGAGCTTTTTCAGCCTGAGCCTGTCTTCTCTTGCTGAGCTCATCTATAATTCTTGCACGTTCCTTGCCGGAAATCTTGTAGAAGAACATAGGAATTGCACAAAGAAGCATACTGATACCGGGGATAATGGAAACAAGGGAGAACATTGCAAAGTTCTGTGTTCTTGTAAGCTCTGTTGCAGCAACAACAACTTCGCTTGAAAGCATCTTTGAGGGGTCAATGTCAATGAACATATACATAAGAATAATGCCTGTTGTTGCAAGAGCATTGCCGAGCTTGTTTACGAAGCCCTGTAAAGCTGAGCCGAGACCGTTATCTCTGTAGCCTGTTTTCAGTTCGAGATAGTCCAGGCAGTCGCCTATCATTGCATTTGATACGACATTGAGAACACCGAGAGGGATACTGGAAACAAGTATGAAGGGGATGCAGATATAAAGGTTTGCCGTAAACCAGCCGATAAGCGTTGTAAAGATACTTGCCACAAAGCCTGCAAGACAGGTTGTAATAAGAATCTTCTTATAGTCAAATTTTCTTATGAGCTTGGGCATAAGAAGCTGAGCGCCGAACATACCAACAATAGCACAAATCTGGAAAATTGTCTTAACAGATGAAACGCTTTCGGCAATGTACTTTGTTCTCAGCTCAAGCGATAAATCGGAGGTAAGCTCGGGTCCTATGTAGAAAGCATAACGGGCAACGTGAACGGCTGCAGCCTGCACCATATATCTTCCGCTTGAAAGAACACCCATTGCCACTACAAGCATAAGGGGCTTACAGGTGAAGATTCTCTTAAGGGCAGTAGGCTCACCGGGAGCACGGGTCTTTGCAGGAGGAATAACTCTTTCCTTTATATGGAAATATGAATTTCCGTACATTACGGCACCGATAACCACGCAAACACCTGCAATTATAAGATAACGCTGTTTTTCGTATTCGATACCTGTAGAGCCGAGAAGAGTGGGAAGTGTGAAGCCTGCAACAAGGAAAAGAACCTCGGGAAGGGCAGAGCCTATACTGTTGAGATTCTTTGTGTAGGAAATAACATAGCCTCTTTCGTCGGCATTGGGGGTCATAAGATTGGGAATTCCCCAGAAGGGCACGTCAGCAAGAGTGTAACACATACCCCAAAGAATGTATGTTACCGCAGCGTATATCATAAGCTCGGTTTTGGGAAGGTCGGGGGAGATATAAAGTAATATGGTAAGTATGGCAATGGGGGCTACGCCGTAAAGGATGTAGGACTTCATTTTGCCGTGCTTCGGATTTGCCTTGTCGGCAACAATACCCATAAGCGGGTCGTTTATAGCGTCCCACACACGTGCGAGAAGCATAAGAAGCATTACAAACATAAGGGGAAGCTGTAATACGTTTACGTAGTAGTCGCTGATGTAGCTTGACATCATTGCATACATCATACCCTGACCCATTGCACCTACTGCGAACATATTAAGCTCTTTTTTAGGTACCACGAATCCGGGAGGGAGCTGTTTTTTTTCTTTTGCCATTGTTTTCTCTCGCTTTCTTACTCAGTTTTTTCTCAGTGCACCGAGAAGCTCTCCCGAATCGGGGAAGTCTCCTATGGTTTTACAGTAATGAGAATAAATTACTTTCATATTTTTGTCAATACCAATGAGTGCCGGAAGCTGTAATTTACGCTTGCCTGAGGTATTTTCTTCCGTAAAGGATTTTATCATATCGGTGTCAAGAAGGTTGTGTACGTCGCCTTTTGTCATTTCCTCAAACATCTTATCGCCTGCCACCATACTGATTATGCTGTTTGCTTCAAAAATGTTATATCTGTCATAGAATATGCATTCGGGGTCAGCAATAAGCTCAAAGGGATAAAAGCTCTGATACTGTGCTAATTCCTCTGCGGTGTTCTGCAGAATGAATTTCAGATCAATGCCGAACATTGTAAAAACCCGCTGATACTTCTTGAATGTGTCAAGTGTCTTAACTGCAATTTGGCATTCAATGTATCTTGTGAAAACAAGAAGTGTTTTCTTTGAGATGTTGTGTTTCAGAAGCTTTCCTGCACCGTAAGGGGAGTTGTAAACGAAATCGGAAAGCAAATCGCCCTTTTCCAGCTTTTTGTGATAGGGCTTGCCGTTAATCCTTCTGTCCTCAAGAACGGAGTTAACTGCATTCTTGAATCTTTCCATAGTTTTTTCAAGGGTAACCCTTGCACAGGCAAGGTTGATTCTCTGGAAGCCCCTGCCGAGGTCTCCGAACATTTCACCCCAATCAAGGAAAATATCCGCTTTTTCCAGCATTTCGCGAAGCTCAACGTGTGTCATTTCGAGAGCTCTCATATCAATCCATTGAAGATATGTGCCCTGGAGGGGGAAGACCTTTATCTCGGGGAAATTCTCCGCCATAAAGCCTTCAATGTATTTTGCATTTCCGTCAATGACTGTCAGCAGCTCGTCAAGCCAGTCCTCACATTCATTGTATGCGGTTTTGCAGGCTTCAAAAGCAAAAATGTTAAGGTGGCTCTGGAGATTCATCATCATAACCGCCTTCATTTTTCCTCTGGTCTTTTTATCGGGAATTATGATGTTGGAGCATTGAAGTCCTGCAAGGTTGAAGGTTTTGCTGGGGGCTGTGCATACGGCGATATTTCCGAGGGTTTCTTCTCCGAGAGTTGCCATAACGGTATGCTCATATCCCGGCATTATAAGGTCGTTGTGAATTTCGTCGTCAATAATGAAGACTCCGTTTTTGTTGCAGATATCTGCCACTATCTGTAATTCTTCCTTTGTCCAGACTCTGCCTATGGGATTGTGGGGATTGCAGAAGATTATAGCCTTTGTGTCCGGAAGAGCTGCTTTTTCTTCAAGGTCAGAAAAATCAATGCTGTATTTTCCGTCAGTTAAAATCAGCTCGCTGTAAACAAATTTTCTGCTTTTTGCAAGGACTGCCATATCAAAGGGGTAATACACGGGAGTCAGAATAATAATTCCGTCCCCGGGCATGGTTGCCGCTTCTATAATAAGCCCCAAGCCGTTTACAACACCGGGCGTAGTTATAATCCAGTCCTTTTCAATATGAAAATTGTGTCTTCTTTCCATCCATGAGATAACGGCAGTATAATACACATCCATAGGGTCGGTATAGCCTAAAATCTGCTCCTGTGCCAGTTTTGACAGCGCGTTTTTAATAGGCCCGGCCGTGGGAAATTCCATATCTGCAACGGATAAGGGAACCGCATCCACACTCGCATTTTTAGCTCCGTTCCACTTTGAAGAACCGCAGAGGCTTCTGTCGGGAACACTTGTAAAATCGTACTTCATACAATTTCGCTT
This sequence comes from Clostridia bacterium, assembly GCA_017625435.1. Lineage (GTDB taxonomy): Bacteria > Bacillota > Clostridia > Oscillospirales > Acutalibacteraceae > RUG806. The sequence continues at coordinate 116,115 of JAGAKX010000011.1, forward strand.
CCTTAGCTTATATAATAATCGTTGTAACGCTTTCGGGAGGGATAATGATATTTCCGTTTTCGGCAACTTCAGCTTCCGTCAGGTCATTATCTTTATCCGTAAGGGCAGTAATGACTGCTTTCCCGAAGGTGTTTTCAATGTTTTTCGCATTTTTTGTGGCATTTATAAGGACAGCAACTGTTTTTCCGTCCTTATGGAAGGCAACGGCATTTATATCCTTATCGTCTGTTTTAATTTCAATTCTTTTTGCATTACGTGGAACATATTTTGAGAAATTGCCCGTAACGAAAAGACGCTTTGTTGTGCTGAAGGTTCCTGCTTCCTCGTTTATATAAATAAGCCCGTCGCAGTAGTCCACTTCAGATACGGCAATCCAATGCTGCCAGGATGACACACCGAGAATCGTTATGTCCTCGAACATTGTTTTTGCCGTGACAAGTGCCGAATTCATACCGCTGTCTCTGCCGCCCTTCATATGGCACCATTCACTCATATTAACGGTTTCACCGGGGAAGAAAATATTGAGAAATGCTCTGTATCTTTTAAGAAAGCCCAATCTGTTGTTGAGGAATGGAACGGGAATGGGCAGGCAGTAGGAATGGACGTCAATTCCGTCACAGCATTCTCTTATTTTTTTATTCCCGAGTACGGCAAATGTGTAAGCCTTGTTGAACCAACGGATGTCTCCGTTTTCGCAGGCGCTGATTCTGACATCTCTGAGAGCAGGTCTGTTTTTCAGCTTTGATGATAGTTTTTTCAGAAGAGAATAAACCTCAAAGGGTGTGTAATGACAGCCCTCCTGCCCGTTTTTCTCCGTCCATACCCACATAGGCTCGTTTACGGGAGAAATAAATTTTACGGGGATATCTTCACTTAAAAAGTGTTCTGCACAGTCAAGAAGATAGTCCGAAAAAGCATCCTCATTTTTTCTCGGAAGATTGCTGTGCCAGGCCTTGTCAAGACAGGATTTGTGATTTTTTGTAAGTCTTTCGGGAGGGGAGTTGGAAAAGAGTATTACTTCGTCTGCACCCTCCTTGACACACAGCTTCATCATATTAACGGCATTTTTATCTCTTGTCCAGTCATAATTGCCGTTATTATCAAAGCTCTCCGCCATTCTGTTTTTGTTGGGAAAAACACTTGAACCGCTGTTTTTAGAGCCGCCGCCGAGATTGTAACGGTATATCTGCATACCGATACCAGTTTCGGGATTGTAGAGAAGCTCGGCAATACGCTCGTTTACTTTTTTGCCGCTTGCGGGGTCCTCGTGGTCCCATCCGCCCACAACCTGAGCCCACCAGGCACCCGAGGCACCGATTCCGCGGAAGGTCTGAAAGGTTTTCTCTTTATTGATTATTAATCTCATAATTCTTTCACCCGAAAAATACTATTTACGTGAAAAATGCTTTTTTATTGCCTCAAAGGATTCCTCACTTAAAAAATGTTCAATTCTGCAGGCATCCTCCGTGGCGGTTTCCTGGCTTACGCCCAGACCGATAAGCCAGTCCGTAAGAATTGTATGTCTTTCATACATTTCTTCTGCAATGTAAAGTCCCTGCTTTGTAAGAAGCAGCTCGCCGTTGTCCCCGACAGTAATGAAGCCTCCGTTTTTCAGAAGCCCCACAGCACGGGAGACGCTGGGCTTTGAATATCCGAGATGCTCGCTTACGTCAATGCTGCGTACAGATGAAAGTGTTTTTGAAAGTATATATATTGTTTCGAGATACATTTCTCCCGATTCCTGAAGTCTCATAAATACCCTCCGTTCAGTAATGTAAAAATTATACCACACGCGCGTAATTTTTACAATATGGCATTGTTGTTGACTTTAGAGGTGTTTTATTGTAAAATATTACTGTAAAGGAGGCACGGATTATGAAAAATGTAAACAGAATTCTATGGGGATTTGTCCTTGTGGGTGTCGGAGTTGTGCTCGGTCTTCACGTTATGGATATTCTGCCATTTGATATTTTTTTCAAGGGCTGGTGGACTCTTATAATAATCATCCCCAGCTTTATTTCGCTGTTCTCGCAGAGAGATAAAACACCGGGTATTGTGGGAATGGTTGCCGGTATTTTCCTGCTTCTGGGAAGCCGCGGTATAATCGACTTTAAGATTCTCTTTAAGCTTATAGGCCCCATTCTTATAGTTGTTATCGGTCTTTGTCTTATTTTCAAGGATGCCTTCAATAAGAACGTAAAGGATGCAATCAAGCGCATAAAGGAAAAGAATTTCCCGAAGAAGAAATGCACCGCTGTTTTCGGCGGTAAAAATGCGGTTCTTGCCGGTGAGCCCTTTTACGGAGCCGATGCTGTTGCAGTTTTCGGCGGACTTGAAATTGACCTCAGAGGTGCTGTGATTACAGAGGATATCATAATAAGCGCAGGTGCCGTATTCGGCGGTATTGATATTCTTTTACCGCAGAATGTCAATGCAGAGCTTTGTGTGACGCCTGTATTCGGCGGTGCCGCCAACAAGACAGGCAGAGCCTTTACTCCGGGTATTCCCACCGTATTTGTCAGCGGTATATGTGCTTTCGGCGGAGTAGATGTCAAGTAATAAGTAAATGGTAACGGTGAATAGTGACCCTGTATGAAGCCTTCCGGCTTGACTTAAAAAAAGGACTGCTGTGCAGTCCTTTTTTTATGCATTTACGTGTGTATTTACAAGGCTGTCAACTGCTTCCCAATATTTTTCGGGGAAGTTTGCACAGGCTTCGTCGTGCCCCGTATCGGGGAGTGCCAGCTTCATTTTCGGAGCAGAGCATTTTTCGTATAGTGCCTCCATCATCCAGAAGGGGACTACATCATCATTTTCACCGTGAATGAAAAGAGTGGGGGTGACTGAGTGTGACACGGCACTTATGGGTGAGCAGTCCGAAAAGCTCCAGCCGAGGAATAATTTTGCAAAGGTATCGGCGGCATTTAAGAAGGGGAAGGGGGGAAGCCCTGCCTCTTTTGTTATTGCCCCCTTAAAAAGCTCCTTGCAGTCTGTAAAGCCGCAGTCCGCAATACAGCATTTTACATTCTCGGGAAGCCTTTCGCCTGTAGTCAGCATTACCGTTGCGCTGCCCATTGAAATGCCGAGAAGCACAATTTGGGCCTCCGGGTCACGGGAAATGATATAGCTTATCCAGGAAATTACATCAAATTTTTCATAATATCCCATAGAGGTGAACTTTTCATCTCTGTTTCTGTGTGCACGCTGACAGGGCAGAATGCAGTTATAACCGTTTTTATAGAAATGAATTGCCTGCCGTGCCATAGCTCTCGGACGGGAGGTGTAGCCGTGGACAGCTATAAGCCACTTGTGTGAGGGCTCTTCTCTCAAAATTATTTTTGAAAGGAGCCTTTCGCCTTTTTCGTTGTAAAGCACCGTATCCTCGGGATTTATTCCGCAGTACCAGTCGTCCGCAGTCCTGAAGTTTACGTCGTTCATATATCTGCCCATATTCCCGGGAGCCTGAAGCAACTCTTCAGGATGCTTATTGCAGGCTTTCTTTGAAAGAATTCCGTAACAAAGGGCAGCACCGGTGCCCATATACGCACCTGCGGTAAGTGCAGCTGCTCCTGCGATTATTTTTGCGGTTTTCAGTTTTTTATTCATATAAACAACCCTCCCGTAACAGTATACTGATATTTTAACAATAATTATCGTACAAATCAACAGTTTTTTGTATCATTGACTTGAAGCCTTTTACAATGTATAATAAACCTGTATATACTTTTATGAAGGAGTGCAGGGTATGAGAAAAGTAATCGATCTGAATTTTGATTGGAAATACAGTGAAACCTTTACGGAAGAAATGATAAAGCCCGGTTTTGATGACGGGGATTTCGTCAAGGTGCAGATTCCTCACACAAACAAGGAGCTTCCTTATAACTATTTTGATGAAAAGATTTTTCAGTTTGTAAGCTGTTACAGAAAAACCTTCCGTCTTCCCAAAGATGCCTTTACGGGTAAAAAGCATATCTTTATTACCTTTGAGGGTGCGGCAAACTACGCTAAGGTGTATCTTAACGGTGAGTTTATCGGTGAGCATAAGGGCGGTTATACACCCTTTTCTCTTGAAATTACGGATAAGGTGAATAAGAGCAATAACTTCCTTACGGTTATGCTTGATTCCACCGAAAGACCTGAAATTCCTCCCTTCGGCAAGGTTGTTGACTATCTTGTCTACGGCGGTATTTACAGAGAAGTACATATTGATATTTATGATGAAAAATATATCGAGGACGTTTTTGTAAAAACTCCCAACCCTCTTTACAGCGTAAAGACAATTGAAGCTGATGTTACATTCTCCGAAAAGGTTACAGGTAAATGTAAGTTTGAGCTTTATGACGGCGAAAAGCTTCTCGGCACCAAGACTGCAGATGCAGACGGTAAGGCAATCCGTATCCGCTGGAAGGTAAAGAATGTTGAATTATGGGATATTGACAGTCCTAAGCTTTACACTCTTAAGGTGTCCTTCGGTGACGATGAAGCAGAAAAACGCTTCGGCTTCCGTGAGGCTTCATTTACAAGAACAGGCTTTGTGCTCAATGGCAGAAAGGTAAAACTTCTCGGTCTTAACCGCCATCAGAGCTATCCTTATGTGGGTAACGCAATGCCCGCTTCCGCACAGAAGGCAGATGCCGACTTTATGAAATATACTCTCGGCTGTAATATCGTAAGAACCGCACACTATCCCGATTCCGTGCATTTCCTTGACCGCTGTGATGAAATCGGTCTTCTCGTATTTACCGAAATGCCCTCTTGGCAGTTCTTAGGTGAAGGGGAGTGGAGAGAAAACTGTCTCGACAACATCCGTTCGATGGTAATGAGAGACAGAAGCCATCCTTCCGTTATTCTCTGGGGTGTCCGCGTAAACGAAGGCGGAGACTGTGACGAATTCTACACCGAGACCAATGCTCTTGCACGCTCTCTTGACCCCACAAGACAGACGGGCGGTGTACGTAACTTCCCCAGAAGCCACCTGCTTGAGGACGTTTATACATACAATGACTTTATTCATTCGGGCGGTCCCATAAATCTTCTTCCCGCAATTATCACCTGCGGAATAAAGGCTCCTTACCTCGTAACCGAGCACAACGGTCATATGTTCCCCACAAAGACCTTTGACAGAGAGGCACTTCGTACCGAGCACGCATTAAGACATCTCAGAGTTCAGAATACCTCCTTCGGCTCAAAGCGTCATTCAGGTGCTATCGGCTGGTGTATGGCTGACTACAATACCCATAAGGACTTCGGAAGCGGTGACAGGATCTGCTACCACGGTGTTGCTGATATGTTCCGTATCCCCAAGCTTGCCGCTGCGGTTTACGCTTCTCAGCAGGATGATACCCCCGTGCTTGAAACCTCTTCCGCTATGGATGTAGGTGAGCATCCCGGTGCAATTATCGGTCAGACCTATATTTTCACCAACTGCGATTATGTTGAAATTTATAAAAACGGAAAATATAAGTCAACGGCATATCCCAATAAGGCTAAATATCCGAATCTTCCTCATCCTCCCATTCTTCCTCAGGACTACATCGGTGCTTCTCTTGAAGAGGAGGACGGACTTCCTCACGATGTGGCAGAGCCTCTTAAAAATGCCCTTGTTGCCGCATCCGTATACGGTTATATTATGCCTCCTCAGCACTATCTTGAAATTGCTTATTCCTTCTTGAAGGGCAGAATGAAGATTTCACAGATGGTTGACCTTGTTACAAAGTATTTTGCCAACTGGGGTGACGAGCAGGTTGAATACCGTTTTGACGGCTATAAGGACGGCGTTCTTGTAAAATCCGTTACCCGTACTGCGGCAAATGCTCAGCAGCTTGTTGTTAAGGCTGACAGCGATACACTCACAGAAGACAAGACCTATGATGTAACCCGTGTTGAACTTATGTGTGTTGACCAGAACGGAAACAGACTTCCCTTTGCAAACAACAGCATAAGTGTAAAGGTTGACGGTCCCGCAACAGTTATCGGTCCCGAAGAATTTGCCCTTGTGGGCGGCGCTCGTGCCTTCTGGATTAAAACTGCTGGTAAATCAGGCAATGTCACCGTAACAGTTACAGGTGAAAACCTCGGTGAGCATACTCTTAATTTCAAGGTTATAAAGAAATAAATGCAAAAAACAGCCCTCGTCCGGAAGGATGAGGGCAAAATTTTTATTTTGTCAATTCAATTGCATACATATACTGACACTTAACTTCATCGGGATTAATAGCAGGGAAGTTGATTTTAAGCTTACCGCCGTCGTTTTCCGTTGTAAGGGGAGCATCGTGGGAGAGAAGACGGGCTTTGAAGTTTTCGTCATAATCAACTTCTTTAAGAGTTACGCTGCCGAAGGGAAAGCGGTTGATTATAGCATAAACGGTGTCGCCCTTCTTGGTGTAGTAGGTATCCTTCTGAACAGCCTTTGTGTAAAGACGTGTGCCGTAAATTGCATCTCCGTTGACTTCGAGCCACTTACCTATCTGCAGAAGTCTTTCTTCCATAATTACGGGAATTGTGCCGTCTGCGGCAGGACCTATATTAAGAAGGAAGTTGCCGCCCTTGGACACAAGCTCTACGAGCATTTCGATAAGCTCCTTGGCGGAGAGATAGTCTTCCGTTGTTTCAATTCTGTTAAAGCCGAAGGAGCGTCCGATGCCTCTGCATTCCTCAAAGGGACGGTCAAGCTCAACATCTTCAATTTTTCTGCCCTCTTCAATGTAACCGTATTCCGTGGTGAAGTTTCCGCCGAGCCTTCCTCTTGTTTCCTTGCCCCAACGGTCATTGGGAACGATGAAATCCTTTACGGGAGATTCATTGTAAAGCCAGGTTAAAAACTCCGTTGAATGCCAGGTGGAGCTGGGATGGTCCCATTCGCCGTCGGTAAAGAGGGTAGAGGGCTCATATTTTGTGATAAGCTCTTTAAGCATAGGATGAAGATGCTTTAAGGCATATTCCTCGGGGTCCTTGAGATAAAGGGGATGGAACCACTCGTAAACGGAATGGTAAACACCGAAGCGCACACCCGTGTCCTTCATAGCTTCTTTAAGCTCCATACAGAAGTCTCTGTGGGGACCTACGTCCGCAGAATTCCAGTTCCAGGCGTGGTCTGTCTTGAAAAGGCAGAAGCCGTCGTGATGCTTTGAAGTTATGTTTATGTATTTTGCACCGGATTTTTTGAAGAGCTCAGCCCATTCCTTCGCATCAAAAAGCTCAGCCTTGAAGCCTTCCACGAAATCGGTGTATTTATAGTTTTTGCCGTAAACACTTTCGTGCCAGTCCTTTGTGGTGAGCTCCGGCTGTTTTTCAAGCTGCCATTGATACCATTCCGCATACTGCCCTTTGGCGGTGTATGCCGGCACGGAATAAAGTCCCCAATGAATGAAAATGCCGAATTTTGCATCGGCGAACCACTCGGGAACGGGACGGGAATTAAGGGAATCCCAGTTGTTTTCGTATTTCATATTGAATCTCCTTGAGGGTATTTTTCTTCATTATAAGTGTATTTCCTTTTTTATGCAAATATTTTTTTTGAAACTATTGCGAAATCACGTTTATAAAGTGTATAATAAGGTATATTTTTGTTGTGCGAGGTTTTAATAATGATTGATGCAAAAATAAAGGCACTTGTAAACTATGCCGTAGCCGAAGGTCTTATTGAAGAGGCGGACAGAACCTACTGTATAAACGGCATTATTTCACTTTTCGGAAAAAATGAATTTGTAAGCGAAGCTCTTCCCTTTGAAGGAACGCTTTCAGAGATTCTTGACGGACTCTGCGATGAAGCAGTAAGCCTCGGACTTATTGATTCAGGTACGGTTTCAAGAGACTTATTCGATACAAAAATTATGGGTGTTCTTACCCCCCGTCCCTCTGAAGTAATAAAAAAATTCAGAGAGCTTTATAACGAATGTCCCTCGACGGCTACAGACTGGTACTATAAGCTCAGCGGAGATACAAACTACATCCGCCGTGACAGAATAGCAAAGATTATAAAATGGCAGCAGACAGGCGATTACGGTACAATTGATATTACCGTAAACCTTTCAAAGCCCGAAAAGGATCCCAAGGCAATTGCAGCTGCAAAAAATATGCCTCAGTCGGGATATCCCAAGTGTATGCTCTGCCGTGAGTGTGAAGGCTATGCAGGAAGACTTGATTTCCCTGCACGTCAGAATCACAGAATCATTCCCGTTGAAATAAACGGTGAGGACTGGTTTATGCAGTATTCACCCTATGTTTATTATAACGAGCATTGCATTGTTTTCAATTCGAAGCACACTCCCATGACAATTGACAGAAGTGTTTTCAAAAAGCTTCTCGGCTTTGTTACTGTATTCCCACATTATTTCTTAGGTTCCAATGCAGACCTTCCCATTGTCGGCGGTTCAATTCTGTCACACGAGCATTTCCAGGGCGGTAAATACGAATTTGCAATGGAAAGAGCACCTATTGAAAAGGAAATTGCTTTTGAGGGCTTCTCTGACGTAAAGGCAGGTCTTGTAAAGTGGCCTATGTCCACAATAAGACTTCAGTCAGAAAACAAGGAAAGCCTTGTTGAGCTTTCCGATAAGATTCTCCGTAAATGGAGAGGCTATACCGATGAGTCTGCCTTCATTTTTGCCGAAACCGACGGTGTTCCCCATAACACAATCACTCCCATTGCAAGAAGAAGGGGAGAGCTTTTTGAAATTGACCTTGTTCTCAGAAACAACATAACCACCGAAGAGCATCCTCTGGGAGTTTATCATCCTCATGCAGAGCTTCACCACATAAAAAAGGAAAATATCGGTCTTATAGAGGTTATGGGACTTGCAGTTCTTCCTCCCAGACTCAAAGACGAGCTTGAAGCTCTTAAAAACGCAATTCTCGGAAAGAAGGATTTAAGAGCCGATGCTCTGACTGCTTCCCACGCAGACTGGGCCCAATCCTTTGTTGACAAATACACCTTTACGGAAGAAAACTGTATGGATATTCTTCAGGATGAGGTCGGAAAGGTATTTGCAACCGTTCTTGAGCACGCAGGTGTTTATAAGCGTGATGAAAACGGGGTAAAGGCATTTATGCGTTTTATTGAAAGTGTTTGACAACTTAAATTTTCTGTGATAATATTATCTTAAAGAAATATCATTGTTATTTTAGTTAAGGAGTTTTTGATATGAAAAAATGTCTCAGTGTTTTTCTCAGCATTCTGATGCTTCTTTCTGTATGTGCAGTTTCAGTTTCTGCTGCAGACGAATGTCAGCACAGTTACACCGGTACTTACGTTGCTCCCACCTGTGTTGATGACGGTTATTTCCTTTATGTCTGTTCAAACTGCGGTGACAATTATAAGGTAACAGAAAACGCACCTGCCGCCCTCGGACATAACTTCGGCGAATGGTATGTAATTGATAATGCAGAGTGTATCTATGAAGGTCACGAAAAGCGTGACTGTGCACGTTGCGGAGCTTCTGACATAAAGACAATTCCTGTCCTCGGTCATATTGATGACAATTCCAACGGCAAGTGTGACCGTTGCAATGAGCCTATGAAGAGCGAAACCACTTTTGCTCCCTTTGACTGGCTTATGGCTCTTTTCCAGGCAATTATTCAGTTCTTTAAGGATATCTTTGCATAATTAAAAACAAATATTAAAATGGGTATCACCAAGGTGATACCCATTTTATTTTAGCGGTTTTATATAGCTTCGCCCTTTGAGTTGAACAAGGGGAGCTTTTCAAGATATCTGATATCAGTTCTTTCCTGTGCGTCGCCCTCAGCTAAAATGCAGAGCTTTCCGCAGACGATACCCCCTGCCTGTTCTACGAGCTGTTCTATTGCATAAAGGGATTCTCCCGTAGAAATAACATCGTCAACTATGAGAATTCTCTTGCCCTTCATAAGCTCGGCATCTGCAGTATCAAGATACAGCTTCTGTTCCTTTGCCGTGGTTATAGAACGGACATTTACCTCAAACACACCTGTCATATAAAGCTTAGGTGCTTTTCTTGCCAGGAAATACTTTTTATCACCGTGCTGTCTTGCCATTTCGTGAACAAGGGGAATACCCTTGGCTTCCGCGGAAATAAGATAGTCGTATTCGGGAGCAATTTCAAGAAGAGCACCGGCAGAAGCTACCGTTAATTCCTGGTCACCGAAAATGACAAAAGCACCTATCATAAGATTTTCATTAAGAGGACACAGGGGAAGATTTCTTTCACAGCCCGCAATATTCATTGTGTAATACATTATATCCACCCTTTCGGTAATTTGTTTCCTCTTCTATTATAAAATGCGTAATGAAAATGTCAATAAAAATTCCCGAAGCCGAAAAAAATTCCCGTAATGAAAAGAGTAAGAAGGCAGATACACAGGAAAATAAACAGGTTTTTTATGTTTTCTTTCAAAAAAGCTCACTTCTTAAAATATTTTTAAGAATATTTGGCAAAAATTTTTAAAAATATACTAAACATTTCGGAAAAAGTATGTTATAATACAATCCGTATATGGAAATATTGCAATTTTTTAGAAAAGGATGGTTGCATTGAATAAAGAAAATACATCTCCCGCAAAGAACAAAAGGAGAAAAAAGAAGAAAAAGCCATTAAGCAGAGGTCTTACGGCCTTTCTCACAGCTTTTCTTATGGTCTTTATGATAGGTGTGCTGACTGCAGGCATTATAGTTATTGATATCTTTTCGGATATAGGTCTTATCAATATAGGTCATAATCCGGAAAAGGACATCGCCGGTGTGGACTATATTGACCTTGACAACTACATAGCCAATCAGAGCCAGACAACGATTATTTACGGCTATGACGCTGACGGAAACGAGATTGAAATTGCCCGTCTTCACGGACAGGAAAACCGTGAATGGGTTGATTTGGAAGAAGTATGTCAGGACCTTCAGGATGCCGTCGTTGCTCTTGAAGACAAGCGTTTTCCCACTCACAAGGGTGTTGACTGGATAAGAACCATAGGTGTAGTGGTAAAATACAGCTTTTCTCAGGGCGGTTCAACTCTTACACAGCAGTTAATAAAGAATCTTACGGGTGAAAATGCAGGTACCTTTGTAAGAAAGTACAAAGAAATCAAAAACGCTCTTGCTCTTGAGCAGCATTTTGATAAGGACGAGATTCTTGAAGCATACCTTAACACCATTTATCTTGATATGGGCTGTTACGGTATAAAAACGGGTGCTGAGTATTATTTCAATAAGGATGTAAGTGATCTTACTCTTATGGAAAGTGCAATTCTTGCCTCCATTACAAAAGCACCGCGAGGCTTTAATCCCATTGTCAATTACGAAAATAACCGTGCCCGTGCAACTGAATGTCTTAACTATATGCTTGAACAGGGCTATATTACAAAGGAAGAGTTCGATGCTGCCCTTGCCGAAGAGGTTATTTTCTACGGTGACGACAGAGAGCGTGAGGAAGAATATGTTGACGAAGAGGACGTAATGATAACAACTGAGTACAACAGCTACTATGTTGACCTTGTTATCGAAACTCTTATTGACGATCTCAGAGAGCAGTACGGCTATACCGAATCCGAAGCCTTCCGTAAGGTATATTACGGTGGTCTTAAGGTTTATGCCGCACTTGATATGGATATTCAGGACGAAATTGAATACGTTTACGAAAACAGAATAACCTTCCCCAAGGAGGCTGATACGGAAGAGAATCCCGCAATTCAGTCCTCAATGGTTATTCTTGACTATGAAGGAAGAATTGTTGCAACTGCAGGACGTCTCGGACAGAAGACAGGTGACAGAACTCTTAACATCGGTACCACATCTCCCAGACAGCCCGGTTCAACAATCAAGCCTCTTTCTGCCTATGCACCTGCAATTGAGCTTAACTATTATACGTGGTCAAGCTACATTCCCAATTACGGTATTGCGGTAAGGGGAGAGGATAAGCCCTGGCCTACAAACTACGGCGGTGTAGCGGGCAGTATTGACGACCTTAAGAATCTTCCGCAGGCTATAGCTCCCTCCCTTAATACAATTCCTGCAAGAATCATTGATGCTCTTACCCCCACAACAAGCTACAGATTCCTGAGAGACCGTTTCAAGATTTCTACACTTGTTGAGGGTGATGCAGACTATGCACCTCTTGCAATCGGTGCTATGAATTACGGTCTTACATGTCTTGATATGGCGGCAGCTTACGTGACCTTCGGCAACGGCGGTCTGTATTATGAGCCATGGTGCTACTATAAGGTTACAAACGCAGCAGGCGATGAGGTTATTCTTGAGCCCAACCGTGAGGGTGAGCAGGTTATTTCCTCCGGTACTGCAGATGTTATGCTTCAGCTTCTCAAGTGTGTTGTTACCTATCCCAACGGTACCGGCGGAGCTTATGCTGTCAGCGGCCAGGAAAACTGGGCTAAGTCCGGTACAACATCCGACAACAAGGATAAGTGGTTCTGCGGAGGAACAGGCTATTATGTAGGCTGTGCGTGGACGGGCTTTGAAAAGGTTCAGAAGGCAATCAATACCTCCTATTACGGACAGAATCCTGCAGGTAAGGTATATAAAGAGGTTATGACCAGAATTCACGACGGTCTTGAATATAAGGGCTTCGAAATGGGTGACGAGGTTGTAAGACGCTCTTACTGCACCGGTACGGGTCTTCTTGCAAGTGCAAACTGTCCTTCGTCAACGGGCTGGTATAAGGTAAGCTTCCTTCCCGGTGTATGTAAGGGTTGCTCCGGCAGACCTTCCACAGGTGAAGATATAGGCGATCCCGGTTACGATATCCCTGATTTTTAATAGGTGACAAATGGTTATTTTAGCTGTAGATTACGGCGATGTCCGTACGGGACTTGCCGTGTGTGATAAAAGTGAATTCTTAGCCTCTCCCGTGTGTGTTATAACAGAAAGGGACAGAGATAAGGTTATAAAGCAGGTTTCCGAAAAGGCAAAAGAGCTGAAAGCCGAGGAAATTGCCGTCGGACTTCCGAAGAATATGGACGGCTCCGAGGGGTTCCGTGCAGAGGCCTGCAAGGAATTTGCCGACGCTCTCGGCGCGTTTTCGGGAATTCCCGTGGTGCTTCGTGACGAAAGACTTACAACAGTCAGCGCGCACAAGTTTATGAATATGAATGATGTAAGAGGAAAGAAGAGAAAAAATACGGTAGATGCAGTCGCCGCAGTTATTATTCTTGAGGATTACATCACTTACAGAAAGAATCACAGATAAAAATTCGGACTTCGGAATACTGAATCCGGAGAAAGAAAAGGCAGACTAAAGCAGACGGGCGGGAATTTTCCCGCCCTGTTTTTTAGTGAAAAGTAATAGATAATAGATAATGGATAATAGATAATAGATTACGGACTAAGTGTAAAAAGGGGAATTATCTGCCGCAGCAGCAGGGAGGATCAAATCCCGGATGCACATCGTTATTGCAGTCGGGAGTGTCGGGCGGGAAGAATTCCGAAACGGGGAATCGGATTTTTCTGAAGGAATCGCAAGGGTCTTCCGTATCGCAGGAGCATTCCTTTGTGGGCATACAGAAATCATAGGCGGGAATGAGCATCTGAACGTCTCTTTCAAGCTGAACAATGGAGAACAGACCGATGGTAACTCTTACGGCTCTTTGTGCACTCTGCGGACCGAAATTGCCGGGGAAGAAGCGTGCTACGCTTCTGGGAATTGCTGCACCTGCATCCTGAATATTGTTACAGCATTCGCAGGGACGGCAGATTCTTGCATCAAGACAAAGGGGAGTTGCAACCTGAATCTTTGCTTTGGGATTCACAGATGTTACGGGAAGAGAGAAATCGTTTTCGCTGCTATATTCGGATGTGAACACCTTTACGTTACCCTCTGCACCGTAAAGGATGCACTTTTTGGAGAAAACGGAAAGTCCCGTTACAGTTACGGGCTGCTGCTGAGAAGAAATAATAGCTTCAAGGGTTACTGCAAAGAAGAAAGTGATGTCAACAGAATAATATCCTCTGTTGAAGGGTACGGAATCAACCTCCGTGATGACGTTAATTACCTCACAGCCTCTGCATCTTATGCTTACTGCCGATTCAATAATGCTTTCGGCAGTATCGGTAAAATATACCCTGAGGTCTGCAAGGCAGTCTTTATCTGCACAGGAATCATACACACGGGCTGTATCAATACATATAGCCTCGTTTACTTTTCTGCCTTCAATAGTTTCTGTTAAAGGCCCAAGTTTTTCAGACATAAGAAAACCTCCGTAATGTATTTGAAATCCGAAAACTTCATTACATATTACGGAGGTTTATGAATTATGTTACCGAAAAAATCAATATTCTGAAAAATCGCAGTTGTAGGGCTTGCCGTTTTCCTCCATTGATTTATCTGCAAGGAAAACCGTCAGATGGCCTGCAATTGAATTGGAGATTTCTGTGCAGGATATGGATTGCTCACCGGTTCTTATGAAGTTGATGAAATCGGCTGTAAGGGCAGGGTCGCCGCCGCCGTGTCCCATACCGCCCATAGTGTTTGTGTCGTAAAACTCTCTTACGTAGCCGTCGGGGGCTTCTGTCACAATCCTTTCGATGCAGAAGTTATTATCTTCAAAATTACCGTAAAGCTCAGCTTTTGTACCTATAATATGAATCTTTCTTACACTCTTTGCCGTACCGCCTATCATATTATGAGTACCCGTAGCACCGTTTTTGAATTTTACAAGAACGGACTGATGGTCAACAACATTGTTGTCGCACTTATAAATGCATCTTCCGTAAGGGTTGTCGGTTCTGAGGGATTCCTCTCTTATTTTGTATGTCTGGTCCTTTATTGCTTCAAGGCCTGCCCATACGTAGCACTCCCAACGGTCCGGGTGTCCCAGATACATAGTCTTTGCGGAGTATCTGCAGGTGTCAACGTGGGGACAGTCAAGAAGACAGCGTGTACCGGCACCCTCCGGCGCATTTTCGGGCTTAAACTGGAAAATACTTCCGTGAGAGGATACTGTTTCGGGCTGAGTGTCATTCATAAGCCACATCATAATATCAATATCGTGACAGCTTTTTGCAAGAAGCATACTTGTTTTGCAGATATCGGAATTTGCCCACTTACCTCTGATATATGAAGTAGAAAGGTGATGATAGCTTACGTGCTCGGACATCTGAATGTTTATGATGTCACCGAGTGCTCCCTCAAGAAGCTTTTCCTTTATCTTTTTGTAGAAGGTGGAATAACGTAAAACGTGGCAAACCATAACCTTATTGCCGTTTTTCTTTATAACGGCAATAAGCTTCTGCATTTCCTCAAGGCTTACGGAAAAGGGCTTTTCAAGAAGCATATCATAGCCTTTTTCAAGAAGAGGTACCGCTGTTTCAAAATGCT
The DNA here is from genome assembly GCA_017625435.1 of Clostridia bacterium. Classification (GTDB taxonomy): domain Bacteria; phylum Bacillota; class Clostridia; order Oscillospirales; family Acutalibacteraceae; genus RUG806. The sequence goes on from JAGAKX010000011.1 coordinate 131,417, forward strand.
GGTGGTCCATAGTGCCGTTTATGATAACGTCGGCAAAACGGGGCACCTTAGCGAGCTCCTCAGCGGATTCAAAGCAGAATTCTTCTGAAAAACCGTATCTCTCTGCCGTCATTTTTCTTCTGACCTCATTGGGGTCTGCAATGCCCACAATTTTAAGGTCATCGGGATGGTCAAATGAATAATCTCCGTAGGTGATTGAACGGTGTCCTGCACCTACTATAATTGCTGTTACAGGTTTTTTCGTGTCCATAGCTTTATCTTTGTTAACCTCTTAAAACAAACTTATTCTTTTATGGTCTGTTTTTCGCAGACCGTTATTTTTTCAGCATTTTTCTTCATTCTCTGGAAAGCAGAAACAATATTTGATGCGGTTTTTCCGCCGGCTGAAGCAGATTCCTCGTAGTGAAGCGGTGCTAAGATACTGCCGTAATCATTATCGGGTACAATGTAACCGATAAAATCGTTACAAAGCCCCGCAACAGCAATTTCCGTACCTAGAATTTCTTTAAGGGAGGGCTTATCCCAGCTTGTACCGTTGTAGCTTGCCCAGTCAGGGAATGCACCGCCGATGGCAATTTCGGGCATAAGCTCACCCGGTACCATTGCAATACTCAGCTCATTACCGAGCACCGCAAAGCCAACCTCAGTAACAAAGGTCAGGTCGTAGGATTTGTCTTCCTTATTTCCGTCATCGACTGTAGTGATTCTTACAAGTGAATTATTCACAATGCGAAGCTTTGCCGCAAGCTCAAGTATTTCGTTGCCTGAGGGCAGGAAAACCTCACTTAATGTTACATTTATAAGGGGAGCGAGCTTTTTATAATTGGATTTATCGTAATTTGCCACATAATCGGCAATAGCCTTGCCGTAGGCTTTTAGTCCCTCGTCTGTTGTAAGTCCCTCAGGAATATGAGGCCCTCTGTTTGTTGCAACCGCAGCCTCGGCACCCTGAATGAACATAGCTTCAAAGCCCAGCTCCTCCAGACTGTCACACATATAGCCGGGGAAATCTCTGGAGGCTTCTCTTTGCTTGTCACCGTAGCATACGGGATGCGCCGCCATAAAGACCATACTGATTTCTTTGCCGCCGCCGTCGGGCACAAAGCGGATATTTGTAAGGTCGTTTACGGTAACGTAGGGAGGACGCTTATCCCTGACATAATCGCCTACGGGAAGCTGTGCGAAGTACATTTCGCCCGTTGTCATATTCTCAACTGCCTGTCTTATGACCTTTGCGGCAGTCTTTTTAAGGTAAAGCATAAAGCCCTCGTTTTTACCTGAAATGGATTTAGCCTTTTTACCTTTCTTAACTTCCTTTTTGTTGTGCTTGTAAATTTTCGGTAAATCACCCCAGAGGCCGTCGGTATCAATACCCGAATGACAATGTGTGGCACTTATATTTACCGAAAGGATATTTTTTTCGGAAATAAGGTCAGAAAGCTGAAGTCTTATATCTCTGATATCCGTACCTGATATGCCGATGCAGTCAATTACGGCAAAAACGTGAATACCTCTGCCCGAGCCGTCGGAAACAGCAAGTGCTCTTACCATCTGCTCGTTCATAATGCCGTTCATTTTATTTGGAGGAAAGGCAAGATATCCGCCGATATAATAGTCGCCCTCCTGTACGGGAGGAATTACGGATGCCTTTGAAAAGCCGGCTGTCCATCTTGCATTTTCTTCTGGGACGCTGAGAAAATATCCGTTACCCTCAAGAAAGCCCTTGCCGTCATAACGGTTAAGGTATGGGATTCCCTTGTCGGAAACAGAATCTGAAAGCTTTTTTACCAGTCCCATTGCCATTTTATGGCCGGTATCCTGAAGTCTTCTTTTGCTGTCAGGTGAGGACAGCTTTTCTTTTATTTTGTCAGCAGAAAGCTTTGCCGTAACTGCACCTGCAGTAAGGGAAAGAACTGCCGCCACAGTCTTTTTCTTGTTCATTCTGTCCTCCTTAATACGGTTTTTTCGTGAAGCGGATTTCCGCAATTTCAAAGCCGTTGACCTTTTCAGAAATCTGCAGGTCAACACAGCCGTTCACGATAAATTCCTTGGGAATTCTGTACTGCACCGCAATAAATCCCTCAGGAAGCATATCGTTTTCGTATTTTACGTTTCTTTCACCGCCGAACTGAGGACCCGAATAAAGAGTTTTGCCGTTAATCTTTATGGTATGCTTTATACTGTCCTCGTTGTGGGCATCGCGGTGCGTAATCATCATATAGTAATCGGTGTCGTATTTTAGTCCTGCACACCTGAGTCTGAAGCTGAAGTGGTCAAAAAGCTTGAAAAGAGCGGTGGGGAGAGTTCCGTTATTTTTGTCGGGGCGGTCACCCTGAATGTTCATATAGAAATAGGGATTCTGTCTGACCCCGCCGGGGCAGATGCCGTCAAGGGCTACGGAGTAATAGTATTCATCGTTCTCCACCTTATTTCTGTTAAAACAGCGGTTAATATATGCCTTTTTCTCTTCTTTTGCGAGAGCTTCCGCTTTTTCATAGCAATGCAGAAGCCACGGCAAATCCGTAAGAGGAAGCTTTATTGTATCAAGCACGGCACCTCTTTCAGGATTTTTTGCATAGTAACGCTCAACATCAAGCTGCATACCTATAAGCTCAAAAAGCTGTCTGCCGTTTTCTTCAATGGCTTCATATAAAGAGCTTATTCTGTCGGGCAGGGGAGTTAAGAGAATCTCCTTTGCCTTTACAATATCCGTAACTGCCGCTTTTTTTGCTTTTCTTATAAGCTCTTTTTCGTGCATTACCTTTCTTCTTATGAAAGCGTCACATTGTGCACGGAAAAGACATTGAATATAACGCCAGTTGCCGTGAAGCGAAGGATTTTCTTCTCCCAGCTCTTCCCATAATTTTAATGTATTTTCAATTGAGGGGTTTTCTTCGGGGGCACCTTCCCAGTTCTTTTCAAGTCCGAATATGCCGTCTGCGGCTTTTTCGTAGTCTGTCCCCGGGAAGAAAAGACGGGAATAATCCTCGAGAATCTCTCTTAAGGGTGTTGAGCTGTCAAATTCAAGAGCACTCCATACGGCTTTGTTTATATCGTCATTTACACCCTCAGAGTATGAAACGCTGCCGACAGTATAACCCTTTGTCTCCGAATGAATTCTTTTATATTCGGCAGGACGGGGATTTATGCTTTCTCTTCCGTTTACTGCCTGCAGGGCATAGTGCCAGTCATCACGGTCGGAGTGTACGGGATATTCACATCTTAAATTATGAGTAATATCGGGATAAAGCCTTATGGGATATTCCTTCGGAAGATGTCTTCTCAAAATATAAAGAGGAAAAGCCGCATTTGGGCCTGTTATAACACCGTCAATAAAGTCGGGCTTATTCTTCATCAGAGATAAAAACTGAGTTCCCCACAGCGGAAGATGGTGGGGCTGCTGTGCCGAGGGCCACATTTCTGCCTGAGGGTGGTACTTTCTTGCAATTTCTCTGTAGGACTTGCATCTTTCAAAAAGCTCGTCAGGGAGAAGGCTTCCGGGGTCGCCTCCGGGAGGGAATATATAGTCAAGGCTTTGGGCCTCAGAGAAAAGCTTTTCTCTGTTCTTTTCACCCTCCTCAAGGGTAGCCTCGCAGTTGGGATACCAAACGGAAACTGCCATTCCGTAAGCCTTTGCCTGCTTTGCCGAAAGACAAAGCAGCTCCTGCTCGTCACGGCGCATAATAGGGCTTCTGTCCGAGTGGCCGTTTTCATAAGGAATGTGCTCGCAGGTATTGGTGCCGAAATACATCATATCAAGATAGCATCTTCTGTATTCCTCTAAATCCCACGCCTCATAGGTATTGCTTGTCTGTCTGTAGCCTACCTGATGGCCTCTTATTTTCTTTTCGGGGGAATATTTCCCCGTTATATCCTCAATCAGCGAAAAGCTGTTGTCCTTTACTGCAGATTTTCTGAGGAAATGACCTATTCCGAAAATAAAGCCTCTTATTCCCGAAGCGGAAAATGTGATTTTATTCTCCTCGCAGAGGATTTCGTACTCATCCTCCGAAAGGCTTTTGTTTTCGTTGAAAGCTACGCTGAAAACTGCAGAAGGGCACTCGGAAGGGGTGAATCTGAGATTTGCTTCTTCCGTAAAAATATCTGCCGCTTTTTTTCCGTCAGGGGTAAAGAAAATGAATTCAGGATTTCCCGGTATTGTCATTATTAACCCTCCTGCATAATACTTATAATAATTATAAGTATTCGTTAAAGTTATGTCAATAAAAATAAGAACAAAAAATAAACACGGCAAATAAACATTAATTTTGAACAAATGATTGATATTTTCGATGTGCAAAACCACAAAAATAGTATATTTTTTGTTAAATTTTTAAATAGTTGTTGCTTTTGACAGATGTGTGATATATAATTAAATTCGTAAAAATATTCTTCGGAGGAATTATTATGAAAAAGTTATTAGCAGTTCTTATGGCTGTTCTTGTTGCTTTCTCTGCTTTTTCTGTTGTTGTTATGGCTGATGAAACAGCTGACACAGAAACAGTTGTTGAAGAAAACAAGAACATTATGAATGAAGACGGTCTCGTTTTCCCCGAAAACTTCAAGCAGCTTGAGTTCTCAGTTATTTTTAAACTTTTTGAAAGACTTTTCACTTACGTTTTTGAAGTAATTGAGTCTCTTTTCGGTGATCTTCTTCCCGACCTTGACATTGATGATGAGCTTGCAACAGAAATCGGCGGTCTCGGCGGAGACATCGCAGACAGAATCGATCAGGTCTTCCCCCAGGCATAAGGCTTCAGCATTCCGGGCACTCTTCTTTGTGAAGAGTGCTCTTTTCTTTTTAAAAAAAGGTATAAGAATTATGAAAAATGTTGACATTTGACAAGTATTGCGATATATTTACTTTAATATGTACTGTATATAAAGAGACATAGGATATCTATTCGTTGTTAACGGAGAGGGGCTGCATAATTGGAAAACAATGTTATCATTGACCTTAAAAACATTTCCGTTTCATTTGACGGTGAACAAATCTTAAAAAGTATCAATTTATATATAAGGGACGGCGAATTTATCACCTTCCTCGGTCCTTCGGGTTGCGGCAAAACCACAACTCTCAGGATTATTGCGGGCTTTCTTGAGCCTGACGGGGGAGATGTGATTTTCGACGGCAAGAGAATCAATGGTGTTCCTCCTCACAAAAGAGAGGTAAACACCATTTTTCAGCGTTATGCACTTTTTCCCCATCTTAATGTTGCGGAAAACATCGCATTCGGTCTGAAGCTTAAAAAGATGCCCAAGGATAAGATTGACAGGAAGGTAGAGGAGATGCTTTCTCTTGTTAACTTAAAGGGCTTCGAAAACAGAAATATCAATTCTCTTTCGGGCGGTCAGCAGCAAAGAGTAGCAATTGCCCGTGCACTTGCGGTTGACCCCAAGGTTCTTCTTCTTGACGAGCCTTTAGGTGCTCTGGACCTTAAGCTTCGCAAAGATATGCAGAACGAGCTTAAAAAGATTCAGCAGAGTCTCGGCATTACTTTCATTTACGTTACCCACGATCAGGAAGAGGCTCTTTCTATGTCCGACACCATCGTTGTTATGGACAGCGGTAAGATTCAGCAGATTGGCTCACCTACAGATATATATAATGAGCCCAAAAATGCCTTTGTTGCCGATTTTATCGGTGAAAGTAATATTGTAGACGGTATTATGAAGGAAGACAGAATCGTCGAGTTTTCGGGACACGTATTTGACTGTCTTGACGGCGGCTTCGGTAAGAACGAGGCTGTTGACGTTGTTGTTCGTCCCGAGGATGTTGATGTTGTGCCCGTAAGCGAGGGAATGCTGACGGGTAAGGTCACTTCCGTTACCTTCAAGGGTGTGCATTATGAAATTATTGTTGATATCGGCGGCTTTTTGTGGATGATTCAGTCCACGGATATTCAGTACGAGGGCTCTGAAATAGGCCTTTTAATTGAACCCGACGCTATCCATATTATGAAAAAATCCGAGTATTCGGGTACCTTCGGTGATTTCTCCAGTTATTCTGACGAATTCGATGAATTGTCCGATGTAAATGCAGGAATTGATACGGAGGATTCTGACGATGAGTAAGACTGTTACTATAGGCAACAAGAAGGCAACAGTCTCTCCATTCGCTTCGTGGATGACTGTTTTTGTGCTTGTTCCTATGGCACTTGTTGTATATTATGCGTTTACAAATGCCGACGGAGCATTCACTTTCGAAAATCTCAAGTGGATATATACCTACCGTTCCACTATGTTCTTATCACTTCGCCTTGCCTTCATTGCAACGGTAATCTGCCTTTTGCTGGCTTATCCCATTGCATACAGTATGTCAAGAGCAGGTGAAAAAATCCAGAGAAATGCTACTCTCATAATAATGCTTCCTATGTGGATGAACTTTCTTGTGAGAACATATTCCTGGATGACAATTCTCGAAAACAACGGTCTTATAAACTCGGCGCTGAGAAGTATATTCGGACTTTTCGGCGGTGAATTTGACGGCTTTCAGCTTATAAACAACCGCGGAGCTATTGTTCTCGGTATGGTTTATAACTTCCTTCCGTATATGATTCTTCCCATTTATACCTCCCTTACGAAGATTGACAATTCTCTGCTTGAAGCCGCAAGAGACCTCGGTTCAAACGGCTTTCACGTGTTCAAGAGAGTTATTCTTCCCTTGAGCATCCCCGGTATAATTTCGGGAATTACTATGGTTTTCATTCCCTCAATCAGTACCTTTATTATTTCGAGAATTCTCGGCGGCGGTAAGGACTTCCTTATCGGTGACCTTATTGAAGATTATTTCCTCGGAAATTCGGGTGTTGTAAATTACAATATCGGTGCCGCTCTTTCAATGGTGCTTATGATTCTTATTCTCATTGCAACCTTCTTTATGAATCACTTTGACAAGGATGCAAAGACCTCGGGAGGTGGCAGAATATGAAAAAATTCCTCAAGGTTTATAATGCACTTATTCTTGCATTTTTATATCTGCCCATTCTTGTTGTCGTTTTCTTTTCTTTTAATTCCGGCACATCCCGTGCAAAATTTGAGGGCTTTTCGCTGCAGTGGTATATTGAGCTTTTCCAGGACGAGCTTATTCTGCAGTCGCTTTATTATTCAATAATTATTGCGGTGCTTTCAGCTCTTATTGCAACCCTTATCGGCACTCTTGCCGCTGTAGGCATAAACTCAATGCGCGGCTGGAAAAAGTCGGCTCTTTTAAGTATCAACAACATTCCCGTTGTTAATCCCGAAATAGTTACCGCTATTTCAATGATGATACTTTTTGTGTTCGTGCTTTCTCACTTTAACGGAATGGAAATGGGCTTCGGCACACTTCTTATTTCTCATATCACCTTTAATATTCCTTACGTTGTATTGTCCGTTCTTCCCAAGCTCAAGGGAATGGATCAGAACATCTATTATGCGGCCCTTGACCTCGGCTGTCCGCCTGTTAAGTCATTTATCAAGGTTGTAATTCCTCAGATTCTTCCCGGTATCATTTCGGGGCTTATTATGGCATTTACTCTGTCGCTTGATGACTTTGTAATCAGCTATTTCAACTCGGGCGCAACCTTCCAGACCCTTCCCGTTACGATTTATTCTATGACGAAGAAGCCCTATTCTCTCAAGCTTAACGCACTTTCAACGCTTCTCTTTGCCGTTATTCTTGTGCTGATGCTTATTTCAAACATCAAAAAGCCCGAGCCCGGCAAAAAGGCAAAAAGATAAGGGGGAAGACGTATGAAAAAGAAAATTATCTCCCTTGTATCAGTTGCTCTTCTTCTGTTTTCCTTAGCCGCCTGCGGTGAAGGAGGAAACGGGGGAGACGCACAGTCCATAAATGTGTATAACTGGGGCGAATATATCGACCAGAGTGTCCTTGACGATTTTGAAGCCGAAACCGGTATAAAGGTAAATTACACCACCTATGCCAGTAACGAGGAAATGTATTCAAAAATCGTCAGCGGTGCCGCATCCTATGATGTAATTATTCCTTCCGAATATATGATTTCAAAGATGATAAGTGAGGACCTTCTCCACGAACTCAACTTTGATAACATACCCAATTATAAGTATATCGGTGAGGAATACCGCGGTCTTTCCTATGACCCTGAAGAAAAGTATTCGGTGCCCTATACCTGGGGTACTGTTGTAATCGTTTACAATACAAAGTACGTCGATGAGGAAGACGTTGCGGATGAGAGCATAAACCTTCTCTGGAACGAAAAATATGCAGGAAATATCCTTATGTTCGACAATCCCCGTGATGCTTTCGCTCTTGCACACATAAAGCTTGGTCATTCAATGAATACCACAAATCCCGAGGATTGGTATGAGGCCGCAGAGGAGCTTAAGAAACAGAAGCCTATTGTTCAGGCTTACGTAATGGACCAGATTTTCGACAAAATGCTTAATGAAGAGGCTTATATTGCCGCTTATTACGCAGGCGATGCTATGACAATGATGGATGAAAACGAGAATCTTGCCGCTTACGTTCCCCGTGAGGGTGCAAATATGTTCTTCGATTCTATGTGCGTTCTGAAGTCTTCACGGAACAAGGAGGCCGCAGAAAAGTTCATAAACTTTATGTGTGAAACGGAAATTGCCGTCAGAAATGCCGAAGAGGTATGGTATGCAATTCCCCATACTGCCGCTTATGAGGCACTTGACCCCGAGCAGAGCGAAGACCCCCTTGTTTATCCTCCCAAAGAGGTGCTCGATAAGTGCGAGGTTTTCATTAATCTCAACAAAGAAACTCTTGTGCTTCAGAGTGAGCTCTGGATAAATCTTAAAACTCAATACTGAAATTGATTCAGAATAAAACTTTATAAAAACAGCAAACGGGACGGCATACGCCGTCCCGCCTTTTTTTGCCTCTGAAAAAACAAGGTTGCAGTTTATTTTCTGTATTTGTCCTGTAAATCAAGAATGGCATTCTCCAATTCCTCTGTAAGCTCTGCAGAGGTTTTGCCGAGGGAGCTTATGGGATTGCCGAAAACCACGTCAACATCATATCTCTTCTTGTTTTTTGTGTCATAAAACTTTATCATTTTTTTGTTTTTCGGAAAAATATCATAAGCTCCGCTTATATAAACGGGGACGATGGGAACACCTGTTTCAATTGCTATAACGGATGCACCGCTTTTGATTTTTCTGAAAATTCCGTCCTCGCTTCTTGTTCCTTCGGGATGAATAAGTACACACCAGCCCTCTCTGAGCTTTGCCTTGATGCTGTTCATTGTATTCATATTCATTCCGCCTCTGTCAACAGGAACCATTCCCGTTGATTTTATGAGCTGCTTGCTGAAAGGGTCCTTGCGGAAAAGCTCAATTTTAGCCATTGCACAGAGCTTCATAAACCTTTCCTTTGAAATTGCAGTAGAAACAAAAAGATAGTCAATTTTTGTAACGTGATTGGGGCATATAATAAAGCCCTTTTCTGTGGGAAGATTTTCGGGATTTACTGCATTTATATTAAAGCAGAATTTTGCAAAGCCTCTGAAAAGGGAAAAAATTCTGTAGTCCTTTTCTGTTTTTTCCAGGGGATAAATACCCGTCGGTACTGTTTTTTCTTTCTCGGTACCGCCTGATGCAATTATGTTCAGGATATCCTGCACCGTCATTTCCCTTGAAAATGAAGCTTCTACATTAACCTTATATCTGTTTTCTATTTCCATTGCAAGGTCAACAGCATTTAATGAATCAATTGCAAGATCAGCAAAAAGCTTTGTTTCTTCATTGATTTCAGACGCAGGAATATTTGCTGCCTTAGCTATTATTCCCATAAGCTGAGCAGAGAAAGAAGCCTGCTCGGGCGTGTCGGCTTCGGGGAGCTTTGCGCCCATTCGCAGTTCAAGTGCATATTTTTTTAGAATATATCTTTTTGCCTTCTGTAAGGATGTCCGTGGTATTTCATTAATAAAATGAATTTTATAAATTTTCATATTATTGGGAACATCGGCATTTATTGTTCTGATTTCATTTTCAATTTCAGCTTCTGCAGCGGAAGCTTCCTTTACAACAAAGGCATGGATTTCATCAAAGCTGCCGTTTTCAGAGGGAACACCGCAGATTACAAAATCCTTCATTCCCCGAACCCCGCGGTATTTGTCCTCCAGATCATCGGGGGATACCTTTTTGCCGGTTGAAAGTACAATATTTTCTTTTGCTCTGCCCGTGATTTTTATGTTGCCTTTACTGTCAATGCTTGCAAGGTCGCCTGAACGGAACCAACCGTCGTCGGTAAATGCCTCCTGTGTCGCCTTACTGTCACGGAAATAGCCCTTCATCATAAAGGGAGTTTTAATAAGAAGCTCACCGTCATCTGAAAGCTTGGTTTCTACAACCGGGTAGGGTCTTCCGCAGCTGTCGGTACTGATATCGCTTTCAGTATTACCGAGAGTGGGAACATTGGTTTCGCTGGCACCGTATGTGCTTAAAATGTTAAAGCCGAGACCGTAGTAAAATTCTGCAGTTTCCTTTGTAAGAGGAGCACCGCCGGAAAAAAGACGCACAAGGCATCCTCCGAAGGTATTGTGAATGCTTCTGAAAACGGTCTTTCCTAAGAGGATTCCGTATTTTTTTCTGAGCTTCAGACAAACGGGAAAAAGCTTATCAAACATAAGCTTTTTTGCAGGACTTTCGTTGATTTTTCGAAGCGCGGCAGACATAAAAAGCTCATAAACCTTAGGAACACCCGGAAAGGCAGTAGGCTTATACTCAGCGAAGGCATTGAGCATAGCATCAGAGGTGAGCGATTCAATAAAATGTACGTCGGAGCCCGTTATTGCGGGACCGAGAAGAAGACTGAAAAGTCCGTAAATATGGCTTAAGGGCAATATGCCGAGAAATCTTGATTTGTCTGTTATATCCTGCACGATTTCGGTCATTTTGGTGGTGTTTATAAGACTGTCGTGATAATGCATTATTCCGGCTGCCGTTCTTGTTGTGCCGGAGGAAAAAATTATGCAGGCAACATTCTCATCGGTGTCGGATGAAACGGGCAAAGCTTCAGAAACACGGGGGAGGGAGCCGTCAAAAACTGAGCAATCTGCAATGTCAAAGCAAGGAAAACCGAAGGAATTCCCCGTGCCGGCTTTTCTATATGTTTTTTCTGAAAAGAACGCACCTCTGACATCGGAGCGGTCAATAAACTCTTTTGTATCCTCTGCAGTAAGGGATGCATCAATAAGTGCCGCTGTGCAGCGGATTTTACAGATTGCAAAAAAGGCAATTATCCATCTCTGACTGCTTTCTGCGTTGATTGCAATTCTGTCACCTGCACGTACACCGGAATTCAGAAGAATTTTTGCATATTTTTCGGTTTCCCTGAAAATATCCCCGTACGTATATATGTCGGTTTTGCCGTCTGCAGTTGTTACAGACGCTGCTCTTTTATCAAGTCGGCAGGAATTAATTCTGTAAACTTCATCAAAAATGTTCATATTTGGCTCTCTTTATCATTGAAATAAACTTATATTCAGCAAGAAATTCTACCATAACCGCAGAAAAGAGTCAATTATTTCATCCTGGTATTATTTACGGAATTCAGGCTTTTTTTTACAATGCCGGGGCTTTCGGCTGCCTGATATTTTATGCTCAAAAAAATAATGCACCCCGTTTTTTCGAGGTGCATCAGTCTGAATATTAAAATCTGCTTGTTTTCCGCCGTTTTGCGGTGTAGAAGGTTGATTCGTTATCGATATCGTCCAGCATCTTAAAATAGCAATTTACCGTCATTTCGCAGTCTCCGAGGGCTCTGTGGAGAGTTCTCGGCGGAATGTTATAGTAATCCGCTAAGTCATCAAGCTTATGATGGAGGAGATGCGGCAAAAGATGCTTGCCGATTTTAAGGGTATCAACGAAATCGTTTTCAAAAAGTATTCCCGTTTTATCAAGGCATTTGTCATAAAGGAAGTTGATATCGAAATTTACGTTATGCCCTAAAAGAATATCACCGCCCACAAAGCTGCAGAAGCGCGTCAGAACATTTTCTGCGCTGTTGCTTTTTGCAAGCTCATTATCGGTTATGCCTGTAAGTGCCGTAATAAAGGGCGGCAGGGGCCTTCCTATGTTGATTGTTTCGGAAAAGGTGGCAACGGAAACACCGTTTTCCACTCTTATTCCCGAAACTTCTATTATGTCGTCATAAAGGGGGCTGAGGCCTGTTGTTTCAATATCAATACAGACAAAGCTTCTGGGAAATTCCGTTAAGCATTTGCCCTTAAATGCTCTTTCACAAGCCATATTACTTAATTATTGCATCTGCAAGGTCTCTTATTTCCTTGCAGTCGGAAAGCTCAATCATACCCTTATCGCAGGCTGCTGCAAGCTTGGGATTGATAGGAAGCTTTGCGATTGTTGCAATTCCGTGTTCCTTTGCAACCTCATCAATATGGCTTTCACCGTAGATGTGATGCTTCTTACCGCAGTCGGGGCATTCAAAATAGGAATAGTTTTCAACAATGCCGAGAACGGGAATGTTCATCATTTCTGCCATTTTTACAGCCTTATCAACAATCATTGAAACAAGCTCCTGAGGAGATGTTACAACAACAATACCCTTAACGGGAAGAGACTGGAATACTGTAAGGGGAACGTCACCTGTTCCGGGAGGCATATCAACGAACATATAGTCAATATCGCCCCATACAACATCTGTCCAGAACTGCTTTACCGCACCTGCAATAACGGGACCTCTCCAGATAACGGGATCTTTTTCATTTTCAAGCAGAAGATTAAGGGACATCAGCTCAATTCCCGTGGAAGTTTTTGCTGGGAATATTCCGAGATCGCTGCCCACTGCCTTTTCGTGTATACCGAAGCTCTGGGGCATTGAGGGACCGGTAATATCACCGTCAATAATTGCAGTCTTGAAGCCTTTTCTCTGAGATTCTACTGCAAGAAGGGAAGTAACAAGAGACTTTCCGACACCGCCCTTACCGCTGACAACGGCAATAACGTTTTTGATATCAGACATCTTGTTCTGGGGTTCTGTCATAGGTTTTTGCTTTTCTGCGCTGCTGCATTTTGCTGAGCAGGTTTCGCAGTTATGTGTACAATTTTCGCTCATAATAAAACACCTCTTTTAGATTACTCCAATATTATACCCCGAAATTTATTTAAGTCAATGACTTTATTGATTAAAAAACAGAAACGCTCCGGAAAGGGGGTATCCGAAGCGCATCTGCTTTTTTTGAGGAGATATTTATGAAGAAAACGAGATAGCAATCTTTACTGTGGTTACAGTATAAGGCAAAATGCTTAAATAAATCTTAATTAAATTTTATTTTCGAAAAAGAATAATTTTTTTGCATTTAAGTTTTATTTCAGTTTCGGAATATATATTATGTATGCAACGAAGAGTTGCATAAAAATGCTTTGCTCGTTTTTCTTCATAAATAATCTCCACAACGAAAAAACCACGGTTCTCCTCACCGTGGTTTTTTCGTTTTTATGTCAGTCTATTATTTCGGAAAGTTTTTTCAGAAAAGCTTCTTCTCCGAAGGTGTTTATTTTTACGAACATAGCCTGGCTTCCGCCTGCGGTTATGCCTGAGAGATAAACGGGGGAGCTGTTGTTTTCCTGAAAGAGCGTAACCGTGAGACTTACACGGTTGCCGCCCATATAAGAATATCTTTCAAATACTCTGACGGCACACTTTGCTTCTCCGCTTCTGAAAAAAGAAGAGCCTTCTTTTGATGCGGAAACGCTTCCGCCTAAAATTCCGTCTTCAATTTTTCTGAGAAGTCCGTCAAAGTCAGCATTTATTGTTCTTTCAAGCTTTGCCAAAATATACCGCCTCCGTTTTGATTTGTTTTAGAAAAGTCCCGTAATCTTGCCGTTTTCATCAACGTCAATTTTTTCTGCTGCGGGAACCTTGGGAAGACCGGGCATTGTAAGAATATCACCGGTAAGCACAACTATAAAGCCTGCGCCTGCAGAAACCTTGACGTTCTTAACTGTGACCGTAAAGCCTTCGGGTGCACCGAGCTTTGTGGGATCATCTGAGAAAGAATACTGTGTCTTTGCGACACAAACGGGAAGATTTCCGAAGCCGAGAGCGGTTAACTGCTCAATCTGCTTCTTAGCATTGGGTGTAAGAATAATTCCGTTACCGCCGTAAACCTTCTTTACAATAGCTTCAATCTTTTCTTCGATTGTTGTGTCAAGCTCATAAGCAAAGGTGAAATTGCCCTTTTCCTCTTCGCAAAGACGAACAACTTCCTTTGCGAGCTCTTCACCGCCCTTGCCGCCTTCTGCCCATACGGTAGAGAGAACGGTATTTACGCCGAGCTCCTTACACTTTTTGATAATGAAATCAATTTCATTGTCCGTATCTGTGGGGAAGCGGTTAACTGCAACAACGCAGGGGAGCTTATAAACATTTTTGATATTTGAAACGTGTCTCAGAAGATTGGGGATACCCTTTTCAAGTGCTGTAAGGTCTTCTGTGCCAAGAGCTGTCTTGGGAAGACCGCCGTGCATCTTGAGAGCTCTTACAGTTGCCACAACTACAACAGCATCGGGAGTAAGACCTGCCATACGGCACTTGATGTCAAGGAACTTTTCAGCACCGAGATCTGCACCGAAGCCTGCCTCCGTTACTGTGTAGTCACCCATCTTGAGGGCAACCTTTGTAGCCATAATTGAGTTACAGCCGTGTGCAATATTTGCGAAAGGACCGCCGTGTACGAATGCGGGAGTACCTTCAAGGGTCTGCACAAGGTTGGGCTTTATTGCATCCTTGAGAAGGGCTGTCATAGCACCTGCCGCCTTTAACTGTCCGCAGGTTACGGGCTTATCGTCATAGGTATAGCCTACAATGATATTTGAAAGCTTTTCTTTAAGCTCTGTGATTGAATTTGAAAGGCAGAGGACTGCCATAATTTCACTTGCAACGGTAATATCAAAGCCGTCCTCACGGGGAACACCGTTAGCCTTACCGCCCATACCGTCAACAATGAAACGAAGCTGACGGTCATTCATATCAACACAGCGCTTCCATGTGATTTTTCTGACATCAATACCGAGCTGATTTCCCTGCTGAATGTGGTTATCAAGCATAGCTGCAAGAAGGTTATTTGCAGCACCGATTGCGTGGAAGTCACCTGTAAAGTGAAGATTTATGTCCTCCATAGGTACAACCTGAGCGTAACCGCCGCCGGCAGCACCGCCCTTAACACCGAAAACGGGGCCGAGAGAGGGCTCTCTGAGAGCAACGGTGACGTTCTTGCCGATTCTCTTGAGACCGTCTGCAAGACCGATTGTCGTTGTGGTTTTTCCTTCACCTGCAGGTGTGGGGGTAATGGCAGTAACAAGAATGAGCTTACCGTCCTTTTTGTCGGTTTCCTTAATAAGTGCGGGATCAATTTTTGCCTTGTAATTGCCGTACTGTTCAATATATTTTTCATCAACATCTGCAGACTTTGCAATTTCTCTGATGTGACGCATCTGACAGCTCTGAGCAATTTCTATATCGGATTTGTATTCCATAATATTTTCCTCCTGTAAATTATAATTTAACAGTAAAGTTGTCTTTTCGTTGCTGTGGGGGAGGACGTCCGCCCCACACAGCAATGGCAAATTACAATTTATTTGAAGTATTCTACTGCAGATTTAAACATCTGTATGTCATATTCGCCGGGTACATTCTTATAAAGACCGTCGCCGATTCTTTCGGAGTGACCCATCTTACCGAAAACTCTGCCGTCGGGGGAGGTGATACCCTCAATAGCACAAAGAGAGCCGTTGGGATTGAAGTCGATATTCGCAGTTGCGTTACCCTCAAGGTCAACATACTGTGTTGCAATCTGTCCGTTTTTGCTGAGCTCATCAATAAGCTCGGGGGAAGCTAAGAACTTTCCTTCACCGTGGGAAATGGGTACGTTTACAATGTCGCCGACATTCATAAGGCTAAGCCACGGAGACTTTACAGATGCGATACGTGTGTGAACGATTCTGCTCTGATGACGGTTGATGTTGTTGAAGGTAAGAGTAGGACAGCTTTCATCAGTATCAATAATCTTACCGTAGGGAACAAGACCGAGCTTGATAAGAGCCTGGAAGCCGTTACAGATACCGCACATAAGACCGTCACGGTTGTCAAGAAGGTCTGTTACAGCTTCCTTGACAGCGGGGTTGCGGAAAAATGCCGTAATGAATTTAGCTGAACCGTCGGGCTCGTCACCGCCTGAGAAGCCGCCGGGAATGAAGATAATCTGGCTTTCCTTTACCTTCTTTGAAAAGCCTTCAACGCTTCTTGCAACGTCTTCCGCTGTGAGGTTTCTGATTACAAAGATTTCAGCCTCTGCACCTGCTTTTTCAACGGCTCTTGCTGAGTCGTATTCGCAGTTTGTGCCGGGGAATACAGGGATAAGCACCTTGGGACGGGCTACCTTATTCTGAGGTCTTGCGCTGCACTTGCCGTCAAAGGAGAAGGTGGGGATTTCGCCCTTGTCTTCCTTGGCCTTTGTGGGGTATACATCCTCAAGAGTTGCTGTATGTAATTTATAAAGCTCTTCAATTGAAGCAGAGTCTTCACCGAGACAGATAACTGCTTCTTCTGTGGTTGCACCGATTTTCATAACACCGGGAAGTGTTACGTTTTCAGTAAGCTCAGCTACAATGAAGCCCCACATACCGAGATGCCAGTTATCCTTAAGGTCGGAGGATGCCTTGAAGCCGATGTTGTTACCGAAGGACATCTTCATAACTGCTTCGCCGATACCGCGCTCAACAGCCCATGAAGCCTTAACCTTTCCTTCTGCACAAAGCTTGTGGAATGCTTCCCAGGTAGCTTTCAGGCTTTCAGCACTTTCGTCTGCCGCACCGAAGAGGTAAACGGGATTTCCTGCTTCCTTGAATTCGGGGCTTATAACATCCTGTTTCTTTATGGGAGCGATAGCAAAGGAAATAAGTGTGGGAGGAACATCCTTGTCAAGGAATGAGCCGGACATTGAGTCCTTACCGCCGATGGCGGCAGCACCTAATTCAAGCTGAGCATCAAGTGCACCGAGAAGTGCTGCGAAGGGCTTGCCCCAACGCTCGGGCTCAGTTTTCAGCTTCTCGAAGAACTCCTGTAAGGTAAGATATGCCTTCTTGTAGTCACAGCCTGCGGCAACAAGCTTAGCGACTGAATTATATATAGATGCGTGAGCACCTGTGTAAGGGTCAACGGAAAGGTGATCGGGATCACAGCCCCAGCTGAATACGCTTGCTGCATCTGTTTCCTGACCGGGGAGCACGGGAAGTACTGCTGCCATAGACTGTGCGGGTGTCAGCTGACGCTTACCGCCGTAAGGCATAATGATACTGCCGGCACCGATTGTTGAGTCAAATCTTTCAACAAGACCTCTCTGGCTTGCGGTACGCAGATCGCTTGCCATTTCGCGTAATGAGCCGTACATAGCCTTACTTAAAACGGAAAGGTCCTTTGCTGTAACGTGAGCGTCTGCGTGCTTAACGGCACCGTTTGTGTCAAGGAATTCACGGCTGAGGTTTGCAATAACATTGCCCTTCCACTTCATAACCATACGCTCTTCTTCGGTTACAACTGCAACACGGTAAGCTTCAAGGTTCTCTTTTTCTGCAAATTCAATGAATTTATCTGCATCTTCAGCGGCTACAACAACTGCCATACGCTCCTGAGATTCGGAAATGGCAATTTCCGTACCGTCAAGACCTTCATACTTTTTGCGTACTGCATCAAGGTCAATCTGAAGACCGGGAGCAAGCTCACCGATAGCAACGGAAACACCGCCTGCACCGAAGTCATTACAGCGCTTGATAAGACGGGTAACCTCTGCGTTTCTGAAAAGTCTCTGAATCTTTCTTTCTTCGGGTGCGTTACCCTTCTGAACCTCGGAAGCCATTGTTGTAAGTGACTTCATATTGTGGCTCTTTGATGAGCCTGTAGCACCGCCGATACCGTCACGGCCTGTACGTCCGCCGAGAAGCACGATAACATCACCGGGGGCGGGTCTTTCACGACGTACATTGTAAGCGGGAGCAGCGGCAACAACGGCACCGCATTCCATACGCTTTGCAACAAAGCCCTCGTGATACATCTCGGCAACGTGACCTGTTGCAAGACCTATCTGATTACCGTATGAGGAGTAGCCGGCGGCTGCTGTCTGACAGATTTTTCTCTGAGGAAGCTTACCGGGTAAGGTTTCTGCAATAGTCTTTCTGGGGTCACCGGCACCTGTTACACGCATAGCCTGATGAACATAAGCACGTCCTGAAAGGGGGTCACGGATACAACCGCCGATACAGGTTGCGGCACCGCCGAAGGGCTCGATTTCTGTAGGATGGTTGTGAGTTTCATTCTTGAACATAAGAAGCCAGTCCTGGTCTTCGCCGTTAACCGTTGCGGTTACGTGAATTGAGCAGGCATTGATTTCTTCGCTTTCGTCAAGCTCGGGAAGAAGACCGCGCTTTTTAAGGGTCTTTGTACCGATAGTTGCGATATCCATAAGAGTCTGAGGACGTTTAGCGGCTTTTTCTTCACCGTAAACCTCTACTCTTGCGGCAAGATAACGCTCGTAAGCCTCCTGTACTGCAGGATCGTCAATACGTACATTGTCAATATGTGTTGAGAAGGTTGTGTGACGGCAATGGTCGGACCAATATGTGTCAACAACACGGATTTCTGTGATTGTGGGATCTCTGTGCTCTGTATCTCTGAAGTAGCCCTGCAGGAATTTGAGGTCGTCAAGATCCATTGCAAGTCCCTTTTCGTCAAGGAGCTCTGCGAGAGCATTTTCGTCCATTGAAATAAAGCCTTCAACAGTAGCTACCTTTTCGGGAGCTGCATATACAGCTGCAAGTGTTTCGGGCTTCTCGAGGGCTGCTTCACGGCTTTCAACAGCATTTATTACGTGGTGCTTGAAGGCTTCAATATCAGCTTCTGTAAGTGCACCGTAAAGGGCATAAACCTTTGCTGTACGGATAAGAGGACGTTCGCCCTGTGAGATAATCTGAATACACTGTGCCGCAGAGTCAGCTCTCTGGTCAAACTGACCGGGAAGAGCTTCAACTGCAAAAACGTAAGCTTCGGGAAGCTCTACAGCGTCTGATACATTATCAAGCTGAGGCTCAGAGAAAACAGTCTTTACGGCATAGTCAAACAACTCTTCCGTTATGTTTTCTGCATCGTAGCGGTTGAAAAGACGGATGTCCTCTAAGCCTTCAATGCCGAGAAGATTCTTAGCTTCATTAAGAAGCCCCTTGGCTTCGTTATCAAGCCCCGTCTTCTTTTCTACAAATATACGATAAACCATAAATAATTTCCTCCATTATCATTTCGCCTGAAGGGCTCTTTGTCCTATGTCGGATCTTCTGTAAGCACCTTCAAACTTAACACCGTCGGAAAGACGGTAGGCTTCCTTGATTGCACAAGCCAGCGTATCTGCAACTGCGGTGGTACCCGTAACTCTGCCGCCCCAGGTAACAAGCTTTCCGTTTTCCTCTTTTGCACCTGCGACAAATGTAGCTGCAAGTGCCTCATCGGTAAAGGTAATTTCATAACCCTTTTCATAAGCGGTGGGATAGCCCTTTGATGCAGTAATTACACAGCAGGCGCTTTTTTCTGAGAATTTAACCTCAGTTTCTGCGAGCTTTTCTTCTGTTACTGCCTTCATAACTGTGAGAAGGTCGCTTTCAAGAAGGGGAAGAACAACCTGAGTTTCGGGATCGCCGAAACGGCAGTTGTATTCTATAACCTTGGGACCGTCCTTTGTAATCATAAGACCGAAGTAAAGACATCCCTTGAAGGTTCTGCCTTCCTCGTTCATTGCATTGATTGTGGGAAGGAAAATTTCCTTCATACATCTGTCTGCAACGTCCTTTGTATAATAGGGGTTGGGAGCAATTGTACCCATACCGCCCGTATTAAGACCGGTATCATTGTCACCTATTCTCTTGTGGTCCATTGATGAAACCATAGGCTTTACGGTTTTTCCGTCTGTGAAAGCAAGCACGGAAACCTCGGGACCCTGGAGGAATTCCTCAATAACGATGTTGTCACCGCTTTTTCCGAATGCCTTATCGAGCATCATTGATTTTACCGCTGCCTTTGCTTCATCGAGGGTGAATGCAATAATAACACCCTTTCCGAGAGCAAGTCCGTCAGCCTTGATAACCGTGGGAATGGGGGCAGTCTCAAGATACCCGAGAGCCTTTTCCATATCACTGAAGACCTCGTATTTTGCAGTAGGAATATTATATTTCTTCATAAGGTTCTTTGAAAAAACCTTACTGCCTTCAATTATAGCGGCATTGGCGCGAGGTCCGAAGCAGGGGATACCGATTTCCTCGAGTCTGTCAACACATCCCAGCACCAGAGGATCGTCGGGAGCTACAACCGCATAATCAATCCCGTTTTCCTTTGCGAAATTCACAATACCGTCAATGTCGGTAGCACCGATGCTCACTAACGTGGCATCCTTTGCCATACCGCCGTTTCCGGGGAGTGCAAAAATCTTTGTAACTTCGGGATTTTCCTTAATTTTCTTTATGATGGCGTGTTCTCTTCCGCCACCGCCTACAACCATTATTTTCATTCTGTAAGTCTCCGTTAATTAATGGTGGAACAGACGCATACCTGTAAATGCCATAGCCATACCGTACTTGTCTGCACATTCAATTACAAGGTCGTCACGGATAGAACCGCCGGGCTGAACAACGTATTTTACGCCGCTCTTCTTTGCTCTTTCAATGTTATCTGAGAAGGGGAAGAATGCGTCTGAGCCGAGGGCTACACCGTCACGGGAGTCAAGGAAGGCTCTCATTTCTTCAGCGGTGAAGGGTTCAGGCTGAGAGGTGAAATATTTCTGCCAGTTGCCGTCTGCACAAACATCCTCTTCGTTCTTGTTGATGTAGCCGTCAATTACGTTGTCACGGTCGGGTCTGCCGATTTCGGGCTTGAAGGGAAGGTTCAGTACCTTTTCGTGCTGACGGAGGAACCATGTGTCAGCCTTTGTGCCTGCGAGACGTGTGCAATGGATTCTTGACTGCTGACCTGCACCTACACCGATTGCCTGACCGTCAAAAGCATAGCATACGGAGTTTGACTGTGTGTATTTAAGTGTGATAAGAGAAATCACGAGATCTCTTGCAGCTTCTTCGGGAATATCCTTATTTGCTGTTACGATATTGTTAAGTAAGGATGCATCTATCTTATAGTTGTTTCTGCCCTGCTCGAAGGTGATACCGAAAACGTGCTTTCTTTCAATTTCTTCGGGAACATAGTCGGGGTCAATTTTTACGATGTTATAGTTGCCCTTTCTCTTGGATTTAAGTATTTCAAGAGCCTCAGGTTCATAACCGGGTGCAATAACACCGTCGGAAACCTCTCTCTTTATAAGAAGAGCAGTAGTCACATCGCAAACATCGGAAAGTGCTACCCAGTCACCGAAGGAGCACATTCTGTCTGTGCCTCTGGCTCTTGCATACGCACAGGCAAGGGGGCTTTCATCAAGTCCTTCAATATCATCAACAAAGCAGGCCTTCTTGAGAGTATCGTTGAGCTTGATACCAACGGCTGCAGATGTGGGGCTTACGTGCTTGAAGGAGGTAACTGCAGGAAGACCTGTTGCTTCCTTTAATTCCTTGACAAGCTGCCAGGAGTTGAATGCATCAAGGAAGTTGATATAACCGGGTCTGCCGCTTAAAATTTCAATGGGAAGGTCTCCGCCGTTATCCATAAAAATTTTTGAGGGCTTCTGATTGGGGTTACAGCCGTATTTAAGTTCAAATTCTTTCATTTCAGTTCTCCTTATACGTTTTTGTTTACGATTCTTGTTTCGGATTCGCTTGTCTCAAGGTCAATGTATCTTACGAAAAGAGAAACCTTGTTATCAGCGTTAAGGTTTTTCCAGATAATGTCTGTAAGAGTATCAATGTCAACGTCGGGAAGCTCAAGTGTCTTGGGTTCACCTTCAAAGGAGGGAAGGGGATTTCCGTCGCACTTATAGGTGTGAATGAACTTTGCCTTACCTGCAATGGGGTTTTCATAAGCATAGGTGTATCTCTGACAGGAGCTGCCGTCACCGTCTGCTGACTTGAGAATTGACATTGCGTAATTCATCTTTCCGTTTTCGTGGTGGATGATACCTGAAATACGGGGAGTAAAGTTCGGTGCATCATCCTCAAACTCACGGGTTCTGAGAGCCTGCTCAAAGGTCATCTGCTTATCCATAAGCTCGTAAATTGTATCGGTCTGATCACCGTTTGTAACGATAGTCTTATTGCCGAGAACTCTTACGGGATAATAGATAATAAGATGGGGATCTGTCATCTTTGACTCGTCGAAAGCCTTTGTTCTCATGGCATCGCCTTCGGGGATGAAAACACGGTTGCGGCTGTTAACGCTTCTACCCATAATAAAGTAAGCGGAAACTGCCTTCTTGCCGTCGGCACTTTTGCCTATAATAATACCTCTGCCGTGGTAGGGGAGAGAATTAAGTTCACATTCAAGAGACTTGATTTCCATTTAGAGTTCCTCCGGTTATTTAATATATGTTTTATTGTTTTCAACTGTTATTCTGTCATCGCAGAAAAGCTGCACGGCTTTGGGAAGAATCTTCCATTCTGCCTGCTCCATAATTCTTTTCTGCAGTGTTTCGGGAGTATCATCCTCCGCGACCTCAACAGCCTTCTGTAAGATTATGGGACCTGCATCGCATTCCGCAGTTACAAAATGTACTGTAGCACCCGAAACCTTGACCCCCTTTTTCAGGGCCTCCTCGTGGACGTGTAAGCCGTAATATCCCTTTCCGCAGAAGGAGGGAATGAGTGCCGGATGTACGTTTATCATTTTATACTGAAACGCATCACAGACGTTTTCGTCAAGTATTGTCATAAAGCCTGCATATACAACCAGATCTGCCTTTTCCTCAAGAAGCACATCTCTCATAGCACGGCTGTAGGATGCGATATCAGAAAAATCTTTTCTTATAAGTGTTCTTGTTTTTATTCCGTTATTTTCTGCACGTGTAAGTGCATAGGCATCTGCCTTGGAGGAAATTACACAGGTAATTTTTCCGTTACCGAGTTCTCCTCTTTTTTCGGCATCAATAAGTGCCTGAAGGTTTGTGCCTCCGCCGGAAACAAGAACTGCAATTCTCTTACTCATCAGAGAATCACCTTCTCTTCGCCTTCAATAATCTCACCGATTACGTAAGCGTCGATGCCGTTTTCCTTAAGAATTGAAAGAGAAAGCTCTGCTTCGTCTGCGGGAACAACAATGCTCATACCGACACCCATATTGTAGGTGTTATACATATCTCTTTCGGGAATATTGCCCCACTTTGCAATTACGTCAAAGATGGGAAGTACCTTAACAGCGGATTTGTCAATCTTTGCACAGAGTCCGTCGGGAATGCTTCTCGGAATATTTTCATAGAAGCCGCCGCCCGTAATATGGGAAATACCCTTGACCTGAACCTTTTCAAGAAGGCTGAGAACGGGTTTTACGTAAATCTTTGTGGGAACAAGAAGAGCTTCAGCAATGCTCTTTCCGTCAAGCTCTTCACGGGGAACATAAAGCTCGGGGTTATTGTTGTCAATATCAAAAACCTTTCTGCAAAGGCTGAAACCGTTGGAATGAATACCGGTTGAAGGGAGAGCTATAACAACATCGCCCACAGCCATTTTGCTGTTGTCAATCATTTTAGGCTTATCAACAACACCTACGGCAAAGCCTGCAAGGTCGTAATCCTCTTCGGGCATAAGACCGGGATGCTCGGCAGTTTCGCCGCCTATAAGAGCGGCACCGGACTGAACACAGCCTTCTGCAACACCGCCTACGATTTCGGCAATCTTTTCGGGGAAGTTCTTGCCGCAGGCAATATAGTCAAGGAAGAATAAGGGCTTTGCACCGACACAGATGATGTCGTTTACACACATAGCAACAGCATCAATACCGATAGTGTCGTGCTTGTCCATAAGAATGGCAAGCTTAACCTTTGTGCCGCAGCCGTCTGTACCGGAAACGGAAACAGGATGCTCCATACCTGCAATACAGCTGAGGTCAAAGCAGCCGCCAAATCCGCCTACTTCGTCAAGACAACCCTCGTTACGGGTTCTTGCAACGTGCTTTTTCATAAGCTCTACCGATTTATAGCCGGCAGTAATATCAACACCTGCAGCAGCATAGCTGGCAGAAAAAGAATTCTTGTGATCCATTTTACATTCTCCTGTATCGTTTATTTATTCTTTTCCGGTCCAACAGTAGGTACAAACCTTGTCAGCCGGGAGTCCTATTGCTTCTAAAAGACCTTCCAGGGTCTGGAATTCAAGGGACGCGAAGTGAAGAGAGTTGCTTATTGTCTGTCTTAATTTCTTTCCTCTTTCGGTTTCGGGGTTTGAATATTCTTCCAGATGCTTCATTCCCTCATCACCTTCAAGCTCATATATGGTGCTTCTTGTTATAAGCTCCATTTCGCTTGTTGCCCTTGAGAAATTAAGATATTTACATCCGTACATTATGGGAGGACATGCAGAGCGCATATGAACTGCCTTTGCGCCGTTGTCATAAAGAAAATCAACGGTTTCTCTCAGCTGTGTGCCTCTTACGATAGAATCGTCAACAAAAAGAAGATTCTGTCCTTCAATAAGCTCGTGAACGGGAATCTGCTTCATTTTTGCGATTCTGTTTCTTTCCTTCTGATTTGAAGGAGTAAAGCTTCTTGGCCATGTGGGAGTGTACTTTATGAAGGGTCTTGCAAAGGGAATATGGCTTTCATTTGCATATCCTATTGCATGGGGGGTTCCCGAGTCGGGTACACCGCCTACATAATCAACATCCTTGCAAAGACCGTTCTTTCTGTCGTTTCTTGCAAGAATTTCTCCGTTTTTGTATCGCATAATTTCAACGTTAACACCTTCATAGGTGGAGGTTGAATAACCGTAATAAGTCCATAAGAATGAGCAGATCCTCATTTCCTTACGGGGAGGGGAGAGCTGTGTCACGCCTTCTGCGGTGATTTCAACGATTTCTCCCGGGCCTAACTCCTTATAATCGGAATACCCCAGCTTTTTATATGCAAAGGACTCGAATGCCGCACAGTAGCCGTCCTCGCTTTTGCCGAGAATTACGGGGATTCTTCCCATCTTGTCACGGGCTGCAATTATTGCTCCGTCATCTTTGAGAATAAGGATGTTTGCGGTACCGTCAATGGAATCCTGTGCAAAGGTAATTCCCTCTACAAAGTTGCTTTTCTGATTAATAAGTGCAGCAACGAGCTCGGTTGAATTTACCGCACCGCCCGTCATAGCACCGAAATGGCCGCTTGAGAAGGTAAGGTACTGTTTTATAAGTGCTTCTGCATTGTTGATGATACCGATAATGCAGATAGCATAAGTGCCGAGATTTGAACGAATAAGAAGGGGCTGAGGCTCACTGTCATTGATACAGCCTATAGCCGAAGAGCCTTCCATTTCATCAAATATATCTTCAAATTTTGTTCTGAAGGGTGAGTTTCTTATGTTGTGTATAACTCTTTGCAGACCTATTTTTTTGTCATAGGCTGCCATACCGCCGCTTTTTGTGCCGAGATGTGAGTGATAGTCTGTTCCGAAAAACACGTCGCTCATAGCATCGGTTTTACAAGCGGCACCGAAAAATCCGCCCATTTGTCTTCCTCCTTTATTGTGTGAATAGGTTTATATTAAAGCTGAGAAAGAACATTCTTGTCTTTTTCGAGAACTGCTGCTGCAGCAGTCTTTCTTTTTGCATCAAGCTTATCTGCCAATGCCTTGTCCTCAACGGCAATTATCTGAGCTGCAAGAAGAGCCGCATTTGCACCGCCGTTAATTGCTACTGTTGCAACGGGGATTCCGGGAGGCATCATAACAGTTGAGAGGAGTGCATCCATTCCGTCAAGAACGGAAGATTTGCAGGGAATACCGATAACAGGCAGGGTAGTATTAGCGGCTACAGCACCTGCTAAGTGTGCTGCCATACCCGCTGCGCAGATTATGGCACCGAAGCCGTTTTCACGGGCATTAAGAGAAAACTCTCTTGCTTCTTCGGGGGTACGGTGAGCAGAATATATATGTACCTCAAAGGGAATATCAAGCTCTTTTAATGTATCTGTTGCTTTTTTTATGATGGGAAGATCAGAGTCGCTTCCCATAACAATTCCGACTTTCTTCATTTTTTTACCTCCTTTTTTCAATAAAAAACAAAAAAGGGCACAAATACCTCACAGTAAATGTGCCCAGACGGTCGGCTTGCAGGATGACGGAAAACCGATAACACTACGGTTTCGCCCGTTACCTGAAAATTATCATTTGTCAGGCGTGATGGGTTTAATCCCCGTCAGCCTGAGCTCGCTTTACTCCTCTGTGGTGCTCCACATTATTCCGTCAGTCGTAAAGCTCTGTAACAGTATATATTTTAACATAAATACCGGTTTCAGTCAAGGCACTAAAATATATAAGTGTCAGTTTTTGCTGGTCTGTCTTTCGCAGTAAATACATCTGTAGACACCGTTTTCGGGGTCTGTCAGACGGAACTTGTGCTGAAGCTCCTGCTCAATGGACGTTATACACTTACTGTTGTCACAGCGAAGGGTATTATCAACAATATAATCTGTATCCGGATGGTAGGCTCTGTCCTTTTCGGCTTCCTCAAGAAGCTTGAGAATCAAAGCCATTCTTATGTATTTACCGTTTAATGCCTGCTTGAAATAACAGGCTCTCGGGTCTTTGTCAACTCCTACGCTTATTTCGTTTACACGGGGCAGGGGATGCATAATTGTAAGTGTTTCTTTTGCAAGGCAAAGCTTATCTGTGTCAAGACAGTATGAATCCTTGAGCTTGAGATACTCTTCAAATGTAGGGAAGCGCTCCTGCTGGATTCTTGTCATATAAAGTATGTCAAGTGAGGGAAGTGCCTCTTCAAGGCTGTGAGTTTCCCGGAAGCTGCCCTCTTTAAGATACTTTTTCTTTATGTTCCCGGGAAGACGAAGCTCTGTAGGGGATATAAGCACCACGTTTATGTCTTCGTAACGGGAAAGGGCATATATCAGCGAATGAACGGTTCTGCCGTAACGTAAATCTCCGCAGAAGCCGATTGTGAAGCCGTGCAAGGAGCCCTTTTCACGGTGTATTGTGAGAAGGTCGGTAAGTGTTTGTGTGGGATGGTTGTGACCGCCGTCGCCTGCATTTATTACAGGAACATCTGCATTTTCTGCAGCAACAAAGGGAGCCCCCTCCTTAGGATGGCGCATTGCAATTATATCCGCATAGCAGCTGATAACCTTTGCGGTGTCTGCTACGCTTTCGCCCTTTGCCGCAGAGGAGCTTGTTGCCTCCGAAAATCCGAGCACACTACCGCCCAGCTCAAGCATTGCAGCTTCAAAGCTGAGTCTTGTTCTTGTAGAGGGCTCATAGAAAAGTGTGGCAAGCTTCTTGTGTCTGCACTTTTCTGCATATTCGTCGGGATTTGCTATAATATCCTTAGCTGTTTCAATAAGCTCGTCTATTTCGGGGACGGTTAAATCAAAAATGCTTATAAGACTTCTCATTTACACCCGTTTCCTTTCTTTTTCTATGCTTTTTTATGCTTTTGCACCGTTTACAGCAAGGTAAGCCTTGATTCTGTCAACGTTTTCCTTGTTCTTTTCGTCTTCTTCGAGGTATTCGATGATGTCGTAAACATCAACAACGGAATATACAGGGAAGCCGAATTCTTCTCCTACCTCTGCCATAGCGGACTTTTCGGTCTGACCCTTTTCTTTTCTGTCAACCATAACAAAGCAGGCTGCAACCTTTGTGTCCTTAAGGGAAGAGAGGATAGCCATGCTTTCTCTTATTGCCGTACCTGCTGTGATAACATCCTCAACGATTACGATTTCTTCGCCGGCAACGGGCTTGTAGCCTACAAATACACCGCCCTCGCCGTGGTCCTTTTCTTCCTTTCTGTTGAAGAAGAAGGGAACATCAAGATTTTCCTTTGAAAGTGCACATGCAACGGAAACCGCAATCGGAATGCCCTTGTAAGCGGGACCGTAAAGAACGGTTTTCTTATTGCCGATTTTGTCAAAATATGCCTTGGCGTAGAATTCGCCGAGCTTTGAAATCTGATCGCCGGTCTTTATGTCGCCTGCGTTGATGAAATAGGGAATCTTTCTTCCGCTTTTAGCTGTAAAATCACCGAACTTAAGAACGCCTGCGCCCTCAAGAAACTGTATAAAATCTCTCTTGTAGCTTTCCATAATTAATCTCCTTAACCTACGAATTCTTTAACGCATCTTCTGTATGCTGCAACGGGGTCCTCTGCTCCCGTGATGGGTCTGCCGACAACGATGTAATCCGAACCGATAAGCTTTGCCTGCTCGGGAGTCATAACTCTCTTCTGGTCACCGATTTCTCCGTCAGCAAAGCGTACTCCGGGAGTAACCGTTACGAAATCCTTGCCGCATACGGTGTGCACCTTTTCTGCCTCGAGGGGAGAGCATACAACACCGTCAAGACCTGCCTTTTTAGCGTTCTCGGCATAATGCATAACAACCTTGTCAATAGGCTCTCTAATAAGAAGGTCGTTTTCCATAGCCTCCTGGTCTGTAGAAGTAAGCTGTGTAACCGCAATGAGAATGGGACGTGTGCCGTCTTCTCTTGTGAGACCTTCAATTGCAGCCTCCATCATTCTTATTGTTCCTGCTGCGTGAAGGTTTGTCATATCAACATCAAGTCCCGAAAGAACAGCCATTGACTTTTTTACTGTGTTAGGGATGTCGTGAAGCTTGAGGTCAAGGAATATCTTGTGGCCTCTGGCTTTGATTTCTTTAACGATTTCAGGGCCTGCGCCGTAGAAAAGCTCCATGCCTATTTTTACGAAAGGCTTCTCCTCTGTAAACAGATCAAGAAAGCTCATAACCTTTTCCTTGTTCGGAAAATCGCAGGCGATAATTACGTCTTTACCCATTATTTTGCTCCTCCTATTATATCTGAAAGTGAATTTATTCCGTATTTCTCCATAACCATCGGAAGGTCATTTATTATATCTCTTGCACAGAAGGGGTCAATAAGATTCTGTGCACCGATTTCAACTGCCGTAGCACCTGCAAGCATAAGCTCAATAACATCCTCAGCCTTTGAAACACCGCCCATACCTACAACGGGAATGTTAACGGCATTGGCGACCTGATAAACCATTCTTACCGCAACGGGGAATATGGCGCTGCCTGAAAAACCGCCCATTTTGTTTGCAATTACGGGCTTTTTTGTCTTAAGGTCAATTCTCATGCCGAGAAGTGTATTTATAAGGCTTATGCCGTCGGCTCCTGCTTCCTCGCAGGCCTTTGCAATGCTTACGATGTCTGTTACGTTGGGGGAAAGCTTGATGATTACGGGCTTGGTTGTAACCTTTTTTACTGCTTTGGTTACCTCTGCCGCAGCCTCGGGGGAAGTGCCGAAGCTCATACCGCCGCCGTGAACATTGGGACAGCTGACATTTACTTCAAGCCAGCCTACCTCTTCGCATTTGTCAAGCTTTTCGCAGGTGTAGGCATAGTCCTCAATTGAAAAACCGCTGACATTAGCCATAACCTTCTTACGGAAGACCTTTCTCATTTTAGGAAGCTCTTCCGAAATTACCTTCTCAACACCGGGATTCTGAAGTCCGACGGCATTTATCATACCGGCGGTACACTCCGCAATTCTGGGAGTGGGATTTCCGAATCTGGGATCCTTTGTTGTTCCCTTGAAGGAGAAAGTTCCGAGAATATTTATATCGTAAAGCTCGGCAAATTCATAGCCGTAGCCGAAGGTACCGCTTGCGGGGATAACGGGATTATCAAGAGTTATTCCGCAAAGGTCAACACTCATTTTTCCCATATTATCTCCTCCTTCTTAAGGACGGGACCGTCCTTGCATATTCTCTTGTTGCCGTAAAGTGTCTTGCAGGAGCATCCCATACAGGCACCGAAGCCGCAGCCCATTCTCTCTTCAAAGCTGAACTGTCCTTCAATAGATGTTGCGTTGTAAAGTGCTTTCAGCATAGGCTCGGGACCGCAGGTGTAGAAATAAGCTGCATCGGGGAAGCTTTCAAGGGCATTTGTAACAAATCCCTTAACTCCGCGGCTGCCGTCAACAGTCGTAACGGTAACGTCACAGCCGAGAGCCTTGAATTCCTCTTCAAAGAACACTTCGCTTTCCGTGTTGAAGCCGAGAATCACACCGACCTTCTTACCTTCTTTAATAAGCTTTTTTGCAAGCATATAAAGGGGAGGTACACCGACACCGCCGCCCACAAGAAGTACATTTTCTCCCGAAAGGGAGGTGTCGTAGCCGTTGCCGAGGCCTGTAAGAATATCAAGAGTGCCGCTTTTCATTTCCTTCATCTGCTCGGTACCCGTGCCTACAACCTTGTAGATGATTGTAAGTACATTCCCCTCAACATCGTTTACGGAAATGGGACGTCTGAGGAAAAGACCGTCGAGCTTGATATTAACAAACTGACCGGGGGCTGTTATATCTGAGGTGTCTCCCTCAAGACGCATAAGATATACGTCTTTTGTGAGGGGACGGTTCTCTTTGATTGTAAATAAACTTTGTTTCATTTGTGCTCCTTATGCATCAATTGTTGAAATACAGAGTGTTGTTTCTTCAAGAACATCAAGAAGAACGCTTACCGTGTCGAGAGCCGTAAAGAGTGTGATGTTATTCTCTGTTGCATATCTTCTGATTTCGTGTCCGTCGCTCATAGGTCCGTTTGAGCCGATATCTCTTGTATTGATAACATAAGCTATATGACCCTGACGGATAGCATCAATTATTTCGGTGCTGCCTTCGCTTATTTTCTTGTGCACGTGAGTTCTGATGCCGTGTGCCTTGAGGAATGCCGCTGTGCCTTCAGTTGCTTCGATGTTGAAGCCGAGCTTATAGAATCTTCTGATAAGAGGAAGTGCTTCTTCCTTGTCCTTATCGGCAATTGTTGCAAATACGGTACCGTAGTTCTGAAGCTTTGTGCCTGCAGCCTGAAGTGCCTTATAAACTGCACGGTAAAGCTTGTCGTCATAACCGATTGCTTCGCCGGTGGACTTCATTTCGGGGGACAGATATGCGTCAAGTCCTCTGATTTTTGAGAAGGAGAATACGGGAACCTTTACGTACCATCTCTTCTTTTCATCGGGATAAATTCCGAATATGCCCTGTTCCTTAAGGGATTTGCCCATAATTACCTCGGTTGCTATATCTGCAAGTGAGTAGCCTGTTGCCTTTGAAAGGAAGGGAACAGTACGTGAGGAACGGGGGTTAACTTCAATGATGTAAACATCGTCGTGCTCGTCAACAATGAACTGAATGTTGTAAAGACCCTTGATGCCGATGCCGAGACCGAGCTTCTTTGCATACTGCAGGATTGTGCCTTTGACCTTATCGGATACTGAGAAAGTGGGATATACGCTTATTGAGTCACCGGAGTGGATACCCGTTCTTTCGATAAGCTCCATAATACCGGGAACGAAAACGTCAATGCCGTCGCAGATAGCGTCAACCTCAACTTCCTTACCCTGAATGTATTTGTCAACAAGCACGGGCTTGTCCTCGTCGATTTCAACGGCTGTCTTGAGGTAATGTCTTAACTGTTCTTCGTTTGCAACAATCTGCATAGCGCGTCCGCCGAGAACGAAGGAGGGACGGACAAGTACGGGGTAGCCGATTTCAGCAGCGGCTGCAATGCCGTCTTCAATCTTGGTAACAGCCTTACCCTTTGCACGGGGAATGTTAAGTTCGTTAAGAAGATTTTCAAATGCGTTACGGTCCTCTGCACGGTCAATAGCAGCGCAGTCCGTACCGATGATTCTGACACCTCTGTCGTGAAGAGGCTGAGCAAGGTTAATGGCAGTCTGACCGCCGAGGGAAGCTACAACACCTTCGGGCTTTTCGAATTCAACGATGTTCATAACATCTTCGGGAGTAAGAGGCTCGAAATAAAGCTTGTCCGCAGTTGTGTAGTCGGTGGAAACTGTTTCGGGGTTGTTATTTATAATAATTGCCTCGTAGCCTACATTCTTGATTGTCATAACAGCGTGTACGGTAGAATAGTCAAATTCAACACCCTGACCGATACGGATAGGACCTGCACCGAGAACGATAATCTTCTTTCTGTCGGTAAGACGGGAGGCATTTTCGCCTGTGTAGGAGGAGTAGAAGTAAGGAATGTAAGCACCTGTGTGGCAGGTATCAACCATCTTGAATACGGGGAAGAGGTTGTTTTCCTTACGCATATTGTAAACGTCTGCTTCGGAGCATTTCCAGAGACGTGCTATATACTTGTCTCCGAAGCCCATCTTCTTTGCTTCGGTGAGGATTTCGATATCCTTCTTTACACGAAGCTTTTCTTCCATATCAATGATGTTCTTGAATGCCTGAAGGAAGAAGGGGGTAATCATTGTGATTTCGTTAATCTTTTCAACGGAAACACCGTGATAGAGAAGCTCGGCGATAGCAAAGATGTTGTCTGCACGGAATTCCTTTATGTATTCAAGAAGCTCGTCAACACTCATATTGTCGAACTTTGAAAGATAGATGTGGTCAGCGCCGATTTCAAGTGAACGGATTCCCTTGAGAAGTGCTTCCTCAAGATTTGAACCGATGCCCATAATTTCACCGGTAGCCTTCATCTGTGTGCCCAGTGTATTGGGAGCACCTGCAAACTTATCGAAGGGGAAGCGGGGCAGCTTTGCAATAACGTAGTCAAGGCTGGGCTCAAATGCTGCATTTGTATTGGCAATCTGGATATCTTCGAGAGCCATACCCACGGCAATTTTAGCGGTTACGCGTGCGATAGGATAACCTGAAGCCTTTGATGCAAGAGCCGATGAACGTGAAACTCTGGGGTTAACCTCGATAAGGTAATACTCCGAAGTGTGGGGGTGAAGAGCGAACTGAACATTGCATCCGCCTTCGATTTTAAGCTCCTTGATAAGCTTTATTGCGGAATCGTTCAGCATTTTTTCGTCTTCCTTGCTGAGTGTCATAATGGGAGCCACAACGCAGGAGTCGCCTGTGTGAACACCTACGGGGTCAATGTTTTCCATTCCGCAGATGGTAATTGCATGGTCATTGCCGTCACGCATAACCTCAAATTCGATTTCCTTATAGCCCTTAACACTCTTTTCGATAAGAACCTGATGAACGGGGGAGAGCTTGAAAGCGTTTGTGCCGACCTCAATAAGCTCTTCTTCATTATAAGCAAAGCCGCCGCCCGTACCGCCGAGAGTGAATGCGGGACGAAGTACAACGGGATAGCCGATTCTTTTGGCTGCAGCCTTTGCTTCATCAAGAGAATATGTGATTTCGGAGGGAATTGTAGGCTCTCCTACAGACTGGCAGAGCTCCTTGAAAAGCTCTCTGTCTTCTGCTCTTTCAATGCTTTCGCTGCTTGTTCCGAGAAGCTCAACGCCGCACTCTTTAAGAACGCCCTTCTTTTCAAGCTGCATAGCAAGGTTAAGACCTGTCTGACCGCCGATGCCGGGGATTATTGCATCGGGACGCTCGTGACGGATAATCTTTGCTACGTATTCGAGTGTCAGAGGCTCCATATAAACCTTATCTGCGATAATTGTATCAGTCATAATGGTAGCAGGATTGGAGTTGCAGAGAACTACCTCATAGCCTTCCTCCTTGAGAGCAAGACAAGCCTGAGTGCCCGCATAGTCAAATTCGGCAGCCTGTCCGATAACTATGGGGCCTGAGCCGATAATCATAATCTTTTTGATGTCTGTTCTTTTAGCCATAAAATTCTCTCCTTATATGTTCTGATGTTCATAAACTGTTTTATTGCCGGAAACCGTCAGCATACAAACGCCTGACAGTTTCGCCCCCGTGAAGGGTGTTGCTCTTCCCTTTGAAAGGAATTCTTCGGAATTTACCGTAAACTCTTTATTGAGGTCCCATACGGTAAAGCTGCCGTCAAAGGGGATTCCGAAACGCTTGCGGGGATTTATTGCCATAAGCTCAATAAGCTTTTCGAGGCTTATTTCACCGGTTTTTACAAAGTTTGTATACATAACGGAAAAGGATGTTTCAAGTCCCACGATTCCGAAGGAGCTGCCTTCAAGTCCCTTACTTTTCTCTTCCGCCGAGTGGGGAGCGTGGTCCGTTGCAATCATATCAATTGTTCCGTCTTTAATGCCTTCTATGAGAGCCAGTCTGTCTTCCTTGTCTCTTAAAGGCGGATTCATTTTGAATCTTCCGTCCTCCTGCAGGTCCGAGTCATCCATTACAAGGTAGTGGGGACCAGTTTCGCAGGTGACATCAAGTCCTTCCTTTTTTGCCTGTCTTATAAGCTCAACGCTTTCCTTTGCGGAAATGTGGCATACGTGGTAAGCACATCCCGTTTCTCGGACAAGCTGCAGGTCTCTTTCAATCTGCTTCCATTCGCTTTCAGAACAGATTCCTCTGTGACCGTGTTCTTCGGCATATCTGCCTTTGTGTATATATCCGCCCTCAAGCAGGTCATTCACCTCGCAGTGAGCTGCTATTATCTTTCCGAGCTTTTTTGCTTTAAGCATTGCTTCACGCATCATACCGTCGGACTGTACGCCTCTGCCGTCGTCGGAGAAGGCAACACAGTACTGTGCGAGTCCTTCCATATCCGAAAGGATTTCTCCTTTTTCGCCTACGGTAATTGAAGCGTAAGGATAAACCTTTATTGTCGCATCCTTCTTTATTGCATCAAGCTGAAGCTTCATATTATCAATGCTGTCGGGGACGGGGGAGAGGTTCGGCATTGTGCATACTGCCGTGTAACCGCCGTGAGAAGCCGAGAGACTGCCGCTTTTCATATCCTCTTTATAAGAAAAACCCGGTTCGCGAAAATGCACATGCACATCGCAGAAACCGGGAAAGACAGTATATTTAAAGTCGTTGTACTTCTCGAAGACAGAGGAAACAGAAAATAAATCACCCGTGCCGGTTTCAAAACCGGGGAGAACCGATGAACCTATTACGTTTGCTTTAATTGCCTTCGTCATCTTTTTTCCTTTCATTCTCCGGTCAATACCGGGACATAAAACAACAGCGAAAACACTACTGTATTTTCGCATTGTCCCGTTGCCGGAAACAGTTCGTTTTGTTGTTAGATATTCTATCACGAAGCCCCCCGTTTGTCAACTTGAAATCAGTATAATTATTAACTTTCTTATAATATACAGTTTGTATGAAATTTGACCTGTGATTTTTGTTTAAAAGATAAAAAATCTGCCGTCCTCAGAGGTGTCTGTAAACGGCAGATTTTTATGTTTTTTTACCCTACATAGAATATGCTTTCTTCTGCATTTTCCGTAGTGTTCTGTGCTTCTTCCGTTCCTGCAAAAACGTCTTCCGTGAGTGTTTCTTCGGTGCCGTTCGCGGGAGCGAGAGTTGTCTCTTCGGCTGTCGTTTCTTCTCCTGCCGGGGATGCCGTGCAGGCAGAGAAAATCAGGGAAAATGCTGTAAGAACCGTAAGTAAAACTGCAATTTTTTTCATTTTTTTTGCCTCCTGAAAAGTTGTGCGGAAGTTTTCCGTCACACTAAATTTATGCTCCGGGAGGCTGAAAAAACAACACTTTTCTGTCGATTGAAAAAATTTTACGAAAATATTTGAAAAAAATAAAAAAATATGCTAAAACCCCTTGATTTTTAAGGAAGTATTATATATAATGAAGTTAAAAATTGGAGCTGATTGGGCTTCGCATGAGGTTCATTGGGTGTCAGAAAGGAAGTGAAACGAATGAGCTATAGTTTTATCGGTGAATCTAAGCATACTCTTGAGAACGGCTGCCGTCTTATAATACCTCTTCGTTTCAGGACCGCACTTCAGCCTGAATTTGTTTTATTCAAGGCTCCCGAAGGATGTCTTTTTATGTACGATACCGAAAGCTTCAAGGAACTGATGTCTTATCTCAGAGCAGAAGCACATACTCTGGAGGGCAGAAAAAAGTCCCGTGTGTTTATGCAATCGGCAAAGACCATTGTCCCCGATAAGCAGGGAAGATTTACAATTCCTGCGGATTATCTCAAGCATGCATCTATCGGTGATACGGTTTACCTTCTCGGTAATGATAATAAAATTGAAATATGGAGCGAGGAAGACTATATCAATATGTTCGGCGATGAGCCTGTTACTCCCGATATGTATCCGCAGATACCCTATTAAGCGAGGAAACACACTATGGAGTTTAATCATATTCCTGTCCTTTTTTATGAGACGGTCGATTCACTTAATATAAAGCCTGACGGAATTTACGGTGACTGTACGGCAGGCGGCGGCGGACACTCTGCCGAAATCCTTTCAAGACTTTCCGATAAGGGAAGACTTATAGCCTTTGACAGAGATCCGGATGCAATAAAGAATCTTACCGAAAAATTCAAGGGCAAGGAAAATATAACAATCGTAAAAAGCAACTACTGCGAAATAGATAAAAGAATGGCGGAACTGGGTATTGAAGCCTTTGACGGAATAATTGCCGACCTCGGGGTCAGTTCCTTCCAGCTGGATACTCCCGAAAGAGGCTTCTCCTTTCATAATGATGCCCCCCTTGATATGCGTATGAGCAAAGAGGGAATAAGTGCAAAGGATATTATAAACACCTACTCCGAAAAGGAGCTTATAAGAATCTTTACCTGCTACGGTGAAGAAAAATTTGCCAAAAGTATTGCAAGACTGATAGTTGCAAGACGTGAAAAAACGCCTTATGAAACTACCTTTCAGCTTGCAGAGACCATCAAGGACGGTATCCCTGCAAGAGCAAGAAGGGAAGGCGGTCATCCTGCCAGAAGAGTTTTTCAGGCAGTAAGAATTGCCGTTAACGGTGAGTATGAGGACCTCACTCCTTCGGTTGAAAAGATGTTTGATGCCCTTAAGGTGGGCGGTGTTCTTTCTATAATCACCTTTCACTCTCTTGAAGACAGAGCAGTTAAAAACGCATTCAAAAAGTTTACGGAGGGTTGTACCTGCCCCAAGGATTTTCCCGTATGTGTCTGCGGAAAAACTCCGAGAGGCGAATTGCAGTTCAAGTCTCTTGCTCCTTCGCAGGAAGAGCTCGAGAGAAATCCCAGAAGCCACAGCGCAAGACTGAGAAGTATAATAAAGTTAAAGTAAATATAAATAAAGGAAATAATAGTATAGGGGATATAAAAAGATGGCAGACAATCAGGCAAGAGCTTATGATTTTGAATATTTTGAAACAGGCTACTCTGCAGCTCCTCAGAGAAAGGCCGAAGAAAAGGGCAGTCCTTCCATAAAAAAGGTTGCTCCCAGAACCAGAGAGGAAAAAAGACAGCAGGAGATGATAGGACTTAACAGGTCCCTTCGTGTTTTTGCTTTTATCCTCGCAATGTTTATGGTTATCAGTATGCAGATTGTCGCAGGTGCAAAGAATTACAGGCTGGACAGAGAGATTCAGAAGGTTGAACAGCTTCTTGCTGTCGAGCAGGCTGAAAATATCCGTCTTTCTTCAAC
This sequence comes from Clostridia bacterium, assembly GCA_017625435.1. Classification (GTDB taxonomy): domain Bacteria; phylum Bacillota; class Clostridia; order Oscillospirales; family Acutalibacteraceae; genus RUG806. The sequence goes on from JAGAKX010000011.1 coordinate 168,870, forward strand.
TCTTAACGGAATTACCGGTATTGCGGTTATTGACAACTATGCAACTGAGGTTCTCGGTATGACAAAGGTTGAAAATTACCAGATTGAATGTATTGATCTTTCTGTGGGTGATACGGTGCTTTACACCTCTTCTCTTACGGGAAACCGCTGACAGGTATATAAAGGATAAATTCCTGCATATATATAACTGTCGTATGTTCGGAATAAATGTTTTTAATATAAAAGGAATGTAAAACAGGGGCGGATATGGTTTCGCCCTTGTCGGTATTTTAATATATAGGTCAAAAAGGGGAGTAAAAGTCATTGGCAGCAATAAATGACGGTATGAAACGCACTTCTTTAAGTGCAAGACGTGCGGTTTTGGGTTTATATATAGTTTTGGCGGTGTTTCTTGTAGGGCTTATCGGAAGACTCGGCTATCTTACGATTATCAAGGGTGATGATTACAGAAGGCTTGCTGAGGATCAGCAGTATAACGACTCCGTGCTTTCATCGCTGAGGGGAACAATCTACGACTCCGAAATGAATGTGCTTGCACAGACAGCATCAGTCTGGAGAATACAGATAAACCCAAGTAAAATCGAAGACGATAAGGAAATGGGTGTGGTTGTTGACGGTTTGTCGACAATTCTTGAGCTTGATGCGGCAAAGCTCAGAGAAAAAATTGAAAAAAATAAAAAATACGGCTACCTTATTGTAAAAAATGAGGTTGAATACAAGCAGATGTCGGCAATGATTCAGTTTGCCAAGGAAAATAAGGTTGCCGATATAATTTTCAGCGAGCCCGATACAAAGAGATATTATCCCGACGGTACACTTGCATCTACCGTTATCGGTTTTACGGGTACTGACGGTAACGGCCTTTACGGACTTGAATACTATTATGATTCCTCTCTTACGGGTGTTGACGGCAAAATCTTTACTCTGCGTGATGCAAGAGCCAATGAGCTTGACAGTAATAACAAGATAATTTACGAGGCAAAGAACGGTGAAAACTACGTTCTGACACTCAATAACGAGGTTCAGACCGTTCTCAGAAGTGCCTGTCTTACCGCTCTCGAGGATAATCAGGCAGATAACGTGTACGGTATTGTTATGAATACGAAGACGGGTGCGATTCTCGGTATGTGCAATGTGCCCGACTATAATTCAAACGATCCCTTTACGATTTCAGAAAAGGCACAGGCGGAAATTGATGCTCTCGAAACGGATGAGGAAAAGAATGCCGCTTACAGCAATGCACAGCAGCTGCAGTGGAAGAACAAGGCAATTGCCGACTTTTATTATCCGGGTTCGGTTTACAAGGTATTCCTTGTTGCAGGTGCTATGGAGGAAGGGGCAATTGATGAAAACACCTCTTATACCTGCCACGGTACCATAACCGTAGGGGACAGAACCGTAAAGGACTACAATCCCATAGGACACGGTGCTGAAACTCCTCTTACTCTTCTCGTTAATTCCTGTAACACCTTCTCTGTTTATGTAGGTCAGAGAATGGGTATCAGTCTTTTCTATAAGTACTTTGAGGCATTCGGCTTTACGGAAAAAACGGGAATCGACCTTCCCGGTGAAGGAAGTCCCGTTGCCGGTGTTACATACCATTCTCCCGAAATATCATTCACAAACTCCAATCTTGTCAGCGTATCCTTCGGTCAGTCCAATCAGGTTACACCCATGCAGGTAGCTGCCGCTATCAGCGCAGTTGGTAACGGCGGAAAGCTTATGACTCCCCATATAGTCAGCAAAACTATTGACGATTCGGGAAATACTATCAGGGAGACAAAGCCAGAGGTTAAACGTCAGGTTATTTCCGCTACGACAGCTGCTACCGTAACGTCCTATATGGAAGAGGTTGTAAAAAGAGGTACCGGTGCAAATGCTTACGTTGCAGGATATCACGTTGCAGGTAAGACGGGTACCAGTGAAAAAACAGGTATTACGGATACAAAGGCATATATCGCTTCTTTTGCGGGCTTCGCTCCTGCAGATGATCCTGAAATAACTGTTGTTATTGTTATAGACAATCCCAAGGGTGCAAGATATTCGGGCGGTGATATTGCCGCTCCCGTTGCAGGTGAGGTTTTCTCAAGAATTCTTCCCACAATGGGTATCGAACCCACTTATACAGATTCTGAACTTGCAAAGCTTTCCGAGCCTGCTCCCGATATGGTAGGAAAGACCGTAGGCGAGGCAAAGGCAGAACTTTCGGGCACAGAACACGTTGTAAGAGTTATAGGCAGCGGTGATACGGTAGTTGCTCAGTCTCCTGAGGCCGGCAGAACCACTCCCGCCAACGGTGTTATTGTTCTTTATACGGAAGACAACACCGAAAAGGAAACAGCTCTTGTGCCTGATTTCAACGGTCTTACGGTTTCTCAGGCAAATCAGATGGCTGTAAACAGAGGATTTAATATCAGAATCTCGGGCAGCTCCTTCTCAACGGATTCCGTTGTGGCATACAAACAGGAATATGCTGAAGGCACGGAGCTTGAGCTGGGAAGCATCATTACCGTTTATTTCAGAACAAGCGGTATTTCCGACTGATAAGGATGTGAAAAAAAGAGGAAGAATAATGGCTCATACGATTTCACGGAGGTATTATTTTGAATCTTTATACTTTAATTAATGAACTGCGGTTGCCTTGCAGTATCCCCGATTGTGATATTTCGGGTGTAACCGAAAATATAGATAATGTTACAAAGGGCAGTATTTTTGTTGCCGTAAAAGGAAAAAGCTTTGACGGAAATTGCTATACCGAAAGAGCGCTGAAGCAGGGTGCCGTTTGTGTTATATCGGAGGAGGAAAGTGAAAATCCTCTTGTGATAAAAACGGAAGATACAAGGCTTACGCTGGCACAGCTTTGCAGCGCCTTTTACTCCCATCCCGAAAGAAAGCTTAAAATAACAGGTATTACGGGTACCAACGGTAAAACTACCGTGTGCGAATATCTGTCTCATATCCTTGAAGAGTCCGGTAAAAAATGCGGTGTTATCGGTACGCTGGGGGTAAAATACGGTGAATATTACTCGCAAACGGGATATACGACCCCCTCACCCGAGATACTTTACAAAGTGCTTGACTTATTTGTAAAATCGGGCTGTGAGCATTGTGTTATGGAGGTTTCCTCACAGGCTCTGGAGCAGAAAAGAACGGCACCGATAGATTTTACTCTTGCCGTATTTACTAATATCGGCACAGATCACCTTGACCGACACGGCACTTTTGAAAACTATCTCTCTGCAAAAGCTTCTCTTTTCTCTCAGTCGGAAAAGGCGCTTCTTAATGCGGATGATATCAATTTTGAGAGAATGGCTGAAAAGTGCAGGGGACAGGTTTTTACCTTTTCCGCTAAAGACAGATATGCGGATTTTGCCGCTAAAGATATAAGATATCCCGACAGCGGTATATCCTATGTTTTCTTTGACAAAAAAAATATAATACCCGTTTCGGCAGAGCTTACAGGGGAATTTTCTGTTTATAATACTCTTGCAGCCTTCTCTGCCGCGGAGATACTCGGCGTTGTGCCCTCGCTTTTCTCCGGAATTGTGAAAAAACTCCCCGAAATAAAGGGGAGAATGCAGAAAATAAGTAAAGACAATCTTAGTGTGTTTATAGATTTTGCCCATACTCCCGAAGCTTTACAGAATGTACTTTCATCACTCAGAAAAAACACGGATAATAAACTGTTCTGTGTTTTCGGCTGCGGCGGTAACAGAGACAAAGGAAAGCGTCCTTTAATGGGCGAAATCGCGGCCCGTTATTCGGACTCTGTCATAATAACAAGCGATAATCCCCGCAATGAAAATCCCTGTGAAATATCCGAGGACATATTAAAGGGAATAAAAAATAAAAGAAATGTCATAGTTGAAAATGACAGAAAAAGGGCAATAGAAATTGCTCTTTCCGCAATGAAAAGCGGCGATTGTCTACTTGTGGCAGGCAAGGGGCATGAAGAATATCAGATAATCGGTGACAAAAAACATATATTCAGCGATGAAATGACCGTAAAGAGCATTCTCGGTCTTATTTGAAAGGAAAGATAACTATGGAATTGTGGCTTGCACTTCTTTTATGCGTAATAATAGGCTTTGGTACAGCCTTTTTATCGGGCTTTGCCGTTGTGCCGTGGCTGAGAAAACTGAAATTCGGTCAGGCGATTCTTGATATCGGTCCTTCCTGGCACAAGAAAAAGCAGGGTACACCCACTATGGGCGGTATTTTGATTATTCTCGGATTCTTTGCTGCAGTTGCCGTTACTCTCATAACTGATAAGCTTCTCGGCGGAAATCTTCTTGCTCAAGGTAATTTCCGTCCCGAAAACGTTGTTTATATCAAGGTTTTCAGCGGTATACTTATGTCGGTTGCCTTTGCATTTATCGGCTTTATTGACGACTATATCAAGGTTGTCAAAAAGAGAAATCTCGGTCTTACGGAAATGCAGAAGACAATTCTTCAGATTCTCGTAATAGTTGTGTACCTGTTTACATTATATAAAAGCGGTGTAAATTTCATTTTCATTCCTTATCTCGGAATATATGAAAACACCTTCCTTTTCTTCACACTCGGTTTTATCGCTATATATGCTACTGTAAATGCAGTAAACTTTACAGACGGTGTTGACGGACTCTGCTCTTCAGTAACAGCAATGGTTGCCGTGGGCTTTGGTGTATGCTCTGTGATTATGAGCTTTTCGGGCCTTTCAATTCTCGCAGCTGCCCTTTTCGGCGCCCTTCTCGGCTTCCTTATGTGGAACTGGAATCCCTCAAAGGTTATTATGGGTGACCTGGGTTCATTTTTCCTCGGCGGCCTTGTATGTACCTTCGCATTTTCCCTTGATTCTCCATGGCTTATTATACTTATCGGCTTTATATATGTTATCGAATTCCTTTCCGACATTCTGCAGATTGCTTACATCAAAACCCATAAGGGAAAGAAGCTGTTCAGAATGGCTCCCATTCACCACCATTATGAGCTCGGCGGCTGGTCGGAAAAGAAAATCTGTAAAGTATTTACACTTGTCACATTTATAGGCTCTGCTGCTGCTGTTGCACTCAGCTGGTTCGGTAGATTACAGTAAAGTAAAATTGCTTTACAGGAAGACAAAAAATAAGTTTTATTGTTATGCCGTTTAACGGCTGAAAGGCGGAAAATATGCAGGCTTCTGCTTCTCTCGGAAAAAGCTCAGAAAAAAAATACGGAAAAAGTCTGATAGGGCAGTATATAAAATCCCGCGGCGGACTGCTTGCCGAAGGCTCCTTTGATGTGCTTCTGTTTATTTTTCTTTCGATTATCATATTTACGGGACTCACAATGCTTTACTCTGCAAGCTATCCCAATGCATACACAGACGGCTACGACCCCTCTTACTATTTCAAGAATCAGGCAATAGGTGTTGCTGTGGGTGTGGTTCTGATGATGATTATCGGAAAAATGAACCATATGCTGTTTATGGAAGCAGGTGCGGTGCTGGGCTCCCTTGTTTCGATAGGGCTTCTTGTGCTTGCCCTCTTTATGGGCGGCTCTGATGACGGCAGCAGTATCAAAAGATGGATTACAATTGCAGGCATCCGTTTCCAGCCTTCAGATATTGCAAAATTTACACTTATTCTCACTCTTGCATATATTCTTCACCGCTGGCACTATCTTATGGTCAGCAAGAAGCCTCTTAAAACAAATATAGGATGGGTTGACAGCTTTACTGCAGGTGTAAACAGAAAAATCGGCAGACCTGTTTTTAACGAATCCTGGAAAATTGTAATGGGAAGCCTTGTGGTTATCGGAATTTATGTAGGTCTTGTTTTTCTTGGCTCCCATCTTTCGGGTGCAATTATTATGCTTCTTGTTGCCGCTGTAATGCTTTTTGTGGGAGAAATCCGTCCCACGTGGATAGCTTTCTTCATCTGTGTCGCAATTCTGATGATTCCCGTGCTTATGATGACGGGTATTCTCAGCGAATATATGGTGGAGAGAATCACCAATTTCCTGAGCACCGATAAGGATCTGCAGGGCGGTGACTGGCAGACAATTCAGGCTCTCTATGCCATAGGCTCCGGCGGCTTCTTCGGCAAGGGACTCGGTCAGTCGGTACAGAAATACAATTATGTTCCCGAACCTCAGAACGATATGATTTTTGCTATCATCATTGAAGAGCTCGGCTTTATCGGCGGTGTTGCAATCATTGTTCTTTTTGCCCTTGTTATCTGGAGAGGTATAGTAATCGGTGTGAACAGCCCCACAAGATACGGAGCACTTGTTGCCTTCGGTATAACCTTCAAGCTTGCATTGCAGGTGTTTTTCAATATCGGAGTTGCAACCGACATCATTCCCAATACGGGTATTACCCTTCCGTTCTTCAGCTACGGCAGAACGGCACTTATAGTAAATCTTGTTGAAATGGGAATTCTTTTCAGTATTTCCCGTGCATCCCGAATGAAAAAAGTTTAATCAGTAAGGAGAATTGATATGAAGGTTCTCATTGCCGCAGGAGGAACCGGCGGTCACATAAATCCCGCTTTGTCACTTGCGCAGGAAATAAGAAGCCGCCACCCCGAGGCTGAAATCCTTTTTGTCGGTACTGCCGACAGAATGGAGGCAACTCTTGTTCCGAAGGCGGGTTTTGGCTTTGCAACAATTGATATAAGCGGATTTCAGAGGTCTATGTCATTAAAAGGAATTCTCGAAAATCTCGGTACTCTTAAAAAGCTTCTGTTTGTAACGGGGCAGTGTAAGAAAATAATCCGTGATTTTAAGCCCGACGTCGCTGTCGGCTTCGGCGGATACGTCAGCGGTCCCGTTGTAAGAACGGCTCATAAAATGGGAATTAAAACTGCAATCCACGAGCAGAATGCCTTTCCCGGAAAAACAAATATCGCTCTTTCAAAATATGCAGATGCTGTGATGCTGACCTCAGGCGAAGCGGAAAAATTCCTGAAGTGTAAAAATAAGCCTTACGTTACGGGTCTTCCCGTAAGAGAGGAAATTCTGACTGCTGATAAAAAATCCGCAAGGGAATCACTCGGCTTTTCTCAGAATGCGGCTGTTGTGCTGTCCACAGGCGGAAGCCTCGGTGCCGCAGCAATTAACGAAAATATGCTTGAAGTCATAAAAGAGTATGGGGATTCTGGTATTATTTTTATTCACGGCTACGGTCAGAACGGTACGGATATGCCGAAAAAGTTGAAAGAAGCCGGTATAGACACAGAAAGCAATAAGAATTTACATATCTCGGAATACATCTATGATATGGCAAAATATATGGCATCGGCTGACCTTGTTATAAGCCGTGCGGGAGCCAGCTCCCTTGCTGAGATTCAGGTGCTCGGAAAGGCTTCCTATCTTATTCCTTACCCTTATGCTACGGAAAACCATCAGTATCACAATGCTATGGCACTTGTTAAAAGTGACGCGGCTATGGTCTGCGAGCAGAAGGAGCTTACATCTGATAAGCTTAAAAGCGTTATAGCTGAATTACTCAGCAATAAAGAAAAATTCCTGAAAATGGGAGAAAATGCACGTGCAATGGCTGTCTGCAACGCTAAAAAGCAGATATGCGACATCGTGCTGTCTCTTATAAAATAAGAAAAATCCCCCTTTGTAACACGGACAAATTTATTCCCATAGAATAAAGCGTAAGTTCCTGTTGAAAGGGTGTAGATTATGAGTTCCTATGTTATTGAGGGCGGTACAAGGCTTACGGGTGAATGTACCGTTCAGGGGGCAAAGAACAGTGCCCTGCCCATACTTGCCGCTTCGCTTATATGCGACGGAACAAGTGTGATTAAAAACTGTCCGCGGCTTCTTGATGTTGAAGCCACCGTAAAAATTCTCGGACATCTCGGTTGTACCGTAAAAAGAGAAGGGAATACCGTATCAGTTACGTCTGATAATGCTTCGGAATATGTTATTCCCGAGAGACTGATGCGTGAGATGCGTTCATCTGTAATATTTCTCGGTGCAATTCTTGCACGGAACAAAAAGGTTGTCCTTTCAACTCCCGGCGGATGCGATATAGGTCTTCGTCCCATAGACCTTCATCTTGAGGCTATGAAAAAGCTCGGTGCCGAGGTGCGCGAGGAATACGGAAATATAGAGTGCTCTGCTCCCGAGGGACTTAAAGGTGCATCTGTCACATTATCATTTCCCAGTGTCGGTGCCACCGAAAACATTATGGTTGCGGCAAGCACCGCAAAAGGCACCACTACCGTTATAAATGCCGCAAGAGAGCCTGAAATCAGCGACCTTGCAGATTTTCTCAATTCCTGCGGTGCAAAAATATCGGGCGCAGGTCAGGGAACAATTGTTATTGAGGGTGTGAAAAGGCTTACGGGTACTGTTCATACCGTTCTTCCCGACAGAATCGCAGCATCAACATATATGTGTGCGGCGGCAATAACCGGGGGAGAGGTAAAATTCAACAATATTATCCCGGCGCACATAGGCCCCGAAATAGAGCTTTTTGAAGAGACCGGCTGCCGTATTTTTACCGACAGCAGAAGCCTTTATCTGAAGGCTCCCGAAAGACTTAAATCTGTTAAGCTTATAAGGACTATGCCTTATCCGGGCTTTCCCACGGACATCGGCGCTCCCGTTGCCGCGCTCCTTACAAAGGCAAAGGGAACGTCAGTCATCATAGAAACTATATTCGAAAACCGATTCAGATATGCAGGTGAGCTTATAAGACTCGGTGCAAAAATCAGAGTTGACGGCAGAATGGCAGTAATTGAAGGGGTCAGCCGTCTTCACGGAGTGGGTGTTCAGGCAACAGACCTCAGAGGCGGAGCAGCACTTATGATTGCCGCTCTTTCGGCTGAGGGTGAATCCCGTATAACTGAAATACGACATATTGAAAGAGGCTATGAAGGTCCCGAAAAAATACTTTCAGCGCTTTCTGCAAAAATAAAAAGGATTGATGGAGAAGATGGAGAGGAATAATCAGAATCAGGATATTCACGGTGTTAAAAACAGCCGCTTTTCACCTGAAGAGAGGGCAAGAATGTCCCGTGATAATGAAAAATACCGTGCCGCAAGAGATCTCCGGGAACAGGAGGAGGTCCTCAGAACCGACCGTCCCGTGTCTTCGGTAAAAAACGGCAGAAAAACAGAAAATGTGAATACGGGCAGAAGCGAAAAAGCAAAAAATGCCAAAGCTTCTTCCGTCAGAAGTGAAAAGGCTAAAAATGTAAAATCCGCACCTGTAACAAGAAATGAAAGAGTAAAAAACAGCTCAGAAAACAGAAAAAAACAGAAGAAGCTTCAGAATAATCTCATAATAATTATGCTACTTGTTGTTGCAGTTGCCGTTATGGGAGCATTTGCCTGCTTTGCAATGACAATAAACAGCATCAAGGTTACCGGCAGTGAGAGATATTCGGAAAAAACAGTGCTTACTGCGGCAGAGCTCAGCACGGGCGACAGCATTCTTCTTATGAACCCTGCTTCTCTTGCTTATAAAATCGAAAGCAAGCTTCCTTATATTGAAACAGCGGAAATTAAGAGAGACTGGCCCGACGGTGTTACGATAGCTCTTACTGATGCCGTGCCTTCTCTTGCCGTTGATACGGGTAAGGGCTATGTCCTTATGAACAATTCCTGCAAGGTGCTTGACGATGATGCCGTAGCTATTACGGAATCGGCACTTATCAAGGGCATAGGTGTTGTCAATGCCGTGCCCGGTGAAACCGCTCAGTTTACGGAGAATGTCAGCACGGAGAGCTTTGTGAAGCTTTGCAAGGCCTTTGAGGAGTACGGAATCACGGGCATTACCGAATATGACCTTACATCGGTATCAAGCATAAAGGTCATTATTGATTACAGGGTAGAGGTACAGCTGGGTACACTTGCAGGTGCTCCCGAAAAGCTTGCCTTCTGCAAGGCTGTAATTGACCAGACCATAGCTTCCGATTCAAAGCATCCTATGGTGATCGATGTTACCGCGGACGGCAAGGCATACGCAAGACGCAAGGATGATAACAACGTAATATTCAATGAGCCTGCTTCCGAGGAAACTACGGCAGAAGAGACTACTGCTGAGGCTGTGGGTTAAAAAATAAATCAAAATCTGTAACTCATTGTAATATTTTTTTATTTTTTTCTTGAATTTTAATAATATGTATGATATGATAAAAAATGATTAGTTGTAAAATAGTATTGGAGGATATAAATATGGGTTTCGAAATGTCAAACGAATATGATCTTGTCACTCAGATTAAGGTCGTAGGTGTCGGCGGAGGCGGCGGAAACGCTGTTAACCGCATGGTTGAATCAAATGTTCAGGGCGTTGAATTCATCGCCGTTAACACAGATAAGCAGGTTCTCATTAATTCAAAGGCTACAACAAAGATTCAGATAGGCGAAAAGGTTACCTCCGGTCAGGGCGCAGGCGCAAAGCCCGAGGTAGGCAAGAAGGCTGCTGAAGAAAGCCTTGAATCAATCAATGAAGTTCTTGCAGGTACCGATATGGTATTCATTACTGCAGGTATGGGCGGCGGAACAGGTACAGGTGCTGCTCCCGTTATCGCACAGCTTGCAAAGGATAAGGGTATCCTTACCGTCGGTATTGTAACCAAGCCCTTCGAGTTTGAAGGCAGACGCCGTATGACTCAGGCAGAGGCAGGTATTGCTGAGCTTGCACAGCACGTTGACAGCCTTATCGTTATTCCTAACGAAAGACTCAAGCTCGTTTCCGATCAGAAGATTACATTCCTCAATGCATTCTCGGTTGCTGATGATGTTCTCCGTCAGGGTGTTAAGAGCATTGCAGAGCTTATTAAGGTTCCCGGTATCATCAACCTTGACTTTGCTGACGTTACCTCTGTTATGAAGGATGCCGGTCACGCACATATGGGTGTGGGCAGAGCAAGCGGTAAGGATAAGGCAGAAAAGGCAGCAACAGATGCTATTTCCAGCCCCCTTCTTGAAACAACAATTCAGGGTGCAAAGGGCGTTATTATTCTTATTTCCGCATGTACAGACATCACTCTTGATGATGTTGATGTTGCCGCTACAATTGTTAAGGATGCAGCTGACATTGATGCAAACATTATCTTCGGTGCTTCCGTTGATCCCTCTCTTGATGATGAGATGATCGTTACTGTTATTGCTACAGGCTTCGGCAAGGACGGCAATGTCAATACACCTCCCGCAACAGAAGCAAAGAAGGCTGAAGAGCCCGTTGAGAAGGCTCCCGAGGCTGATTCATCCAACGGCGTTGACGAAAGCCTTATGGACATCTTCAACATCTTCAAGAATAAGGATTGATAGCTGTCTCTGAAAAAGCTTTCCGGAAACTTGAATCAATCAGGGGCGTGTGTGCGCCCCTTGTTTCCTTTTTAGGATAGACATACGAAAGGACATTATTTATGGCAGAAAACAAGAAAATGGTCGAGGCCATTACCTCTATGGAGGAAGACTTCGGCAAATGGTATACAGACGTTGTAAAAAAAGCGGACCTTATTGACTATTCAAGCGTTAAGGGCTGTATGATAATCCGTCCCTACGGATATGCTATATGGGAGCTTCTCCAGAAGCAGATGGATGAGCGCTTCAAGGCTACAGGCCACGAAAATATTTATATGCCCCTTTTCATTCCCGAATCTCTTCTTCAGAAGGAAAAGGATCACGTTGAGGGCTTTGCTCCCGAGGTTGCCTGGGTAACTCACGGCGGCAGCGAGCCTCTTCAGGAGCGTCTTTGTGTAAGACCTACCTCCGAAACTCTTTTCTGTGAGCATTATGCAAATGTTGTTCAGTCCTACAGAGACCTTCCCAAGCTTTATAATCAGTGGTGTAATGTTGTGCGTTGGGAGAAAACCACAAGACCCTTCCTTCGTTCAAGAGAATTCCTCTGGCAGGAGGGCCACACCGTACACGCAACAGCAGAGGAGGCTATTGAAGAGACAGAGCGTATGCTTAACCTCTATGCAGACTTCTGCAAGGATGTTCTCAATATGCCTGTTATAAAGGGCAGAAAGACCGAAAGTGACAAGTTTGCAGGTGCAGAAGCAACCTATGCTATTGAAGCACTTATGCACGACGGTAAGGCTCTTCAGGCAGGTACTTCCCACTACTTCGGTGACGGCTTTGCAAGAGCCTTCAATATGACTTACACAGACAAGGAAAACAAGCAGCAGTATGTTCATCAGACATCCTGGGGCACAACAACGAGACTTATCGGTGCTGTTATTATGTCACACGGTGACAATAACGGTCTTGTTCTTCCTCCTAAGGTTGCTCCCACTCAGGTTGTTATTATTCCTATTGCCGCTCACAAGCCCGGTGTTAAGGAAAAGGCAGAAGAATTAAGACAGAGGCTGTCTTCTGCTTTCAGAGTAAAGTGCGACAACTCAGACAATTCCGCAGGCTGGAAATTTGCGGAATATGAAATGAAGGGTGTACCTCTTCGTCTTGAAATCGGTCCCAAGGATATTGAAAACAATCAGTGCGTGCTTGTGCGCCGTGATAACAGAGAAAAGTATTTCGTTTCTCTTGATAACCTTGAGGAAGAAATTGCAAAGCTTCTCGAAGAGCTCGGTACCGCTCTTTACAACAAGGCTCTTGCCAATATTGAAAAGAAGACATACAGATGTACTTCAATTGATGAAATCAAGGATGCACTTGCTGCAAACGGCGACGGCTTTGTAAAGGCTATGTGGTGCGGCGAAGAAGAGTGCGAGGATAAGGTCAAGGAGCTTACGGGTGTCGGCTCAAGATGTATCCCCTTCGAGCAGGAGCATCTCTCCGATACTTGTGTATGCTGCGGCAAGAAGGCAGTCAATATGGTTGTCTGGGGTAACGCATATTAATTAAATAAACAATTTTTTGCAGACATAAAACTGACATTTCAGCTTTATGTCTGTTTTTTCTTTTTAAACAAAAATCCGGAATTCGAAGGACTGTGAGAATAGCTTAAGTCAAAAGGTTATCTGTATCGAAATTTGTCATAAAAAGAAAATGGAAAAATATGGTAAAAATATCATAAAATGCTTGAAAAATCATAATTGATGTGTTAATATATGGAAGAAATAGGAAAAAATAACATTTTTCAGGTTATTATTCCGTAAAAATGAAAGGAAATGTGTATAATGAAACAGAAAAAAGTATTGATTGCAGAGGAAAACGGAGAATTTCTCAAAAGTATGCTGTCAGCTCTCAGAGGTCTTGGCTTTGATTGTATAAGCATTCCGAAAAACGGCGAAGAAACCGTTCAGGCAATTGAAAAGTACAGTCCCGATATTGTTATTATGGAAGCGTTTATGGCAAGATTTGATGCACTTGCGGTGTTGAAGCTTGTTTCAAATATGAAGCTTTCCGTAAAGCCCTACATAGCTGTACTTTCCAATGCAGATAATTCCGGCTTTGAGCAGCAGCTTATGGCGAACGGTGCGGATTATTATTTCATCAAGCCTGTGGACGTTAATGTTCTCTGTGAAAGAATTGCAGAGCTTACGGGATGGGACAGCAAGGGCAGTAATGTCATAAAAATGAAATCCTCCCGTGAGCCGGATCTTGAAATTACCGTTTCGGAAATTATGCACGAGCTTGGTGTTCCCGCACACATTAAGGGTTATCAGTATCTTCGCGACGCAATTATTCTTTCCGTGAATACTCCTGAAATGATGAACTCCGTGACCAAAGTGCTTTATCCCACAGTTGCAAAGCATTTCAGTACAACCTCTTCAAGAGTTGAAAGAGCAATACGCCACGCTATTGAGGTTGCCTGGGACAGGGGAGATATTGATGTCCTCAGTGCATATTTCGGCTATACCATTCAGAATTCGAGAGGTAAGCCTACCAACTCGGAATTTATCGCAATGATTGCCGATAAGCTCCGTCTCAAGCTCAAGAAAATATCATAAATAAGAAACAGGAGTTGTAAAAAATTACAGCTCCTTATTTTTTTCAATTGACATTAAAATTCTTCGTTGTTAAAATAACTGAGGTGATTAAGATGAATATAACCGAACAGCTGTTTTCTCTGCAGGATAAGAAATACCGTGAATTTCACAGCCGTCTTATGCCGAATATTGACCCTGAAAGAATAATCGGAATACGTATTCCCGAATTAAGGAAGCTTGCAAAGGAGCTTGTAAATAACGGGGAAGCAGAGGCTTTTATAAAAAATCTTCCCCATTATTACTATGAAGAAAATAATCTTCACGCATTTATAATTGAGCAGATTAAGGATTATGATTTACTGATAACAGAGCTTGACCGTTTTCTGCCATTTGTGGATAACTGGGCAACCTGTGACAGTCTGCGCCCGAAAGCTTTCAAGAATAATAGTGACAGGCTTATTACCGATGCTTTCAGGTGGATGAGCTCATCACAGGAATACACAGTCCGCTTCGGTATTGAGGTAATGATGATATATTTTCTTGAAGATAATTTCAGAAAAGATTATCCTGAGAGAATAGCAGGGATTGAAAGTGATAAATACTATATCAATATGATGATTGCCTGGTATTTTGCCACGGCTCTCGCAAAGCAATGGGATGCTGTTATCCCTTTTATTGAAAACAGTATGCTCAGTCCGTGGATAAATAACAAAACAATACAGAAGGCGGCAGAGAGCTTCCGTATAACAACGGAGCAGAAAAAATATCTGAAAGCATTCAAAAGATTATAAGAACATTTGTTCATTTTAATGTTTACTTTTATAAAAAAATGTAGTATAATAAAGTGAAATATTTTTTTACGGAGTTTTTATGGAAAAATTCAAGTTAGTATCAGAATATAAGCCGATGGGTGACCAGCCTCAGGCTATAAAAGAGCTTGTTGACGGTATCAACAAGGGTTATAATGAGCAGACCCTTTTAGGTGTTACGGGCTCGGGCAAAACCTTTACTATGGCGAATATTATTGCAGAGGTTAACCGTCCGACTCTGGTGCTTGCCCATAATAAGACCCTTGCTGCACAGCTGTGTACTGAATTCCGCGAATTTTTCCCCGAAAATGCAGTTGAATATTTCGTGTCCTACTATGACTACTATCAGCCTGAAGCCTATATTGCTTCGACCGATACCTATATTGAAAAGGATTCTGCAATTAATGATGAGATTGACCGTCTGCGTCACTCCGCAACCTCAGC
This sequence comes from Clostridia bacterium, assembly GCA_017625435.1. Classification (GTDB taxonomy): domain Bacteria; phylum Bacillota; class Clostridia; order Oscillospirales; family Acutalibacteraceae; genus RUG806. The sequence goes on from JAGAKX010000011.1 coordinate 183,952, forward strand.
ACTTTCAGAAAGAAGAGACGTAATAATAGTCGCAAGTGTGTCCTGTATATATTCCCTCGGCAACCCTATTGACTACAAAAATATGGTTATTTCCCTTCGCACGGGTATGGAAAAAAACAGAGACGAGCTTCTGGAAAAGCTTGTTGATATCCAGTATGAGAGAAACGATATTAATTTTGTCCGTAACAAGTTCCGTGTAAAGGGCGATGTTGTTGATATTTTTCCCGTATACAACAAGGAGAATGCAATCCGTATTGAGTTTTTCGGGGATGAAATTGACAGAATCTGCGAAATAAATCCTCTTACGGGTGAAGTAAAAAATACCGTTTCCCACGTGGCAATTTACCCTGCATCCCATTACGTTGTATCTCCCGAAAAGATACAGAAGGCAGTAGACGAAATAATTGCAGAAATGGAAGAGAGGGAAGCCTGGTTCAAGGCTCACGGAAAGCTTATTGAGGCTCAGCGTATAAGAGAGCGTACCGAGTATGATATGGAAATGCTCCTTGAAACGGGCTTCTGTAAGGGAATTGAAAATTATTCCAGAATTATGGCGGAAAGAGAGCCGGGCTCAGCACCATTTACACTACTCGACTTCTTTCCCGATGATTATATTCTTTTTGTTGACGAATCCCACGTAACGCTTCCTCAGGTAAGAGGAATGTTCGGCGGTGACAAGTCAAGAAAGGACAGCCTTATTGAATTCGGATTCCGCCTTCCCTCTGCTTACGATAACCGCCCTCTTACCTTTAATGAATTCTACGATAAAACAAGACAGAAAATATTTGTAAGTGCAACACCGGGAGACTATGAAAAGAGTCTTAGTGTGCACACGGCAGAACAGATTATAAGACCCACGGGACTTCTTGATCCCGAAATTGAGGTTCGTCCCGTTGACGGACAGATTGACGACCTTATAGGTGAAATAAACGAAAGAACCGCCCGAAAGGAAAGAGTTCTTGTTACCACGCTTACAAAGGCAATGGCTGAAAGCCTTACTGATTATCTGACAGATTACGGTATAAAGGTCCGTTATATGCATTATGATGTTGATACTATGGAGCGAATGGAGATAATAAGAGACCTGCGTCTCGGTGAGTTTGACGTGCTTGTGGGAATTAACCTTCTCCGTGAAGGTCTTGACCTGCCCGAGGTTTCTCTCGTCGCCATTCTTGATGCTGATAAGGAAGGCTTTCTCCGTTCCGAAACATCGCTTATACAGACTGTGGGCAGAGCCGCACGAAATGCCGAAGGTAAGGTTATTATGTATGCTGACACCGTTACAAATTCTATGGAAAGAGCAATAACGGAGACCTACAGACGCCGTGAAAAGCAGCAGAAATATAATGCCGAAAACGGAATAACCCCCAAGACCATAGTCAAGGGCATAAGAGAAATAATTGAAATTTCCAATACCCACAAGGCAGCAAAGAAGGTGGGCGGTGTAAAGATGTCAAAGAAGGAAAGAGAGCTTCTTATCAATCAGCTTACCAAGGAAATGAAAGCTGCCGCAAAAATACTTGATTTCGAAAACGCAGCATATCTCAGAGATAAGATTAAAGCATTACAAGAAGGATAAATCATAATTCAGCAGTCAAAGACTGCTGAATTATGATAGTGATATCGACAACTTTGTTGTCGGTGATATCCGTCTGAGACGGGTGATATTCATTCCTTCGGAATGAGTGATAATTTGCCCTGGGGCAAATGTTTCGGAAGGGCTTCGCCCTTGAATTATATTAATAGAGCGAAGCGGAACAAGCCGTCAGGCTTCCTGAACTTTTGAGAAGCAAAAATATAACTCGGCAACGCCGAATAAACTCAGCGAAGCACAATATAACTCGCACCATCGGTGCGAATATAACTATCATAATTTAGCAGTCAATGACTGCTAAATTATGATTTACGGAGGATTTATGGCACAGAGAAAAATAAGAATTGTCGGTGCAAAGGAGCATAACTTAAAGGACGTTTCCCTTGAAATTCCCCGAGACAAGCTTGTTGTCTTTACGGGGCTTTCAGGCTCGGGAAAATCCACCCTTGCATTCGATACCATATATGCCGAGGGACAGAGACGCTACGTTGAATCTCTGTCTTCCTATGCAAGACAGTTTTTAGGTCAGATGGAAAAGCCCAACGTAGAGCTTATTGAGGGGCTTTCTCCCGCAATTTCCATTGACCAGAAAACTACATCAAAAAATCCCCGTTCAACCGTAGGCACGGTAACGGAGATATACGACTATTTAAGACTTCTTTATGCAAGGGCAGGCATTCCCCATTGCCCCGTATGTCATAAGGAAATCCGTCCTCAGAGCGTGGACGAAATGACGGACAAGATTATGGCTTTCCCTGAGGGAACAAAGTTTATGATTATGTCACCTGTCGTAAGAGCCCGAAAGGGTGAACACGTAAAAATTCTTGAGGATGCCAAAAAGGCAGGCTTTGTAAGAGCACGTATTGACGGTGAAATGCGTGAGCTGTCTGAAGAAATAAAGCTCCAGAAAACCAATAAGCATACAATTGAAATTGTCGTTGACCGTCTTGTTATGAAGGACGGTATAGCCTCCCGTGTGTCCGATTCATTGGAAACAGCCCTGAAGCTCAGCGAGGGTATTGTACTTGTTTCTGTTGTGGGCGGCGAGGAAATGCTCTTTTCACAGCAGTTTTCCTGCCCTGATCATAACGTGGGAATCGGGGAGTTAAGCCCCCGTCTTTTCTCCTTCAATAATCCCTTCGGTGCCTGTCCTAAGTGTGCAGGTCTCGGAATATTCAAAAAGGTTGCTCCCGAGCTCATTATTCCCGATAAGAGGCTTTCAATAAACGGCGGTGCAATAAAGGGCTGCGGATGGACTAATGAGAAATACGGCACAATTGCCCGTATGTATATGGAAGGTATTGCAAAAAAATACGGCTTTTCAATGGATGATCCCATAAAGGATATCCCCGAAAAGGCAGTAAATGCGATTCTTTACGGTACGGGGGAAGAAAAGCTGAAGCTGAAAAGAAGCTTTCACACAGGCTCTACGGAATATGAAGCTCCCTTTGAGGGTATTGTAAATAATCTTGAACGCCGTTACAGCGAGACAACAAGCGACTGGGCAAGATGGGAAATAGAGCTTTTTATGACGGACCACGAATGTCCCGGATGTAAGGGGGCAAGGCTTAAGGATGAGATTCTTGCCGTTACCGTTGGCGGAAAAAATATTGATGAATTTACGAGAATGTCGGTTTCCGATGAAATTGAATTCCTGAACGGCCTTGAGCTTACCGAACGTGAGCATTTTATTGCCGACGGCATTATTAAGGAAATCAGATCAAGACTTGAATTCCTCCAGAAGGTAGGCCTTGATTATCTTACTCTTTCCCGTGCATCGGGTACGCTTTCGGGCGGTGAAAGTCAGCGAATCCGTCTTGCAACCCAGATAGGCTCAGCGTTAACGGGTGTACTTTATGTTCTTGATGAGCCGAGCATCGGTCTGCATCAGAGGGATAATGAAAAGCTTATAGAGACTCTCAAGAATCTCCGTGACCTCGGAAATACCCTTATTGTTGTCGAGCACGATGAGGACACAATGAAAAGTGCCGATTATATTGTTGATATCGGCCCCGGTGCCGGTATCCACGGCGGTGAAATTGTAGCCGCAGGAACGCTTGAGGATATAAAAAAATGCCACCGTTCAATTACGGGTCAGTATCTTACGGGTGAAAAGAAAATCGAAATTCCCCGTGAGAGAAGAAAGGGTAACGGAAAATTCCTTAAAATATTCGGTGCAGGGCAGAATAATCTTAAGGATATTGACGTAACCTTTCCTCTCGGCAAATTTATTGCCGTTACGGGTGTTTCAGGCTCGGGAAAATCCTCGCTAATAAACGAAATTCTTTATAAGCACCTTGCAAACGAGCTGAACGGCGCAAAGAAGCTCCCCGGTAAAAACAAGGGCTTTCAGGGTACGGATAACCTCGATAAGGTAATTGACATCGACCAGTCACCCATAGGCAGAACGCCCCGTTCAAATCCCGCAACCTATACGGGTGCGTTTACTGACATAAGAAAGCTGTTTTCCGAAACGCCCGATGCGAAAATGAAGGGCTATGCTCCCGGACGCTTCTCCTTTAATGTTGCAGGAGGCAGATGCGAAGCCTGCTCCGGTGACGGTATTGTGAAAATTGAGATGCATTTCCTTGCTGACGTTTACGTGCCTTGTGACGTATGCAAAGGTGCAAGATACAACCGCGAAACCCTTGAAGTAAGATATAAGGGTAAAAATATCAGCGAAGTGCTTGATATGACCGTTGAAGAAGGTCTTAAGTTCTTCGAAAATCAGCCTGCAATAAAAAGAAAGCTTCAGACACTTTTTGATGTAGGTCTCGGATATATCAGCATCGGTCAGCCTGCAACTCAGCTGTCGGGCGGTGAAGCACAGCGTGTAAAGCTTGCAACAGAGCTCTCCCGCCGTCCCAGCGGTAAGACTATGTATATTCTGGACGAGCCTACAACAGGTCTTCATACCGCAGATGTGCACAAGCTTATAGAAGTTCTCATGAAGCTTGTTGATACGGGCAACACGGTTATTGTTATTGAACACAACCTTGATGTAATAAAATGTGCCGACCATATTATTGACCTCGGTCCCGAGGGCGGTTTCAGGGGCGGTAATATCGTAGCGGAAGGTACTCCCGAAGAGGTCGCCGAGTGTGCTGACAGCTACACGGGATACTATCTTAAAAAAATGATGAAATAACTTTTATCTGGTGAAAAAATGAATAAAATACTGAATAAACCATTTTGCATAAGTATTCTTGTTACGGGCTTTGTTTTCGGACTTGCACTCCCTTTTTGTTGGGGAAATAATCCTGCTTCGGAGTTGGGAACCCTTTCTCTTCTTTGTGAAGACAGAAAAATCTGGTTCTGGCTTTGGGGAATACTTGTTGTAGGCGGAATAAATATAAATACGCTGTATATGTATAAAAAATTCAGCTACAAAAGCCGTTTTATGAATGTGCTTTGTCTGCTTGCATTTATAAGTATCTGCCTTGTGGCGCTGACTCTCGGACACAGTATTGCTGACTGGAATCCCAAAAGAGTGCTTCATTGGATAGCAACGGGACTCTTTATTGCACTTTGTATGGCTACCGTTGTGCTTTTCTTTATTTTTAACATAAAGAAATATAAGGGCTTCGGAATCCTTACGGGGTGTACCGTAGCCATCCTTCTGACCTTTGCCGTTATATTTATCGGTGTGGGAAAAAGTGCGCTTATGGAAATGATTCCCCTTGCTATGCTTCAGATACTGCTGTTTGTTGTGAATTTTACATCTGTTGTGAAAACGGCACCAATTCAGCAAAAAACAAAAGTCTTAACGGAGAAATAAAGAGAAAATTATGTCGAGAAGTATAATCTGTAGTGTGCCCGAGGAGCTGAACGGTGAAAAGCTTATTGTTTTACTGAGAGGTCATCTGAAAATTTCCGCGCGCCTGCTGCCGAAGCTGAAAAACGACCCTCAGGGGCTTCTCAGAAACGGTGAACACATAAGGACTATTGACCGTGTTTTTACGGGGGATGAAATAACCGTTACCTTCCCCGATGAGGAAAACGCAATTCCCCCCAGCGATACGGAGAATCTTAACATAATTTACGAGGATGAGGATATTCTTGTAATCAATAAGTCTCCTGATATAGCAATGCACCCCACCCACAACCATCAGGGGGATACTCTTGCAAATAAAATTTCCGCATATCTTCTCACTAAAAACAGGCAGGCTGTTTTCCGTGCCGTAGGAAGGCTTGATAAATGTACCTCGGGGCTTGTAATAATTGCCCTTAATGCCCACGCGGCAAACATACTTTCCGAAAACGTGGAAAAGCATTATATTGCAATCGCAGGGGGAGAGTATCACGGAGAGGGCACGATAAATAAGCCCATAGTCCGTCCCGATCCCGGAAAAACCTACCGTTGGGTTGGTGAGGGCGGTGAATATGCCGTAACTCATTGGAAAAGCCTTAAAACGGACGGCAAAAGAAGTGTGCTGAAAATTCACCTTGAAACGGGCAGAACTCATCAGATAAGGGTGCATTTTGCCTCAATGGGTACACCCCTCGCAGGGGACGATATGTACGGCTCGGAGGATTCTTCAATAAACCGTGCGGCACTTCATTGCTTCAGCCTCAGATTTCTTCATCCCGTAACAAAAGAGGAAATGTATCTTGAGGCTCCGCTTCCCGAGGATATGAAGTTTATTGCAGATACAATTGAATAAAAAAATAGGCAGGGAAGTCCCTGCCTTAAATTTTTGTTCTGAGTCCCTTGGGGTAATGATTCTTTGCTTTGCCGCCGACAACCTTTGCTCCTCCGAGGGTGCAGCCGTTGACGGTAATAACAGCCCAGCCGTTTTCACAGTCAACGTCAATTTCTTCACCGTGAAGGTATTTCTTTATTTCCTCTGAGTCCGGGGATAAATCAATCTGTCTTTTGAAAAGCTTGCCCATAGCCATAAAAAACTGATGGTGGGGCTGAATGTAGTTTTTCTTGATTTCTCCTATAGTCACACCGCAGGAAAATGCGCTTCCCTTTGGTATTTCAACATCGGGGGGGAAATAAACGGGATTCATATTATACATTTTTACCGCACTTTTGTCATACGAAACAAGTACGGAATCAAGAAAATCAGTTACCGTTTTGTCAATTTTTTCTTTTATGGGGAGTGCTTTTTTCGGATTTACGGCATCGCCCTTTCTGTGAAGTACCGCCATAAACTGACCTTCCCCCTTTGAAATATAAGGGTAAAAGCGTCTTGCAAAATGTATATTCTCACATTTGCAGCCCTCGAAATTAATTCCGTCTGCCGTGGCATTTATGACACCGTCCTTTACGGGGACGATTTCAAAATCGGTGTGAGCATCAAGAAAGCTGTCAATCAGCATCTCGTTTTCTTCAAGAGAAAATGTGCAGGTTGCATATATTATGTAGCCGGAAGGGGAGAGGAGCTGCACCGCGTTTTCGAGAATTTCAGCCTGTCTTTCGGCGCACATTCTGACATTTTCCTCGCTCCATTCTTCAATAGCTATGTCTTCTTTTCTGAACATGCCTTCACCCGAGCAGGGCGCATCGCACATAATTAGATCAAAAAGCCCCGGGAAATACTTTATAAGCTTTTTGGTGTCCATACAGGTAGTAACGGTATTATGAAGTCCCAGACGCTCAATGTTTCCCGTAAGAATACGGCAGCGTGATGAAATGTATTCATTGGAAATAAGAAGCCCGTTCTCCCCGAGCTTATTCTTTAACTGAGTGCTTTTTCCTCCCGGAGCGGCACACATATCAAGTATTTTCCAGCCGGGGTCAATATCAATACATTCGGCAGGTGCCATGGCCCCCGGCTCCTGAATATAAATCATTCCTGCGTGGTGGTAGGGGTGGTTGCCTGCTTTTTCGTAATCAAGATAAAAGCCGTTTTCAACGTAAGGAATCTTTTCTTTGCCGAAAACATTTATTTTTTCAAATTCCTTAAGGCTTATTTTGTCTGTATTTACACGAAATCCCTTGACGGGTGCTTCCTTTAATGCTGTCATATAAGCATCAAAGTCAAAGCCCTCAAGCTTCTTCATCCGTGCTATGAATTTTTCGGGTAAATTCTTCATCTGTTTTCTCCGTTTTAGTTCATTTCAACGTAAAGCATACACATTGAAAGTGCGGTAATTGCCGCCGTTTCCGTCCTTAAAATTCTTTTGCCGAGTGAAATGATTTCTCCCCCTGCCGTCATCGCTTTATCTATTTCCTTTTCGTCAAAGCCGCCCTCGGGTCCTATGAATATGCCTGCGCTCTTTCCCGGACTAAGTCTTTCAAGAGCCTTTTTAGTGCTGAGCATTCCGTCCTTGGATTCGTAAGGCACTAAAAGTACATCAAGATTTTTTGCAAACTGCAATGCTTCGCCGTAGGACATTACGTTCATAATTTCAGGGATAATATTTCTTTTGCTCTGCTTTGCTGCACTCTCTGCAATTGCCTGCCAGCGCTGGATTTTTGATGTTTTCTTCTTTTCCTCAAGCTTTACGACGCATCTGCTCATTTCCGTGGGAATTACGGCATAAACACCGAGCTCTACGGCTTTCTGAATAATAAGCTCCATCTTGTCGCTTTTCGGAAGCCCCTGAAAAAGATAAAGCTTTACGGGTAGCTCGGTATTTTTATAATTCTCTTCCTTTATTCTGACAACAGCGGTGTCCTCAGAAAGGCTTTCTATTTCACAAAGATGGCTTTTCCCGTCCTCGCTTACAAGAAGCTCATCGCCCGTGTGCATACGAAGCACATTTTTTATGTGATTCAGGTCACTTCCCATAATAAAAAAGCAGTCACCCTGCCTTGAATTTTCAGTAGCAAAAAAATTAAACATTGCGTTCACCGTACAAAAAATAAGTTTTCTTTATTTTACCTTATTTTTATGTTATCTGCAATAAAATTTCTCAACATTTCGGTTAAAACATAAAAATTATGGAAAAGAATAAAAAATGTTTTACAATCAGATTATTTTATGTTATAGTATTTATGATTATAATTTAAGGCGGTGTAAAAATGGCTGAAAACAAAAGTGCGCTTGCTGAGCTTACCGCTATGAATTCTTTTGCTGAAAGACGATTTGTCAGCAGAAAAGAAACAATAGCTTACGTGCTTAACGACGCATCCTACAGTCTTAATATCAACGATTTCAAAGATCGTTATATTTATGACGTTGTGAAAATTGACTTTGATTTCCTTGCATTTCAGAATATTTTTGCCACAGTATGGGACACAATCAACGATACGTTTATAGGTACCGTGGTTGAAAAAACAAGAACCCGTTGGGGTAAATTCAGACCTTACCTTCTTTTAGGTGAATTCCCCCTTACCATTCTCGGTCTCTGGTATTGGTTTATTCCCTTCCTTTTCCCCGATACTCCCGATAATTATTTACCTAAGCTTATTATGTATTTTGCAATGTCAATAATTACCGAAACCGTCGGTACCTTTACTGCAATTGCAAAATCGGGCTTTTTGTCGACGATAACCCCGTCACCGATGGAAAGATCGCGGCTTATAGCCCTTGCAAACGTTGTGACACATATCTTCGAGGATATTCCGAAGCAGGTATTCGGTATTATCTATGACCTTGTAATCAGTAAGAAGATAAATATAAAGCTTCCCGTGCTTTTCTCAACCTTCGGTTCTGCCTGTGCGTTGATTTCTGCCGGTCTTGCGGTTTATTTCTTCTATACTTCCAAGGAACGTGTTGCACAGACTATTTCGAAGCCGAAATTCAAGCACAGTATAAAGTCTGTTATCAATAATAAGCCTATGCTTATCAGTCTTGTTTCGTCCTTCCTCAGCGGTTTCTCCATAGGACAGAGCAGAACAAATTTCTACATAGATGTTATCGGCTCAATTACCTGGAAGACAATCGTAGGTATTCCTGCGTTCCCCGTAAAGTTCATAAGCTACAGCTTTGTAAAGCCTCTCAGAAAGAGGTTTTCCACAAAGGCTCTCTGGATTTTCGAGGATGCCTGGACAGATATGCTGTGGATGATTGTATTCGGTATCGGTTCAATCAACAACAATTTCCAGAAAAAGCACATTATTCTGCCTCTTATGGGAATTGAAGAAATCTTCGAAATGTGTGTTTACGGCCTGAGACGAGTTGTACCTGCCGAAATCAATAACGAAACTATGGACTACTGTGAATGGAAAAACGGCTATCGTTCCGAAGCTATGACAGGTGTTACGATGTCTATTATACAGAAGCTTCAGCAGGCTGTTATGGGCAGTATCAACAGTATGGTTATGAAGAGAATCGGTTATGTTCAGGGTAAGGATATCGGTACACAGACAGATGCTACAAAGTGGTGGATTTTCGCCCTCGGTACAGGTATTCCGATTATTTCATCAAGCCTTGGTATAATCCCCAAGTTCTTCTATCCTCTTTCTGCAGAAAAGCGTACTCAGATGTACACAGAGCTTTATGAGCGCAGATCAAAGAAGAATGAAATTATGACAAGTGCATCTCAGGAAGAGATTGCAGAAATCGTAAGCCAGGAATTTGCAGATTAAGATTTATGATAAAAAAGCTTCGCCCGGTGCGGAGCTTTTTTTGTTGCCCCGTCAATTATTTGTTGACCTTAATTGTGTGTTTTGGTATAACAGATATAAAGAGGTGTTTTATTGTGAATATCAAAAATAAAATTCTTTTTACTTCTGCTGTCGCAGGCGGAACAGCGCTTTTAATAAGCAATTATTTGTTTCAGCGCAATCTCAGAAATGCCGTTCTTCCCGAAGGCTTTACGCTTACGGCTCATACGGGCTGTGAAGGCACAAAGGACAACTCCCTTGATGCCATAACTCTCGGTTTCGGATACGGTGCCCAAATAGTTGAATTTGACCTTAATTTCAACAAGGAAGGTATTGCGGTTCTTTCTCATAATGAACCGAAGGGAAACGAGCCGACCCTTGACGAGGCATTTGCTCTTGTGTCGGGCTATAAGGGACTTCGTGTCAATGTTGATGTGAAAAATACCCTTGACTTAAAGCAGGTAACAGACCTTGCCGAAAAGCACGGAATACTTGACAGAATTTTCTATACGGGTATCACGGAGGAATTCGTTGAAGCTGTCAAAGCTCAGACGCCGGATGTGCTTTATTACTACAATAAGAGCATTGATAATTCAAAAAAAGAGGATGCTTCATATATCGCTTCACTTGTTGAAGAGGTGAAGCGCGTCGGGGCTGCAGGACTTAATATTCACCATAAATCCTGCTCAAAAACAATGGTTGAAGAGTTCCATAAGGCAGGGCTCAAGCTTTCCGTATGGACCGTGAACAAAAAAACCGATATGGCAAGGGTGCTGAAAATGGGCTGTGATAACATAACAACAAGAAAGCCCTCTGAGCTCAAAAGTATTATTGATTCAATAAAATAAAGGCGGTAAAGTATGTTGTCAAAGATAACTGCCGTTTTTTCGGCAATTGCGCTTTTCTTTTCAGGTGTGGGTATCGGTGATATTATCCCGTGGCTTGACGTTATTCCCGATATGGTTGAGATGGGTATTGACTATGTTTCTCTTGACAGATATGATGAAGCTCCGACAAAAGCGGAGATTCTTGATAGTCTCAATAAGATTGAAGCCTCTCACCCTTACATCTTTGCTGATAATGAGCTTTTTGAGACTGCAAAGGCAGATTTCGGAACGGGTGACGAGGGCAGCTATATAAAAGAGCTTTCCGATTACGTGCTCAGCAATGCAGAAGGTCTTCTTGATACCGGCATTTATCCTCCTATGGAATATATTCTTGATGAGGAGGACAGTATTCTTCCCATTTCCCGTGAAGTGATAAACAGAATTGTAATTTTAGGCTTCTCTTACAGAATTACGGGAGAAGAAAAATATGCCGAAAGGGCAGTCGCAGAGCTTACAAAGGTCTGTTCTTACGATGACTGGTGTCCGACCCATTTTCTTGCAACGGCAGAAATGGCACTTGCCGTATCAATAGGCTATGACTGGTTCTTTGATTATCTGTCAGATGATATGAAAGCACTTTTAACCGAAAAAACCTGGGAATATGCCATTACACCTGCTCTTTCAAAAAACTATCTCAAAAACTGGTTTACCTGGTCGAAAAACAACTGGAACAGTATCTGCTACAGCGGTATCGGAATTGCCTGTATGACCTTTTATGAGGAGAATCCCGAAAAAGCGGCGGAATTTCTTGCAATGTGCTATAAGAATATGCCTATAGCTTTCAGCAGTTTTACTCCCGACGGCGTTTATGCCGAGGGACCCGGCTACTGTCAGTCAGGTATGAACTCCATTGTGTATTTTATTGCAACATCAAGAAATTTCTTCGGTACGGATTTCGGTATGTCGGAAATTGACGGTTTCAGACAGCTGGGCTTCTTCCCCGTATACATCACGGGCAGTACAGCAATGTTTAATTTTGGTGACAATAAGGACAGACTGTGTTATTCCCCCGTGCTTCATTGGTATGCTTCAGAGTATGAAGAGCCTCTTCTTTCTGCTTATCAGTCGGGAGATTTCCCCGGCACGTTTAAGCCTGACAGCGCGGAAAACGTTGAACGAAACGGAGAGGGTAAGGAAAATGCACTCTCGCTTTTATGGTACAACAGAGAAAATTCTTCTGACAGCGCTGATTTCTCAGATGTGCCGCTTGCTGTTCAGCTCGATTCCGATATGGGACAGACGCTTACCGTAATGCGAAGTGCATATCAGGACAAAAATGCAACCTATGCCGCAATAAAGGGCGGATATAACTACATAAATCACGGTGACCTTGATATAGGTACCTTTGTTTTTGATGCTCTCGGTGACCGCTGGGCAGAAGAACTCGGCCCCGGAAATTACGATGCCGACGGCTATTTCTTAGGTCTTCCTGCAGGGGGCAGATGGAAAAACTACTGCAAGCGTGCAGAAGGGCAGAATACTCTTGTAATCAATCCCGACCTTGCCCTTGAGGATCAGTATGCTTTGGCACGTGCATCCTTCACCTCTTTTGAGGAAAACGAAAACGGCGGAAAATGTGCACTCGATATGACAGATGCCTATGCTATGAATATGGCAAAGAGTGTTACCCGTGAATTTGAGCTTTTCGATAACCGTTCTTCTCTCAGAATAACCGATATTATTTCCTGCAGAATTCACAGTGAAATATATTGGTTTATGCATACCAAGGCGGAAATAGAAATCAGCGAAGACGGAAAATCTGCAATTCTCTCCAAAAACGGCAAACAGATAAAGGCAACTCTTTCGGGAGACGGCAAATTCTCCGTAATGAAAGCCGAAAAGCTCGGCGGAAAATATGAATTCGATGAGATTTACGATGATATAAGAAAGCTGACTGTTCATCTTGAGAATGTCACGGAAGCCGTAATTGAGGTAACTCTCACGCCTGTAAAATAAGCAAAAAAACCGACAGATTCAGTTCTGCCGGTTTGCTTTTTTGTTAAACAATGTTTTTTATTTCTCCGAGATTGTTTACGGTATAATCCGTAAAATTATAGCTGTCATAAGTTTCATTTCTGAAATTGAACCATATTGTTTTCAGCCCGAAGTTTTTAGCTCCTATTATGTCAGCATTTACGGAGTCGCCTATCATAAGGATTTCCGAGGGCTTTACGGGGAAAAGGGCACTTGCACAGGCAAAGAAAAATTCCTTTGCCGGCTTCTGAAAGCCGATGTCCTCTGATGTAAAAATCCCGGATATGTATTTGTTGAAGGCGCAGGATGAAAGACGGTGCTCCTGTCTTTCACGGGAAGCGTTGCTTGCACAGTAAACAGGGTATTTCCCCGAAAGATATTTCAGTAATTCTTCGGCTCCCTTTACGGGAATTGCAATTTCCCGTATTTTTTCACGGAACATACTGTCAAAGGCAATACCGTCGGCATCAACATCGAGTCTTTTGAATATTTCAACCCACCGTCTGTCGTAGATATCCTGTTTTGTTATGATTCCTTCTTCAAGAAGGTGCCACAGCTTATCGTTACATTCGGAGAATACTTCAAAATAATTTTCGGGAAGTGTGATTCCGAAATGCTCTGCACTCTGTTTTATTGCTTCTTCCGAGCATTGGTCAAAATCAAGAATTGTGTTGTCTATGTCAATAAGAACCGCTTTTACTGTCATAATTTCCTCATTTAATATCATAGGTCATAGAAATTCTTGTCGGAGTAATTCTGCTGACGGTACGGAAGCCGTATTTTGTGTAGAATTTATATCCCATTGAATCCGTGCTTATGGTAAGCACGCTGACGTTTTTAATATTCTTTTCTTTAAGATGGGCGCACAGTGTATCAATAAGCTTTGTTCCAAGCCCCATTCTCTGTGCTTCGGGGAGAATATCAATGTGAAGATGTGTTCTGTAGTGCTTTTTTGCAAGCATCACGGAAACTAGTGAAGCATAAAACATCAGAAGGGAAGGGGCATAGGTGTTTTTTACTCTGTTTTTTATGTCCCCGAGCATTTTTTCCTTAAAAAGAGTGAAATTGCTCGAACAGATAACGTAGCCGACGGGGATATCCTCTTCATTTACCGCAACAAAAATGTTATCGGGCTCAAACTCCGTAAAATAGTCGTTATAAATTACAGCAACACTATCGAGCTTGTTTTCGTCGGTTTTGTTGTCGTCCCAGGTGGTTTCCTTACAGATAAAACGAAGCCTTTCCTTGTCTTCGGGCTTGTATTTTCTTATGGTGTACATAAAAACTCCTTAATACAAAGAGCGTTGTGATGAAAACAACGCTCCTTCATAATTTTATGCCAATGCCTTTTTGCCGTATTCAATGCCCTTCTGGAGCGCTATCTTGTTAAGCTCAAGAACTTCCTTCTTCTTGGAGCCGAACTTTGCTTCAAGGGAACTCAGCATTGCTTCTTCTGTTATAATACCTGCTTCTGCACCGATAAGAGCACCGATGAGAATGATGTTGGCACACTTGATGCTGCCGAGTTCAACAGCGATATCGTCTGCAGGAACCTTTACAACGGTAATATCATCTCTTGTGATTTCAGAAAGAACTCTGCTTGTGTTGGCAATAAGAATTCCGCCTGCCTTGAGAGAAGCGCCGAACTTCTTGAATGACTGCTCGTTCATTGTAATGAGAGTGTCACACTTAGCCATAAGAGGGGAGATGATTTCTTCATCGTTAACAACAACAGTACACTTTGCGCTGCCGCCTCTCTGTTCGGGACCGTACTCGGGAAGAAATGTAGCATATTTGCCGGCAGAAACTGCTGTCTGTGCAATCATAATACCTGCACTCATAACACCCTGACCGCCTGAGCCTGAAACAACCAATGATTTTTTCATATTACTTCACCTCATCCTTATATTTATCTTTGTAAACACCGGGTACGAAATAAGGAATGGTGTTGCTTTCCATATAGTCAAGTGTCTGCAAGGGGGAAAGTCCCCAGTTTGTGGGACAGTTACCGAGAAGCTCGATAAAGGTAAAGCCCTTGCCTGCCATCTGAATATCAAATGCCTTTCTTATTGCCTTCTTTGCGTCTCTGCAGCCCTTGGGGGTATTAAGTGCGTAGCGTGCAACAAAAGCAGGTGCTTCAAGTGTGGAAATGAGCTCACACATCTTCATAGGATAACCCGTTGTCTCGGGGTCTCTGCCGTATCTTGTGGTTGTAGTCTTCTGACCGATAAGGGTGGTGGGAGCCATCTGACCGCCCGTCATACCGTAGGTCTGGTTGTTGAAGAAGATAACCGTGAAGTTTTCACCTCTGTTGGCAGCACCCATAATCTCGGCAAGACCGATAGCGGCAAGGTCGCCATCGCCCTGATAAGCGAATACAAGTCTTTCGGGATTTGAACGCTTGAAGCCCGTTGCAACTGCAGGTGCTCTGCCGTGTGCCGCACCGAGCACGTCGCCCTGCCAGTAAGCAAGGTTAAGTGTGGAGCATCCGACGGGAACGATGTGAACGCAGTTATCAACCTGGCCCATTTCGCCTATAACCTCTGCAATAAGCTTTGTTGCAAGAGAGTGCATACAGCCGGGACAGAAGCCGCTGGGAGTTTTCTTTAATGATTCGGGTCTTTTGTATTCAGCCATTATTTTGCACCTCCGTCAAGAATTTTTCTGACAGCGGTATAAACACCGTCATCATCAAAGAGAAGTCCGCCGGAACGGCAGTATTCGTATATGGGAGCACGGTCCTTTACTTCAAGAGCAATGTCGTCGTGCATCTGAGCGGGAATTGCAAGCTCTACGTCAATAAAGCCCTTTACCTGATCGTAGTTAAGCTTATTGAAGCTTTCCTTGGGGAAGGGATAAAGAGTAATGGGTCTTATCATACCAACCTTGTAGCCCTCCTCGCGGAGTCTGAGGATTGCTTCCTTGGAAACACGTGCGGAGATACCGTAAGCTACGATAATATACTCTGCATCCTCAACCATAAATTCTTCGACCTTAACGTCATTCTGTGCCCAGCGTTCAATCATCTTCTTCTGAGATGTATTTTTGAGCTCAAGAATTGCTTCGGGGAAGTAGGGTGTAAGAAGACGGGCCTTTCTGTCGTCGCCCTCTTTTCTGTTAAGGTCCCAAGCCTTGGTGCCCTGTCTGTCGGCTTCCTTCATTTCAGGGAACTCAACAAGCTCCATAATTGCACCGAGACAGCCGTCCATAAGAATCATAACGGGATTACGGTCTCTTTCAGCATAGTCCCATGCGTTGTATGTAAGGTCAACTGCTTCCTGCAGGGTTGCGGGAGCAAAAACCATAGCTCTGAAGCCGCCGTGGCCGAGAGCCTTTGTTGCCTGAAGATAGTCCTGCTGTGCGGGCTGAATTGAACCCAGACCGGGACCGCCTCGGCTGATGTTTACGATAACTGCGGGGATACCCGTGCCTGCAAGATAAGAGATACCCTCTGCCTTAAGGCTGATACCGGGGCCTGAGGAGCTTGTCATTGAACGGCAGCCTGATGCTGCTGCACCGTAAACCATATTTACGGAAGCAACCTCGCTTTCACCCTGCACGAAAACACCGCCCACTTCGGGAAGTCTCCATGAAAGGTACTCGGGAATTTCATTCTGGGGGGTAATGGGGTAGCCTGCGAAGAAACGGCAGCCTGCTCTTACGGCAGCCTCTGCAATAGCCTCGCAGCCCTTCATAAGAACTTTAGCCATTGTTCGTTTCCTCCTTTGTTATTTCAATTGCACCCTCGGGACAGATTGTAGCGCACATAGCACAGGC
This sequence comes from Clostridia bacterium, assembly GCA_017625435.1. Classification (GTDB taxonomy): domain Bacteria; phylum Bacillota; class Clostridia; order Oscillospirales; family Acutalibacteraceae; genus RUG806. Next base: position 200,687 of record JAGAKX010000011.1, read on the forward strand.
TATGCAGGAAGCTTCATCTGTGATGTGAGGGAAGAAATGACCGTGGTTATTGCGTTCTGTTCCCATTTCAAGAATTTTCTTGGGACAGAACTTGATGCAATAAGAACAACCCTTGCACAAGGAAGTGTTGATATTAAGCATAATTTCGCTCCTCCGATAATTATTCCTACGGTATTTATTAATATATAACAATACAAAATATATAATAACACCCGTATAAATCTATTTCAAGACAAAATTGTTAAAAAATTTTTAATACATCTGTCAAATTTTGTATATTTGTTTTATATCATACAATTCCTGCAAAAAATGTCGGAAACAGCAGAAATAAATTTTCTTGTAAGCGCACTTATTTTATGGTAAAATCACATTGATGAAGGGAGGGGTACCTACGGACAGAATAATTTTTCACTGTGACTGTAATTCGTTTTTCGCATCCTGCGAGGAGCTTCTGGACCCTACCCTTAAAGAGGTTCCTATGGCGGTAACGGGGGACCCAGAAAGCCGTCACGGAATAATTCTTGCAAAAAATCAGAGGGCTAAGGCTTACGGAATAAATACGGCTGAGCCTATAGTATATGCTCTTCGTAAGTGTCCGAAATTGGTTTGTGTCCGCTCGCATCACGGTTTTTATGAAGAAATCTGCGAAAAAATCAATAAAATATATGTTCAGTATACGGATCTTGTTGAAAAGGCAAGTATAGATGAATCTTACCTTGATGTAACAAATACAATTCACCTTTTCGGCGGTGACGCAAAAGTTCTTGCGGACAGCATAAGAGAGCGTATAAAAGAAGAAATCGGTATCACAATTTCCGTAGGGGTCAGCTTTTGTAAGACTATTGCAAAATTCGGAAGTGACTATAAAAAGCCCGATGCCACAACGGTGATAACACGGGAAAATATGAAGGATATTTTCCATACTGCGGATATCTCGGAGCTTTTCCTTGCAGGCAAGAAAACCACGGAAAAGCTTCGCACCTTAGGTATTTATACAATAGGCGACCTTGCCTGCTTCGATAAAATCAAGCTTTGCGGTATTCTCGGAAAACAGGGGCTTTCTTTGTGGGATAATGCCAACGGAAACGATAATTCTCCCGTGGCCTCCTTTTACGACAAGCAGGAGGTTAAATCAATCGGAAATGCAATGACCTTCCGACGGGACCTGACGGGCTATGACGAAATAAAATCGGGTATATCCTTTCTCTCGGATTCCGTTGCCTGCCGTCTTCGTAAGGACAATAAAAAATGCACCGTGGTGCAGGTTGCAATAAAGGACCCTGAATTCCGCACTATGCAAAGGCAGGTAACTCTCAAAAAGGCTACGGCTCTTCAAAGAGAAATTACGGACGTTGCAATGACGCTTATAAAGGGTAACTGGAGCCCCACTCAGCCGGTACGTCTTTTGTCAGTAACCGCTTCGGGACTCACAAATGAGGATGAGGATTTTTCACAGATGAATTTTCTGGAAGCGGCTGAAAACAACAGCGAAAAGCAGGAAAAAATTGAAAACACCCTTGACGATATCAGAAAAAAATTCGGCTCGGGAGCCATAAAATTCGGATATTTCAAAAACGACGAAACAGGAATAAAGTGAGAGGTCGGAGACAAGGGGCTTATACAACAAAAAAACAGGCAAAAAACTGCTTTTTACGGTAGTTTTTTGCCTGTTCGTTTTAAATTTGTGAATTTATAACGTGAAGATCCTTTTCGATTTGCTTTTTTCTTTTGCCGGATAATTTGATATTTTCCGGTAAATCAACACGAAGCAATATTTTTGAGCGCTTCAAATATGTAACCTGCAGATATTCGAAATCCTTTTTAAGGAAGACAAGATTAAGAAATCGTCTGAAGGACATTACAGATCTAAGCTTATTCTTTTTACCGATGTCGTTAATTATTTTTATCCTATAATTCCTTACATGCATTTCCTTTGGATAGAAAAGACGTGCATAGCTATGTCCCTGCGGATCCCCGACAAATGAAAATTCATCGGTAAATTTATCTATTTTTACCATTTCAGTTACATAATCTTCTTTCTTCTTATCTATCAATGCCTGAATTGCCACTCTGTAGTGAAGAAACAAAGCAATGACAAAATATCCCGAAACAATCGAAATAGATACTGATAAAGCAAATTCAACAATGGTGAACATTATCGCACATACTATCATAATAAGTGTGTCCAAAATTATCTGTATCAAAACTTCTTGAATATATGGATCAGTTCTGAAGCTGACTGTTTTTTTCTTTATCATTACGGAAAAACTCTCCTGATTGGTTATAGTATAAGCTATTATTCTTACCCGTCAGTCATAAGTCCTATATCTGAATCAATGCCGTCTCCGAATTGGTTTTCGGTATTAAAGATAACTGAGCGGGGAAATTCGGGTATGTCGTTTATTTTTAATTCTGAGCGGAGCCATTCGTCAACTTTTTTCTTCTTAGGAAAAATTATTATCCCTTTCTTATGAAAATGCTCAAGAGTTGATAAGGTGTTATCGCCTTTATAATCGTCATTTGAAAAAGGGCGGGTACCAAAGAGATAATACGCTTTCGTTTCTGATGCACCTTTGCCGTAATAAAACGTAATGGATATGTGCGAAATATGAAGCGGGTCAAATAAATTCAGCTTCAGTTCTTTTTTTAACGGGGTTGTGTTGGATATGGAGTGCTCTCCGACGTGATACTGCATTTCGTCAATTGTTCTGTGTGTGTAGAAGTATACCGTCAAAGCAATGACAAATAAAAACCACCCGGAGGCAATCACCCAATGAATGACATTATCAGGATACCTGAATACTGATATCCACAAAAATAATGAAAGCAACAATAACATCGGGAAGCCAAAGAAAGGTACTATATATTTTCTGCTGTCGCGGGCATTTTTTGGTAAAACGAAATTGTCAATTTCATTTTTCTTGTTTTTCTTTTTCATTCGTACCTCTCCTTTCGCTAAATGTAGTTTTTTAATCCTGACGCTTTGATAAGTTTTTCAGAAAGTACAATTTTATAAAGCTCATATAGCAGATGCTCAGAATACAGGACATAAACAGAAGACAGGCACCAATAATATAAAAGTTGACCTGATTTGAATTGCCTGAAAAAAATATTCTGCCGAGAGATATTCCGAGAAGTCCTCCTGACGCCGGAGCTATGAAAATGTTTCCGCCTCCTCCGAGGTTTTTCTCGTTATAAATGTCTTTTTTTATATTCTTGTATATCAGAAGAAGGAACAATGCCGCAGATAAAAGATATATAAGAATCAGCGCAAAAAGCAAAAGAAAATTATATCCGTTGGGTATACTCATTGCAATGAAGCCTGCAATAAGGCAAACAACTGAATAATATGTGTATGCTATTCCCTCGCTTAAAAACTTAGCTTCTTTTGTTTCTGCTTTGGTTATTGCTAACTTAATAAAAAGCACGGAACTGAATATGTTTATAACAGAAAGAATAACTCCCGTTATAAATGCGAATCTGTCAAAAAAATAAAACGGAATATTAAAAATCCAGAATAACAGTATTCTTGTTATATGTGTACGCTTTTTAGAAGGCACGAATCTGAAATTAACAAAATTTTCAATTTTTTCTTTAGTCATCAAAGCTCCTCCTTTCAAAAATAATTATAACATCTGATGTAAGGTATGTCAAATTCTGCTGTATTCAGGAACAAAAAAAGCCGTATGACTGAAAGCTCAGCCATACGGTTTAAGTTATTTAACTACGATGTTTACAAGTCTGCCCTTGACATAGAGCTCTTTTATAACAGCTTTGCCGTCAATTGCTGCCTTGACGTCTTCATTTTCCTTTGCCTTTGCTACAGCATCTTCCTGAGAAATCTCGGTAGCCACCATAATTCTTGCCTTGATTTTGCCGTTAACCTGAACAGCAATTTCAATTTCGTCATCAACGCACTTTGCTTCATCAAATGTGGGCCATTCGCCGTTTGCCAGCATTCCTCCGAAGCCCTGAGCCTCGTTGATTTCTTCTGTTACGTGAGGTGCAAAGGGATTAAGAAGAGTGATGAAGGTTTTAAGCTCAGCCTTTGTAACGGAGCCTGCATCATAAATCTCGTTGATAAGAGTCATAAGTGCGGCAATAGCCGTGTTGTACTTGAGATTTTCGATATCCTCGGATACCTTCTTGATTGTCTTATGGAAGGAGGTTTCAAGCTTCTTAGAATATCCGTCACCTTCTGTGACAATTTCCTGAAGATTCCATACACGGTCAATAAATCTCTTACAGCCCTTAAGTGAGTTCTGTGACCAGGGAGCAGCCTTTTCATAGTCACCCATAAAGAGAACATAGCTACGAAGAACGTCTGCACCGTAAATATCAACTACGTCGTTGGGGTCAACAACATTGCCCTTTGACTTTGACATCTTGTCGCCGTCAGGTCCTAAGATAAGTCCCTGAGCGGTTCTCTTGGCATAAGGCTCGTCGAAGGGAACCTCACCGAGATCATATAAGAACTTGTGCCAGAAACGTGAGTAAATCATATGACGGGTAACGTGCTCCATACCGCCGTTGTACCAGTCAACCTGTCCCCAGTAAGCGAGCTTGTCTTTATCTGCAAAGCATTTGTCGTTTTTGGGGTCAATGTATCTTAAGAAATACCAGGAGGAGCCTGCCCACTGAGGCATTGTGTCGGTTTCTCTCTTTGCTTTGCCGCCGCACTTGGGGCAGGTGCAGTTTACGTATTCCTCAATTTTTGCAAGGGGGCTTTCGCCGTCTGTACCGGGCTCAAAGTTTTCAACTGTGGGAAGACGTAAGGGGAGCTCTTCATAAGGAACTGCCACCATACCGCATTTTTCACAGTGAACAATCGGAATGGGCTCACCCCAGTATCTCTGTCGGTTGAATGCCCAGTCCTTCATCTTGTACTGAACACCTGCTTCACCGATGCCCTTTGCTTCAAGCACCTCGAGCATCTTTGCGATGGAAGATTTCTTATCTGTAAAGCCGTTAAGGAAGTCGGAATTTACCATTTCACCGTCACCGGCATAGGCTTCCTTTGAAATATCTCCGCCCTTGATAACTTCAATTATATCAACACCGAACTTTGTTGCAAATTCGAAGTCTCTCTGGTCGTGTGCGGGAACAGCCATAATCGCACCCGTGCCGTAGCCCATCATAACGTAGTCTGAAATGAAAATCGGGATTTCCTTGCCGTTTACTGGATTGATTGCCGAGAAGCCTGAAAGCTTAACGCCTGTCTTTTCCTTTACAAGCTGAGTTCTTTCAAACTCTGTCTTCTTTGCACACTCGGTTCTGTAGGCTTCAACCTCTGCGAAGTTTGCAATCTTTTCCTTGTACTTGTCAAGCATAGGATGCTCGGGAGCCATTACCATAAAGGTAACACCGAAAAGTGTATCGGGACGTGTTGTGTAAATGCGAAGGGTTTCGTCCGTATCTTTTACGGAGAAATTAACGAAAGCACCTGTTGATTTACCAATCCAGTTTTCCTGCTGAAGGCGTACATTAGGAAGGTAGTCAACAGTATCAAGACCTTCCAGAAGCTTGTCAGCATACTTTGTGATTCTTAAATACCATACGTCCTTTGATTTCTGAACGATATCGCTGTGGCAGATGTCGCACTTACCGCCCTGAGAGTCCTCATTTGAAAGAACAACCTTACAGGAGGGGCAGTAGTTAACAAGGGTCTTATCTCTGAAAGCAAGACCGTTTTCAAACATCTTAAGGAATATCCACTGAGTCCACTTGTAGTAGCCCTCTTCCGTCGTGTCAATAACTCTGTTCCAGTCGAAGGAGAAGCCGACTCTCTTTAACTGGCTTGAGAACTTTTCGATATTCATATCAGTAACTTTTCTGGGATGAATACCTGTCTTTATAGCATAGTTTTCCGTGGGAAGTCCGTAAGCATCAAAGCCTATGGGGAAAAGCACGTTATAGCCTTCCATTCTTCTCTTACGGGATACAACCTCAAGACCTGAATAAGCCTTGATGTGGCCGACGTGCATACCGGCACCACTTGGGTAGGGGAATTCTACAAGAGCGTAGAACTTCTTCTTTTCCGAGCCGTCAACTGCGTGGAAAACGCCTGCGTCTTCCCATTTCTGCTGCCATTTAAGCTCGGTATTCTTAAAATCGTAATTCATTGGGATAACCTCCAAAAATAGTACAATCTGTGTGTAGGGGACGGCGTCCTCGACGTCCCGCAAAAAAGTTTGCAGATAATAAGAAAAAATCTTGCGATTTATCAACCCCCTGCCCCCAATCTTGGGGGCTTTAGGTGTTTCTTGATATATGCAAATTACTCACATCGCGAGCAATTTCCTATATATTAAAAAACGCCCTTGAGGAATTTGCCTTCCTCAGGGACGATAAAATTACCGCGGTACCACCCTGTTTGTCAGATTTTCTGACCACTCTTGCTCTATAACGGTGAGAACCGTATTCTCCTATTTTCGTCTGCAAAAGGGAACACGATTTCCAATCGTGCACCGCAGCCGCCGTTCAGAAAATAAACTCGGGAGTGAGACCGATTATTGCCGTACTGACAGCTTCCACCAACCGCCGCCTCTCTGAAAGTCCGTATCAATAACCGTAATTCCGTCACAGTTTTTAACTCAGTTATTATATCATTATAAAAAATATATGTCAATACACAAATATTTGATTATCGGTATTCAAAGTGAGAATTAACATCAGGGTAGAAAAACTATCAAGTTTGTTAGTTGTAATGTTACTTTTCAATTGTTAAAATTATAGTATAAGAGCTACTGTTGAAATTATTTATGGTAAAAAAAGCTTATAATAATGTTACGTTACGGTAAACAAAAGGAGGAAAAAATATGCATACTAAGCTTATACGGAATTTACTGATTGTTTTTACGGTTTTGTTGGTTTTTGTAAGTGCAGATATTGCAGTATCAGCGCAAGAAGTCAATACGGCGCCTCTTGTTGCGGATTTAAGTGCATCAAGCAGCACGCGGTATGTGTTTGATCCCGTGAATAATCACACAGACAGCTACATTGTAACGGGAAGTAATTCTGATGCGGAAATCATAGTGAAGGGCAGCTGTGATATTACCCTGCGAAACGCTACATTCCGACGGATTCAGGTAGATTATTCTGATAGTTACGATATAAACATAATACTTGAGGGAACAAATACTATTGATCAATATAACTGGGCAAGTCAGGCAGCGTTGGAGATTTACAGTTCAAACGTTGTCATATACGGCGGGGAAACTGACAGTCTTTATGCAAACTCAAAAGCCGTTACCGCATACAGCTCAAGCCATGAACTCGGTGTCTTAACAGTAGAGGGCGGAAATATAACATTCCGATCCTTCGGGGGCGGAGCACCGTTTCAGACAAATTATATTCAAAACGGAGGAAATGTTACGGTCATTGAAGAAGATTATTCAGAATCCTTTTTGTATGATGTCCAGCTTAATGGCGGTAGTCTGGAAGTTATAAACAATAGAGCATCGAGCAGAGCAATTTTTATTGGTGACGTGAAACTTAAAAATGGTGTTTCATTGAAGGTATCTGTACCGAATATGCCTTATCTTGTTTCCGGACTTATCGGCCTTGCAGATGATGCGGCAGCTGATGATTGTATGTTTGTGAGATTTGATAACAGCTCAGATTTTGTTTATCTGAATGATGACAATAACGCACTTGCAGGGAAAAGTTATTTTGAAATTAAGGTTGTTGATCATACACATATTTGCGAAAACGGTATTTGCTACTGCGGATTTATATGTGAGCACGATACTGACGGCGGCAACTGCGGAATATGCGGTAAATATATTTATAAGATAGTGCATCAGCCCACAGAGGCGGAACCCTATGTACAGCTTAATGACGGAACGAATGCAACATATAAGTGGTACGAAGTAAATTATGCGGAAATAACCGATAAAAGTGACATTCTTTCATGGCAGATTTTCGGAGCACCGTTTCCTGACAGCTATTCATACAGTAAGAAAGACGGTTGGACGGGAATACCTTTGTATTATGATGAGGAAAGCGGAGAGAAGTATATATACTATTTTGTGAAAAACTATAATGCCGGTGAAGAAATTGTTTTGCATTTTTCAACATCCGTTACTTATGCGGAATTGTTTAATGATGAAGATTATATTGAGTTTGAAATTACGGGAAATGTTGCCAAGGGTGTTACGGAAAATGCCGGTGATTACGGACTTGTGGTTATAACAGATGGCTCTGAGCCGACGTTAAAGGCTTATGTTACGGATGGTGTAAAAACTGTTATTGCCAATGAAACACAGGCTGAGCTTATTGCTCCTTCTTACGGAAGCTACTATATCTGTGAAGTGACTGCAGATGACGGTAGTATTCTGATAAGCTCCATTCTTGATTTTTCATATAAAATAACTCACCAACCCACAGAAACAGAAACCTACGTGGAGCTGAACTGCTCTGAGGATGCAAATTATCAGTGGTATCGGGTAACGGAGGATAGGGAATACATAACAAATGAAAATGCTGATAGTTTTGAAATTTTAGGCGCACCTCCTGAAATTGGCGGCACATATAATGAGGTCGACGGTTGGACACCTGACGAATACGGTTATTATTTTGTTGTATGGCTGAATCAGGGACAGACTCTGACATTCGATTTTTCTGAAATACCGTCCGTAATTTATTGTCTTTATTCATCTGTTGCAGGTGATGTTGAAGATGAGCTGATTATTTATTCGGATACATTGATTGCACAAGCAGACGGGTATTATGCAATATTTGTTGAGGAATCTACGGCAAAGCTTCAGGCTTGTATCGATAATACCCGAATGGATATATTAAACGGACAGACCGGCAGTAAACTGACTCTTAATGAAATAGGTAATTTCTTATGTGAGGTAACCTTTAAAAACGGTGCAACTGAAATAAGCGAAACTGTTGCAATGACACATATCCATACGGGCGGAACGGCTACATGTGTGTCACCTTCCGTTTGTCAGGTTTGTTTTCAGACTTATGGAAGTATTAATGCAGAAGCTCACAAGTGGGATAACGGTGCAATCACAACAACTGCGACCTGCAAGGTAATAGGGGTAAAAACCTACACCTGTCTGCACAATTCAAAGCACACCTACACAGAGGACCTCGGACTTAATGCTTCAAATCACGTTGACACCAAGGATACGGAAGCGGTTGCACCTACCTGCTCTGCAGTAGGTTACACAGCCGGTGTTTACTGTAACGATTGTGAAAGCTACATTTCAGGTCATACTGAAATCCCTGTTGATACAAATGCTCACAAGTGGGACAATGGAACAGTCACAACAACAGCGACCTGTAAGGTAAGCGGAGTGAAGACCTATACCTGTCAGCACAACGCTTCTCACAAGAAAACAGAAAACCTCGGTGTTAATGTATCTAATCACGTGAACACTAAGACCGTTGCAGCGGTAAAAGCTACTTGCACCACAAAAGGCTACACAGCCGGTGTTTACTGTAATGACTGTCAGAAGTACATTTCAGGTCATACTGAAATCCCTGTTGATACAAATGCTCACAAGTGGGACAACGGCACAATCACAACAACAGCAACCTGTAAGGTAAGCGGAGAGAAGACCTATACCTGTCAGCACAATTCTGCTCATAAGAAAACAGAAAGCCTCGGTGTCAATGCTTCAAATCACGTGAATACCAAGAATGTTGCAGAATTAAAGGCTACTTGCACAACAAAGGGCTACACAGCTGGTGTTTACTGTAATGACTGTCAGAAGTACATTTCAGGTCATACTGAAATCCCTGTTGATACAAATGCTCACAAGTGGGACAATGGTACAGTCACAACAGCAACCTGTAAGGTAAACGGAGTGAAGACCTACACCTGTCAGCACAATTCTTCTCACAAGAAGACAGAAAAACTCGGTGTCAATGCTTCAAATCACGTTAATACCAAGAATGTTGCAGAAGTAAAGGCTACTTGCACAACAAAGGGCTCAACCGCAGGTGTTTATTGCAATGATTGTCAGAAATACATCAACGGTCACAAGGAAATCGCAATAAATCCCTCAAATCACGTAAATACAAAAACGGTGCCTGAAACTCCTGCAACTTTCGACAAGGTCGGTTATACGGAAGGTGTTTTCTGTAATGACTGTCAGAAATATATCTCAGGGCATAAGGAAATTCCTGTTCTTATGAATATCGGTGATATAGACGGAAACGGAAAGATTGATGCTACCGATGCAAGGCTTGCACTTCGTGCAGCGGTAGGACTTGATACGCTGAGCGATGCACAGAAAAAGTCAGCCGATGTTGATTTTGACGGTCAGGTTACTTCCTCTGATGCTCGTCTTATTCTTCGTGCCGCTGTAGGTCTTGAAGAACTGAAAAAACGAAATAAATAAACGAAAAAGGGAGAAGTCCGTGCGGGCTTCTCTCTTAAACTTTGCTGATAATAAAATACAGATAAAATCTTTCAATAAGGCTGTGCCGTTGAGGTTTATATCGTAGGGGCGGGGTTGCCCCGCCCGTCACATAACTTCTGTAACTTTTATTTGTGAAAAATTGCAACTCTATTGAACGGGCGGGAAAACCCCGCCCCTACCGTACTTTGTTGCCGACCCCTACAAGGGAAATTTATTTTTGTGGGCCGTTGGAAATGTTATATGTTATTTCCAGTCGTATTCAACGATTTTGCCGTCGATTTTCCATTTTGATGGGATTTTTTCTTCATAGATGCCCAGGGGCTCGAATTCGTGGGGCTCTTCACGGTTAAAGACCTTGTATGCAGTTCTTAAATCCTCTTTACATTCCTCGGGGATTTCGTCCGTGCAGGAGACGAAAAGGGGAGAGTTTGAATAGGACAGAAGCTGCAGCCACTGTCTGTTTTTCTTCCAGGGGGTCAGGTGATTGAGAATACCCACGCAGTCTGCATCCACCATATAAAATGCCTTGTTCTGCGGTATACGGAAGGCAAGTGTATTTACGCCCATTTTCGGTGTTCTTTCCCATTCACGGGCACTTGTGTCGTCACCGGTTCTTGCAAGCTCGAAAATACCTGCACCTAAGTGCGACACGGTATTACAGCCGATTATGAGCATTTCTCCTGCCGTCTCACGTATTAAATTGTAAAAATCAAGAACAATTTCGGCATTTGTTTTTGTTTTATCGTAAAAATGCCAGTCCTTTATGTTCGTAATTGTAGCGGTAAGACGGCTTCCGTAATCACCGAAGAGGTCAACGGTTGAAAAATCGTGCTTTATAAGCTCGTAGCCCCACTCTCTGATTCTCTCAATGTCAGCTCTTAAGTAATCCTGAACATCGGGATGTGTGGGGTCAAGGTACAGTCTTTCACCCTCACGGAGAATTCTCATTTCAGGTGTTATTGCCGTATCCTTGTTGTGAAGGGGACGAAGCCATATTCCGGGGCGCACGCCCATTTCCTTTATTTCGGTTGCTAACTTTTTCATATCTCCGAATTTTTCATTGGGGTACCAGGGACCCTCCGTGTCATTAACTGACCAGCAGTCGTCAACAACCTCAAAGGGAGGATTTGAGATACCCTTTGAAAGGTCTGCCTGAAGACGTGCATCGGAAATAATCTGCTCGTAGCAGCTGTCGCCATAGGCATAATACCAGTTGTTTCCGCCGTAGATTTTCTCCTTGGGGAGTCGGGGAGCGGGACACATTTTTTTGCAGAAATCGTGAAGATTCGTGAAGATTTCCGCACCGGCATATTCCTCATAAATAAAGGTTGCCGCAAGAAGCCTTCTTCCGCCGAGATGCACACCGCTGCCACCGTTTCTGACGTCAACCAATGCCGTGATTCCGTCTTTATCATAACGGAAGCTTACAAATGAATTGCATCCCGTTTTCACCCCGAAGCAGAAGGATGTTTTCTTGTCCGTAGCAATAAAATACCAGGGCATATATCTGTCGTTTTCGGGAAGACTCTTGAATTCAAGGTCACCGTAGCTTCTTTCCCACACGTCACCGAGGATAAAAATATCATCCCTTACGGGAGCGGACCAGTAAAGCTCAATAAATTCGGGCTTATCTTCCTTTGCTTCAAGGTATAAGTCCAGCTCATTCCCCCGGGGGATAATTTCAGCCTTTGTGTCGGTTATGCCGTTTTCGCATATAAGCTTTACAGAATGTTTACTGATATCAAATTTCATAAAATTACCCCGTTTCATTTTTGTCTTACAGGAATATTATGCATTAAAGCAGAAGTTTTCGCAAGTGTTTTATTCTCTGCAGAAAAATTTGCAAAAAAATGTCTTTAAGGAGCCTTATATTTCATTATGTCTATTGACATTTTCGGGGAATATTAATATTATATATTAGTTAAAACTCATTCTGATTTTAAGAAAAGGTGAAAACTTTGTTCGATATAGATAAATTACTCGAAACCGTTAAAAGAATTCATTTTATCGGTATCGGCGGAGCAGGTATGTGCCCTCTTGCCGAAATTTTACATTCAAAGGGCTATCAGCTTTCAGGCTCCGATAATAACGAAACAGATACATTACAGAGAATAAGAAATCTCGGTATTCCCGTAGTTCTCGGTCAGAAGGCTGAGAATATAGGCGATGCGGAAATGGTTGTTTTTACAGCCGCTCTTTTACCCGATAATCCCGAGCTTGTAGCAGCCCGTGAAAAGGGTGTTCCTACATTTGAACGCTCAAAGCTTTTCGGTGCAATTACAAGAAAATTCGGTTCCTGTGTGGGTGTGTGCGGAACTCACGGTAAAACCACCGCAACCTCAATGCTCACTCACGTTCTTCTCAAGTGTGAAATTGACACATCCGCTGTTATCGGCGGAAAGCTTCCCCTTATAGGAGCTAACGGCAGGGTAGGAACGGAAGACCTTCTTGTGTGCGAGGCATGCGAATTTGCAAACACCTTCCTTGACCTTTCCCCCTCGGTTGCTCTTCTTCTGAATGTAGATGCGGACCATCTTGAATTCTTCAAGACTATGGATAACCTTATTGCCGCATTCGGTAAATTCTGCTCTCTTGCAAGAGATGTTGTGATTTTTAACGGTGACGATGAAAAGTCCCGTATAGCTGTAAGTCAGGCAGGGGAAAAGAAGCTTATTACCTTCGGTTTTTCCTCTGATAATGACTGGTATCCCGAGAATATTTCCTATAACCGCGGTGCATTTCCGTGCTTTGATTTAATGCACAAGGGTGAAAATCTCGGAAGAGTAAATCTTCTTGTGCCCGGTAAGCACAATATAATCAACGCCGTTGCCGCTCTTGCTACCGCAGATTATCTCGGTGCAGATATGAAAAAAGCTGTTGAAGCAATCGCTTCCTTCGGCGGTGCCGGCAGACGCTTTGAGATTCTCGGTGAATTTGACGGTATAACAGTAGCAGATGACTATGCACACCATCCTGCAGAGCTTAAGGTAACCCTTGACGCCGCAATGAAGATGGAATACAATAACGTATGGGCAGTTTTTCAGCCCTTTACCTTCTCAAGAACCTATATGCTTCTTGATGATTTTGCTGAGGTCCTTAAAATTGCCGACAAGGTAGTGCTTACGGAGATTATGGGCTCCCGTGAAATCAATACCTATGATATCCACACGGAGCAGTTAGCCTCGAAAATTGAAGGCTCAGTATGGTTCGAAAGCTTTGATACAATAGCACAGTATCTTTATGATAACGTAAAGTCAGGTGATCTTGTAATCACCCTCGGCTGCGGCGACGTTTACAAAATCGCAAAGAAGCTTATAAAGCTGTACGAAGCAAAATAAAGATAAAAGGTCGGTTTCCCCGGCCTTTTTTGTATTGTCTTCTTTGTTAAATATGTGGTATAATCAAACGTGAAAAATATAACAGCTGGGGTGATGTCGTGAAATATAAGGAAAAACTACTCTGGATACTTGACAAAACAGATCGAGAATCTGATGACAACGGGTATCAGGAAAATATAGATTTTGTTCATTCTCTCGGTAAAAAGTGTGATTGTGTCGGTTGGAGTGAGCTTGATATGGACGAGCCTGATGCACACGGTGTGCTTGAAAGAATTGAGAGCTTTTGTAAGGAGCGCGGTTACCGTGCACGGGGCTGGTACGAAAGAGTATATACTGATGTTGAGAGTGATTGGTATGAAATTAAAAATGAGCCATTCAGAGATGGTACCGTTGTTGATATAATTACAATAAAGGCTCAGAACGGTGATGATTTACATCATAATGTAATAAACGCATATCGGGAACTGAATGTTGCTCCTAAAGGTTTTTGGAAGGTATGCGTGCCTGACAGATTCAGAAAAGCCTGTACAGAAAACGGAATTACGGATGTTGAATTCTGTTGGGTAAAGGATAAAGGAAGATATGAAGCCGAGCAGTACTTTTATATTTATCCTGAACGGTATATTCCCCGTATTATATACGACAGAAGCATAAGGCAGAATCAGACAGAAAGATTGCGGATACTCGGAGGTACGCTACCGAAAATTGCCTCTGTTTTTTACAATCTGGAGCATATTCAGCTTCAGGACTGTTTTTTGAAGGAGGATATGCCGTCAGACGGTATAGCTTATGTTTACTGTCCGTCTGCTTATGATTTCTGCGGGCGGTATAAGATTCTGATACATAAAAATACCGCGGAAATTCTTATAAAAGAAAAGGCTCTTTCGAGTGCAGATATTGTTCCTGTCTGCGTTGTGGAAAAATGCCCCGAAGGATATGATTTTGATATAACGGAAAGAGAGGCAATTCCTTTTACCGAGTATATTGAAAAAAACTTCTCGGAATACGAAGGGCTGAAAGCAAAGGGCAGACCTGAGTATAATGTCAAGGATAAAGAAGCATTGTTGTTTTTCAGAAAAACAAAGGGTGAAAGAAAGGCAGATTTCTCAAAAGGTCTCAGTAAAAAATATGCAGAGCAAATAACAGATTCTTTTTACAAAACATTGTTGCCTTATTACGGTGTAAGCAACGGCGGTCAGTTGTCCGATGAATATACGTTTTTATCATATTCCGAATCATTAAAGGCAACGGATGAGTTCTTTGAAAGTCTGAAAAAAGAGGAGCTGCTGACGGAAGTGCCTTGCGGTGCGGTTATTGTAAGCTGTGCTGACGGTGATTCGGTTCTTATTACCGAATCAGAAAGAATAATTCGTTGGAGCCACGAGGCCCCTGAAATTGTGTGCGAATGGCAGAGTATCGCAAAATTCTTTGTTAATGCTCTTAATGATTTCTGAAAATATTATTAAAGGCTGTTCTGCCTAAGAACAGCTTTTTTATTTTTATGTCAACAAATTACATTTGTCCGATAATATGAAAATGAGAGTCTTTATCGGAGGTGATTTGTTTTGATATTTCTGACTGTGAGAGGAATTCTCTATCCTTTTCTGGGAACTGTTCTCGGAAGTGCCTTTGTGCTTTTTACCCGTCATACTCCCACCGTGCGGTTTATGTCGGTTCTTGACAGCCTTGCGGCAGGAATTATGTGTGCCGCTTCATTTTTCAGCCTTATTCTTCCTGCGGTAAATCAGGGGGATGCACAAGGCGGTTTCGCAAAGCTTTCCTGCAGTATCGGTTTTTTTACGGGAATAGTTTTCTTTGTTCTGACGGATAAGCTTCTGAAAAAATATTTATCTCACAAGGATGTTTCGGGCAATAAGCTTTTTCTTGCCGTGTCTCTTCATAACATTCCCGAGGGAATGGCTGTCGGTGTCGTGTATGCAGGTCTTCTTGCGGGAGATTCTGTTATCGGTACCGCAGGGGCACTGACTTTGTCACTCGGTATTGCAATGCAGAATATTC
Organism: Clostridia bacterium; assembly: GCA_017625435.1. Classification (GTDB taxonomy): domain Bacteria; phylum Bacillota; class Clostridia; order Oscillospirales; family Acutalibacteraceae; genus RUG806. Next base: position 216,426 of record JAGAKX010000011.1, read on the forward strand.
CCGAGGGGGCAATTATTTCCCTTCCCTTAAAAGCCAGAGGAAAGAAAACAAAAACGGCATTTCTCTGCGGTACCGTATCGGGTGTTGCAGAGCTTGCCGCTGCTGTTATTACCTTGTTCCTTTCGGGCTTTATATATACTCTTCTGCCTTTTTCGCTGTGCTTTGCCGCAGGAGCTATGTTTTATGTCGTTCTGCGTGAGCTTTCCGTGAATTTCACCGACAGAAAAACTGCCGATGTGTCCCTTTGCTTTTTTGCTGTTGGCTTTGTTATTATGATGCTTCTTGATACTTACCTTGGATGACTATTTATAAATATTGACTTTAAGCTTCAGTCTGCCTTTTTTTGTAGAAGAAACCTCTTTCTCAAAAATGAATTTGCCGAAGCCTCTTACGGAAACCGTGTCCGAGGGCTTTAACTGCTTTGACGGATTTTCGAGAAGTGCGGAGTTGAGAAAAACCTTTTTACTTTCAAAAAGACTGTCAGCGGTGCTTCTTGAAAGATTATATACCGCGGCTGTCACACAGTCGGCACGAAGGGAAGATGAGATAATATCTCTTTCCTCAAGAGTAAAAAGGCTGTCTGTTTTTGTAAATTCACTCTTTTCGCATTTTACGGATGTGTGCTTTACCCGCGTGAGGTTTTCGCATATAAAATCACTCATTTTTCTTGTTACGAAGACGAATGCCGTGCTGTCATTAATTACAATATCGCCGATGTGCTCTCTTTCTATTGACAGGTTCATAATTGAACCGAGAATGTCACGGTGGGTGAGTGCCTCGGCGAATTTTATATTAAGAGGCTCGATTTTTACACAGTCAATGGGGAAGTCCTCGCTGTAATAAAGCTCATTTTCGTCACCGAAGCGTGCTATTTGTCTTTCTGTACCCTCGGTGCCGCCGAAAAGCTCAAAATGTGTAAGTGTATTTCTGTGAATATTCAGTTCGCTTATTTCTTCACCGTTCATAAAGTTTGTAAAGGTAAAAATGCACTTGTCTTCACTTCTTTTTGAAAGGTCTCTTATGTGGTCGATAAAAAAGCTGTCCATAGATTTTCTCCGTAGTTTTATGCTTTAATAATAGCATAAAAAATAATAAAATCAATTATTAATTAGTTTGATATATAAATACATTTTTATAATTGACTTCATCGCTTTAGTATGCTAAAATGGTGAAAAATTTGTAAAAAGAGTGAAGCTTATGAATAACGATCATCATCTCTGCACAACAGAGCTCTATAAAGCAATATTAAGCCTTGAAACCGAAGAGGAGTGCGCCGCATTTTTCAGCGATATCTGCACAATTCAGGAGCTTGAAGCCTTTGTTCAGCGCCTTGAGGTTGCAAAGCAGCTGCTGAGCGGAAATAATTATAACGACATTTCAAAGTCCGTAGGCACAAGCACGGCCACAATATGCAGAGTTGCAAAGTGCATAAAGTACGGAGACGGCGGCTACAGCACCGTCTTATCAAGAATAAATAACGAGGAAGAAAAATGATAAACGAAGCATTACTTAAAAACGAAGAGCTTGCCGTTTTCAGACTGCGCTCCCTTTATTCGGATTTCGGATACACGCAGTACAAAATGAGCAAGTTTGAGGAATATGACCTTTATGTAAGAAATAAGGATTTTCTTATTTCCGACAGGGTAATTACTTTTACCGATACAAACGGAAAGCTCCTTGCCCTGAAGCCCGACGTTACTCTTTCAATTATAACCAACCTCGGCAAAAGCATTGAGGGAATACATAAAATGTATTATAACGAAAATGTTTACCGTGTGTCGGGTGCTACGGGAAGATTCAAGGAGATTATGCAGACCGGTCTTGAATGTATCGGAAATATCGGTATATATGAGACGGCAGAGGTACTTTACCTTGCAATAAAGAGTCTCGCACTTACAGACAGTAATTACAGACTTGAAATCGCACACGCTTCTCTTCTTTCGGAGCTTCTTATGTCAAACGGTATCGGTAAAGATATTTTGGGTGAAGTGCTTGAGGCAGTTAGAATCAAAAGCTCGGGTCTTACGGATAATCTTCTGAAGACTGAGAAAATAAATGAAGGTCAGGCGCAGCTTATTTCCGTTCTTTGCCGTAATTTTCCGGATTTTTCATCCTTTGCTTCAGCCGTTGCTCCCTTTGTTACGGATGGTGAGTGCGAAAAGCTTTTCGGGGAATTCAGGGATATCGTAATTTCCTGCGAAAACGAAGAAACAAAGGGAAGAATCGGCATAAACTTCTCCCTTGCAAGTGACGCGGGCTATTACAGCGGTATCGTATTCAAGGGCTTTATAAACGGAATTCCCCAGAGTGTGCTGTCCGGCGGTCAGTACGATAAGCTTATGGAAAAGCTCGGTAACAAGGGCGGAGCGGTAGGCTTTGCCGTATATCTTGACAGCTTTGAACGTTTCGGCGAAAAGGCAGACGAGTATGATGTTGACACGGTGCTTCTCGTAAGCGGTAAGGATTCTCCTGCAGATATACTTAAAACTGCCGAGACAATAAGAAGCACGGGTGAAAGTGTATGTGTTCTTAAAACGATTCCGGCGAATTTAAGGTACCGCCGTGTGTTGAATGTGGAGGGCTTATAATGGACTGGATAAATGTTGCCCTGCCCAAAGGCAGACTTGGTGAAAAGGTTTACGATATATTTGAAAAAGCAGGCTTCGAGTGTCCTGCAATAAAGGAGAACAACAGAAAGCTTACCTTTGAAAATCCCGAAAAGAAAATAAGATATTTCTGGGTAAAGCCCTCTGATGTTGCAATATACGTTGAAAGGGGAGCTGCAGATATCGGTGTTGCAGGCAAGGATATTCTTCTTGAATACGAGCCTGATGTGTATGAGCTTTCCGATCTTAAAATGGGTGTGTGCCGTATGGCAGTAGCCGCACCCGAAAATTTCCGTGACGATAAGTCAAAAACACTTAAGGTTGCTACAAAGTTTTCAAATATAGCTTCATCTTATTATGCTTCAATGTGCCGTGATATTGACATAATCCACCTTAACGGCTCAATAGAGCTGGCTCCCATTCTGGGACTTTCCGATGTTATAGTTGATATTGTGGAAACAGGCAAAACCCTTCTTGAAAACGGTCTTGTCCCCTATGAAACGATAGTTCCCATAAGTGCAAGGCTTATTTCAAACAAGGCAAGTTATACCTTCAAAACAGATAAAATCAATGAAATAAAAAATGCTATGGAAGAATATGTGAGGAACCGTAATGATTAAAATATACGAATATTCGGCACTTGATAACGACGAAATTTTTGACCGTGCAAATCCCACGGGAGATGTTTCAGGAATAGTTTCCGATATTATAGAAGATGTAAAGGCAAACGGTGATGAGGCACTTTTCAGATACTGTGAAAAGTTCGATAAAGCAAAGCTTTCCTCTCTCGAAGTTACCAATGAGGAAATCGAAGAAGCTTTCAGCGCCGTTGAACCTGAATTTATAAGAATAATAGAAAAGGCCGCAGAAAATATAAGAGAATTTCACACTCTTCAGAAGAGAAACAGCTTTGTCGTAAATACCGACAGAACGGGTGTTGTAATCGGTCAGAAGGTAATTCCCATTGAAAAGGCAGGTCTTTACGTGCCCGGCGGTACGGCGGCTTACCCCTCTACGGTTTTGATGGATTCCATTCCTGCAAAAATTGCAGGCTGTAAGGAAATCTGCATCTGTACGCCTCCCTCGGCTGACGGTAAGGTAAATCCCGTAATCTTAGCCGCCGCAAAAATCGCAGGTGTTGACCGTATTTTTAAAGTAGGCGGCGCTCAGGCAATTGCAGCCCTTGCATACGGCACCGAAACCGTTCCGAAGGTTGATAAAATCGTAGGTCCCGGCAATGCCTTTGTTGCAGAGGCAAAGCGTCAGGTTTACGGTATGGTATCAATTGATATGATAGCAGGTCCCAGCGAAATACTTGTTATTGCCGACAAGAATTCAAATCCCGAATATGTTGCCGCAGACCTTCTTTCCCAGGCTGAGCACGATAAGAACGCAAGTGCCGTGCTTGTAACCGAATCAAAGGAATTAGCCGAAAAGGTATCCTCTGAGCTGGAAAGACAGATTCCTCTTTTACAGCGAGAGGAAATCGCAAGAACGTCAATTGATAATAACGGTAAAATCATTGTTGCCCCCGATATCGAAACGGGTATTAAAATCGCAAACGAAATTGCTCCCGAGCATCTTGAACTTTGCCTTGATGACCCCTTCGAATATCTTGATTCAATTAAAAATGCAGGCAGTATTTTTATGGGAAGATATTGTCCCGAGGCATTAGGTGATTATTTTGCAGGTCCCAACCATACCCTTCCCACAAGCGGCACGGCAAGATTCTCAAGTCCATTGTCCGTTGATGATTTCGTAAAGAAAACACAGTTTACCTACTACACAAAGGATGCACTTTCAGAGGTTTATATGGATATTGCATATTTTGCAAACAAGGAAGGACTTGAAGCACACGCAAAGAGTGCTACCGTCAGATTTGAGGAGATAAAATGAGCAGATTTTTAAGTAATTTATATTCTTCCCTTAAAGAATACGTCCCCGGTGAACAGCCTCAGGACAAAAAATATGTTAAACTCAATACAAATGAATCCCCGTTTCCTCCCTCTCCCGGAGTAATTGAAGCGGTAACGGATGAAAAAATAGAAAAGCTCTGTCTTTACTGTGACCCCGAAAGCAAGCTGCTTAAACAAAAGCTTGCCGAAAACTATTCCCTTGAGCCGAAAAATGTTTTCGTTGCAAACGGTTCCGATGACATACTGAATTTTGCGTTTATGGCTTTTGCCCGTGAAAACGGAGCTGCTTTCCCCGATATTTCTTACGGCTTTTATCCCGTTTTTGCGGATTTATATAACGTAAATGCAGAAATTATTCCTCTTGAGGACGACTTTTCGATTGATGCGGAAAAATACGTTGACTGCGGAAAAATGGTCGTAATAGCAAACCCCAATGCTCCCACGGGAAAGGTGCTTACAAGGGAGGAAATCGAAAAAATCATCGCTTCAAATCCCGGAAACGTGGTGCTGATAGATGAAGCTTATGTTGATTTCGGCGGTGAGAGTGTCGTTGATTTGGTAAAGAAGTATGACAATCTTCTTGTTGTCGGGACCTTCTCAAAATCCCGCTCAATGGCAGGTGCAAGGCTGGGCTTTGCCTTCGCAAATGAAGAAATTATAAAGGACCTTGAAAAAATCAAGTATTCTACTAATCCCTACAATATTAACAGCCTTACTCAGCTTATGGGTATAAAGGCTTTGGAAGAGCAGGAATACTACGATAAAAACTGTAAGATTATTGCCGAAAACCGGGAATTTACGGTAGCGGAGCTTCAAAAAATCGGCTTTACCGTAATACCCTCAAAGGCAAACTTCATTTTCGCTAAGCACAAAAATATAAGCGGCGAAAGGATTTATCTGAAGCTTAAAGACAAGGGTGTACTTGTAAGACACTTTACTTCCGAAAGAATAAAGGACCACAACAGAATTACCATAGGCACAAAGGAGCAGATGGAAATTCTTATTGAAAAGCTTATTGAGATCATAAAGGAGGAAGAGGTATGAGGACTGCTGAAATAATAAGAAAAACCGCCGAAACGGATATTGAATTAAAGCTCTCCCTTGACGGAAAAGGGGAAAGCGTTATAAATACGGGCTGCGGCTTTCTTGATCATATGCTGACCCTTTTTGCAAAGCACGGCAGATTTGATTTAACTGTTACCTGTAAGGGCGACACTCAGGTTGACTATCACCACTCGGCAGAGGATATCGGTATTGCTCTGGGCTCTGCCTTCTCCGAAGCCCTTTTCGATATGAAGGGAATAAAAAGATATGCCGATATTATTCTTCCTATGGATGAAGCGCTGATTCTCGAGGCTATTGATGTTTCAGGCAGAAGCTACCTTGCTTTTGATGCAGAAATGCCCACCTCTAAAGTAGGGGATTTTGATACAGAGCTTGTTGAGGAGTTTTTCTTGGCATTCGTAAGAAAAGCAGGGGTTACCCTTCACATAAAAATGCTTTCGGGAAAAAATTCCCACCATATAATTGAAGGTATTTTCAAGGCCTTCGGAAGAATTATGAATGAAGCTACGGCTATAGACGAAAAATACAAGGACGAAATTCCTTCCACAAAAGGAATGCTGGTTTAATTATGATAGCAATTGTAGATTACGGTGTGGGAAATCTCTTTTCCCTTCGCTCATCCTTTAAGGCAATCGGTGCTGATGCCGTTTTTACCTCGGATGAAAAAATAATAAAAAGCGCCGATAAAATTCTTCTCCCCGGTGTGGGTGCATTTGAGGATGCCGCAAAAAAGCTTCGGGATACGGGCCTTAGCGAGGTGGTTGTCTCTCAGGTAAAGGAGGGAAAGCCGCTTCTGGGAATCTGTCTCGGTATGCAGCTTCTATTTGAAAGAAGCTTTGAATTCGGCTGTCACGAGGGCTTAGGTCTCATTCCCGGAGATATAGTGCCCTTTGAAGGAAAAATTGATAAGTCCCTTAAAATTCCCGAAATCGGCTGGAATCAGCTGACCCTCAATAAGGTTTCTCCTTTATATAAGGATTTTACGGGCGGTGAATTCGTTTATTTCGTGCACTCATACTATGCGGAATGTGACAAAAATTACGTTTCCGCATTTTCGGAGTATGATGTTGTTTTCCCTGCCTCCGTTGAATATGAAAATGTTTTCGGCTGTCAGTTTCATCCCGAAAAAAGCGGAAAAACAGGGCTCAAAATTCTCGAAAACTTCTGTAAGGCAGGGGAGACATTATGATAATTTTACCTGCAATAGATTTATACGACAAAAAAGCGGTACGTCTTTATAAGGGTGATTATTCGCAGATGACCGTTTATTCCGAAAATCCCGTCGAAATTGCCCTTGATTTCAAGAATAAGGGTGCTCAGTTTATTCACCTTGTTGACCTTGAGGGTGCAAAGGACGGTACAACTCCGAATCTACCTGTCGTTGAGAGAATAGTAAAGGAAGCAGGGCTTAAAGCAGAAATCGGCGGCGGTATCAGAAGCAGGGAAACACTTGAAAAATATATTGCTGCCGGTATTTCCCGTGTTATTTTAGGTACGGCAGCCGTTACGGACCGTGAATTTCTTTTATGGGCTGTAGAAAAATACGGCGAAAAAATTGCCGTAGGTGCCGATATTAAGGACGGCTTCGTTGCAATCAAGGGTTGGGTTGAAAAATCTGAGATTTCCTGCGAGGATTTCTTCTCGGATATGGAAAAAATCGGTGTAAAAACAATTATCTGTACGGATATTTCAAAGGACGGTGCCATGCAGGGCACAAACAGAGAGCTTTATAAGAGCCTTTCCGAAAAATTCAGTATAGATATAGTAGCCTCGGGCGGTGTCAGCTCCCTTGAGGATATAAAGGCTTTAAGAGAAATGAAGCTTTACGGTGCAATTGTCGGTAAGGCTTATTACATCGGTGCAATTGACCTTAAAGAGGCAATCGAGCTTGCCCTGTAAAGGAGAAAATATGATAACTAAAAGAATAATTCCCTGTCTTGATGTAAAGGACGGCAGGGTAGTAAAGGGTGTAAATTTCAAGTCCCTTTCAGATGTTAACGACCCCGTGGAGCTTGCCTCATTTTACAGCGACTGCGGTGCGGATGAGCTTGTTTTTTACGATATAACAGCTTCAGCAGAGGGCAGACAGCTGTTTACGGATATTCTGCAGAAGGTGGCTTCCACCGTGTTTATACCTCTTACAGTAGGCGGCGGTATCAATACAGTAGCTGATTTTGACAGAGTATTAAAATCGGGTGCCGATAAGGTAAGCGTAAACTCGGGTGCCATAAGAAATCCCGAACTTATAAGAGAAGCTGCCCGTCTTTACGGCAGTCAGTGTGTGGTAATTTCCGCTGACGTAAAGCGGGTTGACGGCATTTTCCGTGTATTTTCAAAGGGCGGAAGAGAGCAGACCGACCTCGAAGCAATTGAGTGGATAAAACGGTGCGTTGATATGGGCGCAGGTGAAGTAGTGCTTAATTCCATTGATACGGACGGTGTGAAAAAGGGCTTTGACCTTGAAATGCTTGAAGCCGTATGCAATGCCGTAAATGTTCCCGTAATTGCATCGGGAGGTGCCGGATGTATGAACGACTTTGTGGAGCTTTTCAAAAAGGTTCCGCGTGTTGATGCAGGTCTTGCCGCATCTGTTTTCCATTTCGGTGAAATTGCAATAGCCGACTTAAAGGCTGAGCTTAAAAAGAACGATATCAGAGTGAGGATATAAAAATGCTTGATATAAATGCACTTAAATTTGATGAAAAGGGACTTATCCCTGCAATTGTTGTTGATGCCTGGACAAAAAAGGTGCTGACCCTTGCCTATATGAACCGTGAAAGCCTTGAGATTTCTCTCGAAAAGGGTCTTACCTGCTTCTACAGCCGTTCAAGAAACGAATTATGGCTTAAGGGTGAGACCAGCGGTAATTATCAGCACATTGTTTCAATTACCGCAGACTGCGATAACGATGCTCTTGTGGTTGTAGTTGAAAAGGACGGTCCTGCCTGCCATACGGGTACGGATTCCTGCTTTACAAAGGAAGTTTATCAGAGTGACGAAAAGCACGAATTCACGGTAAACGGACTTTATGAGCTTTTGGAGGGCAGAAAAAGAGACCTTCCCGAGGGCTCCTACACTACCTATCTTTTCAGCAAGGGTACCGATAAGATTCTCAAGAAAATCGGCGAGGAATGTACCGAGGTCATAATCGCCGGTAAGGCTGACGATAAGGCTGAAACCGTCTATGAAATTGCCGACCTTATGTACCACACAATGGTGCTTATGGTGAATATGGGAATATCCGTTGAGGATATTCAGAAGGAGCTCGCCTCCCGCCACATTATCGACCATAAAGTAAAACAGGAAAAAATGACAGGTGATAATAAATAAAAAAATCCCGTGAAGTCACAAAAGTCTTCACGGACTTTTTTATGATTATGGTATTTATATTGAATTCAGAATTTCTGTAAGTCTGTCAGCCGTTTGTTATATAGGAACATATCACGGAGATTGTCGCTACATTTAATTAAATCATTTTATGATTGTTCTCTTTTTTTCTTGCAGAATTGTTGACATCTTTGTATGATTAATTTTGACAAACAAAGTTCACAAGCATAAAAGTAATTGACATCACGGAAAAGTTTTGCTATAATTATGTGGCTTTATAAATTACACATCCGGGTGTGGCACAGTTTGGTAGTGCGCTTGGTTCGGGACCAAGAGGTCGTGGGTTCGAATCCCGTCACTCGGACCATAGTGAGTATTCATAACACAAGTGAATACTCACTTTTCTTTTTTTACATTTCCTCTAAGTTTAAATTGTTATGTATCGAGCAGGTTTTAGCCTGCTCTTTTTTGTTATGCCGTTAAATACTCAACGGCTACGCCTTGTCTTGCTTCAAGGACTATATTTTCCTCTTTAACAGGATTCTCAATAACCCCGATGAAGCGGTAATGAATAATGATTTTCTGCGTTCTGTTCTTACCTTTACCCTCAATGGAGTGAACCTCGATTTTCTCAATCAGTTCATTTAAGAGTGCAGGTGTCAGAGTTTCCATCTGCATAAACTTACGGACAGCTAATGTGAATTGCTCTTTGCTTGTACGAAGATTTTCGATTTCTGAAAGTTCTTCTTGGTACTGCCTGATTTTCAGTTTCAGTTCATCACGCTCTGCTTCATATTTCTGAGAGAGCTGCATAAAGCTTTCTTCATTGACAATACCGTTGATATGCTTCTCAAAGAGTTTCTCGTACATAATAGCAACTTCTTTTGTTCTTGCTGTTGCCTTATCAATACTGCTTTCAAGAAATTTCTGCTGATTGAGTATGCTTTTATTGGTCTTTGCTTCAAGAATATCTGCAA
>JAGAKX010000001.1 GCA_017625435.1 Clostridia bacterium
CCGCCTGCGGTAAAATGAATTGTTTGCTTTATGCCCCGTAGGACACAAAATGTGCCTCCACGGGTCATAACTTCTGTATATTTATTTTCTGTTTTCGGGAGGGGAAACCCCTCCCCTACGATGTTATCGTATCTCTTGGGGGCATTACATCTGTAATTTTACTCCCTACCTGCGGGTCGTCGGGGACGCCGACCCCTACACGAAGAATCAATCCTCGGGAACGGGCGGGGAAACCCCGCCCCTACCGTACTTTATTCTCCGAATTCCGAATTCGTTCTGCGTTTTGCGTTTTGCGTTTTGCGTTTTGCACTCTTCGTTCTGCGTTTTGCGTTTTGCGTTTTGCACTCTGCGTTCTGCGTTCTGCACTCAATCACGCTTTCTGTACTTTTCCCTCAATATTCTCTCCGAGGAACACGCCTGCGTGTCTGCCGAATTCCGTGGGGTCGCCCGTGACGAAATACTCAGCCGTACCTCTGACACCCGAGGTATTGAGAAGTGCCGCTGCCCTGAGCTTTTCCGTCAGCGCGCCGATTGATGCGGTGCCCGAGCACACAATATTCATCCCCGGAACAATGTCCTTTACAAGCTCAAGAATCAGGGGATAATGGGTACAGCCGAGAATCAGGGTATCAATGCCCTTATCCCTTAAAGGCAGGATGTATTCTCTCAGAGCCTCGACGGTGTCAGAGTCCTCAGAGGTGATTTTTCCTGCTTCTATAAGAGGCACGAGCCTTGGTGCAGGTGCCGAAAAAACCTGACAGTCGGCAAGATAGCTTCTCAGAGCCCTTTCGTAGGCACCGCTTTTCACCGCCGCCTGAGTTGCAATTACACCCACCTTCTTGTTCCTTGTAAGGCTTGCCGCCTTTTCTGCGGCAGGGGCAATAACGCCCACAAGGGGAAGGGTGAAGCACTCCTGAATCTCTCTTCTTGCGGTGCCGTCGGCTGTGTTGCAGGCAATTGCAACTGCCTTGACACCCTTTTCTATAAGAAACTGAGTGTTCCAAAAGGCAAATTCCGTAATCTGCCCGGGAGTTTTATCCCCGTAGGGCACGTTCAGGGAATCACCTAAATATACTATATTTTCATAAGGCAGCTTTTCTTTTATGGCCTTTACAAGGGTAAGCCCCCCGAGACCCGAATCGAAAATGCCTATAGGCTTCTCACTAAAAGACAAAATGTCACTCCTCAATTGCATTAACAAGAGCCTTGAAATGCTCTCCTCTTTCCTCGAAGCAGGTGTACTGGTCATAAGAGCTTGTGGTGGGGGAAAGAAGCACCACATCACCCTCACCGAGAAATTTAAGTGCAAGTGCCAATGCCTCGGGAAGGTCCTTTACAAGGGCGGCACGGGTATATCCGCAAAGCTCCTTAAAGATTCTTTCTCCGCACTCACCGTAGGCAAGAAGAAGCTTCACATCCGACATCAGAGGCTTTAAGGGAGCTAAATCAAGCCCCTTTTCGTGACCGCCTGCAAGAAGGATTACGGGGGAGTCGAATGCCTTCAGAGCCGTTACGGTGGCATCCACGTTTGTGCCCTTGGAATCATTGTAGTATCTTACACCGTTTATTTCACGGACAAACTCAATTCTGTGTTCAACACCCTTGAATTCTCCCACGGCCTTTCGGATGTTTTCCTTTGATACACCGCACTTAAGAGCCGCACCGATGCCCACAAGCACATTCTGTACGTTATGCCGTCCCACAACCTTTATAAGGGACAGGGGGAAGAGCTTTTCGCCATTAAGATAAACGTATTCCTTATCTGCATAAAGGTCTGCCGTGCTGTCCTCAAGGGAGTATGTCATTATATCCGACTGAACGGGCACCTCTTTTGTATAGGAATTCACAAGGGAATCGTCAATATTATAAAGGAAGAGGTCACCCTTCTTCATATTCTCATAAACTCTCAGCTTCGAGCGGTAATAGGCATCCTCCGTGCCCATAAAATCAAGGTGGTCGGCTGCAAGGTTAATAATAACAGCCGTTTCGGGACGGAAATCCACAATATCCACAAGCTGGAAATTGGAAATTTCAAGGACAATATAGAAGCCTTCATTATTTATCAGGTCGTACTGAAGCACCATTTCGCAGAGAGCAACACCGATATTTCCGCAAAGAAGGGTCTTGTCGGGGTACTGTGCCCTTATTATCTCATAAGCAAGGGTTGAGGTTGTGGTCTTGCCGTTGGAGCCCGTAATTGCCACATAGTGCTGAGGGGCTGATACCCTGAAGGCAAGCTCAATCTCCGTAATTACGGGGATTCCCCTTTCACGAAGACGCTTCACAAACCACAATTTTCCGTTGATTCCGGGATTCTTCACAGCAAGGAAATAATCCTCCTCGAATACCTCCTCGGTCTGCTTCACCACACGTACTCCCATAGCCTCAAGCTCGGGGAGCTCCTTTATATCCTCGAATGCCTTCTGCTCCGAAACGGTGACCTCGGCACCAAGCTTCACGAGAAGCTTCACCGCCGCCATACCGCTTCTGGCAAGTCCTAAAACAAGCACCCTTTTACCAAAAAAATCTGTCATAATTTCTCCTGAAAAAGTTAATACCGATATATTTTCTTTCAATCTATTCTATTATATTCTTCATATAAATAAATGTCAACGGAAAGAGAAAATTTCCCGAGAGGAAGTCAGCACGGTAGGGGCAGGGGCGAATGAGTGTGCCGCTGTCGGGGACAGATGAAGGCACGCGAATGAGGTGAAGAAACAAGGAGTATTGCGAAGTGCTCCAAACGAGCAAGACGACTATGTTTCTGAGGGATATCCTGCCCGTTCAGAAGGGTTGTTATTTTTTATTGTAAAAAAGTTACAGGATTTACAAAACGGGAGGGGAGACCCCTCCCCTACCGCACAATGTGCCCCACGGGAAATTAATTTAAAACAAAAAAAGCAGATAAAATCCGCTGCCGAGGCTGTGCCGTGGATTACTCCTTGTAGGGGTCGGCGTCCCCGACGACCCGCATTGTACACAAATTAATTGTTTGATTTCAGACCCGTAGATTATAGAAATCTGCCTCTTAGGGGCATAATTTCTGTATCTCTATTGCCTGCCCCTATCTCGGGACGTCGAGGACGCCGTCCCCTACAATGGTTACAACCCCTTTGAACGGGCGGGGCAACCTGCGGCAAGAGAAAAAGTAAAAAGTAAAGAGGTTCCTTACCAAGGGGCTGTAATCTTCGTAGGGGAGGGGTCTCCCCTCCCGCCTGCGGCAAGGTAATAAGTAAAAGTGAATAGTGAAGAGGTGTTTTTTATCGTAGGGGCGGGGTTGCCCCGCCCGTTCAAAAGGGTTGTAATTTTTTATTGTAAAAAAGTTACAGGATTTACAAAACGGGAGGGGAGACCCCTCCCCTACCGTACAATGTGCCCCTCGGGAAATAATAATTTAAAAACAAAAAAGCCCCGAAAGTAAACCTTTCGAGGCATTTTGCGTAAAGATAACAATTTATCTCTTTGAGAACTGAGGTGCACGACGAGCGCCCTTGAGTCCGTACTTCTTTCTTTCCTTCATTCTGGGGTCTCTTGTTAAGAAGCCTGCCTTCTTGAGGAGAGGACGAAGATTTTCATCGTACTGAAGAAGAGCTCTGGAAAGACCGTGGCGGATAGCACCTGCCTGGCCTGTTACACCGCCGCCCTGTACCTTACAGATAACGTCGAACTTTTCTGTTGTTTCTGTGAGAGCGAGAGGCTGACGAACGATAAGCTTGAGTGTTTCAAGACCGAAATAGTTGTCAATTTCTCTGTCGTTGATGATGATTTTGCCTGTGCCGGGATATACACGAACACGAGCTACTGATTTCTTTCTTCTACCTGTGCCGTAGAAATAAGGATTTCCTTCGTACATTTATGTTGCCTCCCTTTCTTAGAATTCTCTTACAGCGGGCTTCTGAGCAGCGTGGGGATGCTCTGCGCCGGCGTAAACGTGTAAACGGTTCATAGCAGCTCTGCCGATGGCATTGGAAGCAAGCATTCCCTTAACAGCCTTTTCAACTGCAAAGCAGGGCTTTGTCTTCATAAGAGTGCTGTACTTAACTTCCTTCATATTGCCGATATAACCTGTGTGATGATAATACATCTTCTGATCAAGCTTCTTGCCTGTGAGAACAACCTTGGAAGCGTTGATGATGATTACGTTGTCGCCGCAATCAACGTGAGGAGTGAAGGTAACCTTGTGCTTTCCGCGAAGAAGAACAGCAGCTTCAACTGCAAGCTCACCGAGTGTTCTGCCTTCAGCATCAAGAACGTACCAATCACGTGTAACTTCCTGGGGTTTAGCCATATAAGTTGACATAATCGTACCTCCGATAAAATTTTCTTTTTTTCAACAGTCGTAATATTACCATACCGAAAACATAAAGTCAACACTTTTTTTGATGAATTTAAATTATCACGGCAAATGCTCCGTTTTTCTCCCGTTTTCTCCCGTTTTCATAGTATTTGCTCACGAATGATTTTCAATAATTTTATATTGACATTATAATAACACGGACTGCCTCACCGTAAAAAAGCCTTTCGGGACAGTCAAAAAACAGGAAATAATGCTTTTCAAAAAAAATCGAAAAAAATTAAAAAAAGCTATTGACAAGCGTACCTGTTATGTGTATAATAGGCTACGTTGTCCGGCCAGTAAATGTCGGCGGGAAATGTAAATGGCGGGATAGCTCAGTTGGCTAGAGCATTCGGTTCATACCCGAAGTGTCGTTGGTTCAAATCCTACTCCCGCTACCAATAAGGCCCGGTGGTCAAGCGGTCAAGACACCGCCCTTTCACGGCGGTAACACGAGTTCGATTCTCGTCCGGGTCACCAAGAAAAAAGCACTTGCAATTTGCAAGTGCTTTTTTTAATGAAATACGCTTGCCGTATGAAATATTTGCTTCGCAAATGTTAATGGCGGATTTCATTTCATATCGAACAAGGTGAGATATTTCATAAGCCGGAGGATTATTTCATATTTTTCCCGGAAAAATATTTCATCAAAAAACGGTTATACAGATAATTTGCAGCAAATCAGGCACAAAGCTTACACTTTGTGCCTGATTTTCTTTTTTATAAAGACTGAGGATAGGTAATAAAAATACAGAATTTATATCCTCGGGGGCTGTGCCGTAAATTTTCCTTGTAGGGGGCGAATGAGTGTGCCGCTTCCGGGGGAAGACAAAGGCACACGAATGAGGTGAAGAAACAAGGAGTATTGCGACCGCCCCAAGGGAAGCAAAACGACTATGTTTCTGAGGGAAGTCCCCGACATCCCGCAGATAGGGGCAGGAAATAAAGATACAAAAATTATGCCCCGTAGAGGCACATTTTTATAAACCACGTGATTTTATACGAATATTGTTATTTTCATCAGGGCGGGTCGTCGGGGACGCCGACCCCTACAATAATTACAACCCTTTTGAACGGGAGGGGAAACCCCTCCCCTACGATATTTTCGCCTCCGAATTCCGAAATCC
>JAGAKX010000012.1 GCA_017625435.1 Clostridia bacterium
TTCGGAGAATAAAGTACGGTAGGGGCGGGGTTTCCCCGCCCGTTACATAACTTTTGTAACTTTCGTTTGCAAAAAAATAACAACCCTCGGAAACGGGAGGGGAGACCCCTCCCCTACGATATAATGGTAAATTATGATTTACTGAACCAACCGCATAGTCTGTAATTTCTGCCGAATACCGAAAATCTGTTTACAAGAAATTTCAGTTATTCTAAAATCAAGCTGAAAGGAGGAAAATATTTTGAAGCTAAATGTTTTTGTCGGCAAAACAGAAGAAGAAAGAATTGATATCTATGTTAACGAAAGAAAGCAGATTATTGATGATATACAAATGCTGATTTCGGAAAAAAATGAGCTTTTCTGTCATAAAAACGGGGAAACTTATAAAATCGGCTTTTCCGAAATTGTCCTTTTCACCGTTGAAAACGAAAAGGTGGCTGTATTTACGGAAAAGGATAAATTTTTCGTAAAAGAAAGGCTTTATATGATAGAGGAGAAAATGCCCTCGGCTTTCGTAAAGCTCAATCAGTCTGCTATAGGAAATATCAAAAAAATCAAAAAATTTGACTGCTCCGTTTCCGGTACCTTAAAGGTCACCTTCTCAAACGGACTCACAGACTTCGTATCCCGAAGACAGGTAAAAGCAGTCAAAGAAAGGTTAGGTTTATAGTATGAATATTTACGTAAAAGAATTTATCAAGAGAGGCTTTTTATTTTCGGGTCTGGGACCTGTTACTGCGTCAATTGTGATTTTTATTGTTTCTCTGTTTGAAGAAAATCTGCAGCTCGACGGTCTGCAGGTGCTTATAATGGCTGTTTCCACATATATTCTCGCCTTCGTTCAGGCAGGTGCTACGGTTTTCAATCAGATAGAGCATTGGTCATTGCCCAAATCCCTTGCCTGTCATTTTTCTTCTCTTTATGCCGTGTATGTTCTTTGCTATCTTGTGAACACGTGGATTCCCTTCAATATCAACGTGATTTTAACTTTTACCGCTATTTTTGCAGCCACATTCTTTGTTATATGGACTGTAGTTTTTCTTACTGTCCGCCGTTTAAGCAAAAAGCTTAATAAGAATTTACACGGATTTATTTGACATCGTTTTTTCCGTTCTGTATAATTTATTTCAGAATAAAATAAAGGACTTGGATTTATGGAACAGGAAAAGAATGTAGTTGAGCTTGAAATATATCTCATCCGCCACGGGCAGAGCAACACCAATGCAGGAATCAATGTGCACGAAACTCCCACAATTCAGGATATGGCAGACCCGTATCTTACGGAAATCGGTATTTCTCAGGCAAGGGCTCTCGGTGAGCATCTTTCGTGCGTTGATTTTGATTACGTGTATTCGAGCGGTCTTTTCCGTGCGGAAAGAACGGCAACAGAGGTTATAAAGGCACAGAAAAACCCTCAGAAATTAAGAATTCTCCCCCTTCTTACGGAAAACGGAATGGGAAGAGATTACACAGGTGCCACCTGGGAGGAGCTTCACGAAATCAATCCCGATGCACACATAGCCCCAGACCTTCCCGAGGATACGGAAATTCTCTTTTATTCTGACCACGACGACAATGCCTCCCATTATGTAAGAGCCGAAAAGGTAATTGAATATTTCCGGGCACATCACTCGGGCAAGGAGAAAATCTGTGTTGTTTCCCACGCCGCATTCATAACACATATCGTTTTTTACCTTATGGGCTTAAAGGAAGTGCCCTCTTTCGATATCAATTTCTCAAACACGGGCGTGACAAAAATTATATTCTACAAAAAGGGCACAAATAAATACGGGGATATAATTTTTGACTACATAAACTCCACGGCACATCTTAAGGATTTACCCGAAACAAAATAATAAAAGAACGGACGGAAAAACTCGTCCGTTCTTTTATGTAAAAATAATGCTTTTTATTTTTCTGCCGAATATACTGTCATTCCGAGACCTGAATCGGTTATAAGTATATCAGAGGGGAAGCGAGAGAATTTAAAGGTCACATAAAAATCGCCCACTGCACCGCCGATATTTGAAACCTGAATTATATATACAACCCAAATCCATTCATAAGGAACTAGAAGATTGATAATCAAGAGGACAATTCCCCATAACACTACAGGGGCAAGTGCTATAAAGATATAGCTTTTCTTATCATAATAGTCTTTACTTCCTGCATAAGCAAACATTCCGGTAAAGCCGTATTTTATCTTTTTTGTCCCACATATTTTCATTGCAATTCCGTGAACCGCTTCGTGAAGAATCAGGTAAAGCACCGAACATATTAAAATAACAGAAAATCTTAAAATGTATCTGCCAATTCCCTCTTCCATACTGAAAAGTGAGCTTATCGGCACAACAAAGCACATAGGCACAACCATTATCAGGGCAACCGCCGTTGCGACTATATTGAGCACAAGAGCAACCTTCTTATTTTTCTGAAGATTTACCGAAAAAATCTCGTTATAGCTCTCAGGTAAATTTTCATAAGAATTGAACAAACGCTTTTTCATTATTCTGATTCTCCTTTTTTTCTGTAGCGGTAAAGGGCAATAAGTGCGGAGACGATACCTGCTATCTGTGCAAAGATTCCCGTAGAGCCCAAAATTCCGTGGTAAATTGTCCACGAGGTCATATTTGCAAGAAGGCAAAGACGGATATTCTGCTCCTTCTTCTGAAGCATTGCAACCATATAGAAGACGGCGGCAAGAATTGCGAGAATATCAAGAGGATCTGTGTAGCTCACAACACCCACACCGACGTAAAGAGCAAGGAAAATGATTTTTTCAATAAGACCTTCCTTTGTATTCTTCTTTTCGTGCCACAGAGCAACCAGAATCTGCGCTATGGCAACAAAGTTTACCGTAACTCCCGAGCCCAGCTTTCCGTCAAGCAGCAATACATTCAGAGCACCGAGGACATTTACAAAAACCGAAGCCCACAGAATCTGCTTTCTGCTTTTGAGCTGTTGGATAACTATAACCGTTATTGTGACGAGAACGCCCACAATCTGACCTGCAATATACATATTTCACCGTAAATTTCTTCAAAATTTGCCGTCCGTACAAACGGCAGATATATTCTATTGCAAAGATGAGTTTATGTCAACCGAAAAACACAATTGACAGACTCTGTATTTCTTTGTTATACTGAAATTAAGCTGACGGGAATTGAACCCATCACGCCTGACAAACGATAATTTTCCGTTTGTCTTTGCCTCATCACTTGAAATACGACAATAAATACAGGAGGAATTAATTATGTTCAGAGCAATAATCCGCATTCTTGTATCTCTTCTTCTTATGCTTTCCCCCTCTCTTCCCGGTCTTATGGACCTTCCCGTTCCCGCATCGGGTCAGGACTTAAACCTTGACAGCCGTTTCGAGCTTGTGTGGCAGGATGAATTTGAAGGCACGGAGCTTGACAGAACCAAGTGGCAGCCCGAATGGTGGGTAACCGAAAGAAAGGGCGGCTTCTGGCATGAGGATATGATAAGCGTTGCTGACGGCGACCTTATTATCACAACGGCATATTTCGACAAGGGACTTCCCATTCCCGATGCTTATAAGAACTGGTTTGAGGAAAATCCCGGATTCAAGCCCTACAAGGAAGGCTGGTATACTGCCTGCATTTCAACTCAGGGTCTTCACGAATTCAAATACGGCTATTATGAAATCAGCTGTATTCTTCCTAAGTCCACAGGTATGTGGTCCGCCTTCTGGATGATGAACGGCGGTGTTGTAAATGTTGACGGCTCAGGTAAGGACGGCACCGAGGTTGACATTTTCGAATCAATGTTCTATAAGGATGAAGCACTCGGCTACGGCGACTGCGTGCAGACAGGCGTTATCTATGACGGCTACGGCGAGGAAATGGTAGGCGAGGGCCTCGGCAAGTACTATGCAAACAATCCTTATGAGGAATATAATACCTACGGTGTTGAATGGAATGAAGACGAGTACATTTTCTACATCAACGGCGTTGAAACCTGCAGAACTTCTACCGGCGGTGTTTCACAGAATCCCGAATGGCTTCTTGTTTCCTGCGAGGTTGCAGGTGAAAACGGTGTTGCACACGCTGACAGACACGGAACAGGCAAGATGAATATGAAGCCCGGTGACACAGCTGAATTTATCGTAGACTACGTAAGAGTATACCAGTACAAATAAGAGAATTTTTACATAAAGTAAGGGGCTGTTCCAAACAGCCCCATATTTTTTTACATCCTTGATTCAACTGCGTTTACGAGGTCGGCGACAGTTCTGATTTTTTCGCGTTCTTCTTCGTCAATTTCTATTTCATACGTATCCTCAATTTCAAGCACGAGTTCTACAATATCGAGAGAATCAAGTCCCAGGTCTCTCATTAGATACATATCGGGAGATAAATCTATCTCTTCTGCGAAAAGCTCCTCAAGCAGTTCTTTTATTTTATCAGATACCATAACGCTCCCCGTTTCACATTTTTATAATCTCGTCGGCTGTGGGCATTGAATTTTCGGCACCTATTCGGCTGACGGCTACAGAGCCTGCCTTATTTCCCATATCACAGGCCTTTTCGATATCCCCTGTGCGGACGTATTCCAGAGCAAGGGCGGCGGTAAAGGAATCCCCTGCCGCTGTGGTATCAAGCACCTTTGCAGGATAGGGGGCAAAGAATTTTATCTCTTTTCCGTCGTAAAGGGAACAGCCTCTTTCGCCTAATTTCAGAACAATATACCTTGCACGGCTTCTCAGGAAGAGAATTTCAGAAGCCTTCAGGGCACTTGCTTCATCCGAGGGGAAGACACCAGAAAGAGCTTCCGTTTCGTTTTCGTTGGGGGAAAGAATTGTCATTCCCTGCATTTTTTCAAGGTTGAAGCTCTTGGCAGGTCCGCAGTCAACAACAGTTGTGATGCCCTTTTTTACGGCTTCGTTCACATAAGCGCAAACCGCATCTTCCTTCGTTTCAAACTGAACGAGAAGCACTCCCAGGTCATCGGGAATATTCTTTTCCGCAAGGGTCGGGTCAATTTCGGAGTTTGCACCTTCATAAACGATGATGCGGTTGCGTCCGTCCCCGTCAATGAGAATTGCGGCAAGTCCCGTGGAAGTGCCGTCCGTTGCAACACCCGAGGTATCCACCTTGTTTTTTTTCAGATTATTTATAAGGCTTTCGCCGTTTGCATCATTTCCTACCTTGCCTATCATCTGAACCTTCGCACCAAGACGGGAGAGTCCTATAGCCTGATTGGCACCCTTTCCGCCGTGGGCGTATGAATAGGTACTGCCGAGAACATTTTCTCCTACCCCGGGAAGACGGTCGGCTGACAGAATAATATCCATATTTATGCTGCCCATAACGGCAGCTTTTATATTACTGTACATAATCCACCCCGATTAAAGAATTTTTCTTAAATCCTCTGCGGCATCCTTCATATCCTTATCCTTTAAGAATAATGCACTTGTACCGAGGACAAAGATATCCGCACCTGCCCTTGACATTTTAACTCCGTTTTCGGGGCTTATGTTACCGTCAACCTCAATAAGAATATTTTCTCCTCCGAGGCTGTCAAGAAGCGCCCTTGTATCCCGCACCTTTCTTTCGGCAAAGGGAACGATTTTCTGTCCTGCAAAGCCGGGATTTACGGTCATAACAAGTGCCATATCAATAAGCTCAGTAAGATATCTGTAATTTTCGGCAGGTGTGCCGGGGTTTATTGCAAGTCCCGTCCTTATGCCTTTATTCCTGATTTTTTCAAGGGTACGGGCTATGTGCAATTCAGATTCATAATGCACACAGAGGATATCTTTTTCAGTAAGCTTCATTAAATCAATGAACTTTGAAGGCTCGTTCACCATCATGTGCACATCAAGGGGAATATCCGTGATTTTTTTAAGGGCATTTATAAGGTCGAAGCCCAGTGTGATGTTGGGCACAAAGCTTCCGTCCATAATGTCAACGTGCAAGAAGTCAACCCCTGCCCTTTCAAGGTCACGGATTGATTTTTCCATATTAAGAAGGTCTGCACACATAATTGAAGCAGATAAGAATTTTTTCATATTAGCTCCTTAAATTGCTCAGAAAGCAGTATTGTTTTCTTCCGATGCCTGTCCTTTACGGAAGAACTCTACGGCATTTTTCAGTTCATCGGGATTCTGGCCGTTATTGACGCTCATCTGAAAATACTTGTTCTTCCCTTCCTCGTTATTTTCTAATGCATATATGATTGCAAGCAGAGAAGTCATTTCTTTTCCGTTATTTTTAATTTCGAGAGCTTTAAGAGCATCCTTTTCAGCATTTGCATAGTCAACCTGCCTGAAATAACAATTTGCTCTGTTGGCATAAGCATAGTAATTCTGAGGTTCAATATCTATTGATTTTTTAAAATGCTGCAAAGCCATATCATAGTTTCCCTCATGGTCATACAGCAAACCAAGATTGCTGTGTGCCTGTGCGTGACGGTAATCCAGCTGTAAAAGCCTGTTATATGCTTTTATGGCATCCTCTGTAAATCCGGCATCTGCATAACATATAGCAATAAACAGCAGAACAGAAACCCTGTCCCTGTCACTTTCAGCATCCTTCATAAGCGCCGCGAGATTCTTCAGCGCTTTATCGTATTTGTTTTCATTGTAAAGCCTTATGGCACACAAAAGCTTTTTCCGCATAGGCTTATTGTTTATAAAGGCTTGTCCTATTTCCTTCTCATAAGCTTTTTCGTATACCTCAAGTCCGCTTCTCCGTCTTTGAGGCACAAAAAGCTTCACCAACGCACCTATTGCACAAACAACTATAGCAAGCACACGTACAATATTTTCTTCTGCAGGTGTTCCGTTTACATAAATATCATAAACATAGTATGCGATAGTCCCTGCCATAAGGAGAACTATTATACAGCAAAGAATAATCGGCAATACCTTCTTTTTCATAAAATCACTCCTGTGTCATTCTGCAAATTTCTTTATATACTCCGTGGTTTTTCCGGGGTATCATCAGAGTTTTTTGTAAGACAGTTTTACAAGTATCGTCATATAAGACGTCTTTTCTTTGCAATCTCTTTGCCGTCAACATATATAAATGTCATAATTTTTCCGTCATAGCCGGCTTCTATTTTATGACCGCCCACAACGGCTTCGAGGGTGTGTGCCGACTCAAAAAGCACCTCATACTGGGCATATACCCTGCCGTTTACAATAAGCTCATTTACTCTTTTTGCCCTTTGGAATGAGATGTGAAGGGCACCGTAATCCGCTTCAACAAAGGTTTTTGCCTTCCCGTCAGGGTCTGCCATTCTGAGAACGGGGCTGTCCTCGGGATACACAACATCGGTTACGGGTACATTTTCGGGAGCGGAGGGTATTTCCTCCTCCTCGGGGAGCTTTTTAAGCTTCGTATAAGCGGAAATTCCCAGAGCCAGCGACACAATTGCCCACACGTGGAAAATAATATCCATAATCATCTCAATGTAAAAGCCTACAACGACAAACATAACAATTGTATCAATTACAAAAAGCGAAAGGGCAAATATGAGCCATACTGCCTTTTTCTTCCTTGCAAAAAGGTAGCATACAAGGTAAAAAAGAACAAACAGCACCGCGACGGCTACGAATACCGCAAAAATTTCCGTTCCGAAAAATTCCATATCGGGGATATCGGCATAATATTCCTCGGGATATCTTCCGCCGAAGAACATTGCATAGTCACCTAAAAGATAGGGAATGTATGCAGAAAAAAGAAAATATGTGTCGGAATTCGTAAGAAGAAGAACTAAGTTCACTCCGCTGAACACAGTAATTAAAAGAAGGCTCGAAAGACTGCTTTTATATCTTCTTTCAAGCTTCTGACGCTCTGTTATAACGGGAGCATTAAAAGAGCCTGACATTTTATTCATAAATACGTCTCCTTTATTTTCTATTTATTTTATAATACCCCAGATATGTTTTTCTGTCAACACAGACGACAGCAAAAGGGAATCTGCCCTTCAGACCGATTCCCTTTTTATTCTACGATTTGTAAATATCTCTTCTGTGTCCCACAGTCAGAATAAGGATAATTATTTCTTCATCCTGAATCTCTGCAAGAATCCTATAATCTCCCACACGGTAACGCCATTTTCCGCTGTTGTTTGCCGTAAGGGCTTTGCCGTGTACACGGGGATTTTCACAGTCCTCAAGGTTTTTTCTTATCCATCCGAGAATAAGAGAGGCTGTATGTTTGTCGAGCTTTTTAAGCTCTTTAAGTGCAGCTTCCGTAAACTTAACCTTATATTTCATAAACCTAATTCCTTTTCAACCTCACCGAGAGAATAGGTTTTTCCGTTCTGCTTGTGTTCAGCCATTGCTTTATTGAAGCACTGAAGGTCAAATTCATTTTCAATTTTTTCCATAACGGACTGCCTTACAAGGTCCGATACCGTCATTTGTTTGAGACTTGCATATTCCTTTATGAGAATGGAATCCTCTTCAGATAGTCTTAATGATATAGTCATTTCATTATCCCTCCTGTAATACATTGTATTACAAACAAGTCCTACTGTCAACATTATTTCACAGAAACAGAAAAAAATACGTTATCCTATTGTCATAATCTTTTTCGGAATCATTTCGGTATCGGTATATTCTTTCGTATAGAATGCACCCTTTTCGAGAATACCGTCGGTGAAGTACAGCTCAAGATAATACGCCTCGAATTCCTCAAGGTTTTGCACGGTTTCACCGTAGAAATATACTCTGTAATAGGTTTTATAAGCTCCGTCCTCGAGATATTTTCTCTGAGAGTAAACAAGACCTATGTCCTCACCTAAGAGTCCGCTGTCATCACCGAAGCAGGGAATAATATCCTCTTCTTTATCACCGGGCTTTAAGCCGCTGACAAATTCCTTTGCAAGGTTCAGGTCATCCCAGGTTTTCCACGTGCCCGAGTTCAAATAGCCGAAGGTATGGCTTTTTTCATTGAACATATCCTCGGTGATATTGCCTATAGCAACACCCGTAACAATACCGTTTTCCTCTTTTATTCCCACAAAGCCCTCTCCCCTTATGTAGGAATAGGGAGGGAAATATACCTTGTAGTCCCCGTCAAAATCCATTTCCCGGAGCTTGTGGTCAAGCTGCTTCTTTCCCAGGTTATCCTGAAAGCCTCTGTATTTTTCTATGGACTGAATTTCATATTCCCACATAACAGCTTCCGCATATTCCACGGTGTCACCTATGTTTATTCTGTTATACACGTCCTCGGTTTCCTCGGAAATGTGAACATCATAAGGTGTAAAGAATACGGGGTATTCGTCGGAATATTTAAGCCCCGTCTCCTGGAGCATACAGGTGACAAGCGTTACAGCAAAGCAGACTGCGGCAACTGCAATACTCTTTTTACGGGGATTTTTTACCTCGTGAATTCTGCCGAATTTAAGCAGCACGGAAGCTATAAGGGGATAAACTGCAAGAACTGCCGGCATACCTATAATAAAAAACCAAAGCAATACGACTTCAGCTATGGTATTATGCATAAGAAACGGTGTGAAGCGGTCAATGAGGTATATCATATTATACCACATAGAGTAGGTTGCCATCTGCGGATATATGCAAAACAGCGGAAAGCCCACTATGGTTGCATTGGAAAGCCCTATAAAGAAAAGCATTTTTCTGTATTTTTTAATACGGGCAAAGACAATAAGTCCCACAACCGCAAAAATCATAAGAAGGCTCATAAATGCACCGAGAGGATCGGGGTCACGGTTAAAATCTGCTGAGTACGCCCATAAATCAAGAGGGAGACACAGAATATTCAGTCCCCATATAAAAATACCTGCAAGTATGCCCCATATTGTTCTTTCGTGGTAAAGCTCTTCAAATTCTTTACGGATATAGCCTTTCATATCTTCATCCGTTCCGAATTCTTCAATTGCTTTGTCCATACTGATGCTCATTTCATAGCCTATTTCCATATAATGGTCGGCTTTATCAAGAAGGTGGCAGGTAAGCTCTTCCTTTAATGCCTTCTTCTTTTTCTTCGGAAGATTTTCGGGGATAAAAGAATCAACAAAATCGTTTATTCTGTTCATAACTGCACCCCCCTGTCAGGCATTGGCAGAGACGGGGTTTACATCAATCACCTTTTTGACGGCTGCGGTGTAGGCCGTCCATTCTTCCTTTGCATCCTTCAAGGTTTTAAGACCCTTTTCGGTGATTTTATAATATTTTCTTACTCTGCCTTCTGTTTGCACGGTGTAGGATTTCACGTAACCGTTGGCTTCAAAGTTATGAAGAATGGGATAGAGTGTACCCTCCTTGAAATTGAAGGTGTTGTCGCTTCTTTCAGATATACGCTTGATTATCATATAGCCGTATAATTCTTCCTTTTCGAGAACCGACAGTACAAGCATTGCGCTGCTTCCCTTGGTAAGCTCTTTTTTTATGTTCATTTTCATCGCTCCTTTTACATATCGTTTTTGATGCATAGAGTTTCGATACATAGAGTATCTATGCATAGTATAACAAGGCATTTTCTTTTTGTCAAGAAATTTTTTCTTGTGTTTTTTGCTGCTCTCGGTTAAAATATAGTCATACTGAAATAAAGGAGTATATATATGACAAAAATCTGCGCTTTTTTTACGGCGATACTTACGTGGCTCGGTGTTATTTTCTGCCCCGGTGAAGCTCTTACACCCGTTTTCGGCGATACCGAAGAAAAGACTCAGACCGAATTCAATGAAGGTGAATTTGTTATGGGCAAAAATGACCTTGTAGTTTCTCCCTCAGGCGATGACAGCAATGAGGGTACAGCTGAGGCTCCCATTAAGACAATTGCAAAGGCAAAGGAGCTTATGAAGGCTCTCGGCAGTGACGAGACTGCTACCGTATGGTTCAGAGAAGGCACTTATGTTATTTCGGAGGAATTGGTTTTTGATTCATCCGACAAAAAAAATGTAACATACCGTTCATATCCCGGCGAAAAGGTTGAGTTTTCTGGCTCAAAGGAAATTTCCGGCTTTACCGAAACTCAGATTAACGGTGTAACGGCTTATGTTGCCGATGTGGAAATAAACGGGGAAAAGGATTATTTCCGCGCTCTTTTCAAGGACGGAAAGAGCCTTGCCCGTTCAATCTATCCCAAGGAGGGTATGCTCAAGGTTAAAGACCCTGCAACAGAGGAGGCAATTGCCGGCTCACACGCTCCCGATTTCTTCACCCATTCCCTTGCTTTTTATGCACACACGAGCGATGTCCTTGATTTCGCAAACGCAAAGGACGTTGAAGTAAAGGTTATGCACTTCTGGTGCGACGAGCATCTTCCCGTGTATTCCGTTGACACGGAAAACGGCAGAATCGAAACTACAATTGCTTCTGCTATGAGAATCAGAGTTGACGACAACTACATTTTTGAAAATGTCAAGGAAGCTCTTACCCTTCCCGGTGAATGGTATCTTGACCGTACAGAGGAAAAGCTCTATTACATTCCCGAAGAGGGCGACACAGCCGAAAACACCGTCCTTTATGCAGGTGTGAACGAGAAGCTTTTACAGATTAAGGATGCTGAAGGCATCAGCTTCCAAGGCATTGATTTTATAAACACAGGATGGGATTATGTAAACGGAACACACACGGGCAATCCCTTCCCCGAAACACATCCCCTTTATAAGAATGTAAAGTACGGCACAGCACATCCTCAGGCAGCCTTTGAGGTTCCTGCGGCAATTAATATTGAGGCATCAAAGGAAATCAATTTCACAGACTGCAGATTTGAGAATATTTCCTATACCGCACTTAAGTTTGATAAGGCATCAACTGACTGTGACGTTACCTCCTGTTTGTTCAACAACATCGGTGCCAATGCAATTTTCATCAACGGCGATTTCGTGGTTCCAGCCTCCACTCAGAGAATCAATGTCCGTGACTGCCACATCGGCTACTACGGCAGAATTTTCAACAACGCTATAGGTATTCTTCTGACCCACGCTTACGACTGTGAGCTTATGAACAACGAAATCCACGACGGCTGGTACACAGGTGTATCCGTAGGCTGGAACTGGGGTTATTCCGATAATTCCACAGATAAAATAAAAATCAAGGATAACCTTATTTATAACATCGGCAACGGCTGGCTTTCCGATATGGGCGGTATTTATACCCTCGGAATTCAGACGGGCACAGAAATCTCGGGAAATATTATCCACAATGTAGGCTGTGACGAGGGCGCTTACGGCTACGGCGGATGGGGAATCTATCTTGACGAGGGCTCAAGCGGTATGACAGTAGAAAACAACCTTGTTTACGACTGCTCCTCACAGACCTTCCATCAGCACTACGGCAAGGATAACATTATAAGAAACAATATCTTTGCCTTCGGCGGTGAGGGTGCTTTCAGAATCACAAAGCACGAAGAGCACAACTCCCTTACCCTTACAAACAACATTCTTGTAACCGACAATGCTACAATGTATGCGCTGACAACAGAAAAAGACTGGTTTGTTGACGACAGCAATCTTTACTGGGACTACAAGAACGGCGGCAATGTTTACTCAGGCGACGGTATGGACCTCTTCGAAAGAAAAACTCTCGTTATTATGAAGACCCGCGGTTATTACAACAACGCCCTCTTTGAGGATCCTCTTTTCAAGGATGCCCCAAACCGTGACTTCACTCTTGCAGAAAACAGCCCCGCAATTGCACAGGGCTTTGTTCCCTTCAGCTATGACGCAGGCACAATTACTCAGTTCTGATAATATTACGGCATAAAAAGTCAGCCCCTCTCGGTTAAGAGAGGGGCTGAAAGCTTTTATAAGAATCAAAGCTTGGAATAGCCGTGGCTGTTTATAAGTGCATCAAGCTTCTGACCCTGCTTGCAGAAGGGGCACTCGTGGGGACGCCATACATCATAGCCGTCAAGGTCATTGGGATCGAAAACGGAATGAACGGGATAGCCGATGCAGTCCTTTGCGGTGGAGAATATCGAAGAAATGCCCGTAACATTACCGCCGTAATATCTTACAGCATCAATAGCGGCGAGAACGGTTTTTCCCGAGGATACGGAAACCGCAAGAATCATAACATTCTTGTCCTTTATCATAGGAACGATGTTGTCACGGAAAAGAATCTGATTACTGTTTGTATATTCGGGAGAAACAACGTAAATTGACTTATGTCTGTTAAAGTTTACGATGTTGTCGGACTTTGTAAGGCAGTTGGCAAGACAGGCACCGATAACCTCTGTATCGTCAAGGCAAAGAACGGTATCAACCTTTGTGTCTGCATAATAGTAGGATGCAAGCTCCTCTGCAACAGCCTTTGCTTCGGAAAGACGTGATTTCTGAGAAACAACATCAATATAGTAGTTTGTATGGCGGTTGCTTGTGGCAAAGTGGCCGAGAGCCACACGCAGATATAGATTTTTGCGTTTTGTTTCGTACTTGATGGTCTGTAAATCTGACATTAAAACCACTCCTATTGTAAGTTTAAGTTAATTATACACAAAAATTTAGTTATGTTCAAGTATAAATCATAATTTACCATTATATCGTAGGGGAGGGGTCTCCCCTCCCGTTTCCGAGGGTTGTTATTTTTTTGCAAACGAAAGTTACAAAAGTTATGTAACGGGCGGGGAAACCCCGCCCCTACCGTACTTTATTCTCCGAA
>JAGAKX010000013.1 GCA_017625435.1 Clostridia bacterium
CTATACATGTAGCTGCTGTCTGAACACCATTATCTTTGTAAACGTGTTCTCTCTTTGCGATCGCTTCTGTCTTAAGCTCTGCATCGCAGTATTCGCAAAGGATTGCCTTGTAGCCGTCTGCTTCACAGGTTGCCTTCTGCATTACTGTGTAGTTATCTTCTGCCTTATGAGCATCAGGATCAATCTCGATAACTCTTGTGGATGTGTGTGCACAAGCTGCGTGTGTATCTGTTTCTGTATTTGTACAGATTGTGTTCATAACGCCGGTATCAACGCAAGTTGCTGCTGTCTGAACACCGTTATCAGCATAAACGTGTTCTCTCTTTGCGATTGGCGCTGTGCTGAGTTCAGCATTACAGTATTCGCAAAGGATTGCCTTGTAACCATCTGCTTCACAGGTTGCCTTCTGCATTACTGTGTAATCAGTTTCTGCCTTATGTGCTGTAGCTACAATTGCTACTTCTCTTGTATCAAGAACTGCATCGCAGTATTCGCAGTAGAGCTTTTCTTCACCGACTGCTGAACATGTAGGTGCTACTGTCTGAATGTACTCTGTTTCAGCAGTATGAGCAGCATCTGTGTAGTTGCGGTTTTCTGTTACATCACAGCGTACGCACTTATAAACGTCGTAACCCTTTGTTGTACATGTGAAGGGAACGGTCTTGACAAATACAGTGTAATCGTGACCGAGTGCACCAATCTTTTCACCGTATTCAACGATTTCATCACACAGATCACAGTGTAAGTCACCGCTGTAACCGTCTGTTGTACATGTTGCTTCATAATCGCCTCTAAGCTCTCTACCTGTACCGATGTGATCGCAAATACGAATACCGCAGTCTGGTCTGTCACAATAGCCGTTATTGTCTTCATCAATATGACCGCGGGCCACGATGTCTACAGTATATGTTCCTTCGCAATCAGTACATGTAAACTTCTTTGTACCCTTTTCGGTACATGTGGGCTCAAGTGTAATTTCTTCTGTAAATGTACACTCTGTTGAAGTGGGATTATATGCATTACAACCGTTTATACACAGCTGAGTATGTGTCTTTGTTGCAAGGTCAAACTTATACTCGCCGGAATAATCGTGATCCTTCATAGCGATAGAAAGATCTGTTACAACTGTTGTGCAAGCTTCATCAGAGAAGTTCTTGTCGCAATCGGGACAGGACCAGTACTCAATTGTACCCTTTGCCATACAGGTTGAGTCAACCATTTCGTAATGAACCTTGTTTGCGTGATTTGTAGCGGGCTTTTCAACGTAAGTTGTATAGCCGCAGCCTTCGCGCTGACAGGTTACGTATTCATCCCAACCGATTTCTGTACAAGTGGGAGCCTTTGCAGCTGTTGTCTTAAGGTCGTGAGCATCTGTAGCAATTTCAATTGTAAGGTCTGTTACAACTGTCTGACAAGCTTCGTCGGAGAAGTTCTTTCCGCAATCGGGACAGGACCAGTACTCAATTATACCTGTTGCAACGCAGGTTGCATCAACCTGTTCGTGATGCTCCTTATTCGCATGTGCGATTGCAGGGATTGTTTCGTGACCGCTGATGTAAGTCTTACAATCCTTACAATATACACCTGCTGTGTAACCAACTTCGAGACAGGTTTCCTTAACAGCTTCACTGTCTTCTGTATTTACGTGATTTGCAGGGTTAATTTCTGTCTTGAGATTTGTTGCTTCAACTGTGCAAGCTTCGTCCGAGAAGTTCTTAGAACAATCGGGACATGCCCAATATTCAATTGTGCCTTCCTTTGAACAGGTTGCATCAACTGCTTTGTGATATACCTTATTCTTGTGAGCAATTGCAGGAATTTCTTCATGACCGGAAATCCAAGTCTTACAATCGGGACACCATACACCTGCTGTATAACCGCCTTCAAGACAGGTTGCATCCTGCTGTACCTTATCTTCCTTATTTGCGTGGTTTGTTGCATCGATAACAAATGATGTTGTGTCTACAACACCTGCAGTTGAATAAGCATCTGCATCAGCAGCAAAGTATCTGTCACAGTTGTCGCAGAACTTATAAGCTTCGTTACCTGTTTCAGTACATGTTGCATCGTTTGCAGCTGTTGTTTCGCCAAATACGTGACCCTTTGCAGGGATTTCTTCTGTGTCTGTCTTATGGTCGCAGTATATACATTCCTTATGCTGTGAACCGGGTGTTGTACATGTTGCTTCTGTATCAACGATGTATTCGCCGAGGGTATGCTCAAGCATATCTGTTGTGCTGTCTTTGTATGTATCACCACAACGTGAGCATGTATGTGTTGTATAACCTGTTGAAGTACATGTGGGAGGAGTTACTGTTGCCTCATAATTGTGTCCAAGAACTTCTCCGTATTCGAATGTGTCTTCGCCCTGAGTACCGCAGACTGAGCAGGACTTGTAATATACAGCCTTTTCTGTACATGTTGCTTCTGACTTGCGATTCTTTGTGAGGTCTGTTTCATCAACAATCTCATCAAATGTGTGGCCGTTGGCATCCTGATAAGTTGTATTCTTCTCACCGCAGAGTGTACATGTTTTAACTGTTTTTCCCTGTTCTGTACATGTGGGAGGAGTAACAACGGGTTCGCCCCATGCGTGGCCGTTTTTTTCGTCCTTAGCAATTGTGAAGGCAGCTTCAGTTTTTGCATCTGTTGAATCTTCTGCAGCATCGGTTTCAAAGTACATACTGCAGTTCTTACAGGTCTTGTAAGCATCGTTACCTGTTTCCATACAGGTGGGATCCTTTGCTGCTACAACTTCATTAAAGTCGTGACCTGTTGCGTCAATAGAACCTACAAATTCATATCCGCAATCATTACACTTCTGATTACCTGCTTCTGTACAGGTTGCATCCTTTGTAGTTGTGAATGATGTGCACTCACCATTCTCTTTGTGAGTATCGTTATATTCACATACTCTCTGGTGTGTAGTGCCGTCTAAGTGAGTCCATGCGCCCCACTTGTGAGCATCCGGATTAATTTCAATATCTTCAGTTACTGTATCACCACATACTGAACATACCTTTTTGTGACTACCCTTTGCTATACAGGTAGCCTCACGAATAACTTCCCAATCACCGTAGGAGTGACCGAGTTCACTTACGTTAGCATCAGTATATGAATGACCGCACTTTGAACAAGTGTGAGTTGTATAACCGCCTGTTGTACAGGTGGGCTTTGTTACAACTGAATCATAGCTATGTCCGAGCTTAGCCTGAAGAACTTCCTTACAGACAGTACAAATCTTATCTGTTTCGCAGTCAGCTGCTTCAATATTAGGAGTATGAGGAAGCTTATCTACAGTATGTGTTACTCTTGAAACTTCATAGTTACAAACAGTACATCTTGTTACCATATCGTAGGAGCCTGCCTTTGAACAGGTTGAGCCTACTTCATTTTCCTTTACAGGTGTACCGGGTGTATGAGCTTCTAACTCAACATCAAGGTAGTATGTTGCATCACTCTCAACAGTACCGATTGTGCCGTCAACAACAGTCTTGTAATGTCCTTCGGCTACGGGTGTCTTTTCAAGTGTGGGGATTTCAATAGAGGAAGCAGGGGTACCGTAAGGATACTGCTTTTCTGAAACAACGGGGCCACCCTCTGTAGTTGTATCTCTGAAGGTTACGGTGTAATTGTTAACATCCCACTGAGCATAGAGAGTAATCCATTTTCCGTGTTCAGCTACAAGCTTTGAAACAGTTGCACCGTCAGCAATTGCTGTGCCGCTGCCGTCAGCCGCTGTATTCCAGCCCTTGAAAGTGTGACCGGTTTTTGTAAATGTGTTTCCGGGAAGAGTTACATCAGCAGTGTACTTAACAGCATCAACAGAAGACATTGTTCCCGAGCCTTTATTGGAATCAAAGCCGATATAATACTCATTTTCAAGCCACTGTGAAACAAAAGGTACAACATAGCCGTATGAACCGGAATAATCTGCCAAATTAAAATCTGCAAGTCCTTCAGCAACCCAATTGCCTGCACCGTCATAGCAAAGAAGGTCATTAGCAACACCATCAGCATGGGCTACCCAATTATAACCCTGGAAGCGATATCCTGTTCTTGAGGGAACAGAAATGCTGCCGTTATAATCCTTAAATGCCTTGTCATAAGCTGCAAACATTTCCTGACCTGCGGAATATGTTACATCATTATATTCGGAAATACAGATGTTGCTTACCTTAAGCACGCTTCCGTTGTTATTTGCATCAAAACGGATTCTTGCATAACCCATATTTGCAGGAGTGGTAAACACAAAGCATACACTCTTGTCTGCTGCCTGCTTTCCGGTATCGGAAATATATGTGCCACCTTCCACATGACAACCTGAAATAATTACAGATGCACTATCAAGAGCAAGATTGTTTTTTTCTATGTCACGCATGTGAATATACACATCATATCCGCTTGTTGCACCTTCACCGGGAGTAAATTCAGTATCAGCTGTAAAATAGTATGTGGTATTAGGCTTCAGATAGAAATCATAAGAAAAGTCCGATGTTCCTTCTTTCCCTGTTTCAGCTGAACTTGTAACTGTAAATCCGTTGTCTGAAATATCAGAAACAGTTGCGTTGCTACCGGAAATACCCTGTCTTCTCCACTCACGCATATTGAAGGCATTGTCAAATGTCATTGTACGGGGTGCTCTCAGGTTAATAGTGGCAGAAGGATTAGAGTCATAAGAAGAATTATCTGTATATGTTGCCTGTACTGTTGATGTGTAATCTGAAAGCTCACTTGCGTATGTAACAGTAGGTGTTTTTGAATTTACAGGAGACACACTCTTACTGCTTGTTGCTGTTACATTAGTAGGTGCATTCACCCATTCAACACCATACTGGTCAATACCGGTAAGAGTAAGCTGTGTAGACACCTCACCGTCAGCTCCCATATTTACAGATGTAGGATTAACTTCAATCGTCTTTACGTAAGGGTAGTAATCATTTGGCATTGTTGCTTCTGTCCAGTCGGAGCTCCAGATTCCGCAGGAAAGCTCACCGGATTTTACAGTCCCTAACCAAGAGGACTTCGAAGCATCAGCATAAACATGGATAATTATGTAAGTTTTTTTGATATTACCAGTGGTGGTAGAAACATCAAGTCTAACTTTGCTTAAAAAATATCCGTCACTTGGAGATTCACAAGATAACATTCTGTTCACATTACCGTCTGAATTATTATCTTGATGACAAAACTTTGTGTTTGTCGTCAAAGCAGTTCCAGCAACCTCTGCCCCAGTACCGTTGTTTGGTTTAAAATATGGAACCAAGGACAAAGACTTAGCGTTACCAGTATCGCCTACCGTTACTTCTACCACGTAGTAGTATTTTTTAGAAGCCGCGTTGGCATGTGTATGTTCATGGGGTGCGACCCACACCCAACATGATAAAATCATAAGAACGGAAAGGAAAACTGAAAAAACTTTTTTGAAATTAGTTTTATTCATTAAAAAATCATCTCCTTTAAGATTTTATGCGAGGGTTTGCCCTCACATTTTCGGGGCATTTGCCCCTGTCCCGAGAACACGGGACATTTTTATTTTTCCGTTTGGATATGTCAGTTTATACATAATATCGGACTGACCTCCCCCGATTTTTATATATATAAACACATATACATATTAAATATAGCACCCGTTTTCATAATTTGCAACACAAAAGACAGAAATGCGCAAATATGTTCAATAGAAATTTTCGATAACAAGTATAAAATTTTTTAATGATACATTTCCACAACAAAAATAACACAAAAATAACAAATTTCCTTTAACGGGAGGGACCCCTGATGACCCGTTTCCGAAGGTTATTCCAATGTAGGGGACGGCGTCCCCGACGTCCCGCATTGATGCAAATGACAATATCTGTATTAATTTCCGTAACAGATAAAAATGTGTCTCTTAGGGTCATAACTTTTGTATTTGTATTTTCTACCTGCGGGTCGTCGAGGACGCCGACCCCTACAAGGGTGACTATATTTTTTGTGTCCATCGGGGAACTTTGTGCTGATTTGCGGTTACCTCAACGGGTCGTCGGGGACGCCATCCCCTACAAGGATTTTTTCACAAAACATCCTCACAGAACATTTCTTCTTACCCGAAATTCTCAGGCGGGATGTCGAGGACGCCATCCCCTACAAATGAACATTACACAAAAAAGAAATGATGTTGTAATTTTTCACTTTGTAATGTAAAATATTTCTGAGGTGAACATAATGGAGAATACAGAAAAGCCAACAAGAAAACGCAATCGTCTTAAAAATTACAATTACAACTGGACAAGCTCATATTTTCTTACGTTATGTACCCTTGAGCGAAAGTGTATACTGAGCAATGTAATAAAAAAAGTGATTGAAAACAACACCGATTCAACCGAAAAGCTCGTCCCCGTAAACGCTTTCATTGAACTAACAAATATCGGCAAGACCGTTGAAAAATATATACTTGCAACAAACGAATATTATGAAAACATTGATATTGAGAACTATGTGATTATGCCGAACCATATACATTTGCTCATTTATATAAAAGACGATAATTCACAAACTAAAGGAGCAAATGCTCTTGTTCCCAAATATGTATCTGCGCTGAAACGATTTATAAACAAAGAAATCGGACAGAAAATATTTCAACGTTCCTATTACGACCATATAATACGCAACGAAAAAGACTTTAATGAAACATGGGATTATATTGACGCGAATCCTATTGTATGGAACAAGGATTTTTTGTACACGGAGGTCGAAAACGGAAAATTCTGATTCAGAACAAATCTCGTGTCGGAGCTGTAATATGAATCTCACCTTGTAGGGGTCGGCGTCCCCGACGACCCGCATTGCAATAAAATAAATTGTCTGTATAAAAAATCCCGTGGACTATGCAAATGTGCCTCCACGGGACATAATTTTTGTATCTTTATTATCTGCCTCCATTTCGGGTCGTCGAGGACGCCATCCCCTACAAGGAGTATTTTACAGTAGTGCATCTCGGAGAATATTTATCAAAAAAAAGCCGCAAGGCAATGCACGTTAAATTTTTGCGTATATACGCATTTTTTAACATGTTCAATAAACTAAAAAAACGGTGCAGGAGAGCCTGCACCGAAATTTTTTCGTTCTGTTTATGCTTTGTAAGCTTTCAGCTTAGTACTTGAAGCTGTAGAACTTACAGTAGTTCCACATGTGACCGGACTTATCCGTAAGAGGAATACCGAGAATCTTTGCTTCACCGATGATGATATCAACGTCAGCTGTGTGGTCGATGGAGATGAACTTACCGTCGGGAGTCATTGTAGCTTCAATCTTGTAGCCCTTGTAGATTACGTGGATACCGGAGAAGCCTGTAAGAATCTTTGTAACGGTGGGATCCTCTGTAAGGGTCTTTTCAATGTCTTCCCAGTAAAGGAGAGCGCCTGTTACCTGGCCGAGAACTGAGCCCTGCTTCTTGGGTGTATCTTCATCGTGCATAATGATTGTGATTTTGTAGTTTGAGCCGTCAGCTACACATGTTGCGGACTTAACCTTGGAAAGGTCTGTAAGAGTCCAAGCTGCGATTCTGTTCTTAGCTTCGTCTGAGCCCTTAGGACAATCCTGCTCTTCAGCGTCAGCCTCAACTGTCATGAATGAGCCGAGAACCTTTGTAACAGCATCGTTAATGAAAGCTGCACCGATGTTAACTGCGTCAACATTCTGCCATTCCTTCTTTATGTAACCTGCCTTACCTGCCTTGATATCGTCAACACCCTTCTTGTAGAAAGCTGTGATTTCAGCTGTTGTAGCGGGCATCTTGTTACCCTGCTGCTGAGCTGCAGTTGTGGTTTCCGAGCCGCCCTGAGGAGCTGCAGTTGTTGTTTCTGAACCGCCCTGAGGAGCTGCAGTTGTTGTTTCTGAACCGCCCTGAGGAGCTGCAGTTGTCTGCTCTGCAGAAGGAGTCTGAGTCTGTGTCTGTTCGCCGCCTACGGGAGCGCCTACAAGACCGCTGATGTCGATATCATTGCCGTCTTTGTCAACAAAACGAACATGAATTTCCTGAGTACAGGAAGCGAAAGCAAAAAGCATACCTGCAACAAGAACAAGAGCAATTACTCTTAAAGCATTTTTCTTCATTAGGTGTATACCCCTTTCAATAAATACGGCATCAGCCGCTGTAATGTTCTGCACACAGTAAATCAGTATGCAATACATACATAATTTACAACATCGGGAATCAATTGTCAAGTGACTTTAACAAAATTACTCAGGAGAAAAAATACAATTTTGTAATTAATAGGCGAAATTTGTATAGTCTGTGGTGGAAACAAGGGTAAAATCAACGTCGGTATTTATTGTCACGCCTTTTTTTACCGTAGCATCCTTAAGAGATACCACGCAGGTAACATAAGTGTTATAGGATTCAATTTTACCGTCGGGAGAAATCACAGCCTTTGCGGTACAGCCGGAATATGTGACCTTTACATTGTTACGTGCTACCGTTGCGCCTACCTTGGGGGCATAGGTGTTCATAACATCGTCAACGGTAATGAAGTTAAAAATCTTTGCGTAAGCGCCCTCGTCCTTTGTGGGATTCTCCGCATCGGGAAGCGTAACGGTCACGGCATAGCCCGTGCCCTGAGCCATAACGGAAATATCCTTGACATCTGCCATTGAAAGCTGAGAGACATATCTTTCACCGTCGGGAGACATAATTTCAACGCAGGACTGACCCTTTGTTGCTGTCTTTTCCTCAACCTCTTCAGAAAGAAGCATACCCTTTACAAAGCTTACAAGGGTATTGGCAAGCTGATTTGAAAGAGAAATATCCGCAACGGTGGTCTGCTTTGCACGCTTGAAGCCGGGCATTCCTTCCTTTACATTGTTAAGGCTTAAATTGAACCACTCCAAAAGCTCTGCCTTTGACATCGTAAGGGGAGTTTTCTGCACGGGGGCTGCGGTTGTGTTTTCGGGAGCAGCGGTTGTATTTTCAGCAGGAGAGGTGGTGATTTCCGGGAGTGTAACTGTCTCCTGAGGCTTCGCCGTTGTATTTTCGGATGCGCCCGAGTCTACACCCAGCTCCTTTTCGGGCAGGGTAATATTTACCTTCATACAGGAAGAGAGGGAAAGCACAATAACAAGGCTCAGCACAAGAGAAATAAGCTTTTTCATAA
Organism: Clostridia bacterium; assembly: GCA_017625435.1. Taxonomy (GTDB): domain Bacteria; phylum Bacillota; class Clostridia; order Oscillospirales; family Acutalibacteraceae; genus RUG806. The sequence continues at coordinate 9,135 of JAGAKX010000013.1, forward strand.
GGATTTCCTTTCATTTATATTTCTTATTACCAATTTACAGCATAGAGACCCTTTTGTCAACAAGCAGAGAAGCGGAAAATATTTTCTGTTGACTGAAATATTTTTTACATATATAATTACATTAGATTGTAACGGGAGGACAGACTGTGAAAAGATTTACGGCGCTGCTTTTATGCTTCATTTTAATATTGTCTCTTACGGTGCCGTCCTTTGCACTCCAGAGTCAGGACAAGCTGACACCTGCCCCCGAAATAACGGGCTTTGCTAAAAATGCGGACGGAACGCTCGGCATCAATGTCTCCCACGCCCTCGAAAGTGCAGAGGAGCTGAGAAAAACAATATATGACATTGCTCTGGAGCAGTATAAAAGTGAAGAGGCACTTCTTGCCTCCCCCGAAAAATACCTGTGCTATGAAACAAAGCTGTACCTTGAAATCAGCACGGACAATGCTGCAAAGTCAATAAGAGAAATTACGGAAGAGGGCTTTACTCTTACAAAAGATGACATTCTCCCCTTCTCGGAAAAAGGAACATTATTCGTAAAGATTCTTCTTGCATCCGAAAATTTCAGAGACGAAGACACAAAAACCGTGTATATTTACAGAGAATCCTTCCCCGTTCCCCTTATGACGGACGGAAACGCGGTTTTCCCCGTGGGAAGCCCCATCACCTTCGAAGAGGAAATCAAGGAGGATATCTCTCTTTTCCCGGCAAAAAGAACCGGATATATTTTTGACGGCTGGTCCTGTGACGGCAGCACAAGAATCGGAAAAATCCCCGCAGGAACAAAGGAAATTACTCTGTTTTCCCATTTTATTCCTATGCAGTATGAAATAAATTACGTGCTGACTACAGATATGACCTACCCCTTCGGCAGAGCGGATAACTCGAAAAATCCTGTTTTTTACACCGTGGGCGAGGGTGCAAGGCTTTATGACATCCAATCCCCTACGGTCGGCTACACCTTCGGCGGATGGTATCTGAGCCCGGATTTTTCAGGTGACCCCGTGACGGAAATCGCAAAAAACGAAACCGGCGACAAACTGCTTTATGCAAGGTGGATAAGCGACAAGGAGATTGAAGACAGCAAACGCCTTGAAAGAGAGCAGTATATTAAGGATAATCACTTGGGAGACCCTGACGGCGACGGCAAAACAACGGCTTCGGATGCAAGATATGTTCTTCGTTCGGCAATAGGACTTGAAGAGGCTGATATGGAAAAGCTGCGCCGGGTTGACTACTACGGCACGGGAATTGTCTCCTCGGAAACCGCCAGAACAACCCTGAGAATCGCAACAGGCCTTGACAGCCTTTATGACATTCTTCTTGAAAACGGCATGCTGCCCTGAATGGAATGATATAAAATGAAAAAATTTATTTCGGCAATACTTCTTATAACAATGCTTTTTGCTTTTGTGTCCCCGGCTTATGCCTCGGGCACGGGTAAATACGTTGTTGTGAATGATGTTACAAGTGTTTTTTCTACCCCGGGTATCGGCGGACAGAAAATCGCAGAGCTTACAAAAAATACCGTTATTGAGATAACGGAAATAAGAAACGAGCTTTTCGGCAAGGCGTATATCCCCAAGGACGGTGTCACGGGTTGGGTGCAGATGGGCGCACTTAAAGCTCTCGAAGCCCCTGAACCCGATGACAGCATCACGGGCATAAAAATAAAGCAGCTCCCCGAAAAAAGGGAATATACAGACGGTACTGAGGAGCTTGACCTTACGGGTCTTAAGGTTGTTTCCCTCGGTAAGGACGGAAAAGAAGCCCTGATTACGGGATATTCCGTATATGCCCCCGAAATGAAGGTGCCGGGAGAAAAAACCGTTACGGTATCCTACTCACCCGACGGGGTAAACAGCTACACAGACAGCTTTAAGGTAACGGTGAAAAGGCTTCCCGTAACGGGCATTTCCGTAAAAGAAAAGCCGAAAACGGAATACAGCGAAAATCAACCTCTTGACCTTACTGAGATCGTTGTCGTCTGCAGCTTTTCAGAAGGTGACGACAGCATTTATACCTACTCTCAGCTTAAAGACAACCCCGATTTCAGAATTGAAGGCTGTCACGGGGAAATGCACGGAGCCTCCCTTACAAAAGGCACTCACACAATAAAGGTTACATACAAATACACGGACATCTTTACCGAATTTACGGTAAACGTAACCGAAAGAAGGCTTGTCGGTCTTACGGTAAAGGAGCAGCCGAAGAATCTTACCGTTTATGACAACAAGAAAATTCCCGCACTTGACGGACTTGTGCTTGAAGCAGCTTACGACAACGGTGAAAAGGAAGATGTTTACCACTATAACTGCGAAGCGGTCTGCGACCCGACTCAGTTCATAATAGGTCCCGGAAACCGTGTCGATGTTTATTTCGGCGGTATGTACGTAACTCTTGAATTCCGCTATTCCGTAGCCGTACCCGAAAAAATCACCCTTGAGTTTCCCAAGGGCTTCACACTTAATTTCTTCAAAGGTGAGGAAATTGACCTTTCCCCCGTAAAAGTGCGGCTCGTTTATTCCGACGACACCTTCGAATACGTAACTGATTACAAAATGAGCACTCCCGACCCGACTGTTACGGGCACACAGCACATAAGCGTAATTTACAGGGAGTTTTCCGAGGTGTTTGTAATAAACATCTCCCCATATTTCAGCAAAGGCGATGTTGACGGCAACGGAATTATAAGCTCCAACGATGCAAGACAGACGCTGCGTGCGGCGGTAGGTCTTACAAAGCTTAACGGAATGACCTTTTTTGCAGGAGATGCCGACCGTGACGATAAAATATCGGCAAATGATGCAAGACTGATTCTGCGTGCTTCGGTAGGACTTGAAAACCTTTATATTACATTGTAATTAATTCTGAAAGGAAAAAATATTATGAGCAAGAACAACAAAAACAATGCACCCGAAACAGAAGAGGTTGAATTTTTTGAATTCGTTGACGAGGAAGGCAATGTAGAAAAATTTGAAATTCTCGGATTTATCGAATTTGAAGGCAACGATTATGTTGCTCTTCTTCCCGAAAAGGACGATACACAGGTTCACATTTTAGAGGTTGTTGAGGAGCTTGACAGCGACTATGACACTTATCTCGGCATTGATAACCAGGCCCTTGTTGATAAAATTTATGAAAAATTTATGAAAGAAAACAAGGACAGATTCAATTTTGTGGAATAAAAACACAAAATCATTATTTATCTGTATTTCTTCATAAGCAAAGAAAACAGTTCTTTTGTTGACGGCGGGGTATATGTAATGGCATTTGCCCCTGCTTCAACTGTTTTCCTTATTGTGTCTCCCGTAGGTCCGCCCGTTGCAATTATGGGCACTTCGGGATATTTTTCTCTTATTTTTTTTACAAGATCGGAAGTTTTATCCGCAGCTGCAACATTGAGAATTGCAGCGCCGGCATCAAGCCTTTCTGATATATCGGTTTCTTCACTTACAACCGTAATTATAACGGGAATATCCACCGAATCGGCAACTTTTCTTACATTTTCATCGGATACGGGAGCATTTAGCACAACACCCATAGCACCCTGAGCCTCTACATCCTTTGCAAGACTCACGGTTCTTGCTCCCTGTGTGGTTCCTCCGCCAACACCGCAGAAAACAGGTATGTAAGAATTTTTGATAATTGATTCGGAAATGGCAATTTGCGGAGTAAAGGGGTAAACAGCAAACACAGCATCTGCATCACAGTTTCTTATAATCGCAATGTCTGTTGAAAAAATAAAGGTTTTCAGACATCTGCCGAATATACTTATACCGCTGCAGGCATAAGCTTCCTCGGGAACACGAAGAATATTGTGTCTGAGTCTGCTTTCAAAAACGGGGGCTTTGCTTTTGTTTGTTTCATTATTCATTTTATCTTCCCTCCTGATAAAGTTTTAACATAAATACAACCGTAAAATTAATCGAAACAGGTAACAGTAATGTATAAAAAGGTTTATCTTGAAATAACAAATATATGTAATCTTGACTGTTTCTTCTGCCACAAGACAAAACGGAAGAAGAAGCTTTTGTCCGTTGAGGAATTTACATATCTCTCAGAAAAAATAAGACCCTTTACGGACTATCTTTATCTGCATCTGATGGGTGAGCCCTTACTGCACCCTCTTCTCGGAGACTTTCTCGGAATTGCGGAAAACCTCGGTTTTAAGACAACAATTGTCTCCAACGGTTTCCTTATAAAAAAGCGTGCAGAGGATATTCTGAGGTATGCACCCTATAAAGTTACTTTTTCTCTCCATTCCTATGAAGCAAATGAAACTGATATTTCCCTTAAAAAATATCTTAGTGATATAATTGATTTCTGCAAAAAAGCTGAAGAGAAAGGTACGATATGCGTGCTTCGTCTCTGGAACGGCAAGGGTGAAAACCGCCTTAACGATGAGATAATCTCAGAGCTGAAAAAAGATTTCAGTTTTACCGAAAACAGAAAAGGCTTTACTCTTTCAAAAAGAATTTATCTTGAACTTGCAGACATGTTCGTATGGCCCGACAATGAAGCGCCCCGCCGGGACGTAAGATTCTGTATGGGGCTCCGGGATCACATAGGGGTACTGTCCGACGGCACGGTTGTGCCCTGCTGTCTTGATGCGGACGGCAGTATTCCTCTGGGGAATCTTTTTACGGAAGAGCTTACGGATATTGTGAATTCCCCGAGAGCAAAGGCAATTTATGAGGGCTTTTCACAGAATAAATGCGCAGAAGAAATGTGCAGGCATTGTCAGTATGCAACAAGATTCAATTAGCAGATAAGGGTACCCACGGAAGAGGTGCCCTTGTTTTTATGCCGTAATACGTCTGAAGTTTCTCTTTTCGCTTCTCCAGGAAAAAATTATCTCCGGATTTTCAAAAATTTCACCAAGCCTTTTCATAAAGGGGGCAATCTCACCGAAATCGAGCGCTCTGTGGTCAAAGGCAATACAGATGGGAAGCATCTGTCTTATCTCAATTTTATTATTCTCCGTTACTGCAGGCTTCTTCTGTACGGCGCCAACACCGAAGGCACAGACCTGAGGAGGGATTATTTCAAGAAGTGCCATAGCACCCTTCTGTCCGAGATAGGTTGAGCCGATATTTGATACCGTCACGGTGCCCTGCTCAAGGTCACGGAAGGTAAGTCTTTCAGCTTCCGGAATTGCCTCATACTCCCGTTTTGCCTTTCCGGATAAAGTTTTTATACGGTGCTTTCCCGTTTTTGCTCCCACAAGCCTGTATACCGTTTTCAGAAGATGCCCTTTTTTGAGGCCTTCAATCGTATCGTGAAGAGAAACGGAAAAAAGTGCCTCGTCAAGATTTGAATTTTGCGCTCTTTTTGTAACATCATTAATATATGAAGTCATATCGTCAAGATTGCGGTTTTCAAAATTTCTTAAATTCAGCGTCATCATTTTTCCGTCAGGAAGAATTGCAGGCATTGAAATATTTATATTTTCGAAAGTATTTATTTGACCTCTTACCAATCTTCTGTTAAAATTAATATGTGAATTCATAACGGGCGCAGCCTTAAGACCCTCAGTTATGATTTTCAGCATCAGAGTGTTGAAGGTTATCTTAGTATTATATTCCGAATTCATTTCCCTGAATAAGGAAAAAAGCTCCGTCACATCTGCCTCATAGATGTATGATACGTGTGGGATGCTTCTCCAGCTTTCACTTGTCATATTTGCAACAATTTTTCTTTGTATTCCGAAATGCTCCGTGTTTTTAAGTTTCATTTTATATTCTCCCGATAAAATTTTTATGATATTATTCCGACAGACTTCTTTGTCTGCCGTGATATCAGTTTACCCCGAAAAGAAACAAAAAAACACCAACTGAAGTTTACATAAGCGCTTTTCAATATATACTTCGGTTTGCATTTTTTAACGCAACCGTAAAACGGAGGGAAAATATGAATCTTTTTACAGCAAATAAGCTGACTGCCTTAAGAAAGCACAACGGACTTTCTCAGGAATCTCTTGCAGAAAAAATCGGTGTCAGCCGTCAGGCAGTTTCAAAATGGGAAAGAGGCGAGGCATCTCCCGACACGGAAAATATTCTTGCTCTTTCAAAGCTTTACTGTGTATCCCTTGACGACATTTTAGGGGACAAAACAGCGGAAGAAATAATCCGGGACCAAGAAATAATCACAGCGCCTGCCGAAAATGAAAACGCACTTTACAGCACCAAAAAAAGTGAGCCGAAGGAAGCGGCTGAACAAAATAAACAGCTTGCGGAAATATTAAAAAACGAAATGAAGGACCTTCCCGCCTTCGGTAAAAAGCTTCTTAAATTTCCGTTCTTTCTCGTTGCAATTATCGGCTACCTTGCAATAGGCTTTTCAATAAAGGTATGGCACCCCACGTGGCTGATTTTCCTTACAATCCCTGCCTATTACATAACCGCACTTGCATTTTTACAGAAAACGGAAAAGAAGATGCTTCTTACGTTACCCGTCTATCTTTATGCCGTAATAATATTCCTGGTTATAGGGCTGCTTCTTAATTTATGGCACCCTGCCTGGCTTATTTTTCTCTGCATTCCCTTATACTACTGGCTTGTACTGACAAAAAAATAATTCATAAAAAAAGCTTCGCAACCAAAGTTTACATCGGTTGCGAAGCCTTATTTTTCAAGGGGTTATGCGTTTTTCTGCAGCTTGTATTTTTCCTTATACTGTCTGTACTCTTCATCAAAAGCATCATTGCCGGACTTTACGGAGCTTAAGTAATTATGTGCATCGTAGCCGTCTGTTGCTGATTCAATAACCGCAACGGCAATGTTTGAGCAATGATCGGAGATTCTTTCGCAGTTATTAAGAATATCGGAAAGAATGAAGCCGAGCTCAATGGTGCATTCTCCTGCCTTGAGGCGGTCAATGTGTCTTCTTCTTACCTTTTCCGTAAGACGGTCCACAACCTGCTCAAGAGGCTCTACACGGGCTGCAAGCTCTGCATCATTTTCTGCATAAGCCTTTGTGGTAAGAGTGATTATTTCAATAAGCGCATCAGTCAGCACCGTCAGCTCATCATAAGCCTGTGAAGAGAAGGAAATCTTCTTTTCACTCATTTCCTTGCCCGATTCAAGAAGATTCAGCGCGTGGTCACCGAGTCTTTCAAAATTTCCTATGGCGTGAAGCATACGGCCTGTTTTTCTGGAATCCCCTTCCGAAAGAGAAAGAGCGGAAACCTTCACAAGGAATGAACCGATATCGTCTTCGTAAGCATCAAGAATCTCTTCCTGAAGCTGAAGCCATTCCTCAGTTTCCTTATCATATTCGCACATAGCCGCAAAGGAGGTAATTATCATCTGCTTTGCGGTTTCTGCCATTTTTACGGTAATATTATCGCACTCACTAACTGCAACGGAGGGAGTTGCCAGAAGTCTTTCGTCCATAGAAAAAAGATGAATGTTGTTTTTCTTTTCGGCATCCTTGTCCTTCACACAGATTTCCGTCAGCTTTATAAGGGGCTTTGCAAAGGGACAAAGAACTACCGTAAGAGCCACATTGAATATCGAGTGAATAAGAGCAATGCTCCAGGCTGTTGCAGGCTCTCTGAAAAGCGGAATATCAAAAGCGGAATCCACAATCCAGAACACCGAAGTAAAGAGAACCGTGCCGATAACATTCAGCGAAGTATGCAAGAAGGCAACACGCTTTGCCTTGGAGTTTGTACCTATAGAGGAAATAACGGCAGTAACACAGGTACCGATATTCTGACCCATAACAATGGGAATTACCATACCCACATCAATGAGCCCCGTAAGCGCCAGAGCCTGAAGCATACCGACAGATGCGGCAGAGGACTGAATTACGGCGGTGATAACTGCACCTATAAACACACCGAACAAGGGATTGCTAAACTGAATAAATACGTTTTCGATACCGGGAATATCCTTTATGGGGTCCATAGCCGAGCCCATAAACTCCATACCGTACATCAGTACCGCAAAGCCCACGAAAACAGAGCCGAGACTCTTTCTCTTGGAGTTTTTGGAGAACATTACGAACATAACGCCGATAAAGGCAAGTATGGGCGAAAAGTTTTCGGGCTTGAGCATCATCATTGCGATATTGTCGCTTTCAATTCCCGAAAGGGACAGTATCCACGCTGTAAGGGTCGTGCCGATATTGGCACCGAAGATGATGAAGATAGTCTGTGAAAACTGCATTATTCCCGAGTTTACAAGACCCACAAGCATAACCGTTACCGCAGAAGAGGACTGCACGGCAATGGTTATGAGAGCACCGAAAATAATACCGAGAATCGGGTTCTTTGTAAACTTTTTGAGAAGCACCTCGAGCTTTCCGCCCGCAAGCTTTTCAAGGTCCGAGCTCATTACGTTCATTCCGAAAAGGAAAAACGCAAGTCCCAGAAGCATCTGAACAACAGAAGTTATAATCTGTGCAGTATTCATATTATATTTCCTGCCTTTTACTTAAAATACATATATACCTGGCACTTAATCATACCGTTATAGAGCTTTCTTCTTTTATCCGCTTTTCTGCCGAATGCCTTTTCGAATTCTTCATCGGCAGTAATAATTGTATAGCTTCTGCCCTTTTTCGGGGTGAATCTCTGTCCCATTGTCTTATAAAGCCTTCTTGCGTTGTCAATATCAAGAAGTCTTTCGCCGTAGGGCGGATTCACAATGACGGTCGCACGCTCCGTTTCGGGCTCAAAGTCCTTAACATCCCGAAGCGTAAAGGTAAGATACTTCTCCACTCCTGCTTTTCTTGCATTTTCCTTTGCTATTGCAAGAGCTTCGGGGTCAATATCATAGCCGTAGCCGTGAAAATCTATATCCTTGCGCTGAAGACTTACCGCCCTTCTTCGCTCCTCCATCCACAATTCCTGCGGGAACTGGCTCCATTTTTCCGCAGTAAAGCGTCTGTAAAGACCGGGGGCAATATTAAGTGCCATCAGAGCACCCTCAATAAGAATTGTTCCCGATCCGCACATGGGGTCATAAAGGGAATGATAGTGGCGAAGCTGTGAAATTCTGCAAAGGGATGCAGCAAGTGTTTCCTTGAGGGGTGCGGCGTTTGCATCGGGACGGTAGCCTCTTTTATGAAGCCCCTTTCCCGAAGTATCAATGTAAAGAGTTACCTGATTCTTCATAATTGAAAACTGAATCTGATAAAGTGCCCCCGTCTCCTCAAACCACGGAATCGCATATTTTGTTTTAAGTCTTTCAACAACCGCCTTTTTTATTATTGACTGACAGTCGCTTACGCTGAAAAGGTCGGAATTGAGCGAATAACCTTTTACGGGAAAGCGGTCCTTCTTGCCTACCCAATGCTCCCAGGGAAGACGCTTTGTCCCCTGAAAAAGGTCCTCAAAGGAATGAGCCTCAAAGGTACCCACAACAATTAAAATTCTCTCTGCAAACCGTGAGCAGATGTTGGCACGGGCAAGAATATGCTCATCACCCGAAAAAAGCACCCTGCCGTTTTCGGCATTTACGTTTTCAGCCCCCATCTCGCGAAGCTCTTCGGCAATAAGTCCCTCAAGCCCCAAAAGGCACGGAACACAAAAGTTAATATTCATAAACAAACTCTACTTTCTGCAAATTCGGAATTTCATATTGTGAAGCCTGCGAGGAGTCTTATTGTATTTTCCACTCCGTCGATGTGGCTTCTTTCATAGCCGTGAGAGGAATACACACCGGGTCCTATGAGCCCGTGACGGAAATCGTGTCCTGCTCTGAGCGTTGCTTCCGCATCGCTGCCGTAATGGGGATAAATATCAACGGCATAGCCGGCACCGGTTTTCTCTGCCGCCTCAATAAGCCTTGTTGTCATTGAATAATTGTAAGGTCCGCCCGAATCCTTTGCACAGATTGAAACCTGCTTTTCGGTACACTCGAGCCCCTCACCGACACAACCCATATCAACGGAAAGTACCTCAGTTATACCTTCAAAGGGCACGGCAGCGGCACCGTGGCCGACCTCTTCAAATACAGTAATGTGAAGGTAAATCTTTCTTTCGGGCACGATTTTTTCTTCCCTGAGAAGCTTTGCAAATCCGAGGATTGCGCCTACACTCAGCTTATCATCAAGAAAACGGCTTTTTATGTAACCTGATTTTGTCACAACGGTTCTTGTGTCAAAGGCTACTATATCACCGTTCATAATACCGAGAGCCTTTACATCCTCGGCATTTTTTACATCCTCATCAAGAACAACCTCCATATTGGAGAAACTTCTGTCTGTTTTATTGAACTCACCGTTTACGTGAATTGAAGGATTCTTAAGAAGAAAAGTACCCTCGTAAATTCCGTTTTTTCTTGTGATAACACGGCAGTTTTCACCCTCTGTGTTAAAGCCGTTAAGCCCGCCGAGAGGGGTTATGCGAAGACGCCCGTCACTCTTTATTTCGGCTACCATTCCGCCGAGGGTATCAAGATGTGCTTCAAGCAGAAGGGCATTTTCAGCATCCTTTCCGCCGATTTCCACGGCGACACCGCCCTTTTCCGTAATAAAAGCGTGACAGCCGAGCTTTATAAATTCATTTTTTACGAATTCGGCGGCATTTTCGGTATATCCCGTAGGGGAATCTATTGATAAAATTTCTACTGCCTTTTCAGTTGCAAATTCAGCATACTTTCTGTACATAATACATCACCAATTTTAATGATAACACAAAAAGGGACAAAATCAAAGGCTTTTTTCAAAAAACAATTACACATATTTACCCGAAACCGATTGAATTATTCTGACAGTTATGTTATTATAAATTTAACTATTTATTATAGGGAGTAATTTTATGAAACTTATCGACACAGCAAAAAGTCTGATTTCAGACGTATTTACCCACTGGAACCAACCCGCACCCGGGAAATATGTACCCTATAAGGGCATTTTTGGCTATTCTGTCGGCGGCATCGGTGCTTATATGATTATAACGCTGGGCACAGCCTGTCTTCTGTCCGCAAACAACACCCTTCTTACAATGACCCTCGGTGTAAAGCCCACACACGTTTACCTGATGTACGTAATTTGTGTGCTTGCAAACATTCCTCTTACGGGCATCCGTGCAAGTATTATTGACAATACCCGTAACAAAGCAGGTAAATACCGCCCTTATATCCTTACTATGGCAGTCCCCTCAGCCCTTCTGTGTCTTGCAATGGTGTGGATTCCCTACGGAAGATTTTCCGAAATATCCTTCCTGCAGGGTGAAATTTTCGGTGAAAGCAAGGCTTACGTTGCAAAATGTGCAATAATTTTCGTAATCAACCTGCTTCTTCATTTCTTCTACTATTTCTTCTACGATGCTTATGAAAACCTTATTCACGTGCTTTCTCCCGATTCTCAGGAGAGAGCCAATGTTCAATCTGTAAAGAGCATTGTTTACTCCTTTGCTCCCACTTTAGTAAACCTCTTTACACCCATCATCGCAAAAAATATTTTCCAGACAAACACCACGGATATCCGTGTTTACAGACTTCTTTATCCCATTCTTACATTCCTCGGACTTCTCCTGTGCGTTCTTGTTTATACTCAGACTGAGGAAAAAATCGTTCAGGCAAAAACACACTTTGTTCAGATAAAGTTTACTGATGCCTTAAGAGCAGTTGCCAAAAACAAGTATTTCTGGATAATATCTCTTGCAGGCTGGATAGGCTTCCTTGAGGCTTCTTACGCAAATATTCTTTCATGGCTTTATAACTACGGCGGTGCGTGTAACGGTGATGAATATGCTCTTATTGTTACAGTTTACGGAAATGCCTCCCTGTGGGGTATGCTTCTTGCTCCTTGGGCAATCAAGAAATGGGGTAAAAAAGCAGTACTTATCGTAACAAATATGTTCAACGTAGTGTTCATTATGTTAATGCTTCCTGCCTGTCAGGAGATTTCCCACGCGACTATATGGCTTGTAATGGGCTGTCTGTGGCTCAATGCTCTTATGGGCTCCTTTGCACACATTCTTAATCCTGCAATTCAGGCGGACATCCGTGACTATCAGCAGTACAAAACCGGTGAAAGAATCGACGGTATGTTCTCAGCCGTTGCAACAATCGGTACAGTTATTACTCTTGCAACCTCAGGCGTGCTTCCCGTAATTCAGGAAAGATACGGTCTTACCGAAGAAAATGCACTGAGAATCACTTCTACTCCCGAAATTCTCAACCGTATGCTGGGCGACGGCAAAACTGTAGGTCAGATACTTGCCGACCAGTTCGCAAAAGGGCAGGACAACTACTCAAACGCAACAAGTGCCCTTTATGATCCTTCAATACTTCTCAATCTCCTTCATGTGCTCATTATCCTTGCAGCTGTCGGTGCATTTATGAACGTTATCCCATTCTTCTGGTATGACTTCAATGAAAAGAAGCAGAAATCCGTTGTACGTATACTTAAGGTAAGAGCTATGTTTGAGGACTTCGGCAACAGTATCAGCAATGACGAAGGACTTATTGAAGGTGTTGAAATCATAAGAAACGCCAGAAAAATGAGTGTGGAAGAGGCACGTGTTCTTGACAAAAAAACCTACCGCGCAGAGAAGAATAAAATGCTTCGTAAGACAGCAAAGAAAGCCTACAATGCCGACAAGGAATTCAACACAGAAATTGAAATCGCAAAGCTTGTCTGTAATGAGCTTGACCGCTTCAGCTTACCTGCAGGTAAATTTGAATACGCAGAAGCCAGCGCATTCTATTCACACGGAATCAATGCAATTCTTTCAGCAGATAAGCATAACCTAAAGGAAGAGCTCAGAATTGCAAAGGCTATGCCTAAAAATGATGCAAGCGAAAAAGAAATAAGAAAAATTGCAATCGAGAATGCAAAGAAAAAGCTCACTGCTATATCTGCCGTCAGAAAGAATTTTAAGGGTGTGACAGAGCTCACCAAGCCCGATTTCGCGGAGCTTGAAAAGCTTTACGACCGTGAAAACGAAATCGATGCAGAAATGAAAAATCTCTACCTTGAGCTTTCCGCAACAAAGGAATTCAAGGACTCCGTAAAGAAAGCGGAGATTAAGCAGGCAATTGCTTCTCTCAAGGGCGAGAAGAAAGCTCTTCAGAAAAAAATCAAGGACGAAATGAACCGCCACGCATACTTCAACCGTGCCGCAAAGCCTTATCTTGATGCCGAAAAGCTTGTAAAACAGGCTGACAATTACACTCACCTCGGTGACATTGAAGCAGAATATGAGGCTGCAAAAAACCGCGTAGGCGCAGGAGCACAGAACTAAAAAATGAAACTCAAAGAACTTTACGAAAAACTCTATAATAAAATCTTTTCCGTTCCGCTTTTTAAAAAGCTTCTTAAAATACCCGGAGTGGAAAAGCTTCTGCAGTATGAAATTGTGTCATATCTCGTTTTCGGAGTGCTGACTACCGTCGTAAACTTCGTGACCTATATGATTCTCGGCATATTTGCAGGGGAAAACTATGAAGAGAAGGTGCTTTTCAGCATAGGCTCCTTCGATTTCCAGCTGATTCTATTAATGAACGGCATTGCCTGGGTAACATCCGTTCTCTTTGCCTTTGTTACAAACAAGCTGTTTGTTTTTGAAAGCAGCTCCCGGAAGCCTGAGGTGCTTATAAAGGAAATTGTTTCCTTTTTCGGCGCAAGAGTTGTCTCCTTTATTATCTTTGAGGAGCTTCTCTTTGCACTTCTTGTAAATGTACTTCACCTTAACGACCTGATTGCAAAGCTTCTTGTTGCCGTGTTTGTTGTTATTTTCAATTTTGTGGCAAGCAAGCTTGTAATTTTCCGTAAAAAGGGAGAAAAAGATGCTTAATATTGCAATATGCGATGACGAAAAGTATATCTGCGATTTTCTCAAGAAATCGGTAACGGACTGTCTTGCAAAAGCTGACCTTGAAGGAAGCATTTCGGTTTTTGACGACGGACAGCCGCTGTGCGACCTTTATAAGGAGGGCAAGGCATCCTTCGACCTTATTCTTCTTGATATCACAATGAAAAAATGCGACGGAATGACCGCTGCAAAGCTTATCCGCTCGATTGACAGCAAGGTAATGATAGTTTTCGTTACCGCTTCCGCAGAATTCGTCTTTTCGGGATATGAAGTAAGGGCTTTCCGTTATATTCTGAAGCCCGAGCTTCTTCACGGCTTCTCGGGCGTTTTCAGAGAATGTCTCGAAGAGCTTACAAAATCAAACGAGGTGCGCTTCACATTCCAGAAGGCATCGGAAACCGTAAGCGTACCTTTAAGAGACATAATCTATTTTGAAAGTGACAAAAGAATCATAAACATTGTCACGGCAAATGAAGAATATTCCTTCTACGGCAGGCTCAACGACATAGAAGAGCAGCTTAAAAAGCAGGATTTTGTCCGCTGCCATCAGTCTTATCTTGTAAATGCAAAAAAAATAGCATCAATAAAGGTAAATGAGCTGACGCTCACAAACAAAAAGACCGTGCCTGTCAGCAAAAGACGGGCGAAGGAAACAAACGAAGCCTTCTTATGGGCAATGAGATAACTATGCTTGAATTTATTTCGGAAAACTATCAGGACATAATACTCAACACCGCAAGAATATTTTCTTCGGTGTTTGAAATTATGCTTGCATTTATTCTCACGAACAACTTTTTCAAGCCCCGTCCCAAGGTCAAGAAAACCGATTATATTGCCTTCGTGCTGACTGCAACCCTCGTAATTTTCCTTCAGGAATACACGGACATCGGATACTGGAAGTATCTTGTTGAAGGCGTACTGCTGTCGGGAATACTGATTCTTATGTACTCGGGAAGGCTGAGAAGCAAAATTGAGGCAATAGTAATTTTTGCTTCGCTTCTCACCCTTTCGGTGCTTGTCTCGAATCTTCTGTACCGCGTAATCTCGGGACAGATGGATTTTAACCCCGAGGGGAGTACCGCCTTCGGCTCTCTTTTAAGAATAACCCTTACAAATGTAACTCTGATTCCCCTGTCGGTGCTTTTAAGCGTAATCTTAAAGGGCTTCGGAAAAGGCAGCTCGGTGCTGAGAATATGGCTGAGCCTGCTTCTTGTACCTGCAGTCACTCTTATTACCTTCTCCGTTTTCCAGTATATAATTGAAAGCTATGACCTTAATCAGCAGATAAAGGCATATATCTACATTTCCTGCATCGGTATCATCATAATAAATGTCGTTGTGTTCGTGCTTTTCTGGCTGAATCAGAGACAGCTTGGCATAAAGCGTGAAAACGATCTTCTGACAGCACAGATAAATCAGCAGCAGATGGGCATCAAGAATCTGGAAAATGCCTATAACCGCACAAGAAATTTCCGCCACGACATAAAAAACCATCTGCTGACCCTTAATATCCTTGCAGAAAACGGCAATGTGGAAGAAATCAAAAAATATATAAGAGAAATGAACGGCATTATTGACGAATCCTCGTATATACGCATTACGGGAATATCGGCGGTTGATGCCATACTCAACGAAAAGCTCTACGAGGCACAGTCCGACAGCATAACAACAAATTACGATGTTATGAATATGGAAAAAAACAGCATAAAGCCCGTTGATATGTGTATAATTCTTTCAAATGCCCTTGACAATGCAATTGAAGCCAACAGAAAAATCGAGGACCCCGAAAAGCGTTATATAAAGCTCAAAATGCACGGAGACGAAACCTACAGCGTTATTTCCGTGTCGAATCCTGCCGCAGCCGCACCCGTAAGGGTAAATCAGCATTCTTATGCAACATCAAAAAAGGATGCGGGAAATCACGGATTCGGACTTAAAAGTATTGAAAGCACCGCAAAAAAATACGGCGGTGAAATGCTTACAAAATTTGAAGACGGTGTTTTCACTCTTGTTATAAAACTCAATGCAATTTCCTGAAAAGGGGGATACTTATGAATAAAGATATTGTAAACGAAATCAAAAGACTCAAAGAGGAAACAGGTACTGTCATTCTTGCCCACACATATCAGAATCCCGAAATAATTGAGCTTGCAGATATTACGGGCGACTCCTTTGCTCTTGCAAAGAAAAGTCTTTCAGCAGGTGCAAAAAGAGTTATTATGTGCGGTGTCAGATTTATGGCGGAAAGCGTTAAAATTCTCTCCCCCGACACACAGGTCATCCTCCCCGTGCCTGAGGCTACCTGTCCTATGGCTGAAATGATTACCCCCGAAAGAGTAAGAAAATATAAGAAAGAGAATCCCGGTGCCGTAGTTGTTGCTTACATCAACACAACAGCCGCCCTGAAGGCTGAATGTGACGTATGTGTCACATCCTCAAGTGCCCTTAAGATTGTTGAAAAAATTGATGCACCCGAAATTCTTTTTATCCCCGATAAAAATTTAGGCTCCTTTGTAAAGGAGCACTTCCCCGATAAGAATATTGTATTATGGGACGGCTACTGTCCCATTCACGCTACCCTTACTGAGGATGATATATTAAAGGCAAAGGCAGAGCATCCCGAAGCTCTTCTTGCCGTACACCCCGAATGCGAAAAGGATGTTGTGAAGCACGCAGATATGGCAGGCTCCACCGCTGAAATAATAGATTTTGCTTTAGCCTCCGTAAAGCCCGTGCTTATCGGCACGGAAAGAGGCGTTGCAGACTATCTTATTCCCCAACACCCCGAAAAGAAGCTCTATCACCTTTGTCCGGAAAAGCTTACCTGCAAGGATATGAAATACACCACCCCCGAAAGCATTCTTGCAGCCTTAAAGGGTGAGGGCGGAGAAATAATAGAGCTCCCCGAAGAGCTGAGAAAAAAAGCAAAACACAGTATTGATGAAATGCTGAGACTTGGCTGAGGTACAAAAATGGAAAACAGAACCAACATTGTTGACGTGCTTGTTGTAGGCTCAGGCGTTGCGGGTATGTACGGTGCCCTGCAGTTTGACAGCAGCACAAGTGTTATGATACTTTCAAAATATTCGAAGACCACCTCGAACTCCAACCTTGCACAGGGCGGTGTTGCTGCGGTGCTGAATCCCGAAGAAGACAGCTTTGACCTTCACATAAAGGACACCTTTATTGCAGGCAGGCACGAAAACGACCCCGAAAGCGTTGAGGTGCTTGTTAGCGAGGGCCCCGATGATGTAAGAAGAATTATGGATATGGGCGTGCGCTTTGACAGAAACGCCGAGGGTGAGCTTGATATGACCCTTGAGGGCGGTCATTGCCGAAGAAGAATCGTCCATTACAAGGACTGCACCGGTGCAGAAATGGTAAGAGGACTTCTCTCAGAGGTCGAAAAGAAGGAAAACATCATTTACAGAGAAAATACCGTGCTTGTACGTCTTGTCCGTGTCAGAAGCGGCTTCCGTGCCGACCTTTTATGCGACGGTGAGTATTCCAGCGTGTTCTGCAGCTACTGTATGCTCTGCACGGGCGGTGTGGGAAGAGTATATAAGTATACCACCAACCCCAAATCAGCAACGGGCGACGGTATCCGCATCGCTTATGAATTAGGTGCACAGATAAAAAATTTAAGCTACATACAGTTTCACCCCACAGCCTTTAACTCGGAAAACGGCGAGCAGTTTTTAATCAGCGAGTCCGTAAGAGGCGAGGGTGCATATCTTCTCAACTGCCACAAAGAACGCTTTATGGACCGATATGACGAAAGGCTTGAGCTTGCCCCCCGTGACGTCGTTTCAAAGTCAATTATCCTTGAAAGCAGAAGAACGGGCAGCAATAATTTCTATCTCGATATCACCCACGAGGATGCGGATTTCTTAAGAGAACGCTTCCCTGCAATTTCCGAGGGCTGCAGACAGTACGGCGTGGATATCACAAAGGACCTTATTCCCGTATTCCCCTGCCAGCATTACCTTATGGGCGGAATCGAGGTTGACATTGATTCGAAAACAACCGTTCCCCGTCTTTATGCCTGCGGAGAATGTGCAAATACGGGTGTTCACGGCAAAAACAGACTTGCCAGCAACTCACTTCTTGAAGCTCTTGTTTTCTCAAGAAGAGCGGCAGAAGATATAAAAAGATGTATGCTGAACGGCTTTGCTAAAGTAAGCGAGCTTCCCGTTTCAAACGATTTTTCGGGAGCTCCCCTTCCCGAGGGCATAATCACGGAAATCAGAAGCATTATGCAAAGAGCATATTTTGTGCTTCCCGATGCCGGTGCCGTGCGCTTCGGTCTTAAGCAGATTGATAATATTTTAAAGAGACTTAAAGGTGCAAAGTATGCCCATACAACGAAGTATCTTGAGGCACTTTCCCTTGCAACCTGCGCATATATTATTCTTAAAGAAGCAGAGGAAAAGTAAAAGTTGTGCATAAATCACCGTCTTTGACGCACAATAAAAAAATTTTTCCTGCCACAAATTTTATTTGGCAAAAATCATACAATTATATACCACGTTCAAAATATCAGAAGTGCTTTGTTTTCGGCGGTTCGGAGTATAAACATACACCTTGCCACCGTCGAAAACAACAAATACGGCAATTTCTGCCCACTTTTACGTGCTCTGACGGACATATTGCAGACCTGAATTAAGTCAGTCTGTGTTAAAAATAAAGGAGACAAATATGTTATTACCTCAGTTTTATATTGATGACATTATAAAAAATGCCCTTAAAGAGGACATAAATTACCTTGATACCGCAACGGCTTACGTTATTCCCGAAACTGCCGTAACAACCGCAAAATTCGTTTCCAAGGCACAGGGAGTTCTTTGCGGAATCGAGGTCGCAATGAGAGTATTTACCCTTCTCGATCCCGATGTTCAGTACACGCTTTACAAAAAGGACGGAGACAAGGTTGAAAACGGCGACCTTATTGCAACAATGAAGGGCAAGGCTTCAATGCTTTTACAGGGTGAAAGAACAGCCCTTAATTTACTTCAGCACATGTCCGGCATTGCAACTGCCACAAATGAATGTGTTGAGCTTGTAAAGGGAACAAATGTAAGCATTGCAGATACAAGAAAAACCCTTCCCGGCCTCAGAGCTTTACAGAAATATGCAGTAACCTGCGGCGGAGGAAAAAACCACCGCTACAATCTTTCCGACTGTGCAATGCTTAAGGACAATCACATTGATGCAGGCGGCGGCATTACCGCAACAGTCAGGGCTCTTCGGGAAAAAATCGGTCACACGGTTAAAATTGAAGTTGAAACAAGAAATATGGACGAGGTCAGAGAGGCAGTTGCAGCAGGAGCCGATATCATAATGCTTGACAATATGACGACTGAGCAGATGAAGGAAGCAGTAGCCTACATTGGCGGCAGAGCTCTTACCGAGGCTTCGGGTAACATTACCGCAGAAAACATCAGAGAAAAGGCATCTTCCGGCATTGACATAATTTCAATGGGCGCACTTACCCACTCCGTAAAGGCCTTTGATATCTCAATGAGAATCGACTGATGAAGAACTTATCAAAAAAACAGAAAATCGTTATAACCGTACTGGCTTCTGTTTTTCTTATTCTGTTTTCCGTTTACTGTGTTTACGAAAACAATATGCTGACTGTAACGGATTATGAAATAACAAACGAAAAGCTTCCCGGAAGCTTTGACGGCTTTACGGTTGCACAGATTTCCGATTTTCACAATACCCGCTCGGATTTTCTGAGAGAAAGTGTTCTTGAAGAGGTACAGAGACTGAACCCCGATATAATTCTGATTACGGGAGATTTTATTGATTCCAGAAAGCCGAAAACGGAGATTTCCCTTGCCTTTGCGAAGGAGCTTGTAAAAATTGCTCCCGTATATTTTGCCCCCGGCAATCACGAGGCAAGAATTCCCGAAATATACGGCCCCTTTGAAGAAGAGCTTCGCCGTATCGGTGTAAGCGTACTTCGTAATTCCTCAAAAAAAATCAACCTCGGCGGTGAAGAAATAAACATCATCGGTGTTGACGATGCCACCTTTTACGGCACACAGGATAAATTTATTTCTACTGCGGAAGCGATAAATGAAATAAGCTACGACAAATATCTGTTCACAATCGCACTTTCCCACCGACCGGAGGTATTTTCTGTTTATACAGAGAAAAAACTGGATCTTGTATTTTCGGGACATCACCACGGCGGACAGTTCAGAATTCCGTATCTCGGCGGACTTTATATGCCCACAGAGGGCTTTTTTCCCGACTACTGCGAAGGAGTACATACGGAAAATAACACAACAATGGCAGTAAGCCGCGGAATCGGCAACAGCGCATTCCCCATAAGGATAAACAACCGTCCGGAGCTTATTATCGTTACACTCAAAGCAGGAATAAACGATTGATTCGTTTATTCCTTTAATGATATTCATTCCTTCGGAATGAGTGATATTATTGCTTTCGCAATAGTGATATTGCCCTACAGGCAGTGATATATTTTCCTTCGGAAAATGTTTCGGAAGGCTCACGCCTTGTTCCGCTTACGCTCTGCCTTATAAAATAAAGTTTCTACAAATTAAAACAACTTCACAGGAGGATTTTTTATGAGAAACCGTCAGGTACATTTAGACTTTCATACAAGCGGTGCCCTTAAGGTAGGAGAGAAGTTTTCAAAGGAGCAGTTTATTTCTCAGCTTAAAAACGGACATCTTGATTCAATAACCGTATTTTCAAAGTGCCATCACGGATGGTCATACCATCCCACAGCGGCAAATGAGATGCATCCCGGTCTTTCCTTTGACCTTTTGGGAGCACAGCTTGAAGCCTGCAGGGAGGCAGGGGCCAACGCACCCGTCTACATTTCCGCCGGCTTCGATGAAAAGGATTATGACCGCCACCCCGAATGGAGATGGATAAAGTCAAAGAATCCGAAAGAGGTTGAAGAGGCACACAATGAAACACATTTCCATCCGCTTTGCTTCAACACTCCTTATCTTGAGAAGCTTTGCTCTCAGGTTGAAGAGGTTATGGAAAAATATAATCCCTGCGGTGTTTTCCTTGATATTATTGCCGCCAGGGTCTGCTACTGTGAATATTGCCTCAGAGATATGAAAAAGCTCGGACTTGATTCCGATAATTACGACGACTGTCAGAAATTTGCGGTTATCACTCTCAATAAATATATGGATGCCGTCAATGCTTCCGTAAGAAAATACAGCGATACCGCTACAATCTTCCATAACAGCGGACATATACCTAAGGGTAATCACACCGTTATCGGCAAAAACACACATTTAGAGCTTGAAAGCCTTCCAACCGGCGGATGGGGATATGACCATTTTCCCCTGTCTGCAGCTTACGTGCGTACTCTCGGAGACAAGGAATATCTCGGAATGACCGGTAAATTCCACCAAAGCTGGGGTGAATTCGGCGGATTCAAGCATCCCAATGCACTTATATACGAAACTGCCCTCAGCGTTATGAACGGGGCAGGCTGCTCCATAGGAGACCAGCTTCATTCCTCGGGTGAAATGAATCCTGCAACATACTCCCTTATAGGAAAGGCTTATGCCCGTATAGAGGAAAGAGAGCCCTGGCTTAACGGTGCCGTTAATACGGCGGATATTGCGGTGTTAAGCGTTGAAGCAACATCAGATGACAAAGAGGCAAGAGCAGACATAGGCGCAAACCGTATGCTTCTCGAAAACAAGCTTTTATATAATTTCATTGATGAAACATCTGATATTTCCGGATATAAGCTTCTTATTCTTCCCGATAACTGCAGAATTTCAGACGGTATGCTTGAAAAAATCAGCGCCTTTATTGCAAAGGGCGGAAAGGTTCTGGCTTCCGGAGAAAGCATTATAAGAGACGGAAAATTCATCCTTGATACAGGTGCCGTATTTACGGGTAAAAACGAATTCTCCCCCACCTACTTTGTTCCCCTTTTTCCGACAGTAAACGGAGACACCGCATACATTATGCGCTGTGATTCCTATAAAATTGAGGCAGCGGACTGCGAGGTCACGGCTTTAAGGGAAAATCCCTATTTCAACAGAGAAAGAGAGCGCTTCTGCTCTCATATGCACGCTCCCAACAATGAAGAGGAGCGCTTCCCCGCAGTTGTAATAAAGGGTAACGTTGCTTACATTTCCTGGAATATTTTCACGGCATACGGAGAGCTCGGACACCTTTGCTTCAAGGAAATTTTTACCGATACCGTAAAAAGACTGACAGGTGACAGCCTAACGGTAAAGACAAACCTTCCCGACAAGGCAGTTATGACCCTTACCCGTCAGGAAAAAGAAAAGAGAAGTATTCTTCATCTTCTTTTTGCCCACACGACGGTAAGAGGCAGAAATACAGAGGTAATTGAAGATACTGTCCCTCTTTATAATGTAAACTGTGAAGTAAAATATGATAATAAGCCCTCAGGGGTTTATCTTGCACCCGAAAAGGAAGAAATCCCCTTTGAATATAAAGACGGCAGGGTGATTTTCACGGTACCCGTTGTTGATATTCACGCGATGGCTGTAATTGAAGACTGAAAGGAGAAAGGTCAGTGGCAGAAATTTTCCCCGTAGCACACATATATACGGATTTCCCTTCAAAATTCGGAATACCCCGTCAGAGCGGTCTTGCGAAAACCTCGGGAAAAATAGTTTTCTGCCCTGATTTCCGCAGTCCCGAAGCAGTAAGAGGCATTGAAGGCTATTCACACCTGTGGCTTATATGGGAGTTTTCCGAGAACAAGGAGAAATCTGCTTCTCTCACAGTAAGACCGCCCCGTCTCGGCGGCAATGTAAGAATGGGGGTTTTTGCAACACGCTCTCCCTTCAGACCCAATAATTTAGGGCTTTCATCAGTAGAAATCGAAAAAATTGATTATGAGTGCAAGGACGCTCCCGTAATATATGTAAAGGGAGCAGATATTCTTGACGGCACTCCCCTTTTTGACATAAAGCCCTACCTTCCCTTTACAGACTCACATCCCGATGCAAAAAGCGGCTTTTCAGGCGAGGTTATGAATAATAATCTTGACGTTTCTTTTGAAAACGGATGTGATAAAAGCATAAAAAATGAAGACCTTGAAAATATTCGGAAAATACTCTCGGAAGACCCGAGACCCCATTACCACGGCGACCCCGAAAGGATTTATGCCTTCGAATATTCACACTATAAAATAAAATTCAGGGTAGAAAATACTACCCTGAAGGTGATTGAAATATCAGATTTTTAACCGACTGAAACCGTTTCCTTTATCGCCGAAGCCGTGTTCTTTTTTTCCTTTTTTTTGAGGAAGAAAAAAAGAAGAGCGGCACATAATGCACAGCCTATAACAGCATAGAACATATCAACATTCGTATCATATACAGGGGCTTGAGCCGGCATATTCTTGGGCATACCGAAGATTTTAACAAAAAACATTGTTTCATCGGGAACCATATAATAGCCTTGATTCTGCGAATCCGTTATAAACCAATCGGCAAAAAACTCCATAAGCTCCCAGGCAACTATAATTATAAAGGAAAAGCCCACACCTGAAAAGGTTTTGATACCGGAAGTAAGGTGTTCATAGCCCTTGAAGGTCTTTATAATTTCGGCACCTATAAATACCACTATACCGCCTGCGGCAACGTGCATAAATTTATCATATTCGGGAACTTCTCCCAGGAATTTAAGACCGTGACCGAGAAATGAACCTGCAAAAATGAAAATATCTATATATGACTGGGTTCTGAACGATATTTTTGACGTAAAAAGCTTTTTCGGTGAAATAAACCTGAGAATGGGGATTGCAAAGGAGGCAAGAGTGTTAAGAAGTATCAGGTTCCTCTGATAGACAGCTTCTCCTCTTACTTCAAAAACGACAGCAGTAGTAAGCATCGCAATACGAAGAAGCCACCATGCAATGTATTCAGCAAGGGGCAGTTCCTTTCGCATTTCACGGAACTCATAAAGAAATCTGTTTTTCAGCTTTTTCATATTGTCCTCTTTCACTAAAAAATATTTTTCTCTTAGGCTGACGGGAGTTGAACACATTACGGTTTCTCTCGTCGCCTGCTCCAAGGGGCATTATATACCTGCAGACATTAAAAAGGAACAATTATTTCTCTTTTGTAATAATTTATTAATCTGTGTAACCAAAACTTAAAAATACCCGAAAGCGAGGTTTTTGCATGATAAAGACGGCAAAGGATGCGGGAGCGGATAATTTCACCCCCTCTGTCCCCCAGTATTTTTCGTGGATCAACAACACAAACGAAGGCTCAACCGAGGAACAAACACTTATAAATCTTGACTTTTTCAGATACCTTAAAGACACCTACGGTATGGAAATTAAAATCTATGCATGGGATGCGGGAAACTTTGACGGAGCAAGTGAGGGCTACGGAAACATAAACGGAGAAAAATTCCGCAGTCAGTATCCCGAAGAATATGACAAGGTTGTCGCAAAGGCTAAGGAGTCGGGAATCCGTATGGGACTGTGGGGCAGTCCCGACGGCTACGGCGATGATGCAGAAACCGAAAGAGAGAGATTTGAGTTTTTCGTGCATCTGTGCCGTGACCACAGCTTCGCTCTTTTCAAATTAGACGGTGTGTGCGGACATCTCAGGCCCGAAAAGGCAGAGCTTTTTGCAGAAATGCTGAAGGAATGCCGTAAATATTCCCCCGACCTTATTGTGCTTAACCACCGATTGAATTTATTTGAGGCTGAAAAGCACATTACTACATATTTATGGAACGGCGACGAAACTTATGTTGACGTAAGCCAGGGAAATAATAACACCTGTATGCACCACAGAGGATTTATGTTTGAACGAGGCCACACGGACAACCTTGAAAGACTTGCAGAGGACCACGGCGTATGCATTTCCTCGGGTATTGACTATTTTGAGGATGAGCTTATATATCAGGCATTTAACCGCTCTCTTATTTTAGCTCCCGAAACCTACGGAAATCCCTGGTTTATGAGAGACGACGAGCTTCCCGAATTCGCCCGTGTATATAATCTTCACAAAAGAAACGCTTCAATTCTCGTAAACGGCTTGCTCTTGCCCGAGAGCTACGGAGCAAACGCCTGCTCAAGAGGTACCGATACAAAACGCTTCATTTCGACGGGAAACAATTCCTGGGAAGAAAAGACGGTTACAATTAAATTAGATACCGAAATCGGTATAAGCACCGAGAAAAAGTTAGCAGTAAACATTCATCATCCCTATGAAAAGCACCTTGGTGTTTTTAAGCCCGGTGACAAGGTAACAATCCCCCTTATGCCCTTCCGTGCAACGCTTATTGAGGTTGCAACGGAAGAAGAGGCAGAGCCTATGCTTAAAAACTGCGAATACAGAATAGTAAAGGAATCATCAGACGGCACCCCTGAAGAGGTAAAGCTTCTCACGGCAGGTAAGGATGATATCCTTCTTTATAAAAACGGTGAAGAATTCTTCTTTATGACGGGCGAAGACACCGATATAAAGGAAAGGGCTCCCCTAAAAATCGGTACTCTCGGAAATCTTCAGAAAAATCCCGCAAACGGAGAGTTTCTTTACGAAAGCGCAATGTTCGCAATAACTAACGACTGTCTTGAAAAAAGAAGCATTCTCCGTTCCGGCGACACTAAGATTCCCGAAGTAAAAAAAGCAAGGGATGCCTTCTTCGGACAGAAGCTTTATAAATTAAGAGGTCTTGAGGCGGAGAATATGTTTGACGGAAGAGCTGACACCTTCTTTGATTCTCAGTCAAAGACCTATTGCGACAACAATCTCCGTATAGAAAACGGCTGTCTCAGAGTAGATTTCGGCGAAGAAATTTTCTGCGACAGCATTGAAATAGAATTTTTCTCGGGAGATTACCCCACAAGAGAGGTTGAAGTTCAGTCAGTCCCTCTGAAGGCAGAATATTCCGTAAATCTTGAAAAATGGCAGGCGTCCGAAGACGTTATTCTTACTGAAAAGGAAAAATACACAGAAGAGATTATCCGTTTTACCGTTCATACCACCTATAACCTTCCCGGTAAGAAAATGATATCCTCTTATGAAGTACACGATACCTTAAGATATATCCGTATTGCTCACCCCGTTGACAGAATTTTTGCCGTGAGGCTCTTAAAGGACGGAAAGGAAATTAAGCTTTCCGCTCCCTTTGCAAACAATATGCAGGCACACTACCGCTATAAGCAGACAAGAGCGGTTATTTCGGGAGAGATTACCCTGCCGGATTACAAAGCTCTTCCCCGCCTTGCTGTTGCCGTTGAAGGTGAGCACGGAACCGAAGGAGTTTACTGTGTTGCGGAAATTGACGGTAAATTCTTCGGCTTCCCCGAAAGAGCACCGGAATATAAGGCAAACCAATGGGAGCACAGCGTTGTCAACAAGAACAAAAACAACACCTTCTTCTTAACCCTTCCCGAAGGACTTCAAGGGAAAACCATAAAGCTCTACGCAGTTTTCTCGGACTACAATAAAGCCCGTAACTGCACCTGCGACGTATACCTCACACCTATACATTAATTTCAGAAGCCGCAGGCAATCAGGCAAAAAAGTCAAGGACATCTGTTCCCCGTTCTGCGGACAGATGTCCTCTTACTTTCTTTTCAGAAAATTTCAGTATTTTTCGTAATTTGTGCAACATTTTACTTATATTTTGCGTCTAATATAATGAAAGGTATTGAGAAAACAAAGGAGGTCTCCTTATGAAAAAGAAAATAATTATAACAGTTGCAATAATCTGTGCCGTTTTCCTTACAGGTATATCCGCAGGTGCGTTTTTAATGA
This sequence comes from Clostridia bacterium, assembly GCA_017625435.1. Classification (GTDB taxonomy): domain Bacteria; phylum Bacillota; class Clostridia; order Oscillospirales; family Acutalibacteraceae; genus RUG806. Next base: position 35,685 of record JAGAKX010000013.1, read on the forward strand.
ACAGCAGCATCGGCATCAGCACGGGCCATGTACTTATAAGCGAAAACGGAACCTGTTTTCTTATAAAAGGGAATTCTCCCGTAAGGCTTTCGGATTACAGTGAAAAAAATAATGTCCTGCCCGAGCTTAAAACAGGTGACAAGGTGCTTGTGATTCACGACGGAATTGCGGAAAGCTACCCTGCCTCTACCCTTTGCAGATTCTGCATAAAAACGGGCAGCGGCAGTATTTCGGACATCCCCGAAGAGGTAATTTCTTCTATGACACAGCTTGGCTGGCTTGGTGAAAGCTTTGACGGCAATTGGAAAGAGCTCCCCTTCGATGCTCAGTTTATAAGAACAGGCCTTCCTGTTCCGGCACCCGGCGGAACTCTCTTGTTCCCGCAATATGACATAATAAAAACTTACGATGAAATGGAAGGCTACCGTAAGCTTACTCTGAACGGAATCAATGAAGATTTTATTAAAGCCACGGAAAAATACACAGAAGATTTTTTCACCGATAATCTTCTGTTTATTGCCCATCTGGAAGAGGGCAGCGGCAGTAATACACATAAGGTTACAAAAGTAACGGGAACGGAAAAAGAAACCAACATATATATAGAAACAATTGAACCTGAAGTCGGCACCTGTGATATGGCTTATCACAGAATTGTGGTTGAACTAAAGAAAAGTGACACGGAAAATACGGATTTTCAACTGTTTTTCAACGGAGTTAAAACAGCGAACAATTGGAAAGATGTTAAAATTGCAGAAGAAAATGCAAACATTTTCCTCTCCCTTCCCGAGGACTGGGAATACACCGAAACCGGAAATGAGCCCGACAGCGAAACTAACCGTTCCGGCATAACCTTTTACCATTCTTCCGATCCCGAAAACAATATTACAATTGAATTTACCGATGCTTTCGGTGTTTGCGGAACGGGGCTGCGCACGGAAGAAATAAGAATAAACAGCTATAATGCATCTATGGGAATATATGACAGCTGTCCCACTTTCAGTTATATTGTTTTTGAGAATACACCCGGATTTTACGTAATTTATAATAATGCCGATGCTCCCTGGTGGCAGAAATACGAGGACGATGTGCGAGCAATTTTTTCAACCCTTCGCATTGCCGAGGGTATAGTTTTCCGTGAAGAAGCTCTCAGCATCGCAGAGAAATACGCTGTCGGCGAAAACAAAAAGCAGTACGGCGAATTCGACTCCGCTTCGGGAATATGGTCCTTTGTTTTTGAAACAGACGAAGCCTCGCAAACTATAAAAATTGACAAAAACGGAAACAAGGTTTAACGGAATACTATAACAAAAAAATACCTGTCACGGCTATCGTGGCAGGTATTTCAATTATATTACTTATTCGTAAGATACGGGATTTTCCGGAAAGCTTATTTATAAAGAGGTCCGTATGCAGCACAAGCTCTGTAGTCTGCACCCTCAAGATCCTTTGTTCCGAATGCATTCCAGCAAGCAGGACGGAAAATCTTCTCTTCGGGAACATTGTGAAGACCTACGGGGATTCTGAGCATTGAGCACAGAGTAATAAGGTCTGCACCGATGTGACCGTAAGAGATAGCACCGTGGTTAGCACCCCATGCATTCATAAGGTCATAAGCTGACTTGAAGGGACCTTCGCCTGTACAGATGGGAGCAAACCATGTGCAGGGCCATGTGTAGTCAGTTCTCTTCCAGAGAGTATCGGAAACCTCATCGGGAAGATTTACTGTGTAACCTTCTGCAATCTGGATTGTGGGTCCGAGGCCCTTAACAAGGTTGATTCTTATCATTGTGCAGGGCATTTCGGCACGGGTAAGGAAACGGGAAGAATATCCGCCGCCTCTGAAATAACCGTTGTCAGCAGGAGCCCATTCCGTAGCAGCAAGCATCTTTTCGATGTCTTCCTCTGTTACATCATACCAGGGCTTCATAACGGGATTGCCGTTTTCGTCCTTAACCTCACCGCAGGCGTCAAGACAGCAGGCACCGGAGTTGATAAGGTGAATAAAGCCGCCTGCTTCCTTAGCCTTGCCTTCAATGTCGTAGCCTGTAACTCTCTTTACAGCGGAATCACTCCAGAAGGTACGAACGTCAGCAAACATCTGAGCACGGTTTGTAAGCAGCTTCATAAAGAGCATTGAAATAGAGTTGAGAACGTCGTTTTCGGTTGCGAGGATGTAGGGCTCTCTTGCGCCGTTCCAGTCAAAGGAGGTGTTGCAGAGTGCTTCGCCGAAGTCACAGTTGGGATAGAAGTCTGTCCACTGTCTCTGTCCCTGGAAGCCTGCAGCAATAGCATTGTGGCCTACCATTTCTTCTTCACAGCCCTTAGGAAGGTTGGGGTTGCCGTTCATAAGGTCCTTGATGATAACCATCATCTTAACAACGAATTCCCAGTCAGCGTCCTTCTGCTCACGGGACTTTCTTACGAATTCGGGGTTCTTGTCGAAGCCTTCCTTGCACTTAGCCTTTGTCCATGCGAGAGCCTTCTGATATTCAGCCTCATCATAGATGTTTTCAGACATTCGTCTGATGATTTCAACCTCATCTACTGATTCAACACGCATACCGAGATATTCTTCAATGAATTCGGGGCTGATTGAAGAGCCGCCGATACCCATACAGATTGAACCGATCTGAAGATAGGACTTGCCTCTCATTGATGCAGCAGCAACAGCGGCACGTGCGAAACGGAGAATCTTTTCCTGAACATCTGCGGGAACTGTTGTGTCATCGGCATCCTGAACATCGTGACCGTAGATACCGAATGCGGGAAGACCCTTCTGTGCGTGTGTAGCAAGAACTGATGCAAGATAAACCGCACCGGGACGCTCTGTAGCATTGAAGCCCCATACGCCCTTGATTGTCATAGGATCCATGTCCATTGTTTCGGAGCCGTAGCACCAGCAGGGAGTAACGGAAAGAGTAATATCTACGCCTTCCTTCTTGAACTTGGCAGCACAGGCTGCAGCTTCTGCTACACGTCCTATAGTTGTATCGGCAATAACAACCTTTACGGGCTCGCCGTTTGAATATTTAAGATTATCGGAAATGAGCTTAGCGGCAGTTTTTGCCATGTTCATTGTCTGCTCTTCAAGGGAGCCTCTTACGTCAAGGGGGCCTCTTCTTCCGTCAATACAGGGGCGGATACCGATTACGGGATAATCGCCGATAAGTCTGTTTTCAGCCATAGTAAAATCGTCCTTTCATAAAAACAGCCGTGAAAGACTGTCATAATTTCACAAGTATAATATATCACAGCAAAAACTTTAATTCAATAATAAACTTTCATAATATTCGCCCCTGAAATATGTAAATTATAACTTATTGACTTATATTTACATTTTTGTTAAATTGGTCTTAAAAGGGAGGAAAATAATATGGCTAAAAAATTTGCAAAAATCGCAGGCATCGTTATACTTATACTGATTCTTATTGCAGGAGGGATTACCGTGTCACTTTTCACTTTACCCCAGAAAATCAAGGTTCCGCCCACAGTTTTTGACATGGGGGACGAAAACTACTGTGTTCTTTTCGTAACATCTCTCAAAGGCAGCGGTTACATAAAATACACCGTAAACGGAGAGGAAAAGGTAATCTGGGACACGACATCCGGCACAATTTCGACCCACGATACGGTGCATAAAATTATTGTTCCCAAGGAGGAGCTCAGAAATAACTCCTACGTTGTGGGCTCTCAGTTCGTTGCATATAAGCTCGGCTATTCCGCAATAAAGGGCGGCTCTGTTGAAAGCGGACCCATAAATTTCAGAGGCGGAGAGAAGGAAGACGGAATAAAGCTTCTTGCAATCACCGACGTTCACGAAATGATGAACGAAGTTAAAAAATCTCTTGAATTTTTTACCGAGGAATATGATATGATGGTATTTCTCGGAGATATCTGCTCAGACTTCGGAAACAAGAGCAGATTTACCGACCACGTGCTCGCTGATGCTTCATACATCACAAAGGGTGAATATCCCGTTGTATATGCAAGAGGCAATCACGAAACAAGAGGAGAATATGCTTCTCAGCTGCTTCAGTATTTCCCCACAAGCACGGGTGAGCTTTACTATACCTTCAGCTACGGCGGTCTTTCCGCTATTGTTCTTGACCCCGGAGAAGACAAGGAGGATGACCACGTTGAATACAGCGGTCTTGTGGATTTCAGCTTCTACAGAGAAAAGCAGTTCAAGTGGATAAATTCTCTGAAGTCAGAGGATTTCACAGGCAGATACAAGCTTGTTTTCAGCCACGACCCTACCCTCACCGAGCATTTCGGCAAAAACTGGGAGGAGCCCCTTAAAAATCTCGGCTTCAATCTCATTGTAGGCGGACACCATCACCAAAGCTCTCTTACAAAAGGAGACATTTCCGTTTTCATTGCCGGCGGAAAAAACAGCGATTTCACCTGGGCGGCTTCTTCAATCACAATGGAAAACGGTGAAATCAAAATGAAGACCGTAAATGTTGACGGAACAACAATTCTTGAAGATTCAATTGAAGTATAAAACACAGACGGCTCACACAAAAGTGAGCCGTACTATTTTTATTTTGATTCCTTCACATTTTCCGAAAGGAAAATATATCACGCCGTGAGAATCACGGTATATCACTGTTGCGAAAGCAACAATATCACTTTTTGCGAAGCAAAAAATATCGCTGTCAGAAATTATCAGAATGATGATTTCTGACTATTCAGAGGGTTCCATTTTCCGCTTATCCAATGGATGAAATACATCACAAACAGGAACATATTGTGGGCTATCATACAGCCCCAGGCAGAAACAAGACCGCCCGAGAAGAACTGAATGAAAATAAAGGTTCCGACAATTCTTATGCCCCACATACCTATAATATTATAGACAAAGGGCTTTACGGTTCTGCCTACTCCCTGCATCATACCCTCAATAATAATTGACACTCCGTAGAAGGGCTCGGACACAGCAACCATACGAAGAACCGTTGAACCGAGTTTTATAACCTCGGGAGAGTCCGAAAAAATATCCATCATAAAGGGAGCAAATACGAAAAGAAGTCCGCCCGAGATTATCATAAGACTGACCTCGGAAAGCAGGGTCATTCCTGCAAATTCCTTCATTCTCTTATTGTCCTTTGCTCCGAGAGCATTTCCTGCAAGAGTTGCCGCCGCCGTCTGCATACCGTAGCCGGGGATATAGAATGCGGATTCAACGGTATTTGCAATTGTGTGTGCGGCGGTTGCTACCTCTCCGAGAGAATTTATCATAGAGGCGAATGCAACGTAGCCGAGGCACGTACCGAAGCGCTGAAGCATATTGGGAAACGCCACCTTAAGGCAGGGCTTCAGAATCTCTTTATCCGGCTTTAAGGATGCTTTTTCAGGCGACAGAAGAGGATGTCTCCATAATGTGGCGGTAATTATGATACCGCCCACGGTAAAGCCTACGGCACTTGCAATTGCCGCTCCCGTGATGCCCATATCTGCACCCCATACGGTAATACCGAAAATTTCTCTTGTGGGGTAAATAAGAAGGAAGTTCAGCACTACATTTACTATGTTAACTGCAATTCCTGCGTACATAGGTGTTTTTGTGTCCCCCACGGCACGAAGCACCGTACCGAAAATTATTGTAGCGGCACGGGGCAGCATCGGTGTGTAAAGAATAAAGAAATATTTTGCAGCAAGGTCTCTTATGGGCTCGTCAACCTGCATAAGCACGGGAACAACAGGGCTGAGCGTCAGAGTCAGCACCGTAAAGAATATGCCCGTCACAAGGACTGCCAGCACGCTCTGTGCCGATGCACGCCTCACGGCAGTCAAATCACCCGAGCCGTGCTTTTTTGCAATGTATGAAAGAAAGCCTACCCCCACAGCGGAAACGGTGCTTCCCACAAGCCAGTTTACCGTGGTTGTGGCACCTACCGCCGCCGTTGCGGAGGTACCGAGAGACCCTACCATTGCCGTATCAATATACTGCACGGCAGTCTGCATAAACTGCTCAAATATTGTAGGTCCTGCAAGGGAGAAAATAACCCCGAGCATTGACCATTTAATTCTGCTTTTTCCCATAAATATCAATCTTCAAAAAGGATATTGATTTTCTCTGCACATTTTTTGCAGACCTTTTTATCCTTGTAGCCCACGAGATTTTCCATACCTGCACAGAAAACGCAGGAGGGCTCATATTTTCTTAAAATAATCATATCGTCCTCAACAAATACCTCGACAGCATCATCCTGAGTGTTCATACTGAGCTGCTTGCGAAGCTCCATAGGAATAACAAATCTTCCGTTTTCGTCAAATTTTCTGACAATACCTGTAGCCTTCATCAATTTTTCCTCCGTTATAGTTTTACAGACAAAAAGTACCATAATTTCCCACAAAAGTCAATATTTTTCACCTGTTTTTACTGTTGTAATATTTCTTTTTCTCTAAGCATATTAAATACTATGATGAATTATATTTTTGCCCTTGCTGTCATTTTCTCCTTTGTAACAGCCGTATTTACGGGGAACGCATCCTCTCTTTCCGAGGGAATTCTCGAAGGAGCACAGAATGCCGTTTCTATCGGAATAAAGCTTCTGGGAGCTATGGCTTTATGGAACGGAATAACCGAAATAATGACAGAATCGGGGCTTCACAAAAAAATTGAAAAACTCCTCACCCCTGTTATTAAGCTTCTTTTCCCCACATATCAGGGAACTGCTGCCGGTGAAGCAATATGCAGCAATATAACAGCGAATCTTTTAGGGCTCGGAAATGCCGCAACACCTCTCGGTATTGAAGCTATGAGAAGAATAAAAGCACAGTCGGGCTCCCCCTTTGCCGACAATGAAACCGTGCGCTTTGTTGTGATAAATTCGGCGTCTCTTACCCTTATTCCCACAACAATAGCTGCCCTTCGCCGTCTTTCGGGAAGTACTGCTCCGTTTTCAATTCTTATTCCCGTGTGGTTTACGGGGATACTGTCCCTCTCCGTGGGACTTATTTTCGAAAAAATACTTTCAAAAAGGTGGAAAATATGAAAAATCTGCTGATTCTGACCCTTATTTCCGCTCTTATTATTTCCCTTGTTCCACCCTTAACCTACGGCCCCTTAACGGACAAGTCCGACATAGGAAATCACGGCACCGGAGAAACAATAAGAGTTTTCTTAGCAAGTGAAAACACCGCGGTGGATATGGATTTCAGAGAATACATAACGGGAGTTGTTGCAGCGGAAATGCCTGCAGAATTTCACGAGGAGGCACTGAGTGCCGCCGCCTGTGCCGCAGCAACGCTGGCACGGCTGAAAATGCAGTCTGAGGGAGAGGACTCCCTTCAGGGAGCGGTGATTTCCACCGATCCGAAAAAGCATCAGGCATATATTACAAAGGAAGAAATGAAGGAGCGCTGGAACGGGGACGAGAAGGCCTATTACGAAAAGCTTTCACGTGCCGTCGATAAGGCCATTGACTATTCAATAACCTATAAAGGCAAGCTTATCACTCCCGTTTATCACTCAATGAGCACAGGGCTTACGGAAAATGCGGAGAATGTGTGGGGCTCGGCAGTTCCCTATCTTGTAAGTGTCAAAAGCCCCGGCGACCCCCTTTCTCCGGGATACGAGGCAACAATCACCCTTTCCTTTGACGAATTCAGAGAAAAAGCGGAAGAAAACGGCGCAGTTCTCAGCGATGATATAACCCTGTGGCTCGGGAAATGCAGCTACACGGATGCCGGCACGCTGAAAAGCATAAATATCGGCGGTAAGGATTTTTCGGGGGCGGAAATACGGAGCATTTTTTCGCTTCGTTCGGGAGCAGTTACCTTCGCTATGACAAAGGACGGGGTCTCTATGACCACACGGGGCTACGGCCACGGGGCAGGTCTTTCACAGTACGGCGCAAATTATCTCGCAAAGGAAGGTTATACCTGGCAGGAAATCATAAAACACTATTACACGGGAGTTGAAATTGAGATTATCTGATTATTAAGATTTCTTTAAGTGTATTGAATCCTTTCTTCGGGAGTTGTAAAATTGAACAAAAGAAAGGATGATGAAAGAAATGAAGATATGTAATACCTGCGGCTTTGAATGTGACGACAACATTGAAATCTGTCCTACCTGCGGCAGAAACTGCGACGGAAGCGACCCGAAAAAGAATACCGCTCCGCAAACGGATCCCTTCGCCGAATACAGAAAACAGATAGATATGCAGATGAAGGAGCAGGAAAAAAGAATTGAAGCAATAAAAAAGCAAATGCAGGAGGAAAAAGAAAAGGAGAAAAGAAAAGCGGAGGATGAAAATAAAAAACCCGAAAAAAGTGTATGGGACAAAACAGAGCTTTTCCCGGAAGAGGAGGTAAAGAAATACCGTCTTACGGCGGTGCTTATATACCTTCTGGGAATTTTCGGCATAATTTTAGCCCTCGTCACAGACAAAAGCTCCCCCTATCTCAAATTCCACATAACAGAGGGGCTGAAAATCACGGTTGTAACTGCCGCTCTTACAGTAATTTCAGTTGTTCTTTGCTGGACTTTTATTATTCCGGTATTAAGCGGACTCGGATTAATCGTATTAACGGCAGTAAATCTTATTTCTGCTTACAAAACACTTACGGGAAAATCGGAAAACGCCGTTATCATAAGAAATTTAACAATTCTTAATTAATTACCACGTTTTTCCGGTTGATAATAATCTTCCGATATGTTATACTTTTTGTCGTAAAAGGATATATATCGGAGAGAAAAATGAAAAAATATATAAAGCTATTAGTCGTAAGCCTTCTGTGTCTTGCATTAATGTCAGGATCTGTCATACCTTCATTTGCGATGACGGGCTTCGAGGAAAAAATAAATTCATACTGCGAAAACATAAACGCAATTACGGTTTATGATATGTCGGCAGACAAAATGCTTTTCGGAAAAAACGAAAACCGGCAGATTTCCATTGCAAGCACAACAAAGCTTATAACCTGCCTTGTAGTGCTGGATGTTTTTCAGCCGGATGACGTCATAACCGTAGGACAGGAAATATACCTGAGAAAGCCCAATTCAAGTGTCTGCCTTATTCAGCCGGGGCACAAGCTTAAGGTAAGAACGCTCATAGCAGCTCTTCTTCTGCCGTCGGGTAACGATGCAGCATATACGGTTGCGGTAAATGCGGCAAGAAAGCACTCGGGACAGCCCGATATGAGCTATGAAAGGGCCGTAAGCTACTTCTGCAATCTTATGAATGAAAAAGCAAGAGAGCTTGGCTGTGAAAATACATATTTTGTAAATCCCGAGGGCTGGGACGACCCGAACCACTATTCTACTGCCTCCGATATGACAAAAATTGCCGTTGCCGCTCTTAACAACGCAATAATTGCTTCAATTGCAAACATACATTACAGCAGATTCTATTTTTATTCGGGAGAATGGATAGATTGGTACAACACCAATAAGCTTCTGGACCCCGAAAGTGATTATTATTACGGCTATGCCCACGGACTTAAAACGGGAACTACAAGCGAAGCCGGCAAATGCCTTGTTGCCTTTGCGGAAAAGGACGGACGGAAAATTCTTATCTGCGCCTACGGATGTAAGGAAGAAGAGGACCGTTTCGGAAAGGTAAGAGACATTTTCGAATACGTTTATTCTGCTCCCGTTCTCGGGGATGCAGATGAAAGCGGTACAATTGATGCATCAGATGCAAGAATCATCCTTCGCGCATCGGTAGGCCTTGAGGATGTTACCGTTACTCTCAGAACCAGAGGTGACATGGACCAGGACGGAGAGCTTACCTCCTCCGATGCAAGAACAATCCTGCGTGTTGCAGTAGGACTTGAAGAACTGTAACAAAAAAAAGACTGAGCTGTGCTCAGTCTTTTTTTAACCGTAGAGTACGGTATTAATCCACTCTGAAAGTGCATCCTTTTCCGTTACAACATCCGTCGTGAAGCAGTAGCCGTTTATAAGCATTGTCTGAGGAGTGACTGCGTGAATATCAGCCATTGCCTGCATAAGCTCATTTTCAGTACCGTAAATAACGGGAATCACAGCCTTATCTCTCATATCATAGTCTTCTAAGAGGGTGCACAGAGCCATAGGAATTGTACCGTCCCAGGATGGGAAGCACAGAAAAACAATGTCGTAGCTGAAAAGGTCGGGCGGTGTATTTTTAAGTGCGGGACGGGCATTTCGCTGATGCTCGTCTGCCACAAACTTCACAAGCTCCGCTTCCGTATCGGGATAAACCTTATCGGTTTCAATTCTCAATATTACGCCTTCTGTTGAATCTTTAATATACTCCGCAACACCTTCTATGGGGTCAAGGTGAGAGAAATATAAGGTCAGCACACGGGCAGGCTCAATTTCTTCGTCCTCGGGAAGACTGTCGGCAGTAGTTGCCTCGGGCGGAAGAGTAGCAGGCTCCCTTGTGGTGATTTCATTTGTGGTTTCTTCTCCCGAGGTGCCCGAAGTACAGGCGCAGAGGAAAACAAACATAATTGCAAGAAGACTTGCGGTAAATTTTTTCATATTACTTACTCTTTCTTTCTTCAATATAGTTTTTGAGCATAAGACACCAGTCTGTCTGTATTATATCAAAGCCTTTGTCAATAAGCCAGCCCCAGCCTCTTTCTTTTTCGCCCGTTACGGCAATATTATCGGTGTGTCCTGCGCTGAGAACAGCTCTGTGATTATAAACAATGGAATTCACCCAGACGATTCTGCCCTTTTCGTGCATTGACTTTATGTATTCGTCGCTGCACACCTCGTCGGATTCGAGCTTGAAAAGCACCTCCGCGCCTATGCAGTTTACACCTTCGGAAACCAATTTGTCCGTAACCTCGTCCTTTTTGGAGACAATGGGCATAAACATAAAATCGGAAGCATACCGGGCTACCTGCTTCAAGTATTTTTCCGTAGTATCGGTCTTTACTATAACCTGCTTTTCTACACCCGTCTTTCTGATAATTTCCGTAATTCCGGGAATATCAATCCAGAATTTATCAATATTTATGTAACACTTGCCCTTGAGAAACGTAAGAATTTCTTCAAGGGTATTTATTTCGCATACTGTGGGCACGTTATCCTGATTAAGAAAATGAAGCTTGCTTATAATCTTTGAGGGAAGTGCGGAAAGGCTCATAGGCACACCCAGATGCGCCTTTTCCATACCGGGATGGAAAACATAGAATTTTCCGTCACGGCTTTTTGATACATCAAGCTCAATTATATCTGCCCCCTGCTCCAGCGCCGCCTTGAAGGCAGAGAGAGTATTACAGGGGATGTCCGCACCCGACACACCGCGGTGTGCACAGACAAGGGGTCCGTTTTTTGCATTTTCAAAAAGTGATTTACTGAAATCTATCATATTATTTCTCCTTTATCTTACGGGACGGACGGTTATGCTTCCTATGTCGGGAGCGAAGGTTTCCCTGTTATTGAAGCTGTAGCTTCCGTCATTGGTGAAGGTGATAATATTTTCACCCTCAGAAAGCTTCAGGTATATGGTTTTTGTTTTGTAATTATCCCAGGAATAGGTACTGCGGAAGAAGAAGTTACCCTGCTTTTCACCGTTGACAAAAATGCTTATGTATCTTTCAACAAGATCAACATTATAGTCGTGATATCCGCCCTCTTCGTTGTTTGCATATTCTACAGTAAAAGCATAATAACCTTCTTCCCTTGCATTTACCTTAAATTCAATTCCGCTTTCTGTTTCAGAGGATATCCAGCCGATATGCTTACCTGTGGAGGTATTTGCATCCTCACTTATCTCAGCTTCACCTGTAAGGGTAACATCATCGGGGGTGAAAATCTGTCCGTCCTCATCGTTATCAACCAACAGCACATCCGTTACGGCAGAGCCCTCGGGGAGAACTATTTTATTGTAGCCGCGGGAAAAGAAGTAAATACCCGCAAGATTACCTGACACCTCATTGCCGTTTATATAAACGGGGCTCGTATCCGAACATCCTTCTATCCTGTAATAGCTGTCCCAGGGTGCAATAAGATAATATGCGTTTTCTTCCGTTGTGTTGCGGGACTCAAGCTTTTCAAAATGCACATCATAAAGATTGATGTCATTTGTAATATCAATAAAATCAAGAACCAGATTACCCTCTGCGGGCTTTATTGTGATTTCATTACTGCCCTTTTTAAGGTCAACATAAATTGTTACACATTCCATACAATCCTCTTTTACGGAAGATGGACATCTGACAGAATTCAATATACCGTTTTCAGTTATTTCAACCTCAATGCTCTTTCTGCCCGTGTCCCCCGTGTTGGCATTTCCGTAAACCATATCCAGCCTGTATGTACCTGCTTTATCGGCTTTTATGTTGAATGTAACAGGAGTATCATTAGTGATTCCCTTTACGCACTTGCCCTCACTTACGGAATATGCTACGGTATCGGTACCTGCAAGTCCCTCAGGAAGCAAAGCGTCCTCCGCTTCATATCTTACGGTTTTTACGGGATTTTTGAAGCTTTCTCCCTCACCCTTTGCAATTTCAATAAAGAAAGCCTGACTTTCTCTTTCGCAGGGCACGGTGAAGCTTAAGCGCCCGTTTCTTACGGTGACGTTTTTCGTTTCAGCAAGCACGGGAGAATTCACAGCACCGCCCAAGCCCTTATAATCAGCATAGCTTATTTTTACATTAAATCGGTCTCCGTTTGTAAACGTACTGTCAAGATTTTCAATTACAATTTTACTGTCCTTATGGCTTCCGCCTGCAAGAACATAGAATTTTTCTTCATTTTCATCATAAGAAGAAAGTGCAATAAAGCCCTTGTTCATAAGGGGATATTTGCCCTTGAGCCAGTTACCGATGTTGGAGTGCATCATATCCCATTCCTCGGTTCTGAGCTCCTTACCCTTCATTTTAGCATAGAAATTATATACCCAGTAATTTCCGTTGGGAGTAACATCATCAGCCACGGTATCGGAAATGTTGTTTGCAAGTCTCCAGTAAGCAACACAGCCGTAAGCATCCTGTTCTTCAAGACGGGAAATCCATTTTACGCTTTCACCGGGAATTCCGTTTGTACGCATAAGCCCGTATTCGGAAATACACACGGGAAGTCTCGGAATTCCCAGCTCATCGCAGATTGAATAGTAGCCGTTAAAATTGCTTTCCATCCAATAAATTGACTGATCGCTGAGCTCATGCCATACAGTAACCTCGGGAAGGCAGTCATTTTCCTTACAGTAGGAAAGGAATTCTTTAATGAAATCGTAGTTATATCCGCAATGTCCGGGACCTGCAATTTTTGCATCGGGGTTGATTTCCTTTACAACAGAATAGGTTTCCTTCCAGGCATCGTAGAATTTATAACGGTTTTCCTCCTCCCAGAAGTTACCGAGCCAGGCTCCGTTGTCCATTTCATTGTAAATGCAGTAAACAAGGCTGTCACGGTAAGAGGAATTCTCCATTTCCGTTACGGTTTTTCTTACCTTTTCGTTATATTCGGGAAGAGAATCAAGCTGATAATACCAGGTATCGTACATATCCTGTGTATAAACCATCAGCATTTCACCGCCTGCAGACAAAAAGGTGTCGGCTACATCCCTTACGTCGCCTATGGGGTGCTGAAGTCCCCCTGCAGTTTTTGTAGCAAGGGAGTTTATTCCTATGCTTTCGGCAATTTCCCTTGTGGGAATGTCGTCCTCAGAGAAGCCGTACAAAAAGCCCGATGCCCTGCCCGTAAGCTCAGACTGAGAAGAAAAATCAACGGTAACGGTCGGTATTATAAGATAAAGCAGAACGCCGCCTGCCGCCAACACAAGGCAAATAAGCACGGATAATATTGTAATTATCGCTTTTTTAAGAGTTTTTTTCATAAAACACCTCAGTTAATAAGAGCATTTATCATATCTGCATAATAGTCGGGGCTGAATTTCATTTTCACGTATTTATGAAGTCCGTTTTCATTTTCGGTAAAATAATTTCCGCCTGTCGCAATGTCGAGACGGGCAGTACCCGTGACAGTATCATAGCCTGCCTTTTCTTCGTCTCCGTTCAGAGCCATAAGTGCGGTTAAGGGATCCCATGAATATCTGCCCTTTTCACTGCCGTGGTCAAGGAAGGCTTTATAGAGGAAATCGCTGTGTGAAAGCTCAGTTCCCGAAACGACTTTAATTCCGATTTCAAAGCCCAGAAATGTTACGGGCACGGGACACAGTCGGCAGAATACTTCACCGCCTTTTCTTGAACGGGGATTATTGAAGAAATTGTGCTCACGTCCGCCCTCTTCATCCCATTTTCCTGCCATAACCCAGACCTTTTTCACCTTGTTTTTAACAAGAGAAAGTCCCGTTTCGGGGGATATATCATCAGGACCGCTTAAAAGCAAATCGGCAAAAACCTGCAGAAAACCGACCTCAACAATATGGACATCTCCGCCGCTTTCGGAGAGTAAGCGTCTGTAAAGGCGCACGGCGCTTTCTGCATCCTCATTCCTTTTGAAATTTACCGCAAATGGGGCAAGATTTTTCTGATATTTAAGGTGTGTACCCTCAAAATCTATGGCATCACAGTCAATCCCCAGGGGTATGTTTTTTACCCCTTCAAGATTTATAAAGCCGTCAACGGAAGGCACGGACAAATCCATACAGGCATTTATTCCCACTCCGAGGAGCTTTATTTCTCCTTTTTTATGGGCACGCAGCAGTATTCTCATAGCCGCAAGGTCGTCGCAATCCGTCCACCAGTCCGTGCCGAAAATGAATTCTCTCATTTTTATTCTCCCTTCCCGAAGAAGCCAAAGGATAAAGCTCCCGATATCTCGTGCTTACCCGGGTGTATATCTGCAGTAAAATTATCTTTTGCATCGAGTTCTTCATAAACGGCAGATATCCTCTTTACCGCTTCAAGAGAGCCGTCTACGGGAAAAAGCTTATCCTTTTTTCCGCACTCAATGAGAAGCTTACGGGGAGCAAGAGCCGAAGCAAAATCGTACATATCCCCGATACCGAGAAGACCCGGGATGTAATTATCCGTACAATGCCAGCGTGAAAGGACGCTTGTGCCGAAGGTATTTACATAGCCCGACACAACTGTCTTTTCGATACGGCTGTCAAGGAGTGCCGTATAAAGGGAAACAAGACCGCCTCCGGATATACCCATAATACCGAAGTGTGAAATCCCCTCGGCAGAAAGAATATCAATACAGCGCTGTGCCTGATAAATCCTGAGAGCGGCAGTTGTAAAGCCGTACATCAGGGAATGCATTGATACCGTTTCGCAGGAGGAAATATAAAAGGGCTTTTTTCTGTCCTTTTTGAGCCTTGCTTTACCAAAGGCAACGGGCTCAAACGCAATTACCGTGTTCCCTCTGAGCACCAGCTCTTCGGCAAAATTTTTCTGATAATTATCAAAAAAATTTATTTTTCTGTACTTACCGTTTTTTCCCTGTCTTAAAATCTGCCGTACCCCGTAGCCGTGACCGCAGACAGTCACTACCCCGAAGCCGTTTTTCTTTTCGGGAGTAAGAAGGTAACAGAGCATATTGAGATTTTTACAGATTTCCGCACAAAGAGTTTTTATTTCGTAACCCTTTCGTTTTTCCGTGTGAAGCACAACGGGGGAAAGCTTTTCGGTTTTTTCGGGAATTTTATCAATTCCGAAGGCCTTTTCCGCCTTTTCCTTTATTTCCTCTGCCGTGGTTTTTATTTCATCGGCATTTTTCCCCTCAAAGGGAAAGGTTCTGTTTTCGTAAAGCTCCCGAAAATATACGTCGGGAGAAAAATCAGTATTTTTCATAAAACCATCAATCCTTTATTTTTCTGATAAAGGTCTGTATTCATTTATATATCCGAGTATATAGTCAGCAGAAACATTATAAAATTCACACAGCTTTTTAAGATGTCTGACAGGAAGCTCTCTGTTTCCTTTTTCATATTCACTATAATACTGCTGTGATATATTCAGCCGGGCTGCTACATGCTTCTGCAGTAAATCATTATCCGTTCTGAGATTATACAATCTCTGACCAATATCGCTGTTCATACTTTCACCTCAATACAAATTTAACATACACAATTATTTATGTATTGACTTACATAATATTTTATGTATAATACATTGTGTACACAAATATTTATGTATAAAGGAGAACAAAGAATGACGATTCTTGAAGATTTTTATGAAGGCAATATTCATCCTGCAGAAATCAGCATTATGAAAAACAAGGAATACAAAAAGTACTGTATTGAAGCAATGACAAATATAGAAAGTTTATTATCAACACTTGATGATGAAGAAAAACATCTGTTTGATGAAATCGAAAACAATGTTGTTCACATGAATTACATAAGTGAAAGAGAACAGTTTATTAACGGATTCTGTACAGGTGCAAAAATGGTATATGAAATACTTATAAGAAAAAACATCAGTAAAAAAGAGACGGAATAATTCCCGCCTCTTCCGTGCACTTGTTATGTAGTTTTATTTATATCTGAACAGAAGCTTATGGCTTCTTGCATCCTTTTCGGAATTACCTATGTATGCAAAATAGTTTATGTCTTCTTTTGTAAAGCCGTTTTCACCGTAATATGCGAGAGCCTCTTTGCTAACAGACAGTTTAACCTCCGTTTCCTCGCCGGCAGAAAGATATACGCGCTTAAAGTCCTTTAACTCTCTTTCGGGACGGTCAACTGCGCTGTTTTCGTATCCCACATAAAGCTGTAAGGTCTCACTGCCCTCACGGCTGCCGATATTCTTCACATTCACGGAAAACTCAGCAGTTTCATCCGTAATTTTACTTAAAACGGGCTGTGAAATTTCAAAATCCGTATAGGAAAGACCGAAGCCGTAGGAATAGTCCTCTGCCTTTTTATCCTTATGAAGCTTTTTGTAGCCGTGATAATAGCCGTATTCCTGTCCGAGACTCAGCCATTTTACCTGAGGGAAGTCCGAATCCTTTTTGCCTATAACAAAGGGGAGCTTTCCGCCGGGGTTCACCTTGCCGAAAATAATATCGGCTATGGCTGTACCGCCCTCCATTCCGGGATAGTAAGCAAAGAGGATTGAGTTTATGCTGTCGTGCCACTCGTTCATTCTTACCATATTACCGCCCATAACAACGGCAACCGTGTTTTTATTAAGTGAACCTACTTCACGGAGCATTTCGGGTTCTTTTCTCTTAAGACCTAATTGCTTTCTGTCACCGCCGATGACCACGATATATTCGCCCTCGTCGGAGTGCTTCATACCGACAACACAAATTACCGCATCGGCTTTTTCTATTATATCTTTTTTAGCCTTTACGGCATTTGTGGGAACAAAATCAACCTTTATGTTCTTATAATTCTCTCTGAGAGCCTGCTCTACCGTTTTTATGTAAGGGGGGTGCACCTGGCTTGAGCCGTTGTCACCGATGTTTTCTTCCTTTGCGAGATTTCCCACAAGGGCAATTTTCTTTACGCTGTCAGGGTCAAGGGGCAGAAGCTTATTGTTGTTTTTAATAAGGGTAATACTCTTTTCCGCAACCTCTTTTGAAAGAGCAATGTGCTCCTTGCAGGCGATAAGCTCCTTTGGATAGCTTCTCTCCCCTTTCGCATTTTCTGCAGCAAGAATGGTTCTTACAATTCTTACACTTGCCTCGTTTATCTGCTCAATTGTGATTTTACCCTTTTTAAGTGCTCTTTTTATGTTCCCGTAGGTGTATTTTCTTCTTATGTTCATTTCCACGTCAAGACCTGCATTCATACCTTTAGAGGTATTGTGAAGACCGAAGAAGAAGTCTGATACAACGAAACCGTCGAAATCCCACTCACCCTTTAAGACCTCACGCAGAAGGTACTTGTTTGCACCGTTGAAATGACCGAGATAGCGGTTATATGAGCTCATAACCGCACCTGCACCGGCATCTATACACTCCTTGAAATGGCGGAAATAAATTTCTCTTTCCGTTCTCTTGTCTGCCGTGATATTCACCCAGAAACGGGAATTTTCCATACTGTTGAAGGCAAAATGCTTTATGCAGGCAATAACGCTTTCATCCTGCACACCCTTTACAAGAGCTGATGCCATTCTGCCTATATGCACGGAATCCTCACCGTAGGTCTCCTGGCTTCTGCCTCCGCCGGGATTATAGGGTACATTTATACATACTCCGCCGTAGAAATTACCGCCGTTTGCTCTTATTTCCTTTGCTATGGCACCTCCTACCCTCTCTTCAAGCTCAGGGTCAAAGGTGGCTCCTCTTGCCATGGAAACGGGAAAGCAGGTGGAGTTTCCGCTTACACAGCCTCGGGGGCCGTCACAGAAAAGCATCTGAGAAATGCCCAGTCTCTCATTTCCGCCGGCACCGTAAGGGAAGGAATTATATGAGCCGATCCCCATACTCTGATACCACTTACAATGTCCTGCAAGAAGCACGACCTTTTCTTTAAGAGACATCTGACCAACAAGCTTTTCTGCTTCTTCGGTAAAAGAAAGTCTGTATTTTTTATCATTAAGCATAATGAATCCTCCCCGTGAATAATATTTTTGTATATATTTTATAATACCAAGCAGAAAATATATTGTCAACAAAAACTATATGTGCTAAAATGAGTACAATTACTTTTTCAGAAGGAAAATGATATTATGCTAAAAAACAGAGCCTCGGGTGTGCTTATGCACATCTCATCTATCCCCTCCGACTACGGAATCGGAGTATTTGACGAAAACTGCAGATATTTTGCAGATAAACTGCACGAAATGAACTTCGGATACTGGCAGGTGCTGCCCTTTAACCCCGTGGATAAGGCAAATTCCCCTTACTGCTCAGCCTCTGCCTTTGCGGGTAACATCCTTTTTATAGACCCTAAGAGCTTATATGAAGAGGGGCTTTGCACAAAGGAGCAGTATGAAGAAAATATATACACGGGCTCACCCTACACCGCAGACTATGAATTTGCACTTAAAAAGAGAATGAAGCTTCTTAAAACAGCTTTTTCCAACATTTCTCCCGAGACAGCGGAAAAGGTAAGAGAGTTTTCCGAAGAGAATTCCTGGCTTCCCGACTTTGCCCTTTTTATGGCACTTAAAGAGCTCCATAACGATGCCCCCTGGTGGGAGTGGGACGAAAAATACGCACACTACAAAAGTGCAAGAAGACTCAGAAGAAATTTTGAAAAAGAGTGCGCCTTCTTCAAATTCACTCAGTACGTTTTCTTTACACAATGGAATAAAATAAAGACCTATGCAAATGAAAAAGGTATTGCAATTATAGGCGATATGCCCATTTATGTTGCTATGGACTCCTCAGACGTATGGGCAAACACCTCTCAGTTTTTAATTGACGAGGAAACGCTGAAGCCCAAGGCTGTTGCCGGCTGTCCTCCCGATTATTTCTCAGAGGACGGACAGCTGTGGGGCAATCCCCTTTATAATTGGGAGTATATGGAAAAGGACGGCTACAAGTGGTGGCTGAAGAGGATTGAACAGAGCTTCAAGACCTACGACTGTGTGAGAATTGACCATTTCAGAGCCTTTGCCTCCTACTGGGAAATTCCTGCCGACAGCAAAACCGCAAAAAACGGCAAATGGGTTGAGGGCCCCCGTATGAAGCTCTTTAACAAGGTGAAAAAGACCTTCGGCGAGCTTCCCATAATTGCAGAGGACCTGGGTATTTTCGGCGAAGACGTTCCGAAGCTCCTTAATGACACGGGCTTTCCCGGAATGAAGGTTGTTCAGTTCGGCTTCGAGCCTGACGGTGATTCGCTTCATATGCCTCACAATGCTCCCATAAATTCCGTAAACTACTGTGGCACACACGACAACAACACACTTCTCGGTTGGCTGTGGGAGGCAAGCGAAAAGGAACGCGCTTTTGCTCTGGAATACACAGGCTTTACGGGCAGCAACTGGGGTGACGGCGGCTATCAGTCACAGTCCTGCCGTAAAATAATTGAAGCCGTATGGAAGTCATCCTCCAACACGGCAATAATAGCATTTCAGGATATGTGCGGCTTCGGAAGCGATGCCCGTATGAATATCCCCGGAGTGCCCGAGAAAAACTGGCGCTACCGCACCACAAAAGAAACAATTGATAATGTAGATACGGAGTACTTCAGGAAGATTAATTCTCTTTACAGAAGAACCTACCCCGTTTTCAGATAAAAAAAGCCGCTTAATGCGGCTCTTTTTTATTGATTTTTCGCGCAAATGCCAGGGTCTGCTTCAGTGTACTCTCTTTGGAAACACCTGCAAGACGAAGCTTATGCGCATAGTCTAAAATTTCCGAAAAGCTTTTGCCGGGAGTAAGCCCTGCTTCAATCAAGTCCTTCCCCTGCACAAAGGGACGGGACATTGTTTCATTGAAAATTTCAAGCTTCTGCAAAAGAATTTTTTCAATATCTTCATTTCTCTCTCCCTCGTCGCTGAGAGCAAGGCAGATAAGGTCAAAGGGACAAATACTGTCATCAAAAAGCTTATTGAATGACTTCTGTGATGAGCCTGCCCTTGCCATAACACCGGGCTTCATGTGGTAAAGGGACATATTGAGCACGTAATTTATAACACTCTTGTCCCCCGTAATACGGTTAAGAAAGTCCTTTACAACGGGCATTCCGAGGCTCTCGTGGCCATAGGCGTGAATAACACCGTCAATTTCCTTTGTAGCCTCAATTTTTCCTAAATCGTGGCAGAGTGCCGACATCATAAAGGAGAACGGCCGGGACACCCTGTCTCTGAAAGAAACGGCACGGTCAAGCACCTGCATAGTGTGTACCCACACGTCCCCCTCGGGGTGAAAGGCAGGATTCTGAGGAAGATTTATGAGCCTTTTGAGCTCCGGAAACCAGAAATCAAGTCCGTTTACGTCTCTTAATACCTCAAAGAACACCGAAGGCCTTTCCGATTTCAGGAGAGCCTTTTTCATTTCCCCTTCAATCCTCTCCTTTGACAGAGACGACAAATCTATAGTCTTGCAAAGCTCCTTAGTGCCTTCATATACGGAAAAGCCGAAGCGTGCGGAAAACTGAGCAAGGCGAAGCACTCTTAAGGGGTCCTCGGGAAAGCTTTCATCCGTCACGTGGCGAAGCACCTTGCTTTTAAGGTCGGTGAGCCCCCCGAAATTATCAATAATTTCTCCCGTCAGCACGTCCTCCATAAGAGCATTTACGGTAAAATCCCTTCTTGCGGCAGCTTTTTCTACACCTATAAAGGGGTCAACGGACACGTCAAAAGCACGGTGTCCCCTACCCGTAACGGTCTCCTTTCTGGGCATAGCTATATCAATATCCGTGCCCTTAAGAGAAAAAATGCCGAAGCTCTCTCCCATTTCAAGAACCGTACCCTCTGAGGAAACAATCTCTCTTAATTTGTCGGGGAAAATCCCGTGTATCTCAACGTCAATATCCTTTGTAGGCAAACCTAAAAGGCGGTCTCTTACAAAACCGCCTACATAATATGCCCTGCCGCCGTTTTCTTCGGCCTTACGGGCTATTTCTTTTACTTTTTTTTCATCGGATGCCTTCATCGTTCAGCTTCTTTTCATACAGAATCTTAAGACCTTTAAGCAAAAGGTGCTCGTCGAAAATCACCCTTCTTCTGCACTGGGGAAGAATGAATTTTGCGGCACCGCCCGTCACAACTGCGGTAACCTTTTCGCCCAAAAGCTCTTCAACACGGGAAATTACACCTTCAAGAGCAAATGCGCCCGAATATATAACACCGTTATTTATTGAAGATACCGTATCCTGCCCCAAAAGGGAATTGGGCTGTGAGGGATTTATTCCCGGAAGAAGTGCAGTTCCCGAGGAAAGGGCATTTATTGAAAGCCCCAGTCCCGGCATAATCATTCCGCCTATAAAGACACCGTCCTTATTGAGAACGGAAACGGTATTTGCAGTACCCATATCGAAAATAACGGCAGGGGTGCCGTAAAGTGCTTTTACTGCTGTCATATCGGCGATTCTGTCATTTCCGAGCTTTCTTCTGTCATAGCCCGATATCCGCAGACCGTCATTGAATTCGGAATCAATTACGGCAATTTCACCCTTTACAAATTCAGAAAGTGCTTCCTTTACCATAGAAGCGAGCACGGGAACTACGGAGCAGAGCACCGCACCGTTTATTTCTTCCGTGATGTCGCTTTTAAGAACAGAAAGAAATTCGGAAGAGTTATGAAAGCGGCTGTCCGGATAGTTTTTAATAAAAGCGGGGGTATCCCCGTCGGAAAAGCCTGCAACACAGATGTTTGTGTTTCCTATGTCAACGGCAAGAATCATTTACCGTCACTCCTCATATTAAGTCTTGTCATAACCTTTTCGAGGGCAAGGCATACGGGTGTTACTATAACTGCGGCAGCAACAGCCTCAGGCACACCGTTTGTACCGACAATTCCGAGAATTACGGAAAGCACCGTTTCAACGGGAATGGCATTTGCCGCGGCATAGGGCTCCTTGAAGAAAAGATAAATCATACCCATAACAAGTATTGTATTGGTAAACGCACCCACAACGGCTGCTATAGTTGTTGCAACAGAACGGATTGCCTTGTTTTTCTTTCCTGTAAGCTTATGCACAACAGCTTCAATACCCTTTACGGTAAAATAAGGGGTAATACCTACGAGTATTCTCGGAACAAAGCAGATTACTATTGCGAGAATACTTCCCTTTCCCACACCGGGAAGGGGGATAAAAGGAGAAAATGCAAAGGAAAGAAGACTGGGTGCCGTGGTGTTCTTTATAATGCTTGTAAGCCCGAAAACAAAGCCTAAAAAACCGCCTTTTTTCGGTCCTAAAACAACAGAACCGATAATAACGGGCACGTGCAGTATTGTAGCCTTTATTATCGGAAGATCAATAAGTCCGAAGGGAGTAAAGGCTAAAAGCAATACTATTGCCGTAAAGAGGGCTAAAATAACCTGATCCTTTACTTTTTCGTTTCTTTTTTTATTTTTCATATTCTGAGCCTCCTGCTGCTGTTCATAATGATACAACGCATTTACGGAAATAACGGAAGCAACAGCTCCTGTGCCTGATATCCCTGAGGGTACATCGGCTGAACCGCATACTATCCGCTTATATTATATATACTGCATAATAAAATTGCAAGTTTTTTATGCAGTTTTCAGGTCTATTTTCCGCAAAGTATTTACAAACACGGAAAATATCTGTATAATTTTCTCAGAAATAACTTACGGGAGAGATTTTTATGCTTAAAGAAAAAACCGTAATACTTGGAATAACGGGCGGTATTGCCTGCTACAAGGCAGCAGAGCTTACCTCTCTTTTGGTGAAGCAGCACGCCGATGTAAATGTTATTATGACAAAGGGTGCCATGGAATTTATGTCCCCCCTTACATTTGAGGCACTTACGGGAAACAAGGTGCACACGGATATCTTTGACAGGGATTCGGGCACGGAAATTCCCCACATTTCTCTTTCCGGAAAGGCGGATGCTCTGATTATTGCACCTGCAACGGCAAATGTAATTGCAAAGCTTGCACACGGAATTGCCGATGATATGCTCACTTCCTGTGTCCTTGCCGCTCAGTGTCCGAAAATCATTGCTCCTGCAATGAATACAAGAATGTATGAAAATCCCGTAACCTGTGATAATATTGAAATACTGAAAAAATACGGCTGGAAGGTAATTACTCCCGATTCCGGCAGACTTGCCTGCGGAGATACGGGAAAGGGCAAGCTTCCCTCCCCCGAAAAATTACTTGAAAGCGTTATAAATGAAATTGCCTTCGAAAAGGATATGAAGGGACTCCGCGTACTCGTAACCGCAGGAGCCACAAAGGAAGCACTTGACCCCGTAAGATATATAACAAATCACTCCACAGGAAAAATGGGCTATGCACTTGCAAAGAATGCCTCAAGAAGAGGAGCCGAGGTAATTCTCGTTACGGGAGCCGAAAATCTTCCCGACCCCGAAGCCGTAAATACCGTGCACATAAAAAGTGCAAAGGATATGTTCGAAGCAGTAAAGAAATATTCCGATGCCGATATCATTGTAAAGGCTGCCGCTGTTGCGGATTACAGACCCGTAAGCATAGCAGAGGATAAAATCAAGAAAAGCGAAAGCGACACCGCAATCCCTCTTGAAAGAACTGACGATATCCTGAAATATCTCGGTGAAAACAAAAAAGACGGACAGCTTCTCTGCGGATTTTCAATGGAAACAAAGGACCTTCTCGAAAATTCAAGAAAAAAGCTTGCGAAGAAAAATCTTGATATGATATGCGCAAACAATCTCAAAGTTGAGGGAGCAGGCTTCGGCACGGAAACCAATGTTATCACAATAATAACAAACGACGGGGAAACTCAGTTGCCCCTTATGTCAAAGGATGAAGCGGCAAAGGAGATTTTTACAAAAATTCTCCAAATGCGCAGCAAATCATAAATCCCATAAGCAACAGACAATATTAAAGGGGTACCGACCGTAATTGGCAGGTACCTCTTTTGTTGTCACGGTTTTCAGAAAAACAGTCATTTTTTATGCTTTTTGTACGAAAAAAGGGCTCTTTTTTTTATACTGCTTCTCCGTAATTTTACACAATATCCGTTGATTTTGGCTTTTTTGTCTGATAAAATACACCTATAGCCTGATATCATACAGCTGTTTGATATCATACAGGAGGTATCATAACTATGGGAGAATCCAAGGTAAAAAGATCTGAGGACAGGCGAGTAAAAAGAACTAAAAGAGTTCTCAGAGAGTGCCTTTTTGAATTACTTGAAAACTCAACTATAGACGAAATAACCGTAAAGGAGCTGACGGAAAAAGCCGATGTGAACCGCTCCACCTTCTATTTTTACTACAAGGATATCAACGATATGATGATGCAGATTCAAAGCGAGATCTTTGAGGTTTTTGAAGAAAGCGTAATCGCTCCGCAGGCAAGCTTTATTACTGTTGAGGATTTTACAAACTATCTTCTTCGTTTTCTTAAGTTCTGCAAGGAATACGAGGATATCTGTAAGTTTGTTGTGAGCAACGACCCTAACAACTTCCTTTCAAAGAAAATACAGAAGACACTTCTTGAACACGTGCCGGATTCCCATAAGGTATTCCCCCCGGAGGACCCTCGGCGTTATCTTACCTGCTTTGCTGTATCTGCAATGTGGGAAACCGTGCTTCTGTGGATGTATGACGGGATGACCGTGCCTGCTGAAGAACTGGCAAACTTTCTTGCACAGGCTTATTTCTACGGCGGAAGAACAGTTCTCGGTCTTTCGGGTAAATAAATTCCTCTTGCACTATAAAACTTTTTATTGTATAATTATTCTGAATAAATTTTGTATCTCTTACGGAGGGATAAATATGAAAACTAAGCTTTCAAAAATCACAAGTGTTGCACTTTCAATTGTTCTCATTTGTCTTATGTGCATCACAGCTTCCGCCGCTCAGCTTTCGGGAGACGGTACAAAAAACAATCCTTACGTTATAGGTAATGCTGCCCAGCTTGATGCTTTTTCTCAGGCGGTAGCAGAGGGTAATGATTTCAGCGGAAAATTTGTTATCCTTGATTCTGATATTGCCGTATCTGCAGCCTTTTCTCCCATCGGCTCGGAGGAGACTCCCTTCAAGGGTGTTTTTGACGGAAACGGCAAAACTCTTTCCGGCTTTGATGCAAACAAGGACTATGCAGGTCTTTTCGGCTATACTGACGGTGCCGTTATTTCCGACCTTACTGTTGAAGGTAACTTCCGTGCGGCAGACTATGCAGGTGCAGTTGTTGCTTTTGCAAAGGACACGGTAATTGAAAGCTGTAACGCTTCGGCTCTCGTATATTCAGACACATATACGGGCGGTATTGCAGGCTGTCTCGAATCAGGCAAAATCGTTTCCTGCACAACATCAAATATAGCAACTGTCGGCAGCTTCGATGAATACTGCGGCGGTATTGCAGGCTTCGCAGGCGGTGTAATCACAGACTGCACAAACAATGCCTACACATACGGCATAAAGAACGTAGGCGGTATTGCAGGCTATTCAACAAGCGATATCATTTCCTGCACAAATACGGTTACGGTCAATGCCACAGTAACAAATCTCGGCGGTATTGCAGGTCTTACGGAAGGTACGGTAAAATACTGTAAGAATACAGGTAAGATTTCCACAAATGACGTAAATGCAGGCAAGGTCGGCGGTATTGCAGGCGTTGCTTACAACGCAGCTGTTACCGAATGTATGAACAGCGGCGCAGTAGCAGCTACAGGCTCCTTCGCAGGCGGCATTGCAGGCTATACAACAAACACAGAAATCACAAACTGTATCGTTACTGCAGAAACCTCCGCTAACGGCACTTATGCAGGCGGTATCTTCGGCTTTGCACTTGAAGGCAAGACAGAAAAGTGCGTAGTAACAGCAACAGTAACAGCAAAAAACAATACTGCAGGTGCTATAGGCGCTATTGCACAGGGTACCGTAGCAGACTGTTATTATAACAGCGCAAAGGCAGATAAGGCTGTTCTTTCAGGCACAGCAACAAACACAAACGGCGTATCCGCAGCTGACCTTACAGACAAGAACGCTCTTACTGCACTTGATTTCACAAAGGTATGGGCAATAAATACTCTCCACGCAGCACATCCTGTTCTTGAAAGCATTCCTTACCACACACTTGACCTCTCCGTTTCAACAAAGGCAACCTGCACCGAATACGGACAGATTAAGGGTATATGCACACTCTGTGCAGAGGAAATCAACAAGATAACTCCCGCATTCGGTCATTCCTTTATGACGGTTTCCTCCAAGGAGCCTACCTGTACTGAGGAAGGCTACAAGGATTTACTCTGCAGCACCTGTAACGCTTCAGATACGGAAATCATTCCTGCAACAGGCCACACAGATGAAAACACAGACGAAATCTGTGATGTATGTAACAGCAGCACCAAGGAAAAAGAGCCCGAACAGGAAAAGACAATCTTCGAAAAAATCGCAGATTTCTTCAAGTCAATTATTGACTGGCTCAAGAACCTCTTTACAGTTAAAAAGTAAGAATTAAAAAAACCGCCTCACACGAGGCGGTTTTGCTTTTCCGACAGGGTTAACCTGCTACCCATTGAGCTATTATTCCCATATACTCTCTCATAACATAAGTTGCAAGAAGCGGATAGGGTGTGAATGCAGAGACAGAATAAAATTCAAGCCCTGCCTCTTTCACCGAAAGAGAAGCCCTATATAAGTGGAAATTATTGGAGACGACGGCAACCTTGGTATTGAGATTTTCCCGAAGAATTATCTCCTTGGAAAATGCCACATTTTCCCTTGTACTTGTTGAACGGTCCTCCATATAAAGACGGTCGGGAGAAATTCCTCTTGCCGTCAACTCACGGTACATACAAAGAGCCTCCGTAATATCTTCACCGGGGCCCTGTCCGCCTGAAAGAACAGCCTTTGATTCGGGATTCTCTTTCATAAAACTTTCTGCCGCATCAATGCGAAGACGAAGCATCTGACTGGGAGTTTCACCGTTTACGGAGCAGCCGAGAATAACAAGGGTGGCATCCGTGGGCGGTGTTGCATTTATCGCATCAACAATAAGCACGCTTTCAAAGGCAAAAAACAGGGTAAATACGGCATATCCCGTTATGAGCACACCTCTTAAGGCTCTTGCCCATTTATGCACTCTGCCTTTTTCAATAAGCTTATTCTGAAATACACCCCACAGAAACAGACAGCCGAAAAACAGCATACCCAGACCGTTCCCTATATTCAGAATTCCGCTGAACACGGCAGGTATAACCATCCACACCCACCCTGCGGCACCGATTAAAATTTTCAGAATCCTTATAATTTTCACTTCCATCACCGATATTATCTTACAGCATATAAAACAATTAATCAATCGGCTTAATCATTTCTTAATAAAAGAGTAAAGATTTTCTAAAACTAAAAAATACCCCTTGAAATCCTGACGTATTTGTATTATAATACCACTTACGATATATCAAGCTGGTGTGGCTCAATGGCAGAGCAGCTCATTCGTAATGAGCAGGTTGCAGGTTCGATTCCCGTCACCAGCTCCAGAAAAAAGCACTTCGGAAGAAGTGCTTTTTTCAATGAAATAAATCCCTTACGGGATTTATGAAATATCGCTTCGCGATATGAAATAGCTATCGCTATGCAATACGCTTCGGCGTATGAGGGATTTATTTTATTATGAGCAAAGCGAATAACAAGGTTCTGACGAAGTCAGGTTCTTATTTCACTTTCTGCGATAGCAGAAAATTTCATAATCCGAAGGATTATTTCATATTTTCCGTCAGAAAATATTTCATTAAAAAGCGCTCGGGAAATCTGTCAATATCATTCACATAAAAGCATATACCCACTATGACACTTTCAGTTTAACTGTAAAGCTGTCAGGTAGATTTCTTAAAATTTGCAGTACCTTGATTTTTGATATTTCCGTATGTATAATATTTAAGAGGTGATAGTTAGTGAGTATCTGCCCTGATTTAATGA
The DNA here is from genome assembly GCA_017625435.1 of Clostridia bacterium. Lineage (GTDB taxonomy): Bacteria > Bacillota > Clostridia > Oscillospirales > Acutalibacteraceae > RUG806. Next base: position 64,053 of record JAGAKX010000013.1, read on the forward strand.
CATATCTTAAATGTGAAAAAGAAAACCTTATCAGTGAATTCCCTAAAAACGAGGAAACAACCACGCTTTTATTCGAAAAAGTGTTTAATTTTTTAAGCACAGATTTTGATGAAATGACCGATAACAAAGTTTATCGTTGTTTTTTGGTTTCTTTCAGAGAGATTATTTGCATTGCTTTTGATAAAGATTCATCAAAAGTATATTTACGACAATTCTTTAAGATTATGAACAATGATGTATTTTTAACCTATTTATCAAATCACGCAAAAAGCAGAGAAAAAGACATAAAAAGCATTATGAATAGATTTGCACATTTTTTCATTACCTCTTGGCAGGGATATGATGATAATAAAGACAGAGTGCTTGATGAAATTATTGGTTTGATAAACTATTGGATGTAAAACAAATACCTTATGACTAATCGTACCCAAGAGCTCCCGTACAACTGTACGGGATTTTTTCTTTTTTATTGATATATTTATAATTATATGCTATAATTTTACGTTGGTGATATATATGCGTAATGTCGTTTTAATCGGTATGCCGGGGGCAGGCAAAAGCACCGTGGGAGTGCTTCTTGCAAAGACGCTTCTTATGGATTTCACGGATACCGACCTTTTAATACAGAAAGAAACAAAAAAAGCCCTCTGCGATATAATAAATGAAAAAGGCACGGAATATTTTATTAAGCTTGAAGAAGAGGTAATACTGAAGCAAAGCTTTGCGAATTCCGTTATTGCAACAGGCGGCAGCGCCGTTTACGGAGAAAAAGCGATGAAGAAGCTCTCTGAAAACGGAGTTATCATATATCTGAAGGTTTCTCTTCCCGAGCTTATAAAAAGACTGGGCGACATTACAACAAGAGGAATTGCAAAGGGGAAAGACACGGGAATTCCCGAATTATTCTCTGAAAGAAGTCCTCTTTATGAAAAATATGCGGATTTTACAATAGATTGCACCGATAAAACTCCCGAAGAGTGTGTCGGCATTATTGCAGAGAAATTAAAGGAAGAAAGCTATGACTAAAATACTTTTTGTCTGTCACGGAAATATCTGTAGAAGCCCTATGGCAGAGTTTATTTTCAAGGATATGGTGAAAAAACACGGCAGAGAAAATGATTTTTATATAGAATCTGCCGCCACAAGTGACGATGAAATTTTTATGGGAAGGGGAAATCCCGTTTATCCCCCTGCCCGTGAGCAGCTCCTTCTGCACGGAATAAATCCCGACGGAAAGACTGCCAGAAGACTGATAAAAGCCGATTATGACAATTTTGACCTTATAATCGGAATGGATAAAATGAATATGAGAAATATTGCCCTGATGCTGGGCGAAGACAGGGACAATAAAGTGAAAAAGCTCCTTGACTTCTGCGGAGGAGGGGACGTTGACGACCCCTGGTACACAGGCAGATTCAAGGAAGCTTATGAATGTATTTATAAAGGCTGTCAGGCTTTGTTTGATGAATTAAAATAAAGTTCCGTCAAAAAATGCTGTACGTAACCACACATCATCTACCTCAAAGAATCTGTCTTTGAGATAGTTAAGTATTCCTGCATCGGTTTTGAAGGTAAAGCCCGTTTTGTAGGAGCAAAGACATTGCTTTTTATAACCGCCGTACTTTTTGTTAAGGGCGTTTGTGCCGTATTTGCCGTCACCTAAAAGAGGGCATCCCATTGAAGCAAGATGAGCTCTTATCTGATGAGTTCTGCCCGTAAAAAGCTCAACCTCTACAAGGGATAAATCACCTTTTGTTTCAATTACGGTGTAGCCCGTTTTTATAAACTTTCCGCCCTTTACGGGTTCCTTATAAACGGCTACGGTGTTTTTCTTTTCATCCTTTATGAGATACCCCTCGGCAACACCCTTCTTTTTCGGTAACCTGCCGACGGCAATGCAAAGATATCTCTTTTCTATTTCACGGAGCTTTATTTTTTCATTGAGAATACGAAGTGCTTCTGCGTTTTTTGCCGCCATAACAATACCTGAGGTGTTGCGGTCAATACGGTTAGCCAATGCAGGAGCAAAGGAAGCCTCGTTCTTGGGGTCATACTCCCCTTTTTCGTAAAGATAGCGCTGTACTCTCGTAATAAGGGTATCGGTATATTCCCCCTCTTCGGGATGGGAAAGAAGACCTACCTTTTTATTGAGAAGCAGGATGTTTTCATCCTCGTATACGATGCTCAGCTCCTTGCCTGCACCTAAGAAGGAATATTTCTCTTCCTTGGGGGCAAAAAACTCATCATTTATATACATCTGAACTATATCGCCCTCTTTGAGCCTTGTAGAAATTTCCGCTTTTTTACCGTTGAGCTTGATTCTTTTAAGTCTCAGGTACTTGTATAAAAGGGATTGAGGCAGAAGAGGTACGGTTTTGGTGATAAACTTGTCAAAACGCTGATTTGCATCATTTTTTGTTATAATAAATTCTTTCATAGCCTGAATTTTACTACATATACAAACTTTTTTCAAGGGTGATAATATGAAAATAATGACCTTCAACATTCTTCACTGTATGAATTATAAGACAAAGAAAATCAGTTTCGGGGATTTTGCCCGTGAAATCAAGGCTTTGGATGCTGATTTTGTGGGTCTTAATGAAGTAAGAGGCAAGGGCTTTATCAAGGATTACACCGACCAGGCAAAGAAGCTTGGAACTCTGACGGGTATGGATTATTATTTCGGGAAAGCTATAAACGTAATGGGTGTTGCACCCTACGGCAATGCAATGCTTAGCAGGTATCCCGTTATTTCCGCTGAAACAATAAAGATTCCCGACCCTTCCCCGAAAACGGGCAAGGAAATGTACGAATCCCGTGCTGTAATAAAGGCTGTAATTGATGCAGGGGAAAAATATACCTTTATTGTCACACACATGGGACTGAATAAGGACGAAAGAGAAAATGCTGTAAAAACTGTTCTTTCAGCTGCGCCCGAAGAAAGGTGCATTATTATGGGTGACTTCAACTGTACACCCGAAAGTGCGGAATTAAAACCCCTTTTTGAAAAATATAACTGCTCCGACACCGAAACGCTTACATTTCCCTCGGATAACCCCCGCATAAAAATCGACTACATTTTCACCTCAAGGGATATTGAAATTATTGACAGAGGAACGACAACAGACATTGTATCCGACCACTTGGGACAATGGATAGAAATTAAGGAGAATTGAAATGACAAGAGAAGAAGCAAAGCTGAAAATTGACGAGCTGTGTGATAAGCTGAATTTCTTTTCATATAAATATTATGTTGAAAACGAAAGTCCCGTCAGCGACTATGAATATGATATGCTTCAGAGGGAGCTTAAAACCCTTGAGGAGCAGTATCCGGAATTTGTCCGTGCGGACTCCCCCAATTTAAGAGTCGGCGGTGAGGCGGAAAATACCTTTGAGCCCGTACACCACGAGGTGAAGCTGGAAAGTCTGCAGGACGCATTCAGCTACGAAGAAATTGACGACTTCAACCGCAGAGTGACGGACACGGTAAGAGAGTGCACTTACGTTGTTGAGCCGAAAATTGACGGACTTTCAGTTTCTCTTCAGTACAAAAACGGAACATTTGTAAAGGGGGCTACAAGAGGAGACGGAAATACGGGCGAGGATATCACAGAAAACCTCAAAACCGTAAAATCAATCCCTCTGAAGCTCCGAAAAGACGTTGACATCACCGTAAGAGGTGAGGTTTATATGTCAAAGGAAGTATTTACGGATATTGCAAAAAAACAGGAGGATGCAGGGGAAACACCCTTTAAGAATCCCCGTAATGCGGCGGCAGGCTCCCTTCGTCAGAAGAATCCTAAAATCACAGCCGAAAGAAATTTAAGCATTTTTGTTTTTAACGTGCAGAAATATGAGGGTGCGGACTTTTCCGACCACAAAAGCTCCCTTGATTTCTTAAAGGAACTGGGCTTTGTGACGGTGCCCTTCTATACCCACTGCGAAAGCATTGAAGAGGCAAAAGAGGAGCTTACAAGAATCGGAGAAATAAGAAGCTCTCTTCCCTTTGACATTGACGGTGCCGTTATAAAGGTGAATGAATTTACCCACAGAAAAACACTTGGCAGTACCGCAAAATTCCCCCGATGGGCAGTAGCCTACAAATATCCCCCCGAGGAAAAGGAAACTGTGCTCCGTGACATAGAAATAAGCGTGGGAAGAACGGGTGTGCTCACTCCCACCGCCGTATTTGACAGCGTGCTTCTTGCAGGCTCCACCGTTTCCCGTGCAACACTTCACAATGAAGACAGAATAAAGGAATTTTCTCTGGCTCCGGGCGATAGGATTATTGTCCGCAAGGCAGGTGACGTCATCCCCGAGGTTGTGGGAGTAAAGACACATTCCGGAAATGACATTTTCCGTTTCCCCGAAAAATGTCCCTCCTGCGGTGCCCCCGTTTTCCGCGATGCGGGAGAAGCGGCTCACCGATGCGGCAACCCCGAATGTCCCGCACAGATCCTCAGGCTTATAATTCATTTCTGTTCAAGGGATGCAATGGATATTGAGGGACTTGGTGAAGCAATTCTTGAGGTTTTCTCCGAAAAGGGAATGATCCGTGACGTTGCGGACATATATTCTCTTAAGGCAGAAGATATTGCAGGACTTGAGGGACTCGGTGAAAAATCCGCAAAGAATATACTTGAAGCTATTGAAAAATCCAAGAAAAACGACCTTTCAAAGCTGATTTTTGCCCTTGGCATCAGCCATATCGGAGAAAAGGCGGCAAAGCTTCTCTCCGTGCATTTCGGAACTCTTGAAAGAATCACCAAGGCTCCGAGGGAAGAGATTCTTGAAATTGAAGGCTTCGGAAGTATTATGGCAGATGCCGTAACGGAATATTTTTCCCTTCCCCAGACAAAAAACCTTGTTGAAAGGCTTAAAGCAGCAGGGCTTAACACGAAAAATCTTGCAGAGGTAAAGGACGAAAGATTCAAGGGAATGACCTTCGTTCTCACGGGTGCTCTGTCTCTTTATACAAGAGACGAAGCCTCGGCAATTATAGAGCAGTTCGGAGGCAAAACCTCATCCTCCGTTTCAAAGAAAACAAGCATTGTTCTGGCTGGCGAGGACGCAGGAAGCAAGCTCAGAAAAGCCACAGAGCTCGGAATTAAAGTTATTAACGAAGAAGAATTCGCAGAAATGATTAAATCATAATTTACAGAAGCAATTTCCCAAGAGGCTGTGTCGTGCATTAAATATTGTAGGGGATGGCGTCCCCGACATCCCGCAGGTAGAAATGAAAAATACAGAAGTTATGACCCTGTGAATCACATTGTTATATACCACGAAAATTACACACAGACAATCTATTTTACCGAAGGCGGGAGGTCGAGGACGCCCTCCCCTACAAGGGAAGATTTATTTTTTCGGTTCTCGGGAAGTGACATCAACCCGTTAAATTATGATTTATTGAAAGGATTAGCTTATGAAAGAAAAAATTTCAGCATACATTGATTCTCAGAAAGAGGGTTTTCTTAAAGACCTTAAAAGTCTTGTTGATATAAAAAGCGTGCGTGAGGCACCCCTTCCCGGCAAGCCCTTCGGTGAGGGTCCTGCAAAAGCACTTGAGGAAGCAATAAAAATTTCCGCTTCCCACGGTTTTGACACCGTAAATTTTGAAAATTACGCTGGTGAAATCACATACGGGAAAGACCCCGTGCTTATGCTTCTTGCACATCTTGATGTAGTTGACGAGGGCGACTTCTGGACCTATGAGCCCTACAATATGAAAATTGTTGACGGCAAAGCCTACGGCAGAGGCACAACCGACGATAAGGGTGCAATGCTCTGCTGTCTTTATGCAATGAAAACCGCCCGTGAGCTTTTCGGTGAACCGAAACGCGGTGTGCGTCTTGTTATGGGCTGCGGAGAAGAAACGGGAAGCGAGGATATGGATTACTATTTTTCAAAAAGAGAAATGCTCCCCTTTACCCTCTCCCCCGATGCAGACTATCCCCTTATAAATCTTGAAAAGGGCAGATTTGCTCCGAAATTCACAAAAACTGCAGAAAACAGCGGTGAAAAGACTGTAGTTTCTTTCTCAGGCGGTACTACGGGCAACATAGTCCCCTGCAAATCAAAGGCACTTCTTTCGGGAATAACCGCAGAAGAAGCAAATTCAGCTATCATTGAAATAAGCGGAAAAACAGGTGTTGAATTCTTTTCAGAGGAAGAAAACGGGATTCTCAGCATATCGGCTCTCGGTGTTTCTGCCCACGCTGCCCACCCCGACTCGGGAAACAACGCACAGACGGCGCTTATTTCTCTTATAAACGCTCTCCCCCTGACAGAAAATGAAACAACAGCTTCCTTTAAAGCATTGGAAAAGCTCTTCCCCCATAAGGAAACTGACGGTTGCTCCATAGGTGTTAAAATGAGTGACGAAACCTCGGGTGCCCTTACTCTTAATTTCGGTGTACTTCATTTTGAAAACGAAGTTTTCACGGGAAGCCTTGACCTTCGCTGTCCGATTTGTGCCAATGAAGAAAACGTGAAGGCTGTGATAGAAAAAGCCTTTGCGGAAAACGGATTTTCCTTTGAGGGTGACCCCGGAATGATTCCCGTCCATTATGTCCCCGAGGATGCCCCCGTAATAAAAACCGCACTTAAGGTATATGAAGAATATACGGGGCTTCCCGGAGAGTGTCTTTCAATCGGCGGCGGCACCTACGTCCACGATATCCCGGGCGGTGTTGCTTTCGGAATTGAATTTTCAGGCACCGACTACAGAATACACGGTGCAGATGAATTTGCAGTAATTGATGAATTGCTTCTCACCGCAAAAATGTATGCCGCAATTATCTATGAACTTTGTTACTGAGGATGTAAAAATATGAATGTTGAACTTTTAGCCCCTGCAGGCTCCTTTGAAAGCCTGAAAACCGCTTTATATTTCGGTGCGGATGCCGTTTACTGCGGAGGTCCCCTTTTACAGCTGAGAGCCTCCGGTGCAGGCTTTTCCTTTGATGAGCTTAAAAATGCGGTGGAATACACCCACGAAAGAGGAAAAAAGCTGTATGTAACCGTAAATTGCTTTGCCGAGAATGAAGAGATTGATGCTCTGGGCGATTACGCAAACACCCTTTACGATATGGGAGTTGATGCGGTAATTGTTTCTGACCTGGGAGCCGTTTGCGAAATCAGAGAAAAATGCCCTTCACTCCCCGTACATATTTCCACTCAGGCAAATACCCAGAACTTCAAAACGATTGAGGTTTATCACAAGATGGGTGTGGAAAGAGTGGTTCTCGGAAGAGAAATGACTATGGAGCAGATTGAAGACCTCAAAGGCAGAATTCCCGAGGATATGGAAATTGAGGTCTTCGTGCACGGCGCTATGTGTATGGCATATTCGGGCCGCTGTCTTTTAAGCTCCTTCCTTTCCAACCGCTCGGGAAACAGAGGTGAATGCTCTCAGCCCTGCAGATGGAATTACTATCTTATGGAAGAAAAAAGACAGAATATGTTCCTTCCCGTAATTGAAGAAGACGGTGCTACGGCGGTACTCAGCTCCACCGACCTGAAGGCCATAGAATTCCTCGGAAGACTCGAAAAGGCAGGAGTAAAATCCTTTAAGATTGAAGGAAGAATGAAATCTTCCTACTATGTGGCAACAGTCGTAAACGCCTACCGTCATTTTATGGACGGCACCGCAACGCTTGAGGAGTGCGAAGCCGAGCTTGACTGCGCTTCACACCGTCCCTTTGCCTCGGGCTTTTATTTCGGAGAAGCAAAGGCAGACCCCAATAATGACGGTCTTTATCATCAGACCTGCTCCTTTATCGGTATTGTTCTCCGGGACCTGGGAGACGGAAGATATCTGGTCGAACAGAGAAACCGCTTTGATGTGGGCGACACCCTTGAAATTCTCTCCCCTTCGGCTGTCGGTTTGTCCTTTGAAGTCACCTCAATAAAGGACAAAAACGGCGAAGACAGAGAAAGTGCCCATCTGGTTCAGGAAAAAGTCAGCGTTTTCTGTCCCCACAAGCTTCACGAGGGAGATATTCTCAGAAAACGTATCGGCTAATTTGTCCCTTAGCTTATTGACAAAGCAGAATATTTTATATATAATAACAGAGGCTACCGACATAAACTGATATTTTGTGTCCGTAAAACTCATAAAAGGAGATATTTTTATGCTTTTCTTAAACGATATTATATTGATTTGTGTTATCTCTGCTCTCGCAGGTGCAGGCGCAGCTGTTGCTTTCTTTTTCTTTTTCAGAGGCAAGGGCAAGAAAAGTGCTGACGATATGAAGCCCTCCGACAAGAAGAATATCATCATCGGCCTTCGTGACAATGCTGAAGCTTTTGCTGATCTTCTTGAGCCCCTCTTCCTTCTTGCTTCAGGCAAAACAGAAAGAAAGGACGAGGTTCTTGACAGCTGGTATGCAAGAGTTGATGCTATTGAGGGTAACAAGGATTTCAAGGAATCCTTTGTAAAGAAGCTCGGTGAAATCGGCTCCTTCAAGGGTAAGAAGGGCAAGTATGTAAAGTGTGCAAACAAGATTCTCAAGTACTGCTGCAAGGCAGGTATTGAGCGTGAGGATGAAGGTGTTGTTACTGCAGACGAAACAACTGCAGAAAAGTATGACATCATCGGTGCAGGTTCAATTGAAGCAGGTAAGGTTTACGACGTATTCGTACCCTACTGGGAGCTTGAAATTGAAACAAAGGATGAAAACGGTGAGGAAATCGAAACCGAAACAGTTCTTTGCAAGGGCGCTATCCGATAAGCTGAATAAAAGTGAAAGAGGTAACACAAAAGTGTTACCTCTCTTTTTTTGCGGATTTTTTTATAAGTTAAAATATGCCTTTATACGTTCTGCGGAAAGGGGAAGCTTTTCCTTCACGGTATTCTTTTCTGCATTTTCCGCAAAGCCGTCAATAAGGTCGGTTGTAACGGAAATACCTTCATTTTCAAGAATCTGCACGCAGGTATCATACCACGATGTGTCAAGATTTGCCCTTGAAAAGCAAAGGGAAAGCACATCGCCGAAGCCGATACACGAGCAGGTAACGGCAAGACCGTAGCGTCTTGTATCTCCGTTTACAAACTGCAGTCTTTCAATATCGGGGGAAAGAGAATCCGGGAGATTGCAGGCTCCGTAGTTTGTAAATATGGTGGTGACTCCTGCGTGAGTGTTTTTCTGTATTGCACGCATAACGGGCTGTTTGATAAAGCCCGGAACAATTCTTATTACGGGGTTATTTACAAGTGCCCCGTATTTATTTATGGTTTTCTGTAATTCTTCTTTTTTCAGCTGAGCCTTGAGCTGTCCTCTTGTGGCATCAAGAATTTCCCGAAGAGTCACATCCTGCCTTCCCCGGGGCTCAAAGGTAACAAAGGTCTGCACCGTGAAATTGCGAAGGGTCATTGTGGGGAAAAACCTTCTCAGGTTTACGGGAGTTGCAATAGTTATTGGCTCAAATATCGGATTTTGCTGACTTTTTATAATACCGAGAATGAGAATTGCAGTAAGGTATTCCGTTACCGTCATTTTTTCTTTGTGGGCAAGCTCCTTTACCTTTGCCGTGCTCATTTTTGCAAAGAGAAGACGGGTTACACCCTCTTCATATTCCTCGGGAAAATGAAACGCCTTTTTGCTCTTGTCTGTTGCCTTTTCTTCGCCCTTCCGGTAATAATCGCTGAAGGAATCCCTGATGTTAAGAGAGGGGTCTTCACAGGTTGCATAGTCCCCCGTCTCTCCCTTTCTCAGCTCATTATATCGGGCAAGAAGTGCCTTGAAATAAATAATTATACCCTTGCCGTCACCGAGAGAATGGGAGCAGTCTATATTTATTCTGTTTTTCTTATAGGTAATTCTGAAATCAGGAGTGCCGTCCGTGCGAAGAACTATGGGCTTCATTCCGAATTCATTTTCCTCGCTTATTTCGGGCATTTTTTCAGTACTGACAAGATAATTCCAGAAAAAGCCTCTTTTAAGATAGGCATATATAGAGGGGTAGTAGGGCATAAGGTCCTTTACTGCCCTTTTGAGTGCGACGGGGTCAATTTCCTCTTTAAAATATGCGCTGAAACGGAAGGTCCTTCCCCACCTTTTATCGGAAAGTGAAGAAAACATTATTGCCGCCGTATCAACCTTAAACCATCTGAAATCCGCCATTATTCTTCTCCTGTTTTCAGTAATCCACAAAATAATACCACAGTTTTTCTCTTTTTTCAACCTGAGCATATAATAAAATTACAGCACTTTACTTGACGGGTGTGCATAATTCATTTATTATATCATTATAAACGTAAAGGAGACAGCCTATGAAGTACAGCATTTTAAGCTTTATAAGAGGTATAATTGCAACCCTTACCGCATTTTTTGTGGGACTTGGCGGATTTTTCGGAGGAGCCGAAGAGCCTTCCGAGCCTCTTCCCGAAAATCAGATTTTTCCCTATAGTGAGGAATCTGCAGATTATTCCCTTAATGTTGCACCCGAAGAAGAAATCCACGACATAAGCGACCTGCTTTTCGGTATTTTCTTTGAGGATATAAATTTTGCCGCTGACGGCGGTCTTTATGCGGAAAGGGTTGTAAACCGCTCCTTCCAGTATACGGAAATTGCGGAAAACGACGAGCTTTACGGCTGGAAGACCGTCGGCAATGCCGTGAATGAGGTTATAAAGGACGACAAGGAAAATTTCCTTAACATAAATAATACCAACTACCTTGTTATGAAAAATGAATCCTCTGAGCCTTCAGGTATTGAAAACAGAGGCTTTCTTGACGGTATGGCAGTTAAGGAAAATGAAAGCTACATTGTTTCATTCTATGCAAAATCAGCTGACTACAGCGGAAAGTTCACGGTGCGCCTTTCAGTAAACGGTGAAATCAAGGCAGAAAAAATTCTTATTGATGAAATTTCCGACGAATGGAACAAATACACGCTTACAATCACATCTCCCGTGACGGCACACGAGGGTGTAACCCTTCAGCTTCTGATTAATGAGGGTGAGGTGTGCTTTGATATGATTTCAATGTTCCCCGAAAACACCTTCAAGGGAAGAGAAAACGGTATGAGAAAGGATTTAGGCGAAATGCTTGAAGCATTAAGTCCCAAATTCCTGCGCTTCCCCGGCGGATGTATAATCGAAGGCTATGACGACGATACCGCTTACGACTGGAAGGATTCAATAGGTGTTGACGAAAACCGTGAGCCCCTTTTATTCGGCGGTACCTACGGTGATGTTGCCGCAAGAAAACAGGGAATTAATCTCTGGACAAATATTGCAGCAACAGACGACCCTCTCCCCTGCTTTATGTCATACGGTCTGGGATTCTATGAATATTTCCTTTTATGTGAGGACATAGGTGCTGTGGGCGTGCCTGTTCTTAACTGCGGACTTTTCTGTCAGATGAGAGGAAAGGGTCCCGTGGAAATGTATACCCCCGAATTTCAGCGTTATATAGACGATATGCTCGACCTTATAGAGTTCTGCCGCGGAGATGAAAGCACAAAATGGGGCAAAGTCAGAATCGCAATGGGTCACGAAACACCTTTTGAAATCAAATACATCTGTATCGGCAATGAAAACGAAGGCGAGGTATATTTTGAAAGATACTCTGCCTTCCTCCAAGCCTTCAACAAAGAGAAAGCAGAAAATCCCGAATTATACGAGGGGCTTGAGCTTATTTACTCCGCAGGTACTGCTGACGGCACAAGAGGCGCACAGTATCTTCCCTCTTACGAATACGCAAAAAACAAGCTGGATAAAATGGGCTCCGAAAACGTGCTTGATTTTGCAGGAGCTACAGACCAGCATTACTACAACGACCCTATATGGTTTTTAAGAAATGCGAATTATTACAATGAAGATAACTACAAGCGTGATTTCAGCGAAATGACTGACACCATTTACGGCGGCGGCATAAACGTATTTTTAGGTGAATACGCAGCAAAGAGCAACCGCCTTGAGGCAGCTCTCGCAGAAGCCGCATATATGACGGGACTTGAAAGAAACGGCGACATTGTAAAAATGGCAGCTTACGCTCCCCTTTTCGGACAGCTTACGGCTACACATTGGTCCCCTGACCTTATATGGTTCAATAATCATCAGGTGACGGGCTCTATCAGCTACTATGCGCAGAAGCTTTTCAGCAATAATCAGGGCACAAAGGTATTGAAGCACGAATTAACGGGAGCAGAAATCCAAGAGGGAGATATTACGGGCAAGGTCGGAGTCGGCACCTGGTACACCTCGGCAGAATTCGATAACATAACAGTTACCGACAACATTACGGGTAAGACTCTCGGCAAGGACAATTTCTCAATCAAAAATATGTGGTGGAACTGGGAAACTCCCACAAGCGGTGACTGGAAAATCAGGAACGGTAAATTAAATCAGCTTGACACCTGGATGGAATACAGCGATACGGGAAGCGTTGCCTACTTCGGTGACGATACCTGGAGCGATTACACATACACCCTTGAAGCAACAAAGACAGACGGTGACGAGGGCTTCCTTATCCATTTCGGTGTAAAGGATACGGGCAATAATTATTTCTGGAATCTCGGCGGTTGGGGCAACACCCGAAGCGTGGTGCAGAAAATTGAAAACGGCATAAAGACTGAAATTCTCGCAACAAATACGGATTTCACCGTGGAAACGGGTAAAACATACGAAATCAAGCTTGAGGTATCGGGCACACTCGTAAGAGGCTTCATTGACGGTGAAATGCAGTTTGAATACGATTTCGGAAATGATGCATACGCAGAATGCTACACCGTTGTCAGCACAGACGATACGGGCGATATTATAGTAAAGCTTGTTAATGTGACGGGAGAAGCAAAAGCTGTTGCAATAAATCTCGGTGAAACAGCAGTTGAAGCTATCGCAGACGTTCAGCAAATGAAGGGTGACGACCTCGGAAACGACAATATTTTAGGTGCCGAGGAGGACTGCAAAATTGAAGAATTCACAATTGACGGAATTTCATCGCAGTTCAATTACACGGTACCCATGTATAGTGTTACAGTATTAAGAATCCACAGATAAAAATAACGGAGAGCAGAATGGGCACGCCCCATAAGGATGTTTTTTAAGAGATACGGTGTAACCCCGTTTGGGGTTGCACCGTTTTCTTGTTTATCATGCTACAATGCGGTATTCTTGTGGATTCTTCCTTGCCTCTTCCATCATAGCAATAACTTCTTCCTCTGTCGGAATACAAATCATTCCTATAGCTGTAAAATAAATATCC